>NZ_CP005083.1:762476-1459952 GCF_001563265.1 Sphingobium sp. TKS | reverse complement strand
CATCGCGGCGACCGATAACCGATGCTGCCGTTGACCAGCGTATAGCCCTTGATGACGGTATAGGCCGATCCGGTGGCATCCCCCAAAAGCCGGGTCCGGGTCACCGCATCTCCGCGCAGGAACAACTCGCCCTCCCGCGCTCCGATCGCCAGCGGCACATGATATTCGCCACCCGCCGATCCGACCCATTTCGGCAGCCCCGGCAGCCCCTGCCCCGACAGGTCGCACTGCGCCGTACCCGTGCCGGTCCGCTCGATGGGACAAGGCCCCTTGGGATAGCTCGCATATTTCCCGTCCGAATAAGCGCCCGAAGCCCGCAGCACCAGCCGTGATCCGATTCCCGCCGCCGCGTCGAACTCGATGCCCTTCACCCTCACCTTGGGAATGTTGGCCAGATAGCTGCGCAACGCCACCGTGGCCGAACTGTCGACCACATTCGCCTGAAAATCCGTCACGTCGATATGATAGGCGTCGATATTGAAGGTCAGCGCATCATCGAACAGCCGCGTCTTGAACCCCGCCTCCCAGGTGGTGTTCGTCTCCGGCCGGACGACGGCGGTGGTCAGCACTGCCTGGTTGGAGGCATTGACCGGCAGACCCGACATGTTGATCCCGCCCGACTTCTGCCCCTTGGCGAAGCTGACATAGCCCATGATCCCCTCCATCAGATCATAGGCGACATTCACCCGTCCCGACGCGCTGCCATCGCCATCATGCGCGGTATAGGATTGCGCCCGCAGGATGGATTGCTGGTCCGCCTGCAATGCCGCCGTCGGCGCCACCCCGCCAAAGGTCCGCACGTCATAGACGCCGTCCTTCTCCTCATAGGTATAGCGCAACCCACCCGTCACCGCGAACCGCTCCACCGGCCGCCAGGTCACTTCCCCGAAAATGCCGTAGCTTTCGCTGCGGAAATCGGTCCGCCCGTCGGTCTGATAACCATCGAGCAGCGCCGACGTCCGCGTCGCACTCGCTGGCAGCAGCCAATAAGTCGCCTGCGGCCCATAAATGCTGATCGGCCGCCCCGTGATCTTCTGGTGGAAATAATAGAGCCCCGCCACATATTCGAGCGGCCCCGGCACATTGGACCCAATCCGCAACTCCTGGCTGAACTGGTCCTGCCGCGAGGGAATATGCTGCGTCGTCTGGATGTGCAGCCCGGTATAGTCGCGATCGTTCGCCGCATCCCAGTTCCAGAAGCGCCATGCGCTGATCGAGGTCAGCGTCGTCCCACCCAGCTTCCAGTCGGCGGTCGCGGACACTCCGCCCTCATCGGTATCCACGCCCAAAGGCGCGTCATTACTCGTCACCCGGTCATAGGGATTGAAACTCGGCGGCACATAAGGCCCACCCGGCGCATTGGCCGCCAGCGAAGCATAGCGCTGCGCGGCAGGCTTCAAGGTCGGCGCCACCCGCACGAAAACCTGCGCGCAGCAATCATTCCGAAAATTCGCCCAATCCCCGATCAACCGCAGCGAAAAGTCCGGCGAAGGCTGGAACAGCAACTGCCCGCGAATGGCGTCATTGCGGATATTATTCTGACGCTCGCCCCGCGCCACGTTCCAGATATAGCCATCCTGCCGCGTTACCGACCCCGACAGCCGGAAAGCAAGGCTCTCGCCCGCAACCGGCCCCGTCACCGCCGCCTTGGCCTGCACGAAATCGCGGCTGCCATAGGAAAGCTCCGCCTCCGCCCCGAAATCGAAGCCCGGCTTCTTCGTGACGATGCTGATCGCGCCGGCCACGCTGTTCTTCCCGAACAAAGTGCCTTGCGGCCCGCGCAGCACCTCGATCCGCTCGACATCGGCAAAGTCGAACGCCGCCGTGGCAGGCCGCGCATGATAGACCCCGTCGACATACAAGCCCACGCCGGGCTCCAGCCCGTCATTGGCCTGACTCACCGCCACCACGCTCGACCCCAGGCCGCGGATCGTGAAGGCGGTATTGCGCGGATTGGCCGAGCTATAGTTGAGCGCGGGCACCAACTGGCTCAACTGGTTGGTGTTGACCGTATAGGTCCGCGTCAAATCCTCGCCGCCAACGACGCTCAGCGAAGCGGGAACCTGCTGCGGGTCTTCCTCCCGCAGCCTCGCAGTGACGATGACGACATCCGCCACCCCCTCGGCCTCGGGCGTCTGCGCCGACGCGACCGCCGAAAACGCCACCGAAGCCAGAACAGCCGCCAAAACCCCCTGCGAACCGAATTTCATGATGCCCCCTCTATGATGGGGGAGGCTCCTATAGGGATCGCAAATGATTCGCTATATATATTCGTATATAGCGAACGGCGCCGCATGGTCCCGCGCAGGCACAGGCAGCATCACTCCATCAAAGACATTATTCCCCGCTCACCCCTGCACCGGCAGCGGCTCCAGCCGCACTTCCGCCGCCAGATCGGGCCAGTGCGCCGCATCCGCCACGCCCATCGCTGCCGCCTGCATCGCCCGATAGCGCGCCAATATCCCGGCGCCATAATCGGTCAGCCGCGCCCCCTCGCTCGATGTCGCGACCAGCGGCATGGCCCAGCACCGGTTCATCACGTCCACCAGCATCCAGCACCGCCGATAGCTCATCCGCAACTTGCGCCCGGCAGCGGAGATCGACCCCTCGCTGGCGATGGCGTCCAGCAGGTCGGCCTTGCCCGGACCCATGGCGATCTCCCCGCCACAATAAATCTGTATCTTGATCTTCAGCGCCGGCCCACTCATGCCGCCATTATGACATGGCGGCCCCCCCAGGCCAATGCGCTGCTTGCCTGATCGGCCCGGATCAGCCGGCCCTGCGCTCCAGCACCGCGCCGATCATGCTGCGCCACACCGCCACGTCGCCCGCTTGCGCCATTTGCGCATCGGGTTCGCGCAGCGTGTGCAGGATCGCATAGGCATCGTCGACATGATTGTGCCAACTGGCATCGACTGCGCTCGCCGCATGCGGATCGCTGCCCCCGCCATTCAGGCTGAGCTGGCGCCCGGCCAGCACGCGGGCAATGCGTTCGATCGCGGGAGTGGCGGAAGTCGGCATATGAAGTAGCTCCTCTCACCTGCGAAAAGCAGCGTCGCCGCCGCCTTCCCAACCGATCATATCACGATTTCGCAACCCGTCTATGACTGGCCGTCCATGACTGGCCGTCTATCGCTCGTCCTTCCTATCCTTGCCCTCAGGAAAGCCCGAAGACGGCACCGGATCGCCATGATCGCCCGGCGCGGTGGCGGAGGGCGGATCGGACGCATCCATGCTGTCCTTCAAACCCTCGTCCAGCTTTTCTTCCTGGGTCACGGCATGGTCCTGCGCATCGGTCGGGCGCGTGTCGCCCGCTTCCTCGCGGCTGTTGGGACGAATATCCGTCTTGTCGCTCATCACTCTCTCCTTATCGGCGCAAGCGGCGCCTCTCCGGATCAACGGGCGGCATCGACAAGCGGTTCCGCTCATCGCCCCCGCTCTCCTTGATCGACCCCACTCTCCTTGATCGACCAACGCATGGAACCCTTCGACCAGCTTCGCCGCCAAGGGGCGACAGCATGCGCGCCTTGGCCTAGACTTTTCCTCATGATCATAAAAAATGAAGACGGCGAGCCGGGCGTGCCGCCGACGGCCGCACTTTATTCGATACTGGGTTTCTGGTTCTTCTACGCGGTGCTGGTGACGCTGCGCGCTTCGGTCATGGGGTTCGAGGCGCAGGGGGCCATGGCCGCCCGCCGCGCCGTGGTGACGGTGATCGGCATCGTCGTCACCTGGGTTCTCTATCTCTGCCTGCGCCGCTTCGACCGCCAGCCGCTGACGACGCGCATCATCGCCGCCTTCACCCTGGCCGCGCCCTTCGCGCTGGCTACCGCGGCGGCCAATTTCTACGTCTTCAACATCTACGATCCGGCATCCCTCTTCCCCGATCCCGACTATCAGAAATATGCCAGCGAACAGGGTTTCGCCCTGATGCAGATCGTGGAAGACGCGATCAGCCGCTATTTCTTCCTCGCCGCCTGGGCCGGTCTGTATCTCGCCCTTTCCTACGCCAGCGAAGCCCACCGCACCGAACGCCGCGCCGTCCGGCTGGAACAGGCCGCGCAACAGGCCGAACTGCGCTCCCTGCGCTATCAGGTGAACCCGCATTTCCTGTTCAACACGCTGAACTCGCTCTCCTCCCTCGTCATGAAGGACCGGCGCGACGAGGCGGAACAGATGATCCTCTCCCTCTCCAATTTCTACCGCACCAGCCTGACCGGCGACCCGCTGGAGGATGTGTCCTTGGAGGAGGAAGTGCATCTCCAGAAACTCTATCTGGATATCGAGGCGGTGCGTTTTCCGGATCGCCTCTCCACCAGTATCCAGGTTCCGGACGGGCTTCTCACCGCCTGCGTGCCCGGCCTGATCCTCCAGCCTCTGGTCGAAAATGCGATCAAATATGGCGTGTCGCGCACGTCCAGCCCCGTCACCATCACCATCGCCGCGCGAGAAGAGGACGGCATGCTCCACCTCAGCGTCACCGACAATGGCGACAAGCCGCCGAGCGAAGCCGATGCGGGCAGCGGCATCGGCCTCGCCAATGTGCGCGACCGCCTGACCGCCCGCTTCGGCGCACAGGGCCGGATCGACTATGGCCCGCGCCCCGGCGGCGGCTTTGTCGTAGACCTCACCCTCCCCATCATCCGCCGGAGTATCTGAATGACCATCAGGACGCTGATCGTCGACGATGAACCTTTGGCGGTCGAACGCCTCCAGATGCTGTGCGCCCGCGAGCCGCGCATCGCCCTGGTCGGCACCGCCAGCGACGGCGAGGCCGCGCTGCGCCTGATCGAGGGGCTGGAGCCGGATCTGGTGATGCTCGACATCGCCATGCCGCTGCTCGACGGCATCGGCGTGGCGCGAGCCACCTCCCGCATGGGCATCTGCCCGGCGGTGATCTTCGTCACCGCGTTCGAGGGCTTTGCGGTGGAAGCCTTCGACCTCGCCGCCGTGGACTATCTGTTAAAGCCGGTCGCCCATGAACGCCTGTCCCGCGCGATCGACCGGGTCGAGCAAGCGCTGGGCAACCGCGCCGCACCCTCCCCCGCGACCAGCGCGGAGGACGAGCCGGAATGGGCCGAGGAATTCTGGGTTCCGCACCGCTCCGAACTGGTCCGCATCGGCGCCGTCCAGATCGACCGGATCGAGGCGGAGCGCGACTATATGCGGCTGCATGTGGGCCAGAACAGCTATCTCCTGCACCAGACGATCAGTTCGCTGGAAAACCGGCTCGACCCGCAGCAATTCGTCCGCCTGCACCGGTCGCATATCGTGCGCCGCGACCATATCGCCCGGCTGCGCCACGACGGCAGCGGCGTCTGGTCCGCCTGTCTGGCCGACGATACGGAAATTCGCATCGGCCGCACCTATCTCGCCAACGCCCGGGCCATGGCGGGGCGGTGACTTCGCATTTCTTTTCCCAAGAAAAAAGGCCCGGGAAACCGGGCCTTTTTTCCAAAACCAATCCAGGAAATTCAGTTCCCGGCGCCGACCGGCTTTTCCTTGCCCATATCGGCAAAACGCTCGCCGCTCTGCGCCTTGGCGACCGCCAGTTCCACCGAATTGCGGACATGCGCGGCGGCGACCTGCTGGCACTTCGCGATCGCGGCGGTGGCGTCGCTGGTCGGGCAGACCTTTGCGGCGGCGCGCTTGATCCGGACGTTCAGGATGCGCTGGTCGCTCTTCTTCGACAGGTCCAGATCATGATAGCTGACCTCGACGCTCTTCCCGTTGGACTCGAATTCGATGGCGGACGCGGTGCCGGCGACGCCCAGGGCGGCTATGGTGGCAAGGGCGGCGGCGAACTTGATGGCGGTCATGGCAATGTCTCCTCAACGCTATGCTTTTACCGGCCCGCTCGCGCGAAATTCGGGGCGGGCCTCAAGCGAAGAGAAGAGAAAGGCCTCGAACAGTTCATCGTCTCTGTCTTCGCCCAGCCTGTTTAGGATGATTGCCAATGCACCGCTTTTCGCTTTCGACCGGCACCTAGCCCGGTCTGCCAACGACGCCCTTGTCGACCAAATGCAGTCTGGCTTGGACGAACGACAATTTTACACCAAAAAAACAAGCTTTCCGTAACGTAAAATTACAAATGTTCAGCAAGCGGCGCGCACAAAAAAACACCCCCGGCGCAAGGGAAAGGCCGGGGGTGCATCCAGGAAGCTGTCGGGCTCTCCGGGATCTCTTTCAAACTGTTACCAGCGAGACGACCTCGCACCGGCCGATCCGTACCGGGTCATCGCTGTGTCGATCATCATCATAGCGCCAGTGCCGAACGACCGTTTTTCCCATTCGATGATCCGTCGACCCGTCCCGCCCGGCAGCATCCACCGGGGATGAACCGACGACAGACTTCCACGAACGACATCAGCGTCCCTGCGCGTCAAGCTGCGCCCGCAAATTGGCCAATGCCCGGTCGTCGACCGTCGGCCGCTCGGGCGCCTCCTTCCCCTCGCGCAGCTTCCTGCGGTCCTTCTCCGGCGGCTCCACCACCCGCACCCGGACCGGCGCGTGCCCGGTGGCCCTGATCCCGAGTTGCTCCGCCGCGCCCCGCGACAGGTCGATGATCCGCCCCCGCCCGGCAAAGGGTCCGCGATCGTTCACCCGCACCAATATGGTCCGCCCCGTCTCCAGCGACGTCACCTCGACATAGCTCGGCAGGGGCAAGGTCGCATGCGCCGCCGTCACCGCCTTGGGGACGAAGCGTTCGCCATTGGCCGTCTGGCTGCCGGACTCATGCCCGTACCAGCTCGCATAGCCCAGATAGTCGTAACTCGGATCGGCGGCAGGCACATAGGTCACGCCCCGCACATTATAAGGCTTCCCCACGCGCACCGGCAGGTCGCTCACCGGCCGGTATTTGACGCCCCCGCCACAGGCCGCCAGCGCCACCGCAGCGACCAGCGCCCCACACCGCATCCGAACCGAAATCCCGCTCATCCCCCAGCCCTAACCCAGCCACCCGCCGGAGAAAAGCCGCCGCCTTTTCCTTTCACCGCGCAGACCCTATCTTGCGCCCGACCGGGCCTTGCCCTCAAAGAACAAATCTGGAACAACACGCCCATGAGTCTCACCACTATTTCCGTGCGCGGCGCGCGCGAGCACAACCTCAAGGGCGTCGACGTCGACCTCCCCCGCGACAGCCTGATCGTGATCACGGGCCTCTCCGGCTCGGGCAAATCCTCGCTCGCCTTCGACACCATCTATGCCGAGGGTCAGCGCCGCTATGTGGAGTCCCTCTCCGCCTATGCCCGCCAGTTTCTGGAGATGATGCAGAAGCCCGATGTCGAGCATATTGAGGGGCTCTCCCCCGCCATCTCCATCGAGCAGAAGACCACCAGCCGCAACCCCCGCTCGACGGTGGCGACGGTCACGGAAATCTACGACTATATGCGCCTCCTCTGGGCGCGCGTCGGCATCCCCTATTCGCCCGCGACGGGCCTCCCCATCAGCGCCCAGACGGTCAGCCAGATGGTCGACCGTGTGATGCAGCTCCCCGAGGGCACCCGCTTCTACCTCCTCGCCCCCGTGGTGCGCGGCCGCAAAGGCGAATATCGCAAGGAACTGGCGGAGTGGCAAAAGGCAGGCTTCACCCGCGTCCGCATCGACGGCGAACTCTACGCGATCGAGGACGCCCCCGCCCTCGACAAGAAATATAAGCATGACATCGAAGTCGTGGTCGACCGCCTCGCCGTCACTGACGACATGTCCACCCGCCTCGCGGACAGCTTCGAACAAGCCCTGAAACTGGCGGATGGCCTGGCCTATGTCGACCTGGCCGACGGCACCGTAGCCGACCTCACCTCTCCCCTCCCGCAGGCGGGAGGGGCCGGGGGTGGGCAAAGCGCAACCGCCGGCAAAATGAAAAACGCCGAAATCCCCGCCAACCGCATCGTCTTCAGCGAGAAATTCGCCTGCCCGGTGAGCGGCTTCACCATATCGGAGATCGAGCCCCGCCTCTTCTCCTTCAACGCCCCGCAAGGCGCCTGCCCCGCCTGCGACGGTCTTGGCGAACGGCAGTTATTCGACCCCGAACTGGTCGTCCCCAACGAAGCCCTGTCCTTGAAAAAAGGCGCCATCGTCCCCTGGGCCAAGTCCAACCCGCCCAGCCCCTATTATATGCAAGTCCTGGGCAGCCTCGCCAAAGAATTCGGCTTCTCCCTCGAAACCCCATGGCAAGATCTCCCCGCAGAGGTGAAAATCATCATCCTCCACGGCACCGCAGGCAAACCCGTCACCCTGCGCTTCGTCGACGGCAAGAAAAGCTATGAGGTCAAGAAACCCTTCGAAGGCGTAATCGGCAACTTGAACCGCCGCCTGCTCCAGACCGAATCCGCCTGGATGCGCGAGGAACTGAGCAAATATCAGACCGCCATGCCCTGCGAGACATGCGACGGCGCCCGCCTCAAACCCGAAGCCCGCGCCGTCAAGATCGCCGGGGAAGACATCTCCCTGTCCACCCGCCGCTCCGTGGTCGACGCCCTGCGCTTCTTCCAGACCCTCCCCACCCACCTCAACGATCAGCAGAACCAGATCGCCAAGGCCATCCTCAAGGAAATCGTGGAGCGCCTCGGCTTCCTCAACAATGTCGGCCTGGATTACCTCAACCTCGACCGCACCAGCGGCACCCTGTCCGGCGGCGAGTCCCAGCGCATCCGCCTCGCCTCCCAGATCGGCAGCGGCCTGTCGGGCGTCCTCTACGTCCTCGACGAACCCTCCATAGGCCTGCACCAGCGCGACAATGACCGCCTGCTCATCACCCTCAAGCGCCTGCGCGACCTCGGCAACACCGTCATCGTCGTAGAGCATGACGAGGATGCGATCCGCACCGCCGACTATATCGTCGACATGGGGCCGGGCGCAGGCGTCCACGGCGGCGAAATCGTGGCCCAGGGCAGCCTCCACGAACTGCTCGCCCACCGCGACAGTCTGACCGCCGATTATCTCAACGGCACCCGCCGCATCGAAGTCCCGACCAGGCGCCGCAAGGGCACCGGCAAGAAACTCACCGTCCACAACGCCCGCGCCAACAATCTGCAAGGCGTCACCGCCAGCATCCCGCTCGGCACCTTCACCTGCATCACCGGCGTATCGGGCTCGGGCAAGTCCAGCTTCACCATCGACACCCTCTACGCCGCCTCGGCCCGCGCCCTCAACGGCGCCCGCATCGTCGCGGGGCCGCATGACAAGATCACCGGCCTCGAACATTGCGACAAGGTGATCGACATCGACCAGTCGCCCATCGGCCGCACCCCGCGCTCCAACCCGGCGACCTATACCGGCGCCTTCACCAACATCCGCGACTGGTTCGCGGGCCTCCCGGAGAGCCAAGCCCGCGGCTACAAGCCCGGCCGTTTCTCCTTCAACGTCAAGGGCGGCCGCTGCGAAGCCTGCACCGGCGACGGCCTCATCAAGATCGAGATGCACTTCCTCCCCGATGTGTACGTCACCTGCGACGTCTGCCACGGCGCCCGCTACAATCGCGAGACGCTGGAGGTGAAGTTCAAGGGCCACAGCATCGCCGACGTACTCGACATGACGGTCGAGGACGCGGTGGAATTCTTCAAGGCCGTCCCCCCCATCCGCGACAAGATGGCGATGCTGGCCGAAGTGGGCCTCGGCTATGTCAAGGTCGGCCAACAGGCCACCACCCTGTCCGGCGGCGAAGCCCAACGCGTCAAACTCGCCAAGGAACTCTCCCGCCGCGCCACCGGCAACACGCTCTATATCTTGGACGAACCCACCACCGGCCTCCACTTCGAGGACGTCCGCAAACTGCTCGAAGTCCTCCACGCACTGGTCGAACAGGGCAACAGCGTGATCGTGATCGAGCATAATCTGGATGTCATCAAGACCGCCGACTGGATCATCGACATGGGCCCGGAAGGCGGCGTCAAGGGCGGCGAAGTCGTGGCCGAAGGCACCCCGGAAAAGGTCGCGAAGAACGCCCGAAGCTTTACCGGGCGCTATCTCGCGCCATTGTTGGGATTAGAGGCGGTGGCGGCGGAGTGATCCAACAGTTAAGGAATCATCGGAATCGAGCACTTGACTTTAGGGGTACATCGAGTGGGAACGCAGAGAAAGGCCAGCAAGAACAAGCATATTTCTGAAAATCACATTCTGGAAGCTTACAATCGATATCTCCCCGCGTTTTCCGCTTTAAAAGACGAAGCGAACTTCATCATATCTCACGCATTGGGCAAGTCCGGTATCAAAATTCATGCCGTAGAGCATCGGATCAAAACATACGATTCATTAAGAAACAAAATATCTTCCGGCGGACATGAGAGCATCGACGAAATCTTAGATGCGGTCGGTTTACGAATCGTATGTCTTTTCAAATCAGACCTACCCAACGTTTGCGAAATCATATCGTCGGAATTTGATGTTATAAGCTTTGATGACAAGGTCGACTCAAGCACAGACAGCTTCGGATATATGTCTATCCATTTTATTTGCGAAATGAAGAAGGCTTACTCTGGTCCACGTTATGACGCAATCCGGGGAATGCGATTTGAAATTCAGGTGAGGACGCTTTGTATGCACGCTTGGGCAGCGATCTCACATTATTTGGACTATAAAGCTGAGTGGGATATTCCAGATCATCTAAAGAAGGGGCTTAATGCGTTGAGCGGTCTTTTTTATGTTGCCGATGTCCAATATGAACAACTGTATTCTTCAAGACAGATTTCAAAAGAGCAGTCTGACACGGCGTCTCCTACAGAGTCCGAAGACCAACCGATAAATTTCGATACGGTTTTTTCGATGTTACGACGCATTTTTCCAGATAGAAAAACCGTAGATTCCGAAAAGATATCTATATTTGTAAAAGAACTTACAGTAAATAATTACACAAATATTGGAAATATAGAACGAGATATAGTTAATTCATATGATCACGTTTTGAAATATGACGCAGAGATTAAGGAGAATCAGGACCCTTTACGGGAAGGTTTGTTTTTCGCTGATTTAGGAGCAGCTCGAGTAGCCCTACGACACAGTAACAAGGCGTATGTTCAGCTGACTTACCCGCAAACTCATATGGTCGGAGTCAAAAGTCCTCGTACCGGCTCATAGGGTTTAAAGAGGAACCAAACGAAAGTTACCTGACCTGATCTTCGCCTTCACCCGAACGCCAACAGGGACTATCTTGAACGCCGCGTCCGCCATGAAACCGGCGGTGATTTCGGAGCACACGATGTCCGCAACTGACAAGCCCGAAAACTGGCCCGGCCGCCGCATTGCCTTCAAGAGCTTTGCGGCCAATCTCGCACGCCGCCGCGCCGAACTCGGCATCACCGACGCCGACTTGCCCCGCAACAGCGGCACCCGCCGCACGGCCAGCAAAAAAGCGCTGCTCAAAGCCATCAAGGACGCCGGAGGCAACTGGTAAGCCGCCCCGTCCTGCGTTCCCATTTTGTTCTGTCCTACAACCCCTCCCCCATATTACCCTCCCGGCAAACCCTCCCATAAAAAGGAGCCTTGCCATGACCTGCCAATTCCCTCCTCTCCCCGCGCCTGCGCAGCAAATCCGCGCCGACGGCTGGAGCCCCGCTCGCCAGCGCCACTTCCTCGAAACCCTCGCCGCCACCGGCATCATCCGCACGGCCTGCGACGCCGCGCAGATCAGCCCGCGCTCGGCCTATGCCCTGCGCATCCGCCGCGACGGCGCGGCCTTTCGCCTCGGCTGGGACGCGGCCATCCTCATCGCTCGCGCGCGCCTTGCCGATGATCTGCTCGCCCGCGCCCTCACCGGCAACGAGGAAGTGATCCGCAAGGACGCAGAAGCCAACGAAATCACCCGCCACCGCCACGACAACCGGCTCGCCATGTCGATGCTTGCGCGGCTGGATCGCATGGCGGACAATCCGCCCGACGGCAGCGACGCCGCGCTCGCCCGCGTGGTGGCGCAGGATTTCGCCGCCTATCTCGACCTGATCTGCCCGGATGAGGCGGCGGCGCCCTCCGGCGCGGAACCGCAGCCCCGCGAAACAGACGAGGCCGAGCCGCTCGACTCCGCCATGCCCGATACGCCCGCCATCGAACAGGCCGCCACCGCTCTCTCCCCAGGCGCGTCCGCCGCGCTGTTCGTCGCGGCGCGGATGGCCCTCAGCGAACGCGGCAAAGCCGACCCCCTCGATGAACGGTGTGAACTTCGCCCAATTTCGGCAGCATCGCCCGTCGAACGGGCGACCCTCCCGCCGGAGGAGGCCGCCGCCCGGCTGCGCGGCATATGGTGGGACGAATATCGGGAAAGCTGGCGCACCGATTATCCCGCGCCGCCCGGTTTCGACGGCAATGAAAGCGACGACATCTACGACATCGACGCCTATGAACGCGACCTGAGCCCCCAGGAGGAAGAAACGCTGGCCGCGTGGGATGCGCAGCAGCGCCGCCCCTATGAGGATGCCGCCACCCGCGCCCGCGACGTCTTTTTCGGCTTTGCCGCGCTGGAAGACGCGGGATGATGGCTGCCCGGCGCGGCTTTGCTTTGGGCCAAATTTGCTATTTCGCCCCAAAGCGCTTACATACGCCGATGCTACAGTCGCAAATCGACGGTCTTCGGCGCTTTGCGGCACCAAACTCCTTCTTTCCCTGCCCCTCTAGCAACCGGCCCGTCCACGTTGGACGCGCCGCGTGAAAGAAGGAAACTACCCAAATGAGCATCGTCGGAACCGTCAAATTCTTCAACGCCGACAAGGGCTATGGCTTCATCGCCCCCGATGACGGCAGCCCGGACGCCTTCGTCCACATCTCCGCCGTCGAGCGCGCTGGCCTCGCCACGCTGCGCGAAAAGGACCGCGTCTCCTATGATCTGGAGCAGGACAAGCGCGGCAAGATGGCGGCGGTGAATATCCAGCACGCAGAATAATGCGCTGCTGACAGGACGGGCGCCGTTTCGCATGGCGCCCGCCCCTTTTCCAAGGAGCGTCTCATGGCCAATCCCGATTTCCGCGCCCTCGCCAGTCAGGCCCGGAGCGAAGCCGACGCCACCACTCTGGACAATGTTCGTCAACGCTGCCTCCGTTCGGAAGCCGCCTTCATCATCATGGCGCAGCGGCAGGAATTCGTCGACCGCAGCCGCGCCCGCCGCGAGGCTGCCGCAGCCGCGATCTGAACGCGCCGCTCCTCGCCTTATCCCATCCGACCAACGCCGCCTGCGCGCCCTGCTCCTTGCATCGACCGCCCCGCTCGCTCTGCCGCACGGCTCCGGAACCGATCCTTACGGGCTATGTTATCCTTGCAAATCCACCCGGAACAAGGAGACTATCCCATGATCCGCACCCTGATCTTCGGCGCGATCGCCGGCTATGTCGGCAAGAAACTCTATGACGAAGGCAAGCTGACCGAGTTCAAGGACGACCTCGTGGCCCGCTACAACCAGGCCAGGACCGACCTCGACAAGCGCCGCGAAGGCGAAACCTCCCTGGACGCCAACACGAACCTCGCGTCCCCTGCGACCCATAGCGCGCGCAGCGCGCCATTGGTGTCCTGACGCCAGCCAAAATGATTTCCCAGCGGCCAAACACCCCCTCGCCGCTGGCTTCCCTGCCCGCCCGGTTGCCCTTCCCCCTTTCGGGTGGCCGCGGCGGGCGGACTATTTTGCGCAACTTCTGGTTCTCAGGCGGGTTAATCCCAAAGCAGGGATAAAATGAGGAGAGAAAAACCATGCGCACCCCCCTATTGGCAGCCGCGCTGCTTGCACTGCCCTTGACGGCCTGCGTTTCCGATGGCGACGGCAACCGTTATGGCTACGACCGTCCCACCTATGGCCAGCGCACCAGCGGCCGCCCGATCGGTGACAATGACTATATCTATCGCGACAATGACGGCCGCTATTATTGTAAGCGCGACGACGGCACCACCGGCACCATCGTCGGCGCCATAGCGGGCGGCGTATTGGGCAACATCATCGCTCCGGGCGGTTCCAAGACGCTGGGCACGATCCTGGGCGGCGCTGGCGGCGCGCTGGCGGGGCGAGCTATCGACAAGAGCGACGTCCGCTGCGAATAAGGCGGGCACCAAAAAGGGCGCGGACTCAAAGCCCGCGCCCTCTTCAAACCCTATTATGGGGCAATGATTTTCAGAGCTTTTCGACCAGTTCGGGGACGATCTTGAAGAGATCCCCCACCAGGCCGATGTCGGCCACCTGGAAGATCGGGGCATCCTCATCCTTGTTGATGGCGATGATGGTCTTCGAGTCCTTCATCCCCGCCAGATGCTGGATCGCGCCCGAGATACCAACGGCGATGTACACCTCGGGAGCCACGATCTTGCCGGTCTGCCCGACCTGATAGTCGTTCGGCACATAGCCTGCGTCGACAGCGGCGCGGCTCGCACCGACCGCCGCGCCCAGCTTGTCCGCCAGCGGGAAGATCGTCGCCTCGAACGTCTCGCCATCCTTGAGCGCACGGCCGCCCGACACGATGATCTTGGCCGAGGTCAGTTCCGGACGCTCCAACTTGGCGATCTCCGCGCCGACGAAGGAGGAAATCCCCTTGTCCCCGGTCGAGGACACGGCTTCCACCGCACCCGAACCGCCTTCACGGGCCGCCTTCTCGAAGGCCGTACCGCGCACGGTGATGACCTTCTTGGCGTCCTTCGACTTGACGGTCGCGATCGCGTTGCCGGCATAGATCGGACGGGTGAAGCTGTCTTCGCTCTCGACCGAAAGAATGTCGCTGATCTGCATCACGTCGAGCAGGGCGGCAACGCGGGGCGCGATATTCTTGCCGTTGCTGGTGGCGGGCGCGACGAAGGCGTCATGGTGGCCCATCAGCTCGACGATCAGCGGCGCGACATTCTCGGGCAGCGCATGGCCGAAAGCGGCGTCATCCGCAACATGGACCTTGCCCACTCCCGCGATCTTCGCGGCTTCCTCGGCCACGCCGCCGACGCCGGCGCCAGCGACCAGCAGATGCACTTCACCCAGCTTGCCAGCGGCGGTGACGGCGGAAAGGGTCGCGTCCTTGACGGCGCCGCCCTCATGTTCAACCCACACAAGCGTTTTCATGCGGCAACTCCCAGAGCCTTGAGCTTCGCGACCAGTTCATCGACATCGGCCACCTTCACGCCAGCCGAACGCTTGGGCGGTTCGGCAACCTTGAGCGTCTCCAGACGCGGCGAGATATCCACGCCATAGTCGGCGGGCGTTTTGTTCGCGAGCGGCTTGGACTTCGCCTTCATGATGTTGGGCAGCGAGGCATAGCGCGGCTCGTTCAAACGCAGGTCGGTGGTGACGATCGCCGGGACGTTGAGCTTCACCGTCTCCAGGCCGCCATCGACTTCGCGAGTCACACTGACCTTGTCACCCTCGACCTCGATCTTGCTGGCGAAAGTGCCCTGCGGCAGACCGAGCAGCGCCGCCAGCATCTGGCCGGTCTGGTTGCTGTCGTCATCGATCGCCTGCTTGCCCAGGATGATCAGGCCAGCGCCTTCCTCTTCCTGCACCTTGGCGAGCAGCTTGGCCACGCCCAGCGGTTCGACTTCATCATCGGTCTGGATCAGGATCGCCCGGTCCGCGCCCATCGCCAGCGCCGTGCGCAGCGTTTCCTGCGCCTTGGCAACGCCGATCGACACCGCGATGATCTCGGTCGCAACGCCCTTTTCCTTCAGGCGAATGGCTTCCTCGACCGCGATTTCATCGAACGGGTTCATCGACATCTTGACGTTCGCCAGATCAACGCCCGTCCCATCGGCCTTCACACGCGGCTTCACATTATAATCTATCACCCGTTTCACGGGCACAAGGATCTTCATTTCCAACATCCTTCCTTCATTCACGCCAAGCCCGCAAATGCGAACGCGGGCGCGGGCAGCCCGTTTCCGGACCACCCGCACCCTTTGGTGTCTTGTTCAGGCGAAAAGCTGCGTCAGGCTGCCTTCCTCACTTCCGCCACGATCTTCTTGGCTGCGTCGCCCAGATCGTCCGCCGGGACGATGGCCAGGCCCGAAGCCGCGAGAATGTCCTTGCCCTGCTGGACGTTCGTGCCTTCCAGGCGGACGACCAGCGGAACCGACAGATTCACTTCCTTGGCGGCGGCGACGATGCCATCGGCAATGATGTCGCACTTCATGATGCCACCGAAGATATTGACGAGAATGCCCTTCACCGCCGGATCCTTCAGGATGATCTTGAAGGCCGCGGTCACCTTCTCCTTGGAAGCGCCGCCACCGACGTCCAGGAAGTTGGCGGGGAATTCGCCATTCAGCTTGATGATGTCCATCGTCGCCATGGCGAGACCGGCGCCGTTCACCATGCAGCCGATATTGCCGTCGAGCTTGATGTAGGCGAGGTCATATTCCGAAGCTTCGACTTCCGCCGCATCTTCTTCCGTCAGGTCGCGCAGTGTGGCGATGTCCTTGTGGCGGAACATGGCGTTGCCGTCGAAGCCGACCTTGGCGTCGAGCACCAGCAGATTGCCCTGCTCGGTCAGCGCCAGCGGATTGACTTCGATCTGCTCGGCATCAGTGTCGAGGAAAGCGGCGTAAAGCGACGAGGCGACCTTGGCGGCCTGCTTCGCCTGATCGCCGGTCAGGCCCAGCGCAGCGGCGACCGAACGGCCATGGTGCGGCTGAAAACCGGTCGCGGGATCGACCGAGAAGCTGTGAATCTTTTCGGGAGTCGAATGAGCGACTTCCTCAATGTCCATGCCGCCTTCGGTCGACACGACGAACGCGATCCGGCTGCTGGCGCGGTCGACCAGCAGAGCGAGGTAGAATTCCTTCGCAATGTCGGCGCCGTCAGTGACATAGAGGCGGTTGACCTGCTTGCCCGCTTCGCCGGTCTGGATGGTGACCAGCGTGTTGCCGAGCATGTCGGTGGCGTGGGCCTTCACTTCGTCCAGGTTGAAGGCCAGGCGGACGCCGCCCTTGGCTTCGGGAGCCAATTCCTTGAACTTGCCCTTGCCGCGGCCACCGGCGTGGATCTGCGACTTCACGACATAGAGCGGCCCAGGCAGCTTCTTGGCGGCGTCGACGGCTTCTTCGACGGAGAAGGCGGCGTAGCCGGCGGCGATCGGCGCGCCATATTTCGCCAGCAATTCCTTCGCCTGATATTCGTGGATGTTCATGGGGCTCGCCCGTCCTTTCCGCTGAAACTTGATGTCCAGCGGCTAAGCACAGGCAAACGGGCAACGCCAGCAGATTTCGCAAAACGACTTTGCAAAATTGCAAAACCTTTGCGAAGCGATGCGCCGATTTATTGCAAAATCAGCGGTCGATGGCGCAGATGAGCGCCGCCTTGCTGGTCACGGCGAAAATCTCCGGGTCCTCCAGCGCGCGGACTTTGTAGAGGAAGCGGTCGACCGTCATGTCGCCCATGTGAGACTTGCGAAGCGAGGCCAGCGACTGGAGCCTGCGAAGCTGCGTCAAGCTCAGGCGGTCCACCATCCGTTCAGCCATGCAACCGGCCATGGAGGGCGATACTCCCGCATCTATCAGCCCGACGCGCAGGCGCGATTCGGGCGACACCGTCGCGCAGGAGGCAAGAAGGAGCGAAGCGCCGAGCCCGCAGGCCAGCGAACGGAGAGGGATGGTCGTCATCGGTCCTTCATGGCAAGCATGGGCTGAACAGAGGCTAAATAGGGCCGCGCCTGCGGAGAAAATAGAGATGGACAGGATTTTTACAGCTTTTGCGCATAAAATCGCTAGCTGGTCGGGCCAGCCCGCCGCCTTCATCCTGGCGATGTTGGTGATCCTGGGATGGATCGTGACCGGGCCGATCTTCCATTATTCCGACACCTGGCAGCTCATCATCAACACCGGCACGACAATCGTCACATTTCTGATGGTTTTCCTGATCCAGAATGCGCAAAATCGCGACGGCTCCGCCATTCAGGCGAAGATGGACGAACTGATCCGCGCCCTATCGACGGCGCGGAACGAGTTCATCGGTATCGAGCATCTGACGGAAGCGGAATTGGAGCGGATCAAGACGGTACTGGAAAAGGAATGCAGCGACGACGAAAGGCACCGCCTATCGATCCAACGCCTGATCGAGCGGCGGTGATCGCCAACGCGCTAATGCGCCAGATCGACCAGCCTTTCATTTTCGCGCCTGTAGGCATCTATCTGATCGGTATAGCCGCGCGCGAGGCCTTCATAGGCTTCCCGGCCTTTGGCCGACCGGCTCATTTGCGCGCGGATCAGTGCAACTTGCTGTCTGTGCAGCAGATAGTTGACATCCATCTTCCCATTCATATTTCACCCTCCTACCTGATCGCTTAAAGAGATTGGTTGGGGTTCGCATCGAGTGCGAGTCGCTCTACGGCACGCGCAAGATAGCATCGGGCCGATGGCCATGCGATTCCATCCAACGCATGAGCGGAGCAGTCTAGCGGATAATCCCGTCTTTCAAAAGTGCTTTGCGCTTCGCAAAATAAGATAACCCGCGACGGCGGACAGCAGCGAACCGGCGAGAATGCCGATCTTCGCCTGCTCGACAAGCGCGGGAGAGCCGGAGAATGCCAAGGTGCCGATGAAGAGGCTCATGGTAAAGCCGATACCGCAAAGAAGCGCCATGCCGTAAACCTGCACCCAGCTCGCGCCGGCAGGCCGTTCCGCAAGCCGCCAGCGATCAGCGGCCCAGATCCCACCGAAAATGCCGATCTGCTTCCCCAGGAACAGACCGGCGGCCACGCCCAGCGGCAAGGGCGTGAGCAATGCAGCGAACGCCGCCCCGTCAAGCGACACGCCCGCATTCACGAAGCCGAAAAGCGGCACGATCAGATAGGCGCTCCAGGGATGCACGGCATGTTCGAGCCGATGCAGGGGGCTGTCGGCGGCATCGGGCGCACCGGGGGTCGGCTTGATCGGAATGAACATCGCCGTCAGCACGCCGGACACCGTTGCATGCACGCCCGACAGCAAGGTGAAATACCATAGGGCCGCAAAAGCCAGCAGATAGGGCGTGAGCTTCTGAACCCCAAGACGGTTGAGCCCGAACATCAGAAAAAGCGCTGCCGCGGCGCCCGCCAAAGCCGGAAGATCGATGCTCTGCGTATACACCAATGCAATGATCGCGACCGCGCCCATATCATCGACGATCGCGATCGCCGTCAGCATCAATTTGAGCGAGGCCGGCACCCGCCGCCCGAGCAGCGCCAAAACCCCCATGGCGAAAGCGATGTCCGTCGCCGCCGGAATGGCCCAGCCACTGGAAAACCGGGACTGCCCACCCACGAAGACGAGATAGAGACAGGCCGGGACAACCATCCCGGCTGCCGCGGCTATGAACGGCAATCGCCTGCGTTCCCAGGTCGAAAGGCCTCCGTCGATCATCTCCCGCTTGATCTCCAGGCCGACCAGCAGAAAGAAAATCGCCATCAATCCGTCATTGACCCATGAATGGACGGTCATGCGGCCAAGGCTGGACTTCAATTCCGGACCGATTTCGGCATGGACCAGGACATGATAGAAATTCCCAGCCGCTCCCGGCAGATTGGCGAAGAGCATAGCCATCGCTGCGGCCAGCATCAGCAGGACACCGCCGCCGGCTTCACCGGTCAAGAAATCACGCAACGCCGAGGGCGGACGGTTCAACATGGCGACATACTCCCCGGCGCCATCCTTTAAGAAATGTTGCGGACAGATCAAATTTATAAATATTACGATAACGAAACGAATATCTATTGGAGAATCAATTATTTGCTGCCATAGCCGCCCCCCGGGGATAGTGGGAGCACAATCCGTGGGGGGAAGTGTCTTCGCCTTTCTGGCGGGGGTTCATCATGAAATTCTGCTTTTCGCGGTGGTGGCACTGACGATAAGCGGCATCGATGATTTCATCATAGACTTGGTTTTCCTGAGCCGGCGCTTATGGCGCAGGCTGATCGTCTATTCCCGCCATCAACGCATGACGACCGCCACCTTGCCCGCGTCCTCGCAACCGGGGCGTATCGCCATTTTCATCCCCGCCTGGCGGGAAGCCGATGTGATCGGGCCGATGCTGCGCAATGCGCTCGCCAATTGGGGGGCTTGCGACTATCGCATCTTCGTCGGCGTCTATCCCAATGATCAGGCGACATTGGATGCCATCGCGCCTCTGGCTGCCGGGGAAGAGCGGCTCATCCTGTGCGTCAACGAACGGAACGGGCCGACCACCAAGGCGGATTGCCTGAACGTGGCCTGGCGCACCATGTTGCAGGAGGAAGTGCGCACAGGCGTCCGTTTCAAGGCGGTCGCGTTGCATGATGCGGAAGATGTGGTCCATCGCGACGAAATCCGCCTGTTCGACGTGATGACGGACAGGTTTCAGCTCGTCCAACTGCCTGTTCTGCCTCTGCCCGGTTATGGCGGCTGGTGGGCGAAAGCCATTGCCAATCATTATTGCGATGAATTCGCGGAAAGTCATGGGAAGTTTCTGACGGTGCGGGAAGCGATGGGCGCTTCCATGCCATCGGCAGGCGTGGCCTGCGCATTCGAGCGGCAAACTTTGGAGCGGCTGGTGAATCCAGCCAATGGCGGTCCGTTTGATCCGGGATCGCTGACCGAAGATTATGAGGTCGGCCTGCGCATCAGCAATATGGGCGGACGCGGCGTGTTCGTCCGCATGCGCGACAGCGACGGGCAGCTTGTCGCGACCAAGGAATATTTTCCCGACAATCTGAAGGATGCCGTCAAGCAGAAGGCGCGTTGGATGGTCGGCATTTCGCTCGCCGGATGGGACCGCATGGGCTGGCAGGGCGGACCCGCCGAATGGTGGATGCGCATGCGGGATCGCGGCGCCGCCCTTTCCGCCTTCGTCCTGTTCACGGCCTATCTGGCGCTGCTGCTGTGGGGCGTGCTGCTGGCGGCAAGCCTCTTCAGCACCTTCCATGCGCCCAGACCCTCGCGCGTGATCGAAGCGCTGCTGTGGGTCAATTTCGGCTTCATGATCTGGCGCATGATGATGCGCGCCATCTTCTCAGGGATGAGCTATGGCTGGACCTTCGGGCTGGGAGCGATACCGCGCACCCTCATCGCCAACATCATCGCGATGATGGCTGCCCGGCGCGCGATCTTCCAATATCTCCAATCGCTGATCGGCAAGCCGCTGACGTGGGACAAGACGCAGCACCGCTTCCCCGATCTGGAGTCCCCGGCATGAACGATGCCGCGCGCGGGCGGCCAGTCCGCTTCTTCACCCTTGTCATGCTTGGCTGGGTCGCGATCCGCCTGGCCAGTCCCGCAGCCTATCTCTTCAGTGACGCGATGGAGGGCAGCGGCGGCGGGGCTTTCCATTCCACTGCCTATTCGAAAAACGGGGCCGATTCGGCGGAAAAAGATGATCGGGTGGCTTGGCGGAGCGTCACGACATCAAGGCCGAAGCCTTCGCCCATCGCCCCACTCATGACTTTTCAGGCGTCTCCCCGGTCGGGCGGGACGATGAGGATGATATCTGCCTTCATCCCCGTTGCCGAGGAAGCAACGCCCGCCACGCGGGCGGCGAGCAAGGCCATGGAAGCCGCTCCGACGATCAATCCCGCCCCCGCTTTGCCCCTGGCGTCCTCTCATCCCGCAGGCGTCGATCGCTGGCACGGCAGCGCCTGGCTGTTGTGGCGCGAGGGCAGCGCCACGCGGGCCGATGCCGTTACGGGAGGCCGGCTTGGCGGATCGCAAGCGGGTGTCCGCGTCGATTTCGACCTCTCCCCCCACGCATCCAGCCGAGCGACCGCTTATGCGCGGGTCAGTGCCGCTCTGAACGATCCAGCCTCTCCCGAAGGCGCGCTGGGCCTGGCCTGGCAGCCGGCGCGCACCATCCCGATCAGCTTCGCGGCTGAGCGGCGGATTGCGCTGGGCAAGGGCGGGCGCGACGCCAATGCCGTGATGGCGGTGAGCGGTTTCGGGCCAGTGCGGGTCGCTCCCTCGCTGGAGGTCGAAGCCTATGCCCAGGGCGGCATGGTCGGTTTCCGATCGAACGACTTTTTCGTCGACGGCAAGATATCGTTGCTCTCACCGATCAGCCATTCACCCTTGAGGCTTGGCGCCAGCCTCTCCGGCGGCGCGCAGCCGCAGGTCGAACGGCTGGACATCGGACCGGAGCTCCAGATCCGCCTGCCGCTCAAACCCGTGGCGGCCAGGCTCGGCATCGAATGGCGGGAGCGGATCGCTGGCCGGGCCGCACCGGCTTCGGGCCTTGCCGTGACGCTCGGGGCGGATTTTTAAGCGCGAGCGCCTTTATCTCTCCGCATATTGGGCTTAACCCAAGAACCGCATGGATCTCTATCTGCCCATCGCCAACCTGTCGGTGAATGCGCTGGTCATCATTGCCCTGGGCGGCGTGGTGGGCCTGCTGTCAGGCATGTTCGGGGTCGGCGGCGGGTTCCTGACCACGCCTTTGCTGATCTTCTACGGCATTCCGCCGACCGTCGCGGCAGCCTCCGCCGCGAGCCAGGTGACGGGGGCTAGCGTGTCGGGCGTGTTCACGCATATGTCGCGCGGCACGGTCGATTTCCGCATGGGCGGCGTACTGATCGCGGGCGGTGTGGTGGGGGCTGGCCTTGGCGTCCTAATCTTCCGGCTGCTTCAGGCCATCGGTCAGATCGATACGGTGATCGGCATTCTCTACGTGCTGATGCTGGGCGGCATCGGGTCGCTGATGGCGAAGGAATCCATCCAGGCGCTGATCGCGCTCAAGACCGGCAGGAAGGTCCAGGCGCGCAAACGGCGGCATCACCCGCTGGTCGCCGCCATGCCGATGCGGTGGCGCTTTTACCGGTCGGGCCTCTATATCTCGCCGCTGGCGCCGTTGCTGCTGGGCATGGCGACGGGCATCCTCACCATGTTGCTGGGCGTGGGCGGCGGCTTTATCCTGGTCCCGGCGATGCTGTATCTACTGGGCATGACGACCCAGTCGGTGGTCGGCACGTCGCTGTTCCAGATATTGTTCGTGACCATGGCCACGACGATGATGCACGCCATGACGACCCATGCGGTCGATCTGGTGCTGGCGCTGCTGCTGCTGATCGGCAGCGTGACAGGCGCGCAGGTGGGAACACGCATTTCGATGACGATCCGTCCGGAATATCTGCGCATATTGCTAGCCGCCATCGTGCTGCTGGTGGCGGCGCGCATGGCGCTGGGTCTGGGATTCCGGCCGGACGAAATCTACACGGTCGAGGTCCGGTGAAGCAGTACGCGCTTCTGGCCCTGCCCCCTGCCCTGCTGCTGCTTTGCGCTGCGGACGAACCGATGCTGGTGCCGGACGTGTCGCAGCGCGACGTCGAGATCCAGTACAGCTTCACCGGCGCCGACCTGCTGCTGTTCGGGGCCATCGTCTATCCCGACGGGCGGCGGCCGAAAAAGCCCGCCGACATCATGGTCGTGCTGAAAGGCCCGGACCAGTCGATCACCATGCGCGAGAAACAAAAGGTCGCGGGCATCTGGGTCAACGCCGACAGCGCGCGCTTCCGATCGGCTCCCAGCTTCTATGCCATCGCTTCCTCCCGGCCGATCGGCAAGGTGGTCGATGAACGGACGGCGGCGATCTACGAAATGGGCGTGGACAAGCTCCAGCTTTCTCCATCCTCGCTCAACGACAGTGCGGAATTGGACCGATTCCAGAAGGGGCTGATCGATCTGCGCGAGCGGGCCGGCCTCTATGTCGAGCAGCAGGGGACGGTGGAGATCACCGACGGCGTGCTCTACCGGGCGCGTCTGCCCTTATCGGCGCGGGTGATCGTGGGCGATTATACGGCCGAGACTTTTCTGGTGCAGGACGGCCGCGTGGTGGCGGCGGCCGTGCGCGACATCACCATCCGCAAGTCCGGTTTCGAGCGCTTCATGGCCGTCGCGGCCGAGCAATGGCCATTCGTCTACGGGCTGGTCGCGATGATGCTGGCTGTCAGCATGGGCTGGGCGGCGGGCGCGATCGCGAAGCGGATTTAGCGCCGCCCCGCTTTGCGCGGACGCAGCGCGTCGCGCATGGCGATGCTGCTGTTGATGCGGGTGACGCCGGGCATGCGGGAGAGGATTTCGCTGTGGATCGCTTCATAGGCGGCCACGCTTTCAGTCTCGACACGCAGCCAATAATCGACCCCTCCGGTCATCAGGAAACATTCCCGAATTTCCGGGCATTGACGCACGGCATGTTCGAAACGGGCAAGATAATCCTCCGTCTGCCGGTCGAGCGTCACCTGCACCAGGACGTCGACCGCTCGCCCTTCCTTTTCCATGGGCGCGGTCACGATCGTATAACCCCGGATGACGCCCGCATCCTCCAGCAGCCGGATGCGCCGGTGACAGGCCGAAGGCGACAGGCCGATTTCCGCCGCGATCTCCGAATTGGGGCGGCGGGCGTTAAGCCGCAGCAGCCGGATGATCGAGCGGTCCACAGCGTCGAGCGATTCTGCCATTTGTTGCCTTTCCTATGAAGGATCGTCCAATAATTCGTCTTTCTTAGATGATCCTGCGGTTATTTGAGAGCATTTTCATCAAGCGGCGCGATACTCTCTTCCCGAAAGGGGGCGTCATGCAGCCTGTTGATACTGCCGGGGCCGTGCTTCGCATCGATCTGGACGCGTTGGCCGAAAATTACCGGATCATTCAGCGGCAAGTCGCGCCTGCAACCGTTGCTGGCGTGGTCAAGGCGGATGGCTATGGCCTGGGCGCGGACATCGTTGCCGAAACATTGATGGATGCGGGATGCCGCCATTTCTTCGTCGCGCATCTCAGCGAAGCGGTGGCGCTCAAACCCACGCTTGGGGAGGAAATCTCGCTATTCATCCTCAACGGCCTGCAACCCGGCGCCGAGCGGGATTGCGCGGCCATCGGAGCGATTCCGGTCCTGAACTCGCTCGATCAACTTGGGCGCTGGGCCATGTTCGCGCAGGAACGGGGGCAGAGCCTGCCCGCAGCGTTGCAAGTCGACAGCGGCATGTCGCGGCTCGGCCTGCCCCCCGAAGAGGTCGCCATCCTCGCCGCAGAGCCTGAGCGGCTGGAGGGCATAGACCTCCGGCTGCTGATGAGTCATCTGGCTTGCGCGGATAATTCCGATGCCGCCTTCAACGCCACGCAACGCGCGAATTTCGAGGCGTTGAGCCAGCATTTCCCCGGCGTGCCGCGTTCGCTGGCCAATAGCGGCGGCAGTTTCCTGAAAGGCAGGCATTTCGACATCGTCCGTGCCGGGATCGCCCTTTATGGCGGGGCACCGCAAGAAGGACTCCACCTCATGCGGCCGGTGGTCGCGCTGGAGGCGCGGATCATCCAGTTACGGAGCATCCCCACGGGCGCGGGCGTCGGCTATGGCCTGACCCACCGCTGCGAGCGGCCCACGCAGATCGCGACCATAGCGGTCGGCTATGCCGACGGCTGGCCGCGCCATCTCAGCAACAGCGGTTCCGCCTTCATCGCGGGCCATCGCGCGCCGATCGTGGGGCGGGTATCGATGGACAGCATCACGCTGGACGTGACCGATGTGCCGGACATGTTTCTCTATCCCGGCGCCCCAGTGGAATTGCTCGGCCCCCATCAGACAGTGGACCAGGTCGCCGCCGACGCCGGCACCATTTCCTATGAAATCCTGACCCAACTCGGACATCGCTATCGCCGCGACATTCAAAGGACGGCGGCGATCCAGCACAGACGGAGCATGACAGCATGAAGGTCGCCATTCTCGGCAGCGGCGTGATCGGCGTCGCCTCCGCCTGGTATCTTGCGCAGGCGGGGCATGAAGTGACGGTCATCGACCGGCAGGACGGCCCCGCGCTGGAAACCAGCTTCGCCAATGCGGGGGAGATTTCGCCGGGCTATGCCTCGCCCTGGGCGGCGCCGGGCATACCGATGAAGGCCCTGCGCTGGCTGTTCATGAAACATGCGCCGCTGATTTTGCGGCCGCAGATGGACATGGCGATGCTGCGCTGGATGGTGGCGATGCTGGGGAACTGCAATGAGCGCTCCTACGCCATCAACAAGAGCCGGATGGTGCGGCTGGCAGAGTTTAGCCGCGACCGGCTGATCGATCTGCGGCGGGAAACGGGCATTGCCTATGACGAGCGATCGCAGGGCACGTTGCAGCTCTTCCGTGAGCAGAAACAGCTCGACGGCATCGCCAAGGACATTGCGGTGCTAAAGGCGGACGGCGTTCCCTTCGAAGTGCTGGACGCGGCAGGCTGCATCGCGGCGGAACCGGGACTGGCGGGCAGCGGCGTGCCTCTGGCCGGGGGCTTGCGCTTGCCCAATGACGAGACGGGGGATTGCTTCAAGTTCGCCAACGCCCTTGCCGACATGGCGAAAGCCAAGGGCGTGACCTTCCTCAACGGACGCACCATCGGGCGGATCGCCACGAAGGATGGCAAGGTCAACCATGTCGAGACCGACAAGGGGCATGTCTATGCCGACGCCTGGCTGGTGGCGATGGGCAGCTATTCGCCGCTGCTGCTGGCGCCGCTGGGGATCAGGCTGCCGGTCTATCCGGTGAAGGGCTATTCCATCACCGTGCCGATCGTAGAGGAAGGGCGGGCGCCGGTGTCGACGCTGCTCGACGAAAGCTACAAGGTGGCGATCACGCGGCTGGGCGACCGCATCCGGGTCGGCGGGATGGCGGAGCTTTCCGGCTATTCAAAGGGACTGCCCAAGGCGCGGCGGGATACGCTGGAATATTCGGTGGGTTCGTTGTTTCCGGGTGCGGGCGATCTGGGTCGCGCAAGCTTCTGGTCCGGGCTGCGGCCAATGACGCCGGACAGTACCCCGGTGATCGGGCCGACGAAAATCCCGAACCTCTTCCTCAATAGCGGCCATGGCACATTGGGGTGGACCATGGCGTGCGGGTCGGGGCATGTGATCGCGGACATCATCGGTGGGCGGAAGCCCGCCATCGAAACCGCCGATCTCGCCATCAGCCGCTATTCATAACCTAAAGGAGCGTTCCGCATGACCATCACCCGCATCGACCGTGGCCCGCGCATGAGCGAGGCCGTCATCCATGGCGACACCATCTATCTGGCCGGGCAGATCGGCGCGCCGGGGGAGAGCGTGACCGCCCAAACCAAGGCTGTGCTGGCCGAGATCGACGCCCTGCTGGAGCGCACCGGCAGCAGCAAGAACCATATGCTGATGGCGCAGATCTGGCTTGCCGACATGAATGATTTTGCCGAAATGAACGCGGTCTGGGATGGCTGGATAGCGGACGCCGAGGCGCCTGCCCGCGCAACCGGCGAAGCGAAGCTCGCCAGCCCTGATTACAAGGTGGAGATCATCATCACCGCCGCCAGGGCGCTATAATCAGACGCGGCGACTGGCCGCGCTTCGCGGCCAGTCCCGATGGGTGAACGGGTCATCTCCCAAAGCCGATTTCATGACGTCCGCTTCATGAATTGGCGCTTTTCCAATGCCCGTCCGACCGCTACGGCATAGCTCGATTCCATGCATGGCGCGCATCCGCTCGCCATATTTCTTGAGCGAGTAAGCCGCCTATGTCCATCACCCTCACCCGCTTCCTGATCGAGCAGCAGCGACAGGCCAATGCCCTGCCATCCGAGTTGCGCCTGCTGATCGAAACCGTCGCGCGCGCGTGCAAGACGATTTGCCATAGCGTGTCCAAGGGCGCGCTCGGCGAGGTGCTGGGCAGCCTGGACAGCGAGAATGTGCAGGGCGAAGTTCAGAAGAAGCTGGACGTGATCGCCAACGAGCTGTTGCTGGATGCCAATGAATGGGGCGGGCATCTGGCCGCCATGGCCTCGGAGGAGATGGAGACGATCCATCGCATCCCCAATCGCTATCCCAAGGGCGAATATCTGCTGCTGTTCGATCCGATCGACGGGTCGAGCAATATCGATGTCGACCTAAGCGTCGGTACGATCTTCTCCGTGCTGAAGGCGCCGGAGGAATGTTCGGGCCGCGAAGTGACGGAGCAGGATTTCCTCCAGCCCGGCACGCAACAGGTCGCGGCGGGTTATGCGATCTACGGGCCGCAGACGCTGCTGGTGCTGACCATCGGCACGGGGGTCTATGAATTCACGCTGGACCGGGAAATCGGGTCGTGGCGGATGACCGACGGGCCAATGCAGATGCCGCAGGGCAATGCCGAATTCGCCATCAACATGGCGCGGCGGCGGCAATGGTCGCCGGGCATCGCCCGCTATGTCGAGGAGCGGATTCAGGGGACCGAGGGGCCGCTGGGCAAGGATTACAACATGCGCTGGACCGCTTCGATGGTGGCGGACGTGCATCGCATCCTGAAACGCGGCGGGATTTTCCTCTATCCGGCGGATCATCGCCATGCCGACAAGGCGCGGCTGCGGCTGATGTACGAGGCGAACCCCATGTCCTTCCTGGTCGAGCAGGCCGGAGGCGCAGCCAGCAACGGCTATGCGCGGATCATGGACGTGAAGCCGACCGGGCTGCACCAACGTGTCGGCGTGGTGCTGGGCGACAAGGCGGAGGTGGAGACCGTGGTTGCCTATGGGCGAGAGGGATAAAGCCCAACCAAAACCGTCATGCTGAACTTGTTTCAGCATGACGAATGGGAAGAGTTACCCGCTCCCGATCAGGAAACCGTCAAAACGCCGTCGTAAGCGCGGTCTTCCAGTGCCCTGCCCGCGCCCATCGCCACGCAGATCAGCGGATTGTCCGCGACCGTGACCGGCAGGCCCGTCGCCTCGGACAGCGCTTCATCAAGGCGCTGGAGCAGCGCGCCGCCACCAGTCAGGGTAATCCCTTCCTCGATGATATCGGCCGACAGTTCCGGAGCGGTCTGTTCCAGCGCGGTCATCACCGCCATCTTGATCTGGCCGACCGGCTCGGAGAGAGCGTCGACGATCTCCGCCTCGCTGATCGTCATTTCCGCCGGGCGGCCATTGACCAGATCCCGGCCCTTCACGATCATGCGGCGGCCTTCGTCCTGAGGGGGGGTCGCCGCGCCCAGCTCGCACTTCACGCGCTCCGACGTGGCCTCACCGATCATGAGGTTGTGGGTGCGGCGGATGTGGGAGGCGATGGCTTCGTCCAGCCGGTCGCCGCCGACGCGCGCCGAATTGCTGTAGGCGATGCCGCGCAGGGAGAGGACCGCCACCTCCGTCGTGCCGCCGCCGATGTCGACCACCATCGCGCCGCGCGGTTCGGTGACGGGCAGGCCCGCGCCGATCGCCGCGGCCATGGGTTCCTCGATAAGCTGGACCCTGTAGGCGCCGGCGTTCGACGCGGCATCGCGCAATGCGCGGCGTTCCACCATGGTGGAGCCCGTGGGCACGCAGATCACCACCTCATGGCGGCGGCCGAAGCGATTGGCGCCGTTCAGCGCCTTGTCGATGAAATGCTTGATCATCTGTTCGGCCACATCGATGTCCGCGATCACGCCGTCGCGTAGAGGGCGGATCGCCTGGATGCCATTGGGCGTCTTGCCCATCATCAGCTTGGCCTGGTTGCCGACGACCTTGACCTTGCGGATGCCGTCCCGCGTCTCGATCGCGATGACCGAGGGTTCGTTGAGTACGATGCCGCGATCACGCACATAGATGACCGTGTTGACGGTGCCCAGATCGATGGCCATGTCGCAGGCGGACGAGGAAAAGAAGCGCGGCAGTTTCATCGATTTGGCGGACAATCTGTACTGGGGGTGCGGGACGGCTCCCCCTGCAGAGTCGCCTTGCCCAGCAGAAGGGCGCTGCGACAGCCCGTCCGGTAAGTGAGGCCAGTTGAGCCGTTAATAGGATCGGCGGGTATAGCTGATCGACAGTGACGGCGTCTGGTATACGATGAAATTCAGCGGCCGGGAATAGGTCATGGTGATTTCCTTATAGGGAACGCCATATTGAGTCCCGGTTACAATGGTCGGATCGTTGGTATAGGCCGGATCCAGCCCGAATTCGCGGCTCTTCACCTTGGCGATGATGTCGGTGTCGGAAGGCGTGGGAAAGATGCTGGCAAAGCGCGCGCCCTCATCCACCGCATGTTGCAAGCCGGTGCGCGCGCAGGCGATAATGCCGAGCTGGAGCGCGCCCATCAACAGCATGATGAAAGGAGGCACGGCAAGGACGAATTCGATCGCCGCCGCCCCGCGCTCGTCTCGCGCCAGCCGGATCATTGCAGGCGCACCGATGCCGAACCGGTGAGCGCGATTCCCTGGGCCGACCAATTGCTGCTGGGTGCGAGTTTGGCGAACATCGGCGTATAGGTCCCTGAAATGGTGATCGCTACATAGCGCTTCATCTGCTGAGTCGCGGTGCAGTAATCCGGCGTGGTTTGCGCCGTGCTGTCGCAAATCAGCGTGGGTGTGACGGTGACGTTATTCGTCGAAACACCGGCGGCTGAAGCGGCATCCGCCTTTAAATTGCTATAATTGTTGGAGGATGTGGTGCTGTATCCGCCCGCAGTCGCCATCTGCGCCGCACGCTCGGCCGCACGCTGGAGCGTGATCTTCGCCTTGAACGCCATGGCGACATCCCCCGCCATGAAGGTCAGCAGGACGAGAACGGGCATGATGATCGCCAGTTCGACCGTACTGTTGGCGGTTGGATCGGTGAAAAGCGGCTTCATCATCCCACCAGCCTCACCATTGTCGCGGTGATTGGATCGACTCCCGTGTTGGTGCATTGGTTGACGATATTGCTGTTGCCGATGAAGGTGACACGCTTGCTGACCATCTTCACACAGGTGGTGGTCATGCCCGACGTGCCGCTGAACGACATCGCCTGGCCGGGAAAATAGAAGGCGCCTTGCAGGACGGAACTCGCATTGCCGTTGATCGTGTTGGTTCCCGAATCCAGCGCGCGCCGGTCTTGGTAGAAGAGGACGCCATGATAGGGGTTGGTCGTGTCCGTCGGCGCCGTCAGATTGAGCGTTGCGCCGCCATTGATGTTGACAGTCGAAATCTGGCTGGGGTTGTTGGCCGCGTTGCCGCTGGTCAGGATGATGGTGACGCCGGTGCCATTGACCACCGCCTGCGACCCGATGTCGAAGGTCGTGCTGTCGATGAAATAGGTGCCGGGCGCCATGTTGAGCGTGCCCTTGACGTCGAAATTCTTGAAGCAACCTGGCGTGATGGACTTGCTGTTGTTGGGCTGAACATTGGCATTGCCATTGCAGCCTGACAAATCCGACGCAGTGGGCGTGGGCAGCGACGCATAGGGATCCTGCACCGGTATGCTGTAGGGCAGCAACGTGGTCGGCGAGACATAGTTGGAACTGGACGACAGCCCACCCACCGCCGCGACCGGGGTGGCCGTCACCGTGCTGCTGCCGCCTGCCGTGACGGCGTTCGACGCGCGCGAATTGGTGGCCATGCCGCAGCCCAGATTGACCGTGGCGTTGCCTTGGAGCGTGATGCCGACCGCACTCGTCTTTTCTAGCGAAACGACGCAATAGTTGCCGCTGCCCACGACGGCCGCAGTCGCTTCGCCATAGATGACCGGTGTCCTTACCCTCAATATCTTCGAAAAGGGCAGCTCCGCCGAGGTTTGCAGCACCACCCGCACCGCTCGGGCATCTCCGGCGAAAGCACCAGCGGTGGGCGCGTTTTCGATCGTCGGCGTTTGCGACAGGGTAATCAGCGACAAACGGCTGATGTCGGAGGTCGCGCTGTCCGAAGCGCTGAAGCCCTGCGCCACCGCATAGGCTCCGGCAAGCGCGGCGCTATCCGCCTGACGCTGAACCTGCCGCTTCCACAGGGTCCATTGCACCGTGTCAGTCGCCAGGCCCGCCGCGCCGACCAATATGGGCATGGAGGCAGCCGCCATCATCAGGACATTGCCCGTCCTGTCCCGCAGCAAACGCCCGATCGATCTGCCGAACATTTCCATTCCCTTCCTGCGCGCGGGGCAACAGCCCGGATCACAGGCGGGATTTTAAATATTGTGGGTTAATGAAATATTATTATCTAACATAAATTAGCTATACTTTAAAGTATATAACTTTAGATATATCAGCATTATTTATTATGACACTTCGATATCGAAGAAGATATTTGAATATATTTGGGAATTTTTCAAGTAAAATGAAAAATAGCCAAAAGTGATATTGCAACGAGGGATTCCAGCTTACTGCATGTGAAGGTTCGATCTCGCGAAGAGAAATGGATGGTGAGTTGATCTCATTTCCGTCATCCCGGCGAAAGCTGGGATATCAGGCGATAGCGCACAGCTTGACCTCACGAGAACCCAGCTTTCTCTGGGATGACGATATTATCGGGATTATCAAGGTCCGCCCCTGCCAATTGCGCCCGCCCCATATCCGCAAAGCGGCCTGCCACGTCCTCCCTTCTCTCAACCGCTTCCCCCATCGACATTTTTTCTATAGGTTGTGCCTGCGGTCATTACCGAGACGACTCGAAAATGCCGGAACGGCGGCGAGCGTCCTATGTGGGGAGAGGGCTTGTGCCGGTTGCGGTAGCCATCGCCATGCTTGTGGTCGGGTCGGTTGCCTTTCACCTGTTCAGTCCCTGGTGGCGCACCCCCATCGCATCCAATTGGGGATCGATCGATTCCGCGCTCGACGTGACGCTGTGGATTTGCGCTGCGGCTTTTGTCGGGTTGAACCTGTTCCTGGCCTGGGCGATCGTGAAATATCGCCATCGCGCGGGGCATCGGGCGCATTATGAGCCGGAGAACAGTTCGCTCGAAAAGCGGCTGACGATCTGGACCGCCATCGGCATTGCCGGAATGCTGGCGCCGGGGCTGGCCGCTTGGGGCAAATATGTGTCCGTGCCCAAGGAAGCCACCGTCATCGAAGCGGTCGGACAGCAATGGCAATGGTCATTCCGCTATCCGGGGCCGGATGGAGTGCTGGGCGCTGCGGGGGTCAAATATATCACGCCCGACAATGGCTTGGGACTCGACCCGCTCGATCCCTATGGGCGTGACGATATATTGGTGGAAAGCGGCGACCTACATCTGCCCGTCGGCAAGCCGGTGAAGATCGTGCTGCGGTCTAAGGATGTGTTGCACGATTTCTATGTGCCGGAATTCCGCGCCAAGATGGACCTGGTGCCAGGCATCGTCACCTATTTCTGGCTGACCCCGACCAAGACCGGCACGTTCGACATTCTCTGCGCTGAGCTGTGCGGCACGGGGCATCATGCGATGCGCGGCAAGGTGGTCGTGGAGTCGCCCAAGGCCTTTGCGGCGTGGCAGGCCCAGCAGACGAGTTTCGCGCAAATTCTGGCCGACGCGCCGCCTGCGGCCATGTCGATCCTGATCATCAAGGCTAACGCCTGTATCGTGCCCGCCTCCTGGAGCATTCGCTGATGGCTACCACTTTGGCTGACGACCTGCGCCCGCTGCATCATCCGCATAGCTGGGTCACCAAATATGTCTGGAGCCAGGATCACAAGGTCATCGCCATCCAATATAGCGTGACCGCCATCTCCATCGGGCTGGTGGCGCTGTTGCTGTCGGCGCTGATGCGGTTGCAACTGGGCTTTCCCGGCGCTTTTCCAGCGATCCAGCCCGACAATTATCTGCAATTCGTGTCAATGCACGGCATGATCATGGTCGTCTATCTGCTGACCGCGCTGTTGCTGGGGGGCTTTGGCAATTATCTGATCCCGCTGATGGTCGGGGCGCGGGACATGGTGTTCCCCTTCGTCAACATGCTGAGCTACTGGTTCTATCTGCTGTCGGTGATCGTGCTGGTGGCGGGGTTCTTCGTACCGGGCGGGCCTACGGGCGCGGGCTGGACGCTCTATCCGCCGCAGGCGATCAGCGAGGGGACGCCGGGGCATCAATGGGGCATCGCGACCATGTTGGTGAGCCTCGCCATCTTCGTCGCGGCCTTCACCATGGGCGGGCTTAATTATGTGACCACGGTGTTGCAGGCGCGGACCAAGGGCATGACGCTGATGCGGATGCCGCTGTCGGTATGGGGGATTTTCACCGCGTCCGTCATGGGCCTGCTCGCCTTCCCGGCGTTGTTCGTCGCAGCCATCATGATGCTGTTCGACCATTTCGCCGGCACCAGCTTCTTCATGCCCACCATGCAGTCCATGGGGACGATCACCGACACGCAAGGCGGAAGTCCGCTCCTTTTCCAGCATCTCTTCTGGTTCTTCGGCCATCCCGAAGTCTATATCGTCGCCCTGCCCGCCTTCGGCATCGTGTCGGACCTGATCAGCGTCCATGCGCGGCGCAACATCTTCGGATACCGCATGATGGTCTGGGCTATCGTCATCATCGGGGCATTGAGTTTCCTCGTCTGGGCGCATCATATGTATGTGAGCGGCATGAACCCCTATTTCGGGTTCTTCTTCGCCACGTCGACGCTGATCATCGCCATTCCGACCGCGATCAAGGTCTATAACTGGCTGCTGACCCTGTGGCGCGGCGACATCCATCTGCGCGTGCCGATGCTGTTCGCCATCGCCTTCATCTTCACCTTCATCCATGGCGGGTTGTCGGGACTGTTCCTGGGCAATGTCAGTGTCGACGTGCCGTTGTCCGACACTTTCTTCGTCGTCGCGCATTTCCATATGGTGATGGGGGTGTCGCCGGTGCTGGTGATCTTCGGCGCCATCTATCACTGGTATCCCAAGATTTTCGGACGGATGTGGAATGACACTTTGGGGAAACTCCATTTCTGGATCACTTTCCTGGGCGTCTATGCGATTTTCCTGCCGATGCATTATCTCGGCATTTTGGGCGTGCCGCGCCGTTATTATGCGTTGGGCGAGACCGCCTTCATCCCGCCGTCCGTGCACCTGGCCAATGAATGGATCAGCATAGCGGCGCTGGTGGTGTTCGCCGCGCAGGGGCTGTTCTTCTTCAATATGATCTGGAGCCTGTTCCGGGGACCGAAGGCCGATCCCAATCCATGGGGTGCGGCCAGTCTGGAATGGCTGACCCCCGACACGCCGCCTGCCCATGGCAATTGGGGACCGAATCTGCCGGTCGTCTATCGCTGGGCCTATGATTACAGCGTACCGGGAGCGGAACGCGACTTCATTCCCCAGACGGAACCACGCGCATGAGCATTCTTGCGCGCCTTGCCGAGAAAAGCTGGGAGACGGGTCAACCGGTCGAGCGGGATCGCCCCTCTGCGGGAACGGTCGGGATGCTGGCCTATTTCGCCGTGGCCATGGTGATGTTTTCGCTGCTGGTGGCGACCTATCTGATGCGCATGGGCCTGCATGGCGGGATGGGGCATGGCAGCGACTGGAAGCCGATGCCCGATCCGCCATTGCTCTGGATCAATACTCTGGTGCTGGTGGCGAGCAGCATCGCGTGGGAGATGGCGCGACGGGAAAGGATGCTCCGCGCCGCGATGATGGGGGCCGCGCTGGGATTCCTGTTCCTCGCCGGGCAGTTGCTGCTGTGGAAACATTATCAGGCGGCGGGCTATTATCTGTCCGCCAATCCGGCCAATGCCTTTTTCTACCTGCTGACGGCGCTACATGGCCTCCACATAGTGGGCGGGCTGATTGCCGCCGGGCGCGCACTGGCGGCGGCGAATATGCGCAATATCGCCCTATGCGCCTTCTATTGGCATTTTCTGCTGATCATCTGGTTGGTTCTGGTCGCTTTGCTGCTGTCGACTTGAGGATGTATCGCCATGGTTCAAGGCATATCGGCCCAAACACTATCGGCCCAAACACTATCGGACAGAGAAGTCATCGCCCCTGCCCTGCGGGAGATCGCGGCCGACTGGTCCGCCGATCAGGAAGTCTTCCGCCATACCCATTGGGGCAAGGCGATGATGTGGATCTTCTTGCTCAGCGACACCTTCATCTTCTCCTGCTTCCTGACCAGCTATATGACGATGCGTTCGTCCGCCGTGCTGCCCTGGCCCAATACAGCAGAAGTGTTCGCGCTCAATATCGGCGGGCAGGACATCCCGCTGATCCTGATCGCGATCATGACCTTCGTGCTGATCAGTTCCAGCGGCACCATGGCGATGGCGGTCAATTTCGGCTATCGCCGCGACCGGCGGAAAACGGCGGCTCTTATGGTCCTGACCGCTTTGTTCGGCGCGACCTTCGTGGGGATGCAGGCCTTCGAATGGACCAAGCTGATCTTCGAGGAAGGCGTCCGCCCCTGGGGCAACCCAATGGGCGCGCCGCAATTTGGCGCCAGTTTCTTCATGATCACCGGCTTTCATGGCCTGCACGTGACCTGCGGCGTCATATTGCTGCTGATCATCGCGTCCAAGGTGGCGCGGGGCCATTATGAAAAGTCGGGCGATTATTCGGCGGTCGAGATCGCCGGGCTTTACTGGCATTTCGTCGATCTCGTCTGGGTGTTCATCTTCGCCTTTTTCTATCTGTGGTGAGGCAAATCCATGCAGGACAATCCGTCGTCAGCCGCCCATGAAGGCCAGCAGCATCCGATCAGCCTGTACCTCAAAGTGTGGGGTCTGCTGTTCCTGCTGAGCGCCATGTCCTATCTGGTCGATTATCTGCATGTGCAGGGGATCGTCCGCTGGACGCTGATCATTATCTTCATGTTGCTGAAGGCCGGGCTGATCGTGTCGATCTTCATGCACATGGCATGGGAGCGGCTGTCGCTGATCTATGCGATATTGGTGCCGCCGCTGGTGCTGCTGGTGCTGGTGCGGATCATGACGATCGAGGCGAACTACGCCTTCTGGACGCGCGCGATCTTCATGGGCGGAGGGGGTTGAGCCATGGGCCGGATGCGCGGGATGGCGGTGGGGCTGTGCGTCGCGGGGGCGGCGGTGACGCTGCTGGGGCTGGGATGGTTCAGCGACAAGCTCTACACCCAAAGCAGGCCGGGGGCACTGGCCTACAAACCGACGGACGACATGCCCCCGCGCGTCGACATGGCCTCGATCCAGCGCGACTGGCCCGCCAGCTTTACGGAAGCTGGCGAAGGCAGCCGGGTGATCGCCTATCACCGGGACATGCGGGGCAAGACGCCGGCGCCTGTGGAGGGCAGCGGCGGTGCGACGGTGGCTCCGCCGCCCGATCTGGGCGCCTTGCTCGCCGGTGCGGATGCGGGCGCGGGGAAGCAGAAGGTGCAACTATGCATGAGTTGTCATGACTTCACCCAGGGCGGCCCCAATCGCATCGGGCCGAACCTGTGGGGCGTGGTCGGGCGGCCAGTGGCAAGCCATGGGGGCTTTGCCTATTCGCCCGCCATGCAGGCGCATAAGGGCAATTGGAGTTACGAGAATCTGTTCGCCTTCCTAGCCTCGCCGGGGCGGGACGTGCCGGGGACGAAGATGAGCTTCGCCGGGCTGCGCAAGCCGGAAGATCGGGCGGCGGTGATCAAATATCTTGCCACTTTGGGATCGGGCGCGCCGCCTTTGCCTCAGCCCAAGGCGATCGCGGCCCGATGATAAGAGCAAGGAACCGCAGTATATTTCTCCTCGTCATACTGAAACAAGTTCAGGGTGACGGTTGGGGATAGAATTGGCTTTCCCCCAATCAGCTCAAGACCGCCGCCAGTCTTCCTCGACCAGATAGCGGCTGAGAAATGTCGATCCCTGCCGGGCCGCCGTCCTGGCGATATGTCGACGGATGTCATTGTCGCTGGACGACCCCAAGACGGCGCGAAAGGCGTCCATGGCCTTGGCCGTGGGTTCGCGTTTCAGGTCGACATAGGGCTGAAAAATATCTCCGAGCGCCTGCTCCCAGGCTTTCTCGATCTGGAGTAGCCGCTTTTCCATGGCTCGCCTCGCTGCGCAACATATTGCACCCCGGAATATGGTGTCGCGGGCGGCTTGCGACAAGGGCAATCTCTGCGCATGACGCTTGACTTCAATCACCTGCGTTAATATAAAATATGCACTGCTGTGAAATATTTTTGCGCCCAGCCGCGACAAGGAGTGGCCATGCCGTACGCCCGCTCATCGGCCGCACTTTTCCGGACGGCGATCTCCGCGCTGCCCCTGCTGGCGCTCACCCCGCTGCCCGCCGCCGCGCAGGATACGCCTGCGCAGAAGATCTATGGCCGGACGCCCGCCGAATCCTCCCCGCCCGTCTGGCCGCAGCCGGTGCGCGCGGCCAAGGGCGCGCCCAATATCCTGCTGATCATGACCGACGATGTGGGCTTCGGGTCCAGCAGCACCTTCGGCGGGCCAGTACCGACGCCGACCTTCGACGCGCTGGCGAAGGCCGGGCTGCGCTACAACCAGTTCAATACCACCGCCATCTGCTCGCCCACGCGGGCCTCTCTGCTGACGGGACGCAATCCGCAGGCGGTTGGCATGGGCTATGTCGCCAATTGGGCTACGGGCTATGACGGTTATAACAGCGTCATTCCCAAGAGCGCCGGGACGGTGGCGCAGATATTGAAGGAAAATGGCTATAATACCGCGATGATCGGCAAGGGGCACATCACCCCCGAATGGGAAATGAGCCGCGCGGGGCCGTTCGATCGCTGGCCGACGGGGCTGGGCTTTGAATATTTCTACGGTTTCCTTGGCGCCGACAGCAGCATGGCGGAGCCCAATCTGGTCGAAAATACGAGTCCCGTCTCCCCGCCCGCCGAACCCGATTATCATCTGGAGCGGGACTTGGCCGATCATGCCATGGATTGGATCGACAGCCAGCACGCCGCCGCGCCCGACAAGCCCTTCCTGCTCTATTATGCCACCGGCACCGCCCATGCGCCCAACCAGCCGCCCGCCGATTGGCTGGCGAAATTCCGGGGCAAGTTCGATGCCGGCTGGGATGTGCTGCGCGCCGAAACTGTGGCGCGGCAAAAGAGGCTGGGCGTCATTCCGCCGGGCACCGACGACGCGCCGCATCCGGGCACGCTGCCGCGCTGGGATAGCCTGACGCCCGATCAGAAGCGGCTTTATGCCCGTTATATGGAGGCTTATGCGGCTTCGCTTGCCTATGCGGATGCGCAAATCGGACGGGTGATCCAGAAACTGCGCGACAATGGCGAGTTGGACAATACGCTCATCTTCTACATTCAGGGCGACAATGGCGCGAGCGCGGAGGGCAGTTTCGACGGCAAGCTGTTCGAGCAATCGGCACTGAGCGGAGTCAAGGAAGACCCGGCCTATGCGCTCGCCCATATTGACGAGATCGGCACGAAGACCGCTTATAATCTGATGCCGGGCGGCTGGGGCTGGGCGATGAACGCGCCCTTCCCCTGGGCCAAGCGCTATGGATCGCATTTCGGCGGCACGCGCAACGGCATGGTGATGGCCTGGCCGGGGCATATCAAGGATGCGGGTGGCCTGCGCAGCCAGTTCCATCATGTCAGCGACATCATGCCGACCGTGCTGGAAGCGGCGGGCGTGAAGGCGCCGGAGATATTGGACGGCGTGCCGCAGCAGCCGATCACCGGGATCAGCATGGGCTATAGCTTTCGGGCCAAGGACGCGCCCTCCCATCGTACGATGCAGGTGTCCGCGATGGCGCAGAATTTGAGCATCTACAAGGATGGTTGGGTCGCCGCGACCGCGCCGATGGTGACGCCCTGGGAGCGGACCCCGCCCAAGCCCGTGCCGCTGGATGAGCGGACCTGGCAGCTTTACGATGTCCGCAGCGATTTCAGCGAGGCACATGATGTTGCGGCGGAGAATCCTCAAAAGCTGGAGGCCTTGAAGGAGCAGTTCTGGGCGGAGGCTGCGCTGTCCAACATGCTGCCGATCCATGGCAGCGAGGGTGGACAGAAGGGACGGCCCGATCCCAATGAGGGGCGGACGCTGTTTAGCTATAGCGCGCCGGTCGGTCATGTTCCGGAGAGCGCAGCGCCCGCCTTGGTGGGGCGGTCCTTTGCGGTGACGGCCAAGATCAACCTACCGGCGGAGCGGGGCAAAGGCGTCCTTGTGGCGCAGGGCGGGCGTTTTGGCGGGTATAGCCTGTTCTTCGATCGGGGGCGGATCGCGTTTACCTATAATCTGACGCCGGCGCATATGACGCGGATCGTGGCCCCCTCTGCGGTGGCGGCTGGCGCGCATGTGGTCGGGCTGGACTTTACGATGGACAAGAATGTGCCGACCAGTGGAGCCGATGTGACGCTGACGGTCGATGGCAAGGCGGTGGCGCAGGGACGGGTCGAGCGCACCTTTGCGCAGGTGGTGTCGCATACCGAAGATTTCGATGTGGGGATGGACCTGGTGAGCCCGGTCGATCCTGCAGCTTATGACAGTGCGGGAAGCCGGTTCAATGGGGCGTTGGAAAGGGTTGAAGTGAGGGTGAGATAATGTGCTTAATCTCCCCTCTCCTCCGTTCGGGCTGAGCTTGGGAGATGCCTTTTCTAGCTTGATCCGGCGAACCAATCTTCCACCGAAGCGGGTACGCCCTCTCCTTCCCCCGAGGGAGCAAGCAGATTGGCGCGCGCCGTCATCATCACGTCACGCACATGTTGCGCCAGCGGCACCGATCGATCCTCCAGCGCGCCATGGTCCCAGCGGACCAGCACGCATTGCAGCATCATGTTGCACAACAGGATGCGGTTGCGGGCAATGTCGGGATGCACATGCCCGGCCAGCGCCGTCAGATGCCCCATCAGACGCAGCAGGTTCGGCGCCCTGTCGCGGGTCTGGGCAAACAACGCCGGAGTGAGCGACCAATATTGCGTCGCATAGTGCAGCATGAAGGCGGCATAGGGATGACGCCCGCGATCATCGATCAGGCGCAACTGCGGCAGGAACAATATGCCGAGCAGCGCCAGCGGATCGTCGATCCTGCCCTGTCCCTCCAGCCTGTCCAGCATCTCGCCGCGCGTGCCGTCCATCTGTTCGGCCCGGGCGGCGAAGATGGCGGCGAGCAGCCCGTCCTTCGATCCGAAATAATAGGTCACGGCATTGGTGTCGCCGCATTGGGCGGCAGCGGCGATTTCGCGCATCGAGACGGCGTCGATGCCGCGCTCCGCGAACAGCGCTTCGGCCGCCTGGATCAGCCGTGAAGCGGCGGGGACGGAGTGACGTTTACGGGGAGTGGGTCGGTTCGTCATGAGCGCGCGAAGCATAGAGCGAAGTGGAGGCAAAAACAGCGCCTGACATAAATATCGCGCCGACCCAGAGGACGACCTAAACCAACGCAGAAAGTTCGAGCATCAGGCCTTGGCTGACAGGGCGCTCAATTCCTCCAGATCGAGATCGCGTTCCAGTTCCTGAAGCGTATGTTCGTCAATCTCTCCCGTGCGGTGAAGGCGCAGCAACTCCGCCCGCCCGGCGGCGATGGCTTTCAGCACCAGGTCGAAATGGGCGTGGAGCCTGTCCGAAAACTCCTCCTCCTGCCCCGCATAGCTGACCGAGAGTTCGGCGTGACGCTGATAGCGTTCGAGCAGACGCGGGTGGAGCAGCGTACCTTCCGCATCATAGGCGTGGACTTCGACGATGCGGACCTGCGCCTGGGCCATAGCGGCTTCGGCCTCGCTCATGGTCATGCGCGGGCGATCGCTTTCCGATTCGGGCAGCTTCACCATGCGGATCACCGCGCCCAATGTCGTGCCTTGCAGCAGGACAGTGCCGATGATGACGGCGAAGGCCGTGGTCAGGATGAAGTCGCGGCCGGGAAAACCCTCCGGCACGCTGAGCGCCACCGCCAGCGTCACCACGCCGCGCATCCCGGCCCAGCCCAGCACCGTGGCCGAACGCGGACCGAGCGGTTTGTAGCCGCATATGCCCATCGCCCTCAGCCCAGCGATCACGGCATCCGAACCGAATACCCAGACGAACCGCGCAACGATGAGCGTGGCGAGGATCGCGAGGATGGGCAGCGTCATTTCGTCCAGCACCACGCCCAAGCCGCCCACACGCTCGATCACGCCGCGCAGCGACGATCCGATGAGGAGGAACACGAACGCCTCCATCAGGAAGATCATCACCGCCCAAAAGGCCGTGCCGTTCATCCGCACCATCGCGGGGAAGACGACATGCTGATACCAGCCGCAGATGAGGCCGGTCGTGACCGTCGCAATCACGCCGGAAACATGGACGGATTCGGCCAGGAGATAGGATGCCCAAGGCGCCAGCAGCGATGAGGCGATCATCAGATATTTGTCGTCCAGCCGCTTGACCGTCAGCACCCAGAGCGCGCCGATGACGGCACCGATCAATGCGCCGCCCGCCGCCAGCATGACGAAGCTTTGCAGCGCATCGACCATACTGAACGCGCCGGTCACGCCCGCCGTTATGGCGAAGCGGAAGAGGACAAGGCCGCTGGCGTCGTTGAACAGGCTCTCCCCTTCCAGCAGGATCGACAGACGGCGCGGCAGATGGACCCGCTGCAACACCGCGCGGGCCGACACGGCGTCGGGCGGCGAGACGATGGCGCCGAGCGCCGCGCAGGCTGCCCAGGGAAGGCCGGGCACCAGCCAGTGCGCCACCGCCGCGACGACCGCCGTGGTGAAGATCACCGCGCCCACGGCCAGCGCGACAATGCCGAACATATGCCTTTGAAGGTGCCGTAGCGCGATGAACCGGGCGCCGTCCATCAGCAGCGGCGGCAGGAAGATCACCAGCACCAGTTGCGGGTCGAGCGAGATCACCGGCAGGCCGGGCAGGAAGGCGAACAGCGCGCCCCCCGCCAGCAGGGCGACCGCAGGCGGCAGGCCCAGCTTGTTCGCGGCATAATGCAGGACGATGATCGCCAGCAGCATGACGATCACCAATTCGAACAACTGCATTGGGTGCATAAGGCCTTCCCCCGCCGGTTCCGTGTCGTGGCCCATATGACATGAAAATCCTTTCGGCCGACGACGAAAATGCCAGCCACGCCGACAGTTTCAAGAGGGCGGCCTTGACCCTACGGAATTCCCCGAAAATCATGTCGAAAACAGGGACGTCGACCGTCGACTACCGATGCGGATTTCATGATTACCAAATATTTTCAATAGGATAATTTGTTCCACTGAATACGTATGTGGGATTCTGTGCAGACCATGGGCCGGGCGGCTATCGATGCGGCGAGAAACACAAGCAATACGTCTTGGGGAGGGTCCACATATGCACAAATTCCATCATTCCATCCTGCGGGCCACCCTTCTGGCTGGCGCTTCGCTGTCGGTCGCGGCGGTTGCCTCCGCGCAGACCACGGCTGAAACCGCCGCGCCGGCCGAGCCGCAGGGGGATGCGATCGTCGTCACCGGCATCCGCGCCTCGCTGGCCTCCGCCGCGAAGATGAAGCGGGATTCGGTGCTGATCGTGGATTCGATCTCCGCCGAAGACGTCGGCAAGCTGCCGGACGTATCGATAGCGGACTCGCTGGCGCGCCTGCCCGGCGTGACGGCCCAGAGGCTGGAGGGTCGCGACCAGAGGCTCTCGATCCGCGGGCTTGGCCCCGACTTCTCGACCACGCTGCTCAACGGGCGCGAGCAGGTGACGGTGGGCGACAATCGCGGCGTCGAATATGACCAATATCCGTCCGAATTCTTCCAGAACGTCAATGTCTACAAGAGCGCCGACGCGGCGCTGATCGCGGCGGGCATTTCGGGTACGGTCGACCTGCGCATGCTGCGCCCGCTGGACAAGAAGGACCGGGTCGTCGCCCTGTCGCTGCGCGGTCAGATGAACGGGATGGACAAGCTCAATCCCGACGGCAAGCGCTACGGCTATCGCGCCTCAGCCACCTATATCGACCAGTTTGCGGACGACACGTTGGGCCTGTCGCTGGGCTTTTCCGCCTCGCAGACGCCTTCGCAGGATGAACGGTTCAATGCCTGGGGCTATCCGACCGATGCCAGCGGCAACCTCATCATCGGCGGCGCCAAGCCCTATGTGCAGTCGAACCTGTTGAAGCGCTATGGCGCGGTCGGCACGCTGGAATGGCAACCGAGCGACAATTTCCATTCGACCTTCGACGTGCTGGCTTCCCATTTCGAGGAGGAGCAGCGGCTGCGCGGCATCGAGTTCCCGCTGGTCTGGGGCAGCAATGTCGGCGTCAGCGACGAGACGGTCGAAAACGGTTTCGTTACTGGCGCCACCTTCAGCAATGTCTATGGTGTGCAGCGCAACGACTATAACAAGCGCAAGGCGGATACGATCTCGCTGGGCTGGAACAATGATATCCGCCTCAACAACACGCTGAAGCTCAATGTCGATGCAAGCTGGTCGCGGGCCAAGCGTACCGACTTCCTGCTGGAGACTTATTCGGGCACCGGCTATCTGCGTTCGGGTGTGCCGGATACTGTCCGGGTCGAGCGACAGTCGAACGGTCTGTTCCGGATTATGCCGACGCTGGACTATACCGATACCAACATCATCAGCCTGACCGATCCCAATGGCTGGGGCTACAACGGCACGACGGCGGTGGTACAGGCGGGCTTCCTCAACCGGCCCAAATTCATCGACGACATGAAGTCGTTCCGCGCGAACCTGGTCGGGGACATTTCAGGCAGCATCTTTTCCAAGTGGGAAGTCGGCGGCAACTATAGCCGCCGCAAGAAGACCAGCGCCTATACGTCCTATTTCCTTTGCCCGCCGGGCGGCACGAACTGCACCGTCTCCGGCGGGACGCCGGGATCGGTGGCCGTGCCGAGCGAAGCGCTGCTGGGATCGAACGTCTCGCTCGACTATCTCGGCGTGCCTGCGATGCTGACGCTGAACCCGCTCTATCTGTACGACAATGTGCTGGATGCGGTGTATGACAACCGCCCCGGCTCGCTGGTCCGCGACAATGTGGTGAAGGAAGACGTGTTCACCGGCTATGCGAAGCTCAGCATGGACGGGGAACTGGGCGGCAAGCCGCTGAAGGGCGCGATCGGCGTGCAGGTGATCCATTCGCGGCAGGCATCAACCGGCACGATTTCCAACTTCGCCAACGGCGTCGTGACCGTACTGCCGGTGTCGGGCAAGGACAGCTACACCAACGTCCTGCCGAGCGCGCAGATTTCCGTCGAGCTGGAGCCGAGCTTCTTCGTCAAGCTGGGCGCGGCGCAGACCATGGTGCGTCCGCGTCTGGACCAGGAACGCGTCAATCAGGAATTCAGCGTCGACCTGTCGAAGGTCGGCCTGGGATCGGACCCTCAATATAGCCCGTTCAGCTCGAACGGCGGCAACATCATGCTGCGGCCCTATCAGTCGACCAATATCGATCTGTCGCTGGAGAAATATTTCCGGGGCGGCGGCTATGTGTCGGTGTCGGGTTACTTCAAGAACCTGACCGACTTCGTCGATCCGAACAACAATATCGCCTATGACTTCTCGGGCGCGCTTTCGACGCTGCCGCCTGCGGCTCAGGCCATCGTGCAGCAGCAGGGCAGCACTATCGGCTTGCTCAAGGCGCCCGCCAACACCGGCAAGGGCACGATCATGGGCGTCGAGGCGACCGCGTCGCTGCCCTTCAAGCTGTTCAGCCCGGCGCTCGACGGCTTCGGCATCTTCGCCAGCGGTTCCTATACGCATAGCGAGGTCGAATATGGCAGCAATCCGACCGAAAGCGTTACCTTGCCCGGCCTGTCGAAATGGGTCGCCAGCGGCACCGCCTATTTCGAGAAGAACGGTTTTCAGGCGCGGGTGAGCTATCGCTATCGTTCCTCCTTCCTGGGCGAAGTGGCGGGGCTGTCTGCGGCGCCGACCTTCCGCACAGCCAAGGCGGAAGGGATTCTCGATGCGCAGATCGGCTATGAGTTCCAGTCGGGGCCGCTTCAGGGACTATCGATCCTGTTGCAGGGCAAGAACCTGACCGATCAGCCCTTTGTCACCTATCAGAATGACGACCCCCGGCAGGTGATCGACTATCAGCGCTATGGCCGGGACTATTATCTGGGCCTAACGTACAAGTTCTAAAGTCCCCGATCTGCCTGACTGCACGCAGGCAGTTCTCCCCCGGACCGCCGCCCCTTTCAGGGGTGGCGGTCCTCCCTTTTTGTACCTGCAAAAATGATGTGCTCCTGCGAAGGCAGGAGCCCAGTTCAAACGGCGGGACTGGGCTCCTGCCTTCGCAGGAGCACGTTAACTACGCAAACTATGCCGTCATGCGCGTGACCAGCCTTGGCACGAGCAACGTAGGCTCCAGCGGCTTGCGGTCGATCTGCCCGATAAGCGCATCCACAAGCACCTCGCCCGCGTGCAGATAGTCCTGTGCGATGGTCGTCAGCGGCGGTCTTGTGAGGCTGGCGGCGGGGATGTCGTCGAAGCCGATCAGCGCGACATCCTGCGGCACGCTCATGCCCGCTTCGTCCAGCGCCCGCATCGCGCCGATGGCGATCAGGTCCGAACCCGCGAAGATCGCGTCGAAGGAAAGGCCACGTGCGATCAGGCGCCTGGCGGCCTCATACCCCGACTGCTCGGTCGAGAGCGCATCGACATGCAGGCCAAGGTCGACCGGCAAGGCCGCCTCTCGCATCACCTCCGTGAGGCCAGCATAGCGGTCGCGAAATTCGGGATAGCGGCTCGACGCATCGCCCAGAAAGGCGATGTTCCGGCGTCCCCGTTCGATCAGGTGGCGCCCCGCGTCGCGCCCGCCCTGCCGGTTGTCGCAGCCGATGGTCATGCCCAGCGCATTGGGGTCGACCGATCCCCAGCGCACGAAATGCGTGCCCTGCGCCACCAGTTGCTCCAGCCGGGCGCGGTAGGTTTCATAATCGCCATAGCCGAGCAGGATGATCCCGTCGGCCTTGCGGCTGTCCTCATAATCGACATGCCAGTCGGTCGAAAGTTGCTGGAAGGAGGTCAGCAGGTCATAGCCACGCTTGGCGCAGGTTTGCAGGATCGGTCCCAGCATCGAGAGGAAGAAGGGGTTGATATAGCTTTCGTCGGGCAACAGATCCTCGAAAAACAGCAGCGCCAGCGTGTTGCTCTTGCCCCGGCGCAGCGAGGACGCGTTCTTGTCCACGGTATAGTTGAGCTGCCGGGCGATGGCCTCTATCCGCTTGCGGGTGCCTTCGCTGACGGTGCGGTCGCCGCGCAAAGCCCTGGACACGGTCGGCTGGGAAACCCCTGCGAGCGTGGCGATGTCGAAGGACGTTGGTTTTTCGTTGACGGCCATCGCCTTATCTTACGCCTGCCCTTCGTCATTGGAAAGACAGCCGCTCTGAATACGTATGTCGGCTGCTTGGCCCGGTGGGTGCGAACCGACTAAGACCCCTATGAAAGCCGCTGCAATCAAGCCAGAAGCGGTAGGGGAGGCACGTTCCATGCGCGGAAGGAAAGCATCGCTGTTTGCCGCGCTGGCCGCTTTGGCTGCCCCTGCCTCATTGCTCGCCGCCGAGCCATCCGATTTCCAGGCGCGGCTGCCGGAGGATGAGGTCATCTATTTCCTCCTGCCCGACCGCTTCGACAATGGCGACAAGTCCAACGACAAGGGAGGCATGAAGGGGGACCGGCTGGTCACCGGCTATGATCCCACCTCCAAGGGCTTTTATCATGGCGGCGACCTGAAAGGGCTGATCCGCCGCCTCGACTATATTCAGGGGCTAGGCGCCACCGCCATCTGGGTCGGACCGATCTTCCGCAACAAGCCGGTGCAGGGGCCGAAGGGTCAGGAAAGCGCGGGCTATCATGGCTATTGGATCACCGACTTCACCCATGTCGACCCGCATTTCGGCACCGACGCCGATTTCGCCGCTCTGGTAGAAGCCGCGCATCGCCGGGGGATGAAGGTCTATATGGACATCATTGCCAACCACACGGCTGATGTGATCCAGTATCGGGAGTGCGCGGGCAAGCCCTGCCCCTATCGTTCGCGCGCCGATTATCCCTATCAGCGGCAGGGTGGTGTCGGGGGGAAAGCGATCAATGCCGGTTTCGCGGGCGATCAGGACCATGGCGAAGCGAATTTCGCGAAGCTGACCGATCCATCCTACGCCTATACGCCCACTATCCCCAGGGGCGAGGAGCGGATGAAAGTTCCGGCTTGGCTCAACGATCCGCTTCATTATCATAATCGCGGGGAAACGACCTATTCGGGCGAGAGCGCGACCATGGGGGACTTTGCCGGGCTGGACGATCTGATGACCGAGAACCCCCGCGTGATTGCGGGCATGATCGAGATTTTCGGCGGCTGGATCGACCGCTTCGGCATAGACGGCTTCCGGGTGGACACGGCCAAGCATGTCGATCCGCATTTCTGGCAGATGTTCGTTCCCGCCATGCAGGCCCGCGCCAGGGCGAAAGGCATCCCCAATTTCCATATTTTCGGGGAGGTCTATGTCGAGACGGTCGATGCGGGGCCGCTCGCCTGGCATACCAAGGAAGGCGGCTTTCCGGCAGTGCTGGACTTCGCTTTCCGGCAGGCGGCGCTGGAGACGGTCGCGGGCAGCGGCGCGACCGCGACATGGGAGCGGATGCTGGCGGGCGATGCGCTTTATCGCGATGGCGAGGCAACGGCGCGGACCTTGCCGACCTTCGTCAGCAACCATGATGCGGGGCGTTTTTCGACTTTCGTGCGGCGCGCCTTTCCGCAGGCGAGCGAGGATGAAGTGCTGCGCCGGGTGATGCTGGCCAACGCCATGCTGCTGACGATGCGCGGCGTGCCGACCATCTATTATGGCGACGAGCAGGGTTTTGTGGGCGACGGCGGCGATCAGGACGCTCGGGAGGATATGTTCGGCAGCCAAGTCGCGAACTATAATGACAATCGCCTGATCGGCACCGATGCCACCATGGCGACGCCGCGCTTCGACATTGGCCATCCGCTCTATCGGGAGATCGCCGTGCTCGCCCGCCTGCGTACCGCCCACCCGGCCTTGCGGCGCGGTAAGGAGGTCATCCGGGCGCGGGGCGACCAGCCGGGCCTTTTCGCGCTGTCCCGCTTCGATCCCGAGAGCGGCGCGGAAACGCTGATCGCCTTCAACACATCGACCGCGCCGATCAAGGCGCAGGTCGAGGTCGATGTCCGTTCCGACCGTTTCGCTACTTTGGCCGGAACCGAATGCGCCGCCAGCGCCTCCGCCCCCGGCAGCATCGCCGTCTCCCTTCCCCCTCTCAGCTACAGCATCTGCGTTGCCCGGAGTGCCTCTCCCCAATGACCGACCAAAACCTCCCCTGGTGGCGCGGCGCCGCCATCTACCAGATCTATCCGCGCAGCTTTGCCGATTCCAATGGCGACGGCATTGGCGACCTCAAGGGCATCACCGCCCATCTGCCCTATGTGGCGTCGCTGGGCGTGGACGCGATCTGGCTGTCCCCCTTCTTCAAGAGCCCGATGCGCGATTTCGGCTATGACGTGTCGGATTATTGCGATGTCGATCCGATCTTCGGCACGCTGGCGGATTTCGACGCGCTGGTGGCGCGGGCGCATGAACTCGGCCTGCGCATCATCGTCGATCAGGTCTGGGCGCATACATCCGAAGAGCATGACTGGTTCATCGAGAGCCGCTCCAGCCGCGACAATCCCAAGGCTGACTGGTATGTCTGGGCCGATCCCAAGCCGGACGGATCGCCACCCAACAACTGGCAGTCGGTGTTCGGCGGCCCGGCCTGGACCTGGGATGCGCGGCGCGGCCAATATTATATGCACCAGTTCCTGGCGCAGCAGCCGCAATTGCACCTGCATCATCCCGAAGTGCAGGACAGCGTGTTCAACATCATCCGTTTCTGGCTGGACCGGGGCGTGGATGGCTTCCGCATCGACGCGATCAACCATTCGATGCACGATCCGAAACTGCGCGACAATCCACCCGCCCCCGATAATGGCAAGATACGCACGCGTCCCTTCGACTTCCAGATCAAGAAGTACAGCCAGAGCCATCCCAATATTCCGCTGTTTCTGGAAAAGGTTCGTCAAGTCTTCGACGAATATGCGGACCGTTTCACCGTGGCCGAAGTCGGCGGCGATGACAGCGATATAGAGATGAAGACCTTCACGCAGGGCGATGGCAGGCTGAATACGGCCTATGGTTTCGACTTCCTCTATGCGCCGGAGCTGACCGCCGAATTCCTCAGGACGGCGCTCGTCAAATGGCCGGCTGAAACCCACAGCGGCTGGCCGAGCTGGGCGTTCGAAAATCATGACGCGCCGCGTGCCGTGTCGCGCTGGGCCAAGGGGGTGGAGCCGGACGCCTATTGCCGGATGAAGATGCTGCTGCTCGCCTGCCTGCGCGGCAATATCTTCCTTTATTATGGCGAGGAATTGGGGCTGCCGCAGGTCGACATCGCTTTCGAGGATTTGCAGGATCCTGAAGCCATCGCCAACTGGCCGCTGACTCTCTCCCGCGACGGTGCGCGCACGCCGATGCCTTGGCAGGCGGATGCGAAATATCTGGGCTTTTCCGACGCCAAGCCCTGGCTTCCGGTCGGGGAAGCCCATCGGGCGCTGGCCGTCGATGTGCAGGAAGCGCAGCCGGATTCCCTGCTGCACTGGACGCGGCGGGTTCTTGCCCTGCGCAACGGATCGCTGGCCTTGCGTATCGGGACCATCGATTTCCTCGACGCGTCTGATGAACTGCTGGCGTTCGAGCGTGCTCATGAGGGCAAACGGATGCTTTGCGTCTTCAACCTTGGCGACAAGCCCGTGACATGGACGCCGCAGGGACATTGGCAGGTGCTGCTGTCCACCGGCGGGATCGAAGCATGGCATTTCCCCCCAGCCTCCGGTCTTGTCGCGCACGCCTAAAAGGAATTCTCATGAACAAACTGACCGCGCTCGCGCTGCCCCTTTTTGCGCTCTCGCTCGCCCCGGCCATCGCCCGTGCTGATGTGGTAGCCAAGGCCGCCTCCCCCGATGGCCGCATCACGCTGACCGTCAGCCTCGATAATGAAGGCCGCCCCAGCTACGCCGTGCAGCGCGATGGGAAGGCGCTGATCGCGGACAGCCGCCTCGGTTTCCTGTTCACCGACGCGCCGAAGATCGAGCGCAACCTGACGCTGGCCGACAGCAAGACGGGCAAGAACGACACGACATGGACCCAACCCTGGGGCGAATGGTCCAGTATCCGCGACCATCACAATGAAATCCGCCTCTCCTTCCGCGAGAAGAGCGATCTTCAGCGCGAGATGGATGTGACCTTCCGCCTGTTCGACGATGGCGTGGCCTTCCGCTACACGCTGCCGGATCAGCTCCATCTGCATCACGCCAATATCGCGGAGGAACTGACACAGTTTGCCTTCGCGGAGGGCGGCACCGCCTGGTGGAAGCCCGCCTTCGAGTGGAACCGGGAGGAATATCTCTATAACAGGACGCCGCTCGACGCGGTCGGCACCGCGCAGACGGTGATGACGGTGAAGCTCGCCAGCGGCACCCATGTCGCACTGCATGAGGCGGCTCTGGTCGACTATGCCGGGATGAACCTCGCCCGTGCGCAGGGCAACACTTTCCGCGCTACGCTGACGCCCGGCTCCGGCGCTCCCAAGGTGTCACGCGACGCCGGTTTCTCGACGCCATGGCGCACCATCGCCATCGCGGACGATGCGGCGGGGCTTTACATGAACCACATGATCCTGAACCTCAACGAACCCAATAAGCTGGGCGACGTGTCGGGCTGGATCAAGCCGGGCAAGTTCGTCGGCGTGTGGTGGAACATGATCAAAGGCGACTGGAGCTGGGCGCGGGGGCCGAAACATGGCGCGGCCACGGCCAATGTCCGCCGTTACATCGACTTCGCAGCTGCCAGCGGCATCCCCGCCGTGCTGGTCGAGGGATGGAATATCGGCTGGGACGGCAACTGGTTCGGCAATGGCAAGGATATGAACTTCTCCCAGCCAACCGAGGATTTCGACGCCGATGGGCTGGCCGCTTATGCTAAGTCGAAGAGTGTTACCTTGATCGGCCATCATGAGACGGGCGGCTCCGCCAGCCATTATGACGGCCAATTGGACAGCGCGTTTGCGTGGGCAGCCAAGCATGGCGAACAGGTGGTGAAGACCGGCTATGTCACCGATGCCGGGCAGATCGAGCGGATCGATCCCGACGGCTCCCAGCATCGCGAATGGCATGAGGGTCAGTGGATGGTGAACCACTATCTCCGCGTCGTGCAGACTGCCGCCAAGTACAAGGTCAGCATCGACAGCCATGAGCCAGTGAAGGATACGGGCCTGCGCCGCACCTACCCCAATTGGGTGACGCGTGAAGGCGGGCGCGGCATGGAATATAATGCCTGGATCGGCGGCAAGAACCCACCCGAGCATGAAGCGAACCTCGTCTTCACCCAGTTGCTGGGCGGGCCGATGGACTTCACGCCGGGCGTACTCAGCCTCTCCGGTTCCGAGGGGAGCGCGATCCAGTCGACGGTTGCGAAGCAATTGGCACTCTATGTGGTGCTCTATTCGCCCTTCGTAATGGCGGCCGATACGCCGGAGAACTACGCCAAATATCCCGGCCCCTTCCAGTTCATCAAGGATGTGCCGACCGACTGGTCCGATACCCGCGTGCTGAATGGCGAGGTGGGCGATTATGTCACCATCGCGCGCAAGGCCAAGGGCAGCAATGACTGGTATCTGGGCGCGATCGGGGATGAGGAAGCGCGGTCAAGTCAGGTGAAGCTCGACTTTCTGGATGCCGGGCGGTCTTATGTGGCGGAGATTTATCGGGACGGGCCGGGGGCGGACTATCGCACCGAGGCGCGCCATGCCATCGTGATCGAGAAGAAGGCTGTGAAGAAGGGCGACGTGCTGAGCATCGATCTGGCGCCGGGGGGCGGTCAGGCGATCCGCTTCGTGGCGAGCGGTGGGAAGGGCAAACGGTAAATTCTGGACGCGCCGTGTTCCTGCGTAGGCATTCGAACGAGACGAGTGGCTCGTGAGAACCCAGTTCAGACGGCAGAGCTGGGCTCCTGCCTTCGCAGGAGCACGGAGTTCTTCAAGGAAAGCTAGCTGCGTAAACAGGCTGAGGATGTATGGATCAAACTAATAACAGCCCGCCTCCCCTTAGCCGCCCCCGCCAAGGCTTCTGGGGCCTGTGGAACATCAGCTTCGGCTTTTTCGGCATCCAGATCGGCTTTGCCCTGCAAAACGCCAATATGAGCCGCATCTTCCAGTCGCTGGGCGAGAGTCTGGACGATCTGGCGCTGCTGTGGATCGCGGCGCCGCTGACCGGGCTGCTCGTCCAGCCGATCATCGGCCATTATAGCGACAGGACATGGTGCCGCTTCGGGCGGCGGCGGCCTTATTTCTTCGCGGGTGCGCTGTTCGCGGCGCTGGCGCTGTTCGGCATGCCCAATGCGCCGAGCCTGCTGGCCGCCGCGATGATGCTTTGGGTGCTGGACGCCTCGCTCAACGTTTCGATGGAGCCGTTCCGCGCCTTTGTCGGGGACATGCTGGCGAAGGAGCAGCATATGGCAGGCTATGCGCTCCAGACCGCCTTCATCGGTGCGGGGGCGGTCATCGGCTCGTCCACGCCATGGCTGCTGGACCGGCTGGGCGTCGCCAATGTCGCGGTCGGTTCGGGCATTCCCGATACGGTCAGGATCAGCTTTTATATCGGCGGCGCGGCACTGTTTCTCGCCGTGCTGTGGACCGTTCTAACAACCCGCGAATATTCGCCCGAACAGATGGCCCGCTTCGAGCCAATAGAAGAAGAATCAGGAGCGGTCACTGCGCCGCCCATTCCCGCAGGCGGCCCGCTCTGGATCTTCGCCGGACTGGCGGTCATCGCGTTCGTCCGTCTCTGGGCGCTGGAGAAGGAACTCTATCTGCTCGGCGGCCTGCTCGCCACCTATGGCGCGGCGCGGATGGCGGCGCGCTGGCTGCAAAGGCAAGGCCGCAGCGATAATCTGCTCACCCATGTCGTCGGCAATTTCGCGGCCATGCCCGACATGATGAAGCGCCTCGCGCTCGTCCAGTTCTTCACCTGGTCGGCGCTGTTCATCATGTGGATATACACCACGCCGGTCGTCGCCCAATATGTCTTCGGCTCCGCAGATCCGGCGAGCGCAGCCTATAATGAAGGCGGAAACTGGGTCGGCATCCTCTTCGCCACCTATAATGGCGTCGCCGCCTTCGCCGCGCCCTTCCTGCTCCAACCGCTCGCCCGCCGCATCGGCCAGGCGCAGACCCATGCGATCGCTCTGATGCTCGGCGCGCTGGGCTTCCTCTCCTTCCTGTTCCTGCGTGATGCGCAAGCCTTGCTGCTGTCGGAAGTCGCCATCGGCATCGCCTGGGCCTCCACCCTCGCCATGCCCTATGCGATGCTCGCCTCCAGCGTGCCGCAGGCGAAGCTCGGCATCTATATGGGCCTGTTCAACGCCTTCGTGGTGATCCCGCAACTGCTGGTCGCGACCGTCATGGGCACGATCATGCGGCATTTCTTCCCGACCGAGCCGATCTGGACCATGGCTTTCGCTGCCGGCGTGATGATGCTCGCCTCCGTCGCAACGTTGCGGTGCCGCGACGCAGCCGCCTGACAAAAAAATTTCGCGCACGACAAATTGCAACTGCGGTGGTGGCCGGGGCGTGGCGTCGTCGTCCCATGCGCATTGGATTTCTGTTCAACCACGACCAGATTCATCAGGTCGCCCATAGCTTGCCGATCGCCATGGCTCTGGCGAGCGGCGGCTTTCCCGGCGAGATCATCGTCGCCACCACCAACGACCGGCTGGCGGCGGAGGTGCAGCGGCTGGCCGGACCGATGCTGGGTTCGTCGATCCAGCATGTCCGGCTGTCCCTGACGCCCCGTTCGGAACGCATTGCGGGGCTGCTGGGCAAGCTGCTCCCTGCGGCCAAGCTGCTCTTCTATCGCGACAATCTGGATTTTTTCCGCAGCCTCGACATGCTGATCGTCGCGGAAAAGACCTCGCTGCTGCTCAAGACGCGCTATGGCCTCGACAATCTCTTCATGGTGCACACCCGCCACGGCGCCGGGGACCGGGCCATCGGCTTCGACAAGGCCAGCGCCGGTTTCGACCATGTCCTCTGTTCCGGCGAGAAGATCCGCCGCCGCCTGATTGCCGAAGCGGGGGTCGATCCTCAAGCGATCAGCATCGTCGGCTATCCCAAGTTCGACATGGTCCGTCAGGCCGGACGCAGCCAAAGCTTCTTCCGCGAACGGCCGATCACCCTCTACAACCCGCATTGCTCGCCGCATCTGTCCTCATGGTACAGCCATGGCCGACAGGTGCTGGACCATTTTCTGCGGCATGACGAGCAGGAACTGATCTTCGCCCCCCATGTCATGCTGTTCGAGCGGCCCTTCATCGTCACCATCGACAAGCTGACGGTCAACCGGGCGGGCATGATCGACAAGCGCTATCTGCACGGCGACAATATCCATATCGACCTTGGCAGCCGCGCCTCAACCGACATGAGCTATACCTTGCTGGCCGACCTCTATCTGGGGGACGCCAGCAGCCAGGTCTATGAATTCCTCCTGCGGCCCCGGCCCTGCATCTTCCTCAACAGCCACGGCATCGACTGGCAGGGCGATCCCAATTTCGCGCACTGGCAGGCGGGAGAAGTGATTTCCAGCCCGCACGAACTCGGCCCGGCGCTGGATCGAGCGAAGGCGCTGCACGAAAGCCATTACCGCCCGATCCAGGAAAGATTGTTCGCGGAGAGCTTCGACCTGGACGGCCGCCCCTCGTCGGAGCGCGCCGCGGCGGTGATCGCTGAACTCGCCCATCGTCGGCGCGACAAGGTGATCCCCCTGTCATCGGTCCGAGCCGCCTGATGCCGCTGCTCACCATCATCCTGCCCTTCTTCAATGAAGAAGGGTGGATCGGCACCACCATCGACAGTCTGGCCGCGCAAAGCGACCAGCGCTTCCGCCTGCTGCTGATCGACAATGGATCGACCGACAGCGGGACGGCGGAGGCCGCCATCCACGCCGCGCCATTGGGCCAGCGCGCCACCATCCTCCCCTGCCCGACGCCGGGCAAGATCCACGCCATGGCCATGGGGCTAAGCTGGGTCGACACGCCGCTGGTCGCCATCTGCGATGCCGACACCCACTATCCCCCAGATTATGTGAAGCGCGTCATCGCCCTGTTCGACAGCGACCCAAGGGCCGCCGCCGTCATGGCCATCGATCTCTACGCCCCCCAGGACACGGCGGACTCGCAGCAACGCATCGCCTTCATCCTGCGCAAGAGCCGCCGCTTCGCCGCCAAATGCCATGCGGGCGGCTATGCCCAGGCCTTCCGCGCCAGCGCCCTGCGCGCAGCGGGCGGGTTCGATGCGACACGCTGGCCCTATGTGCTGGAGGATCATGAGATCGTCCATCGCGTGATGGCGCATGGCCGGACCGTCTATCATCCCGGCCATGTCTGCTTTCCCTCCGACCGGCGCGCCTCGCGCAAGGCCGTCAGTTGGACGCGGGGCGAGCGGCTGCTCTACCGCTATGCCCCACGCGCCGCGATGAACTGGTATTTCTACCGTTTCCTTGGGCGCCGCCTGGCTGCCCGCAACAGCTTGGGCATTGCCTTGCGCCGGAAAGACTGGTCTTCCACTATCGCATGACGGAACGGGCCGGAATCACAGGGCGAATCTTCAAGGGGCTGGGACTGGTGCTGGGCGGAAAGGCCGGCGCCGGGCTGATCAGCCTTGTCTACCTCATCATCGCGGCACGGGCATTGGGGCCGCGCGATTATGGCATATTGGTGCTGGTCCATGGCTATGTGACGGCGGTGGTCGGCATCGTTGAATTTCCCGCCTGGCAGGCGATCGTCCGCTATGGCGCGGAGGCGAGTGCCGAGGATGCGCCGCATCGGCTGGCCCGGCTGCTGCGCTTCGGCACGACGGTCGAACTGCTGGGCGGAGCGGCAGCGATCGTCGCGGCCATGGCGCTGGCGCCACTGGTCGGGCCACATCTGGGCTGGCCGCCGGAAACCGTCGCTTTCGCCATTCCATACAGCTTCGCGGTACTGGGATCGGTGCGATCGGCTCCGGCGGGTTATCTGCAATTGATTGGCCGTTTCGACCTGATCGGCCTGCACAATATGGTGCAGCCGCTGGTGCGCCTGATCGGCGCGACATTGGCCTGGCTGCTGGGCTGGGGGTTGAAGGGTTTTCTCTGCGCATGGCTCGCCGCCGCGCTGGCGGAATTCGCCGTGCTCTGGGGCATGGGCCTCATCTGCGCCCTCAACAGGCTCGGCACGATCCTGCGCCACCCCGAACGCGGCAGCGCAGTGCAGGACAATCCGGGCATCTGGCGCTTCCTGGTGGCGAGCAACGCCGATGTCACCTTGAGCGAACTGGCGGGCCGGATCGCACCGCTGATCGTCGGCTGGGTGCTGGGACCAGCCATGGCGGGCCTGTTCGCGGTCGCCCAACGCGCCACCGTCATCATCGCCCAGCCCGCGCAGATATTGGGTAACACCGCCTATGCCGAACTCGCCCGCATGGTCGCCGCCGGACAAGGCGGCGCGCCGCTGCGCCGGACATTGCGCCGGGTGATCGGCATCGCGCTCGCCGCAGCCGCGCCCGTGGTGGTCATCGCCGCGATCTTTCCCACACCCATCGTCACGCTGCTGGCCGGCCCCGCGTTCAAGGCGGCAGGCAGCGTCATGGTCGTGCTGATCGCGGCGCGGATGATCGCGGTGATCGGGCCGCCGTGCAGTTCCGCCCTCTCCGCCATGGGCTTCCCCGCGCTGTCGATGAGCGCCAATCTCTTCGCCAGCCTGATCTTCCTGCCGCTGCTGCCGCCGCTGCTCCACCATATGGGCCTGATGGGCGCGGGGGTGCAGGCCGTGGGACAGGCGCTGCTGGCCAGCGCGTTGCTGGCTGGCCTGGTCTGGCGCAGGAGCCTCGCCCATTGAGGATCGCCTATGTCATCAACTCGGTCGAGGGCGGCGGCGCGGCGCAGCCGGTGCCGGCCATCACCCGCGTCCTGCGCGATGCGGGCGCGGAAGTGCGCGTCTTCGCCCTAACCCCCCGTGACCGGCGGGGTCTGTCCGCCATGGTGGAGGCCGGGCTTGACCCGGTCGTGCGCGAGGGCGGGCTGACCGATCATCTGGCCGCCGCCTTATGGCTGCGGCGGCAGTTGCTGGACTGGCGCGCCACCCATATCTGGACCTCGCTCAGCCGGGCGACGATATTGGGCCTGATCCTTGGCCCGATGCTGGGCCTGCCGGTGGTGAGCTGGCAGCACGCGGCGTTTCTGAAGCCCTGGAACCGGCGGCTGATGCGCCTGCTCGCATCCCGCGCCTTGTTCTGGATCGGGGATTCGCAATCCGTCACGGCGTTGACGGCGGAGCGGCTGGGTGTGCCGCAGGACCGGCTGCTCTGCTGGCCGATCTTCGCCGCCGATCCCGCCATGCCGCAGGCGCGCGCCTGGCAGCCCGGCGAGCCGGTCCGCATCGGCACGCTAGGCCGCCTCCATCCGGTCAAGGGCTATGACGTGCTGATCGCCGCGCTCGCCCGGTTGAAGGGCGCAAGCTTCACCCTTTCCATCGCGGGCGACGGCGCGGAGCGGGAGCGGCTCGAAAGCCTTGCGCGGGAGGCGGGCGTGGAGGTGCTATTCACCGGCTATATCGACGATCCCCGCGCGTTCCTGTCGGGCCTGCACCTCTATGTCCAACCCTCGCGCTCCGAAGGCTTCTGCATCGCCGCGCATGAGGCGCTGACGGCGGGCCTGCCGGTCGTCGCTTCGGCGGTGGGTGAACTGCCCTTCTCGATCCGGCAGGGCGTCACCGGCCTCACCGTGCCCCCCGGCGATCCGGATGGGCTGGCTCAGGCTCTAGGAACGATGCTGACCGATCCCGCTCGGCTGCACATCATGGGCGAGGCGGCCCGCCGGGACATGCTTGACCGCTTCTCGCAGGATCGCTTCGCTACCACCGGCGCGGCAATCCTTAACCATATCCGCCAAGCCCGCGCCTGACATCCAGCATCAGCCCGCGCAGCGACCGATCGACCCGCTTCACATCGAACAAGGTCATGTCGCCACAGGCGGTCAGCGTGTGCATCCCGTCCCGATAGACCCCCGCTGAATCCGGCAACGCCAGGGCATCCCCTGCCTCAGCCATAAAGGTCGCCTCATCCAGCCGATCGATCCACAGCGGCCGGATCGCCCCGCCATAGGTGTCCGCGCAATCCTGCACCGGCAGCATGATCCGCCCATCGATCACCATCGGCGTGCCGCCGGGCCGGGCCGAACGCCGGTCGATCCGCACCGGATTGCCATGATGCGCCGTCCATGGCCCGCACAGCCGGTCGGCCCAAGCGACATGCAGATGCGCGATCTTCGTCCGCTTGTCCGTGGCGGGCGAATAGAAGAGCCACCAGCGTCCCTCATGCCGCAGGATGCTGGCATCGACCGGCACGCAATCCAGCGCGATCCGGCATTCCGCCCGCCAGTCGACAAGCCCGCCATGATCGCGATAGAGCGTCAGCGCGCCCGACCGATGCGCCTCCGGCAGCATCCATATCGCCCCTTCCCCGGCAAAGACCTGCGGATAGGAAAGATGCCACGGCTCGACCAGGCAGGGGCGGCGGTCGAGCAGCCGCATCGCCTCATCGAACAGCAACCGCTCGATCGTCCCATGGCGGGTGCGATAATCATAATGTTCGGCAAAAATATGCAGCCGCCCATCCTCGCCCTGCCAGCCGAAAGGGTCCGCCAGGAACTGGAAATCCGGCTCCTCCCCGATCCAGCTCACCGGCCCGCCGATGCCGCCCGCCGCGATGACCGCCGCGACCGGCTGCTTGACGAGGCCGCATCGCCATATATCCTTTCGCCTTGGCATGGGTGCAGGCACTCGCACGCTCTCCCGACGAAAGACAAGAGATTCCTGTCGCGGGGGTTTGGGGCTGGCGAAAAAACGGTGAAGATTTAACAAGGCACGGCGCACCGACCCATTATCGATGGCGCGGGGAGCATGCGTTCAGCATAAGCGATCTACCCTACCCTTATTCTCAGAAGCAGCTATGGCCTGCTGTATCTTCTTATATCGGTCTATTATTTTTTCGCATTCCTCCTTCGATTTGAAATATTCACCATAATCATCGTCATATAAGAGGCTGTGTCAGAACGGTCTCGTAATGGTGGACGATCGGGTTTCGATATGATTCCGAGGGGTTGCGACACCAACCTTGGAAGCCATCATGTGGAACCCGACCGCCCGCGTGCATCATAGCCGCGCACAGCTTCGCTATGGAAGCGATCTTACCGACGCGGAATGGCATTTGATCGAGCCATATTTGCCTGCGCCGTGCCAGCGCGGACGACGGCGATGCTGGCCGATGCGCGAGATCGTCGAAGCCATTTTCTATCTGCTGCGGACAGGATGTCCCTGGCGGCTTTTGCCCGACAGCTTTCCACCATGGCGCACGGTCTACCGGTGGTTCTGCACCTTGCGTGACGATGGGGTATTCGAAAGCCTCAATCATCATCTCGTGCAGATCGATCGCATCCGGACAGGGCGAGAACCAGCACCATCGGCCGCAGTCATCGACAGCCAGAGCGTGAAGACCTCCGAAGCAGGCGGACCTCGCGGTTACGACGCAGGCAAGAAGACCATGGGACGCAAGCGCCATGCAATGGTCGATACCGATGGTCGCGCCCTTATGATGCTGGTCCATCCTGCCGATGTGCAGGACCGCGACGGCGCGGTGCCCTTGCTCCAGCAGTCTCGCCAGCGGCATCCCTTCGTCGAGCGCACCTATGCCGACAGCGCCTACAACAGCGATCGCGTCCGGGACGCCACCTCCATTACGATCGAAATCGTCCGCAAATTCGCCGATCAGACCGGCTTTGTCGTCCATCCCAGACGATGGGTCGTCGAACGCACCTTCGCATGGATGAACCGCAATCGTCGCCTCGCCAAAGACTTCGAGCGGACTATCAAATCCGCAACCGCGCTTCTCTATGCCGCCGCTGCCATCGTCCTCATCCGACGCATCGCTCGTTACGCATGAGATTCAAGACAGGCTCTAATGCAATATCTTTATCTGGTTTTTTCGATGTTAACCATGGCCTGAATATAGGCGATGTTTCATTGTCAGATGAATCTCTGAGGTCCGTCCACTTTTTTCTGACAATTCCGAACCCAAATGATGGGCCAGGAACATCATATTTTGTCATTACCAATCCAATTTATATTGAATGATGGTAGACCGAAAATTCACATTATCTTACGATCACGGTAAAGTTGAATCAGAAAGATCGAGGATTATTTCCGAGAACCTCTTTACGCCGAATTTTTTCATGATGCTGGCGCGATGCATTTCGACCGTTCTGACGCTGATTTGGAGCGCATCGGCCACGTCCCTATTGCTGCTGCTGGAACCAAGCGCCCGCACGATGTCCAATTCCCTTTTCGTCAGGCTCTCCAGATGAGCCGCGGCACTTTCCCTCCGTCGCTGGATTTCGGCGCGCCGCTCCAACATCGGCCGGACCTCGGCAAGCATCTTGAAAAGCAGGCTGTCGGCAAAGGGCTTTTCCAGAAAATCCGCCGCTCCCCGCTTGATGGCGTCCACCGCCGTCGGAATGTCGGGTGACTCCGTCATCACGATCAGGGGCATGTCCAGCCGCCGGGACAGAAGCTCCTCCTGAACGGCCCCGCCATCCATATCCGCAAGGTGCAATTCCACAAGGGCAATGCCGGGGGCCAGGAAATCAAGCGCTTCGATAAAGTCGGCGCCGCAGGAAAAGGGCATGGGCTCAAACCCCTCCGGCCGCAAAACGCGCACCAGATATTGGCGCGTCTTGCTGTCGTGGTCCACGATATAGACTGGACATCCAGGGTTCATAGCCAATTGCCTAAACCATCATCTTCCCGCCAACGCGCGAAGCTCTCTATGGTTTCGGCTCCGATCCTTTCTTTTTATCAGCGTCAGTTCGTCGCCATGCGGCGAGGTTCGAAGAATATCCCGATCATCCCGCCGCTCGACCATTGCACCCGCCCCATGCGTACATCCAGGCCCCGGGTCTTCACAAGCAATCGCGTTCCCTCGCTCACGCCCCCCACTTCGACCATCATCCCTTCAACCGACAGATTGCGGATCGTCCCGATCAATACGGGCGTCGACGTTACCAAGGTTGCCGAAAAATTCACCGTCAAACGCTGACTGCGAGGTTCATATTTCTGTGATGCGATGTTCGCATCAGGCTCCTCGCCGGGAACCCAGGGCAATGTCTCCTCAAGCAGAAGACCGCATCTGGAACCATTGATCCAACGAACCTCGGCCGTACGAAAGCTGGTCTCGTCGAAACTCACATGAACCTGCTGATGCAAGCCCAGCGACAAGGCGCATCGTCCGCTCAATCCGGCGTGCGACACATTCTCGACGGAAAGGTTGGCTTCCTCCACAACGGGATAGAGCAGCGCCGTCTTGAATACGGTTTGTCGCGGATGACGGCGTTTCTCCATCATCGCGCTCTCCTTATTGGACGATTGTTCTATTTCTTTGGCCATATAGGTTCCCGCAGATTCGAGAATCCGATAAAAGCAGCGCCTTACCCACGCGTGTTCATGCGCCAGGTAGTTCTACGGTAATCCCTGGAAGGCCGGCATTAACCTTCATCCCTTTAGACTGTTGGGCGCCGTACTCTCCGAGGCAGGCCCATGAAACAGGCGAGGCGCAATCCAGTCCCACCATGCGCCTCGCCTTTACTTTTCTCAGGCAAATGGCATCATCAGCACATGCTTGCACGATGGTCCTATATCAGCTCCAGCAAGTTGGACACGATCGACGCCGAAGAACGCATTCGGGAAATCGTCCATGTCTCGGTCCCGCGCAATCGTTCGCTGAATGTGACGGGCACCCTCCTGTTCTCTGGCCGCCGCTTCGCGCAATATCTGGAAGGTGCGCCAGCCGCGATCGAAGAACTCAAGGCGAGCATCCTGCGAGACTCGCGACACAGCGACGTCAGGACGATCGCATCGGGAAAAACGCCCCATCGTCACTTCGTCACCTGGTCGCTCGCTTATGCCGGCCCCTCCCATTTCGTCGCGGATATAGTGGAACGGTCCCTGAATGACGCCCTGGAAAAGGGCGATGAAGGGATCGAAGCGCTCATTCAGATGATGTCGGAATTCTCGATCCGCGGCCGTAGCTGACAGCGGTCACAAAGCTCTACCTATCCGTCAGGCTGATATAGGGTCCGTCCACCTCACGATCGTCACCTTCCCAGACGTCCCTGAAACTTACCGATCCGGATCAATTTCAACGATGCTGGTCACGAATATTGATCCAAATTGGTCATGGGACACGGCGGCCAGTGACAAGCTGATAGACAAGGACGATCAGCGCCAGCACCAGCAGCAGGTGGATAAGTCCTCCGCCCACCGGCACGATAAATGCGCCAAGTGCCCAAAGAACAAGGATGATGATAAGGATCGTCCACAACATGGTCGTCTCGCCTCTGAATGATCGTATCAGCGCAATCGCTTCACGATATAATAGTTCCGGTCCCGCGCCTGCAGTCTTACACGCAGGAAGACAGGACGGCATCGATGCCGAGACCGTCCTGTCCTGCGATCATCGCTGCGTGACGGTCGTCGTGGTCTTTTCGACAACGGAAGCGCGGACCGGGCTCGTCGACTTGCGCACGACCTTGCGCTTGACCGGAGCGGCCTTGCGCACGGTGACGGGCGCGGTCTTGACGGTTTCGGTCGTCACCGTGGTGGTTGCGGGCGCCGGGATAGCGGCGGCGCGAGCGGCCCGCGCATCGGCCGCAGCGGAAGCCGCTGCGCGTTCGGCGGCGTCGGCCCGCGCATTCGCGGCGGCGGCATCCTGCTGCGCGGCCGTGGCCGTTGCCGCGTGCATATGCGCGTCGGCATCGGTGCGCGCCTGGCTTTCACCGATCGCCGTGTCCGCGAATTGCTGCGCGTCGACGGCGGCGCGGATGGCGGCCTGCTCCTTGCCGCTCTTGAGCTGTTCCTGCGCAAGCCGCAACGATGCCTGCGCTTTGGCCAGCACGGCCGGATCGAAGTCGCCGGCCTTCAGCTTGGCGGCGGCATCGATTTTCCCTTGAGCTTGCGCGATCGCGGCAAGAGCGCGCTCCTCATCTCCGGCAAGCGCGGGAGCGGTCGCCAGGAACAAGGCCGATGCAGCAGCGAAAGCGCGCATGGAAAGGCTGATCTCACGCAGATACTCTCCTCTATTTGTTTTCGGACCTCTAAAACGAACCAGTCTGCAACTGTGTTCCGTTTAGCTGTCGAGATGCCATGACATGCGCTGTTCAGTGTCAGCATGCCTCGCCCGCCGGACGAATATTCCCCTTATTCAGGCTAAAGCTGCGCTTCACCTTCCTTGTAAAATCGGCGATGCCAGAAGCTCGGGAACGCCATGTCCGCCGAAAAGATCCCGCCCTTTCGGTTCTATGACATGGAGATATGGTCGGCGCTATGATAGGCGCAGTTCTCTCAATTGTGATCGCATGCCCATGACCGAACCTACCCAGTCCCAAGTCGACCAGTTAACGCAGGCGTTCGGCACATTCACGCGGCGCTTCAAGGTCGCGGAGGCGGCGGCAGCGGCAGAGAATGCGCTCAATCCGCTCGATGCGCAGACGCTGATCTATGTCCGGGACCATCCCGGCTGCGGCCTGAGCGATGTCGCGCGTTATCTCAACGTGGCGATCACGACCATGTCGTCGGCTACCACCCGATTGGTCCGCAAGGCGTTGATCGAACGCCGCCGTCCCGCTGACGATCGCCGCTCAGTCGCCCTCAGCGCGACCGAGAAGGGCGGGAATGTGGTCGACGATCATATCGCGGCCTATCGGGAAACTTCTCGCTGGATGCTCCGGGCATTGGACAGGGAGGAACGGGAGCAATTGATCCGCCTGACGGGAAAAATTGCGTCGAGCGAACCTTGAATACTACGAAATTCGTAATATCTCTGCGTGGGCGCCGAAAACGATCGGAGATGCGCGATGGCGATAATAATCAACGGTTCCGATTATGCCGTGCCCGCGGACCCGCGGGTTTCCCTGCTCGACTTGCTGCGCGACCGCCTTGGCCTCACCGGAACGAAGCTGGGGTGCAACCAGGGCGCTTGCGGCGCTTGCACGGTGCTGGTCGACGGTCAGCGCATATTATCCTGTCTGACCCTGGCGGTGCAGGTCGATGGCCGGGAGGTCCGCACGATCGAGGGGCTGGGGCAGGAGGATGGCGGGCTCCATCCCTTGCAGGAAGCCTTCATCCGGCATGATGGATTGCAGTGCGGCTATTGCACGCCGGGCCAGATTTGTTCGGCCCTGGCCATGCTTGAGGAAGCCGGACGCGGAGATCCCAGTCATGTGACGGCAGATCTTTCGGCGGCCCCCCTCCTGACGCGCGAAGAAATCCGGGAGCGCATGAGCGGCAATCTCTGCCGTTGCGGCGCGCATAACGGGATCGTCGAGGCGATCGAAGACTATATGGCGGGAGCGGATGCATGAACCCCTTTTCCTATGGGCGCGCCGAGGATGTCGTGGACGCGATGCGCCAGGGCGCGAACGGCGCCGGGCGTTTTCTTGGCGGCGGCACCAATCTGGTCGACCTGATGCGGCAGAATGTGGAGAAACCGAGCGCCCTGGTCGATCTGACCGGCTTGCCAGCCGCCATTGAAGAGGCGCAGGATGGCGGGATGCTGATCGGGGCGTCGGTACGCAACGGCACGCTGGCCGCGCATCCGGCGGTACGGACGCGCTACCCCCTTCTATCGCGCGCGTTGCTGTCGGGCGCATCGAGCCAGATCCGCAACATGGCGACGGTCGGCGGCAATATCCTGCAACGCACGCGCTGCGCCTATTTCTACGATCCGGAGGGCGCCCGCTGCAACAAGCGCCAGCCCGGCAGCGGATGCGATGCGATAGAGGGCTTCACCCGTTATCACGCGATCCTGGGCGGCTCCGGCCAATGCGTGGCGACCCATCCGTCGGACATGTGCGTGGCGCTGGCGGCGATTGGCGCGGATGTGCAGGTCATGGGCACCAGCGGTGAAAGAACGATCCCCATCGTGGATTTTCACCGCTTGCCCGGCGATCGCCCCGATCTGGAAACCGTGATGGAACCGGGCGACCTCATCACCGCCATCCGCCTGCCGCCCTTGCCGGCCGCGATCCATTCGACCTATCGCAAAGTGCGGGACCGTTCGAGTTACGCTTTTGCGTTGATATCGGTTGCCGCCATTCTCGACGTGAAGGATGGCTTCATCGATAGTATTCGTGTGGCATTTGGCGGCGTGGCGCCCAAGCCATGGCGCGCCCTCAGGGCCGAAGCGGTCTTGCGCGGGCGCGCTCCATCCGAAGCGGTATTTCGCGAGGCGGCCGACGCCGAACTCGTCGAGGCCCGGACATTGGCGGGCAATGGCTTCAAGCCCGACCTTCTCCGCCGCACATTGACCGCCGTCCTTGGCGAATTGGCGGAGAAGCGGGCATGAGCAAGCTGCAAAATGCCATCGTCGGCGGCGTCCGCGCGGTGCTGGGCCAGGTTCCCGCCGGCTGGCTGCCAGGCGGCAGGCCCGATCCGCTGATCGAGAAGCGCGTGACGCTGGGGACGCAACAGCCGCGCCTGGACGGTCCCGAAAAGGTGCGGGGCGCGGCGCGCTTTGCCGCGGAGATTCCGCTGGACGGCTTGCTGTTCGCAGCCTTCGTTCATTCCACGATCGCCAGGGGCACGATCGAGCGGCTGGACGTGGCGGCCGCCGAGGCCGCGCCCGGCGTCCGGCTCGTGATGACGCACCATAATGCGCCGAAAATGGCGGTGCCGCCGGCAATCGGCATTTCCAACCTGAAAGCGGCTGGCAACAATATCCTGCCCGTCATGCAGGACGCCACTATCCGCTGGAACGGGCAAGTCGTCGCGGTCGTGCTGGCCGACACGCAGGAAGAGGCGGATCACGCGGCCAGCCTGATCGCGATCACCTATCAGCGCGCCTCCGCCCGCACGCGATTCGAGGACGGCAAGGCCGGGGCGCGGACCCCGCCTTCCATCCTGATCGAGAAAAATCCCGTCACCATCGGGGACGCCGAAGCGGCGCTGGCCGGGGCAGCCCATCAGGTCGATGCGGTCTATCGCACGCCCTGGCAGAATCACAATCCGATCGAGCCGAATGCAGCCACGGTCCAGTGGAACGGCGACCGGCTTCTGGTCCATGACGCGACGCAGATGATCCATGCGACGGCCGGGTCCCTGGCCAAGATTTTCGGCCTCAAGGAAGATCAGGTGCGGGTGTTGTCTCCCTTCGTGGGCGGCGGCTTTGGCAGCAAGGGATTATGGGATCACCAGATATTGGCGATAGCGGCGGCGCGGCTCGCCGGGCGTCCGGTCAGGATCGTGCTGTCGCGCAAGTCCATACACCGCCTCATCGGCGGACGCTCAGCGACGGAACAACGCTTCGCACTGGGCGCCGATGGTGAGGGCCGGCTGAAGGCGCTCATCCATACCGGCTATTCCGTAAAACCCCTGCACAGCGTCTGCGACGAGCAGTTCAGCATGACCGGCCGCACGCTCTACGCCGCCGAAACCTTCAAGATCGAGCAGCGCCATATCGACCTGGACCTGCTCGCCAACAGCTTCATGCGCGCGCCGGGAGAAGCCGTGGGCACCTTCGCGCTGGAAAGTGCGATGGACGAACTGGCCCATGCCATCGGCCTCGATCCCATCGAACTGCGCCGCCGCAATGTCGCGCATTGCGCGCCCCTATCCGGCGCCCCTCATTCCCAGAGCGACCTGATGCAGGCCTATGCCATGGGCGCCGAACGCTTCGGATGGGACCGGCGATCGGCCGAACCGGGGATGAAACGCGACGGCGAATGGCTGATCGGCATGGGCTGCGCCAGCGGCACCTTTCCCTATGCGCGCATGCCCGGCATGGCGGCACGGATCACGATCGACGAGAGCGGCCATGCCACGGTCGCCAGCGCCGCCCATGAAATGGGAATGGGCACGACGACCGTGCAGCGCCAGCATGCCGCCGACCGGCTGGGCCTGCCGCTGGAAAACGTCACCGTGGAGATCGGCGATTCCAGCCTGCCTTTCGGCAGCATGGCGGGCGGTTCTTCCCAGACGGCATCGCTCGGCGCGGCCATTACCGCCGCGAGCGCGAAACTCATCCCGGAACTGATCCGGTTGGCCGGCAACGATACCCCGCTTGCCGGTCTCCGTGCGGGCGAGGTCGAAACGGCCAATGGCGGCCTCCGGAAAATCGGAGACCCCTCGCGTCACGAAAGCTACGCCTCGATCCTGAAACGCGCCGGACGCAAAAGCGTGAGCGCCACCGGCCAGAGCGGACCACCGCTGGAAATGCTGAAATTCGCGATGCACAGCACCTCCGCGATTTTCTGCGAGGTCAAGGTCAGCCAGGTGACGGGCGAGGTACGGGTGTCGCGGATCGTCGGCGCCTTCGATTGCGGCCGTATCCTCAACCCGCAGACGGCCGCCAGCCAGTTTCGCGGCGGCATCATCATGGGCCTGGGCCTTGCATTGACCGAGGAAACGCTGCTCGACGAACGCACCGGGCGGATCATGAGCGGTTCGCTTGCCGACTATCATGTCCCGGTTCATCTCGACGTGCCGGAGATCGACGTGCTGTGGACCGACATCCCCGATCCACGCGCGCCGATGGGCGCCCGCGGCATTGGAGAAATCGGTGTGGCGGGCGTTGCCGCGGCTGTCGCCAATGCCGTCTTCAATGCGACCGGCAAGCGCGTGCGCGACCTGCCGATCACGCTCGACAAGCTTCTGCCCTAAGAGTTTTCTCTGATTGGGGCGTTTTGGGTCAAGCTGTTTCCTCGTATTCGTGACCGTTCCCATGGATCACTCGCTTCTCTCCGCGGTCAGCGCTGGGCTGCCGCATAATGGGGTCAGGAGAGCGGGATGCCTCAAGCTGTTTCGCGACCTTCGGCAAAGCCGAGAATCCGGACTCTCAACGAGGTCATTCCGCCCATCGTCCCCATGGGAACGACCGCTACCCGTCTCTTCAGGCGGGAACTGGTTTGTGTCTCCTCATGCTGCTGTGAACGTCGGTGACTTACCCCAGCGGAACTCGGCCTCATCGCTCCACATACGGTGCAAGATGACGGCAAGCTTGCGAGCCACGGCGACGCGGGCTTTAGCCATGCCGCGCCGCTGGGCAAGGCGCATACCCCACGCCTTTAGCGTCGACCATTTCTGGCAGCGCGTCAGCAGAGTATGCGCCGCCTCGTACAACGCGGTACGGGCGAGTTCGTCGCCACATCGGCTGATGCGGCCTTGGACATCCGTTTCGCCAGACTGGTAGCGACGGGGCGTGAGCCCGAGATGAGCGCCGACGTCGCGGGATCGTCGGAAGCGCTCGGGCAGATCGACCGTCGCCCGGAAGGTGAGCGCGGTCAGCGGCCCCACACCTGGCACCGTCATCAGCCGTCGGCATATCGGCTCAACCCTGACCGCTTCCAGCACGCGCTTCGTCAAATGCTCGATCTGGCGCACCATCACATCGAGCACCGCAAGCAGCGGCTCGATGATGTCGGAGATGGCAGGGTCGACTGACGCGAGTTCGCGGACCAGGCCGGCGAAGAGCTTGCGCGGCGGTGTTCCCAGCTTGAGTCCGACCTCGCGGAGTACGGCCCTCACCGCGTTCTCGATGTCGCGCTGCTTATTCAACATCGTCCGGCGTGCACCGAGCAGCGCGCGGGCCGATCGGCACGGCATGCTCTTCACGTGGACCACGCGATACCAACCAGTGCGGATGATCTGAGCCAGACCACGGGCGTCGTTACGGTCGGTCTTGTTGGGCATCGCACCCATTGCCGCTTTGGCCGCTCGCGTTTCGATGCACAGTGCCGGGAGGCCCGCGCGCGTCAGACCCTGATGCAGCCACGATGACAGCGAGCATGCCTCCAGACCAACGCGCTCGAAGCTCAGACCGGTAGCGGTCAACGTCTCGACCAGTGCATCGGGGTCACTGGCGGCACGAAGCTCACGGATCACTTTGCCCGTGTCATCGACAATGCAGATCGCCGTCTCTTCCAACGATACATCCAGTCCGGCATAATGGCGCATGGTTGCTCCTCCTCATGGTTGTGGCCGCTCGATACGGACCACGTCTTACCATCTGCGAGGAGCAGCCACCCCACCGACTCGGTGGTGAGCCCCAATCACCCCATCTGTTTGGAAATGCGCCTTTGGACGCATAGCCGCACCAGCCCTCTGAAAGATCGAGCCTTCCCGCCCTATCTGCGTTAATATGGTCCCTGCTCGTCCATTCTGGACTCGATCCGGCACGATATGCCGGAAAGGTGCCGTCATGTGGGGCCGGAGCGGAAAAACGGAACCCCGAAGAAAGGGGGGAAGCGCGTTTGTCGCCTTGGCCCCTTTTTGTGTCTGGCGAGCGTCGCTGGTTGGCCTGCTCCTTTTCTCCCTTCCATGCCTGGCGGGGCCCTTCGAGGACGCCGCCGCCGCCTACAGGCGCGGCGACTATGCCAATGCCATGCGCCTGTTTCAGTCGCTGGCGGATAATGGCGATCCGCGCGCGCAGAACAGCCTTGGCCGCATGTATCTTCGCGGTCAGGGCGCGGGGCAGGATTATAAGGAAGCGATGAAATGGTTTCGCCGCGCCGCGGCGCTGGGGGTGGCGGACGCCCAGTTCAATCTGGGCGAAATCTATCTGCGCGAATTCGGCGTCGAGCAGGATCTGGTGGAGGCCGCGCGATGGTACACCAGAGCGGCCGAACAAGGGCATATCGGCGCGCAATTCACGCTGGCGGTCCTTTACATGATCGGCCGGGGCGTCACCAGGAATCAGCTAAAGGCCGTCTATTGGTTCGAACGCGCCGCATCCCAGGGCAATGCCGACGCGCAAGTGCAGCTCGGCATTATCTACGGCGGCGGCCAGGGAGTGCCCCGAGATCCGGTAGCGGCGTATAAATGGTTCGCGCTGGGCCAGGCCAACGCCCGCGCGCCATCGCTCCGCACCAAGGCAAGCCAGAATATCGACCGTCTGTCGCGCAGCATGACGCCCGCGCAAATTGCGGAGGCGCAGCGTCAGGTCCGCGAATGGCAGCCCGTTCCTGCAAGGGGCGGTCAGTCATGAACGAACCTGCCCCCCTTCCCTCCGCCGCGCCAACGGCAACCGGTTCCGGGAACTGGTTGAAAGGTGGCGTGAAATATTGGTTCGCCCTGATGGTCGGGATCGTCAGCCTGCTGCTGACGGTGGGCGTATGGCAATGGCTTGTCATTGAACAGGGCCGGTCCACGGAAACCGAATTCACCCTGGAGGCCGAGCAGCGCGCTGAAGGCATCAAGCGGCAATTCTTCTCGGAAACCAGCGTGATCAGGGCTCTGCTGGGCTATTATCAGGCATCGGAGGATGTCGGCCCGGACGAGTTCAAGGCCTTTGCCAGCGTCTATCTGACCGGGCTGTCCAGCCTCGATTCCGTCCAATGGGTGCCCTATGTCCCCAGCGGCGAGCGCAAGGCGTGGGAGGATAAGGGCGCAAGCGCGAATGGCGGGACTTTCCGGTTCACCCAGCTCAATGCCCATGGGGCAACCGTCGGAGCGGAGCGGCGCGACGCCTATTTCCCGATATTCTACGCGGAATCCGCACTGGGCGGCGCACCGGAGATGCTGGGCTTCGACTGGGGATCTGACCCGTTCGCGCACGCGGCGATGCTGGCCGCCCGCGACAGCGGCGAAATCGCCGCCGCCGCCCATATCCGCATGCCGCAAATGGGCGACGATACGCCCCGCATCGCCGTCTTCGCGCCGGTCTATGACGGCGGGGAGCAGATCGCCGTCGATCAGCGGCGCGCGCATCTCACCGGCTTTGTGGTTGCCGTGCTGCGCATCGGTGACGTGATCCAGGGCGCGATCGATCTGATGCCCAGGAAGGGCGTGGACCTCTATCTGCTCGATTCCTCCGCCCCGGCGGCGCAGCGGGTGCTGCTGTCGATCATGGCGCCCGGAAGCAAGACGAAGCGGCGGCCCGGCGCCGGTCCGGCCATGGATTCGGACCTGTTCCATTCCAGCTCCCTGGTCATCGGCAACAGCGTCTTCACCATCTATACCGCGGCGACCGGCGCCTATGGCGACAAGCGGGCGGCAACCACGCCCACCATCGCGCTGGCCGGCGGTCTGGCCGTCACCCTGATCCTCTTCATCTATCTCATTTCGCTGGCCAACCAGCGGGCGCGCACCGAACAGGTGGTGGCCCAGCGCACGGCGGAGCTGCGCGGCGTCAACATGCGGCTGGAAGAACGGACGATCCAGCTGGAGGAATCCGAAACCGAATTGCGCGCGGCCAAGAACAGGGCGGAGGACGCGACCCGCGCCAAGAGCCAGTTCCTCGCCAATATGAGTCATGAGATCCGCACCCCCATGAACGGCGTCATCGGCGCGTCGGAACTGCTGAGCGATACCAGGCTGTCCGCATCGCAGCGCGAATATCTCACCATGATCACGCAATCGGCGGACGCGCTGCTCCATCTCATCAACGACATTCTCGACTTTTCGAAGATCGAGGCGGGGCGGCTGGAACTGGAGCATGTGGCCTTCAGCCTGCGCGACGAGCTGGCCGACACCTTGCAGGCCTTTGCCGGACGCGCCACCGAAAAGGGGATCGAACTCGCCTGCCATGTCGCGCTCGGCGTGCCCGATGCGCTGGAAGGCGACCCGCACCGGCTGCGGCAGGTGGTGATCAACCTCGTCGGCAACGCGCTGCGCTTCACCGAACGGGGGGAGGTGGTGATGGATGTGGCGGTCGAATGGATGGAGGGGCAGCAGGCCCGGCTGCACTTCGCGGTCAGCGACACCGGCCCCGGCATAGCGGCGGACAAGCAGAAACTGATCTTCGAAGCCTTTTCCCAGGCCGACACCTCCTTCACCCGCCGCTTCGGCGGCACGGGCCTTGGCCTCACCATCGCCTCGCAACTGGTGCAGTTGATGGGCGGACGGCTGGAACTGGATAGCACCATCGGCCGGGGCAGCGTCTTTCACTTCACCATCCCCTTCGCGCTGGCGCAGGGCGAACCGGCCAGCCAGCCAGCCGAACCGCCCTCGCTGCACGGCCTGCCGGTGCTGATCGTCGACGACAATGCGACCAACCGCCGCATATTGGACGAGATGATCCGCGGCTGGGGCATGAAGCCGCTGGTGGTCGAGAGCGGTCCGAAGGCGCTGACCGCGCTGCGCAACGCGGCCGGGATAGGCCGTCCCTTGCGGCTGGTGCTGCTCGACATGATGATGCCGGGCATGGACGGTTTTGCCGTCGCAAAGGAAATTGCGCGAGGCAGCGAGGCCGACCGTCCGGCGGTGATCATGCTCTCTTCCGCGCAGAAGGACGAGATGGCCCGCCGCACCTGGGCGACCGGCATTGCCGCCTTCCTGCTGAAGCCCATACGCCAGTCCGAACTGCTGGAGGCCATATTCGCCGTGCTGAAGGTGACGGTGAGCGAGGAAACGGTTCTGCCCGAGCCGGCGCCTCACGACCGCCCGTCGCTGCATGTGCTGGTCGCGGAGGACAATGCCGTCAACCAGCGCCTCGCGCTCCGCCTGCTGGAAAAGCGTGGGCACTGGGTGAAAATCGTCGGGGACGGTGCGCAGGCGGTCGAGGCGCTGGCGCAGGATCGTTTCGACGTGGTGCTGATGGACGTGCAGATGCCGGTGATGGACGGGTTCCAGGCCACGGCCGCCATTCGCGAACGGGAACGCGGCACCGGGGATCATGTCCCTATCGTGGCCATGACGGCGCATGCGATGCGCGGCGACCGCGAACGCTGCCTGAATGCGGGGATGGACGACTATATCTCCAAGCCGCTGCGGGCGGAGGATTTCTACGAGGTTGTGGAGGGGCGGTTCGCCAGCGCGGCGAAGCCCCATAGCGAGGAAGGGTCCGGGCCATGAGCACGCTTCTTGATTGGACCAAGGCGCTTAAGAATGCCGACGGCGACGAGGAGTTGCTGATCGAACTGGCAGGCGTCTTCATCGACGAATGCCCGGAGATGATGCGGCAGGTTCGCGCCGCGATCGACGGACGGAACGCGCAGGAGCTTCAGCGCACCGCGCACAGCCTGAAAGGATCGGCGCACATCTTCGCGGCATCCGAGGCGGGGGCCGCGGCTTTCCGCCTGGAAGAAATGGGCGCGGACAGCAATTTCCGGGACGTGGAGGACGGCTGGAACCTGTTGCGCTTCGAAATCGAAGGGCTGCTCGCAGAACTGGCCGCGCGGCTCGGCGGACGCAATTCGGATCAAGCCAGGAACACGCAAGATTCATGAGGTCTCAAGAGTTGAGGTGAAACGCCATGACGCACAAACGCATCACCGTCCTGCTGGTCGAGGATAATCCGGTCTATTCGCGGCTGATCGAGAAGCTGCTCGGCCGATCCGACAATCCGGTGTTCGAAACCGTGCTGGCCGGCACGCTGGGACAGGCGCTGGAACGGCTGGAGGTCGGCGGGATCGATGTGGTGCTGCTCGACCTGATGCTGCCGGACAGCACGGCGCTCGACACCTTCTATCGCGTCCGGGCGCATGACCTGCGCATCCCCGTCATCGTCCAGAGCGCGATGGACGATGTGGGGCTGGCCAGCAAGGCCGTGGAAGGCGGGGCGGAGGATTATCTGCTCAAGGACGGCATCAACAGCGCGACGCTGATCCGATCGATCCACTATGCGATGGAACGGACCCATGCGCGCGGGGCGGAATGGTCGTCGGCCATGCTCCACCTCGCCCAGCAACAATTTCTGAAGGCCGCCCATATCGCCGGGCTGGACCCCAATATCCGGCAACGCCTGCTGTTTCCCGAACGGACGCAGATCGCCGCCCTGCCCTTCAAGCGCGACGGCATCGATCAGGTCGAAACCGTCTTCGCCTATCGGGTACAGCATGTGTTGAACATGGGGCCGACCAAGGGCGGCCTGCGCTATCATCCCGACGTCAGCCTGGGCGAAGTCGCTGCCCTCTCCATGTGGATGACCTGGAAATGCGCCCTTGCGAAACTACCCTTCGGCGGGGCCAAGGGCGGGGTCAGGGTCGATCCCGCCGCGCTCAGCAAGGATGAGCTGGAACGGCTCACCCGCCGCTACACGTCGGAATTCATCGGCATGATCGGCCCCGACAAGGACATTCCGGCGCCCGACATGGGCACCGACGCGCAGGTCATGGCCTGGATCATGGACACTTATAGCGAGCATGTCGGCTATTCCGTCCCGTCGGTCGTGACGGGCAAGCCGGTGGTGCTGGGCGGATCGCTGGGCCGTCACGAAGCGACAGGGCGCGGTCTCGCCTATCTGGTGAGCGAAACATGCCGCCAGATCGGTCTTGACCTCAACGGCGCGACCGCGGTGGTGCAGGGGTTCGGCAATGTCGGGATGCATGCCGCCACCTTCCTGGCCGAAGCCGGAGCGAAGATCATCGGCATCAGCGACGTCAGCGTGGCGCTGCACAACCCCAAGGGGCTGCCGATCGATCTGCTGAAAAACCATGTCCGCCAGCACCGGCAGCTTTTCGGCTGCCCCTATGGCGAGATCATTCCCAGCCGCGACCTGCTGGAACTGCATTGCGACATATTGGCGCCTTGCGCCTTGCAGAACCAGATCACCGCCGAAAATTCCTCGCGGATCAACTGCCGGATCGTGGCGGAGGGCGCCAATGGTCCCACGACGCTGGAGGCCGACGACATGCTGCAAGCGCGCGGCATCATCGTGCTGCCCGACATATTGGCCAATGCCGGCGGCGTCATCGTATCCTATTTCGAATGGGTGCAGGGGCTTCAGAACCTGACCTGGCCGCTGGAGGAGATCAACCTGCGCATGCGCGACATATTGACCGACGCCCTGGCCCGCACGCAGCGCCGCGCCCAGGCGGAAAAGGTCGACCTGCGCACCGCCGCCATGATCGAGGCCTTGAGCCGTGTCGGTGCGGCCAATCATTTGCGCGGCCTGTTCCCATGAGCGGCCACAGCGGGTTTGGGATTGTCACCGTCGGCAGCGCCCTCTAGCCTGTGCCAGTGACGAAGATCGAGCGTATAGGGCTGCCGCTGGCGAGGCGCATCGCCCTTTCAGCCCAAGGCTTCGGCGCCAAGCGAAGCGAAACTCCGCGGCCCATCCATCTCCAGCGAATCCTGGACAGGCTGCACCTGCATCAGATCGACAGCGTCAATATTCTGGCCCGGGCGCACTATCTGCCGGCATTTTCGCGATTGGGCGCCTATGACCGTGCCGATCTCGACACTCTGGCCTGGGGTGCGGGCCGGCGGCGGAAGCTGTTCGAATATTGGGCGCATGAAGCATCTCTGCTGCCCTTCGCCATGCACCCCTTCCTGCGCTGGCGCATGGCGCAGGCCGATCGCGGCGAAGCTGGGTGGGGCCGGATGCGCCTCTACGCGACCGAGCGGCGGGCGGAGGCGATGGCGCTGCTCGACCGGATCAGAGTGGACGGCCCTTTGGCGACATCGGACTTCGAAGCGCATAAGGGGCAGTCGGGCTGGTGGGAATGGAGCGACACCAAGCGGGCGCTCGAATGGCTTTTCTGGGCGGGACACATCACGACAGCCACCCGCCGCCGCAGTTTCGAGCGGGTCTATGACCTGACCGAGCGGGTCATTCCGGACAATATCCTCGCCCTGCCGACCCCGACGGAGGCCGAGGCGCACCGCGCCCTGATCGAGCGCGCGGCGGCGGCGCACGGCATCGCGACCGAGCGCGAGCTGCGCGACTATTTCCGCCAATCGCCCGAGGAGGCCCGCCCCGCCATCCATGCGCTTGCCGAGGAGGGCGTGCTGATCCCGGTGGAGGTGCCCGGCTGGAGACATGCCTGGTTGCACCGCGACGCCCGCCGACCACGGCGGATCGAGGCGCAGGCACTGCTCGCGCCGTTCGACCCGCTGATCTGGGAGCGCGACCGGGCCGAGCGGCTCTTCGGCTTCCGCTACCGGATAGAAATCTACGTTCCGGCAGAGAAGCGGCTGCATGGATATTATGTGCTGCCCTTCCTGCTGGGCGACCAATTGGTTGCGCGGGTGGACCTCAAGGCGGATCGCCATGCATCCAGGCTGATCGTGCAATCGGTCCACCTCGAACCCGATGCCCCCGATCATAGCCGCGACGCCTTGCAGTCCGAACTGGCCAACATAGCGAATTGGCTGAACCTGGAAGCGGTCCATCCACTCGCGCCATGACTTTCGCTTGCAGGCGGGCGCCCGGACCGCCGCTCGTCGCAAATCGGTTGCCTTGTTCCGGCCGCCGCGCAAATAGCTGGTGCAAGAAAAAAGGGGACGCATGGTCATGAAGCTTGGTTCGTTCATTTGCGCGGTGATGATGGGTGCGTCGCTATTGCCGGGTGCGGCGCTGGCTGACGATCCGCATGATCCCACGATGCGCAGCGCCGCGGCGCGGGCACGCGACAGCGCGATCATCAAGCGAATGAACCAGCAGCAGCTCGCCTATGTGCGCGAGCGCGACGCCAGGAACAGGCAAAGCTATCGCGTGCGGCAAAGCGACCGCGACGCCTATGCCGAAGCCCGCGCCGATTATGCGCGCGAGATGGCGGCCTGGCGCCGCGCAGTGGCCGCCTGCAATGCGGGCCGCTGGGAATATTGCGACAACTGAGCCGGCCGACGCCGTCGGCGGACTTCAAAGCAGCCGCGCTCAACGCTCTATCAAATTATCTTGAGTGACCCGCTTTCGTCAGCCGTTATGGAGGGGCCGAAATCTGGTTAGGGGTCGACTATGGAATATCGCATATTGGGGCGCACCGGGATCAGGGTCAGCCTGATCTGCCTGGGCACCATGACCTGGGGCTCGCAAAATAGCGAGGCGCAGGCCCATGCGCAGCTCGACCATGCCTTTGGCGAGGGCGTCAATTTCATCGACACCGCCGAAGCCTATCCGGTGACGCCAGTGGCCCGCGAAACGCAGTTCCTGACCGAAACCTATATCGGCAACTGGATCGCTGGCCGTGGACGCCGCGATGACATCGTGCTCGCCACGAAGGTCGCCGGTCCCACGCGCGATCCGGTGCGGGAGTTTCGCGGCGGCAACAACCGGCTCGACCGCCGCAATATCGAGCAGGCGGTGGAGGACAGCCTGCGCCGGCTGCGCACCGACTATATCGATCTGTATCAGGTGCATTGGCCCGACCGGCCCGTGCCCGCCTTCGGGGTGCGCGGGCTGACCCGGCTGGCCGACACGGCCGAAACGGTTCCGATCGAGGAAACGCTGGGCGCGCTGGCCGATCTGGTGCGGGCGGGGAAGATCCGCCATTTCGGCGTCTCCAATGAAACGCCGTGGGGCGTGTCGGAATATCTGCGCCTGTCGCGGGAAAAGGCGCTGCCGCGCGTCGCATCGATCCAGAACGCCTATAATCTGCTCAACCGCACCTTCGAATATGGCTTGTCGGAATTTGCGCTGCGCGAACAGGTGTCGCTGCTTGCTTATTCCCCTCTGGCGGGCGGCAATCTCACCGGCAAATATCTGGGCGGGCGGATTCCCAAGGGATCGCGCCGCGACGTCAGCCGCCAGTTCGTGCGCTACGACCTGCCCGGCCAGGCGACGGCCTCGGCCCGTTATGTCGCCGTCGCGCAGGCTTATGGGCTGGATCCGGCGCAACTGGCGCTGGCCTTCGTCAACAGCCGGCCCTTCGTCACCTCCACGATCATCGGCGCGACATCGCTGGATCAGCTCAAGATCGACATCGGCAGCATCTACATCCAACTGGAAGAGGATGCCCTGGCCGCGATCGAAGCGATTCATCGCGACCTGCCCGACCCCTGCCCCTAAGTCCAATTAAGCTGGCCATTATTTGAGCGGCGTGACGATCGTGAAGCGCCGCTCAACAGTTTGGCAGAAGCCATAGATCGCCGCGCAATACGCGTTGGTCACGAACGATCCTCCGTTCCTAAGCCCCCTCCCAAGGATTTTTCGGGAAGGGGCAATATGCACATCAATCGTCTGCTGTTCTGCAATGTCGCGCTGTTGACGATGCAATGGAAGGAGGTCGATCTGAAAAAGTGACGCTGCTGTCGCTCTGGTGTCGGACGAAGTCGAGAAGAGCTATCAGAAAGTAATAATCATGCTCCCTTGAATCCCTGATAAAGCGACGGTGGTTCAGGTCCGCCAGTGGCCCAATCCAGCAATTCAACGGTATGTACCACAGACAGCGTCGTTCGGTTGCCGATCTGCATGGAGCAGCCGATATTGCCGGATGCGATAATATCTGGGGCCAGCCGCTCGATGTGCGAAACCTTCCTATCCCCAAGTTGATCTGCAATCGTCGGCTGAAGAATATTGTACACTCCGGCAGATCCGCAGCACAGATGCGCCTCAGCCGGGGTAACGACTTTGTAGCCTGCCTTGATGAGCAAGGTCTTTGGTGCCTCATTCAGACGCTGCCCATGCTGAAGCGAGCAAGCAGAATGATAAGCGACGGTTAGGCCGCGCGGCGTGGCGGCCGGCAAATCCGTCTCCGCCAGCAACTCGGTGATATCCTTGGCGATGGCTGATATGCGCTCAGCCTTGTCCGAATAGGCTGGATCGTTTCGCAGCATGAAGCCATAATCCTTGACGGTGGTGCCACAGCCAGATGTGGTGACCACGATGGCGCACAGTCCCTTCCCCTCCAGTTCATGGGTCCAGGCATCTATATTGCGCCGTGCCGCCGCCATGCTGGCCTGTTCCCGCCCCATGTGGTGCACTAATGCTCCGCAACAACCCTCGCCTCGCGCGAACACCACCTCATAACCGCAGCGATTGAGCAGCCGAACGGCGGCGGCGCGGATTTCGGGCTTCAGCACCGGTTCGGCGCACCCCTGGAGAAGGATCACCCGACCCTTGGCGTCCGGAACCACCGATGGCTTGTCCTGCGGTTTTGGCGCCTTCTTAGCGGGCGCCATCGTCAGCATCGCCGCCAACGGTCGCAGCGTTTCTGCCTGTCCCAGGAGCGGCGCCGCAAAACGAGCAGCGCGAGCCAGCGCAAGAGCGAAGCGAAATCGCCGGGGATAGGGGAGCACCGACGCCAGCACCCCCCGGATCAGACGCTCGAGCAAGGGCCGCCGGTATCGGGCCTCAATATAGGCCCGGGCATGATCGACCAGGTGCATATAATTCACGCTGGATGGACAGGTCGTCATACATGACAGGCACGAAAGGCACCGATCAACATGCTTCACCACCTCGGGCGTCGGCTGCCGTTGATTTTCCAGCATGTCCTTCATCAGATAGATGCGGCCGCGGGGTGAATCGAGTTCGTTCCCCAGCAAGACATAGGTCGGGCAAGTCGCTGTGCAAAAACCACAGCGCACGCATCTGCGAATTACGGCTTCTGAGGACGCCGTTGCCGGATCGGCCAACTGTGCCGGGGAGAAGCTAGTCTGCATAGGCGTCCTTTAAGAGCCTGTCTTGAATCTCATGCGTAACGAGCGATGCGTCGGATGAGGACGATGGCAGCGGCGGCATAGAGAAGCGCGGTTGCGGATTTGATAGTCCGCTCGAAGTCTTTGGCGAGGCGACGATTGCGGTTCATCCATGCGAAGGTGCGTTCGACGACCCATCGTCTGGGATGGACGACAAAGCCGGTCTGATCGGCGAATTTGCGGACGATTTCGATCGTAATGGAGGTGGCGTCCCGGACGCGATCGCTGTTGTAGGCGCTGTCGGCATAGGTGCGCTCGACGAAGGGATGCCGCTGGCGAGACTGCTGGAGCAAGGGCACCGCGCCGTCGCGGTCCTGCACATCGGCAGGATGGACCAGCATCATAAGGGCGCGACCATCGGTATCGACCATTGCATGGCGCTTGCGTCCCATGGTCTTCTTGCCTGCGTCGTAACCGCGAGGTCCGCCTGCTTCGGAGGTCTTCACGCTCTGGCTGTCGATGACTGCGGCCGATGGTGCTGGTTCTCGCCCTGTCCGGATGCGATCGATCTGCACGAGATGATGATTGAGGCTTTCGAATACCCCATCGTCACGCAAGGTGCAGAACCACCGGTAGACCGTGCGCCATGGTGGAAAGCTGTCGGGCAAAAGCCGCCAGGGACATCCTGTCCGCAGCAGATAGAAAATGGCTTCGACGATCTCGCGCATCGGCCAGCATCGCCGTCGTCCGCGCTGGCACGGCGCAGGCAAATATGGCTCGATCAAATGCCATTCCGCGTCGGTAAGATCGCTTCCATAGCGAAGCTGTGCGCGGCTATGATGCACGCGGGCGGTCGGGTTCCACATGATGGCTTCCAAGGTTGGTGTCGCAACCCCTCGGAATCATATCGAAACCCGATCGTCCACCATTACGAGACCGTTCTGACACAGCCTCTCAAAAAAATTCGATAAAGCGATGTTCGCGTCTCTAATAATTCGCGATTTAACGGTGATAAATGGCCGAGATACCTTAACAGTCTTCTCGTCGTTTAAAAGCAGATTAAATTCACTAAGAGCGATCTTGATAGATGACATAACCTTTTGAGCAACAACGTCATCATCAGCGAAAATAATGAAGTCATCAACATATCGACGAAATTCATAATTTATCTTAAAGTTCAAGCTATCCTTTCTAAGGTTCTCAATGGCTCTTTTGTCTACTTCGCTCAAAATTAGCTCAGCAAAAATACGACTAACTTCCGCACCCACGCAAATCCCGTTGGTTTCATTATAATTTACGGACTGCATCAGTTTATCGAACGCGTTACTAAATCCTGCGACAGAAGTGTTGTCCTTGGCGGTTGCAACGTCCGCCGTGGCCCAGAATAATGTATGGGTGTATATGCTGTTGAAGCATTTAGAGATGTCAGCGAAATACATGACGGCATATTTCTTTTCCAACCGCATATAATCGGTTGAATTGAAAAATTTGTATATTCGATCATACCCTGAATATGCAAAATAAGATGCCGGATTTGAGACTGTATTTTCTAGATTTGTTGTATCTATTCCTGCGCCTTTCAGCTTATTTTTTTCTGATCCGCGACCTCTGACAAAAAATAGGCTGCCCACCTTTCGAGGTGAACGAATAGAAGCATCCGACTTGCGACAAAAATAGGCGATCAAATTTCCGTATTCGCGATAGAAATTGGCCACTTCTATTTGACCGGAAGGATGCATCAGGCTCAACTTCCTCGGTGATCCGTTTGGTCTTAGTATGTTATAGCGATACGGAATTGTATAAGGCCGCGCCCTTTTGAGCAGTCGGTCAATAAATTCTTGATAATGACCGTTGGCATGAGGGATAGCCTTGATATTCTTATAAAAGCCATCGTTCGAGACTACTATGGGCACGTCGCCGGGCAACGTGTCAGTCACGAGAGCGCGAGCATGATCGTTAGGGTGAATGTTGCCTTTTGCTATGACTGATTTACGCATAAAACCAACATCCAGTCAGATGAGCTAATCTTTTTGGGTCAAAAGAGAAAAACCTCTTCTTTATGTGACCATGAACGAAGCTCAATCGGATCACCTCTTTTTCCTGAACCGGCCCAAGGGCTGGGAACAGTTTATTTTTCGGAGTTGATGAAATTATGGAGTTTCGGAGGAATTTATCTAATGCCCTAAGACCACCTGACGAGGGTTCCGTTATGAGTGGGTAATTAAAATACACACCTGAATTTCTTTTAGCTCCAGTTACCCGATCTTCGAAGCTAAAATTACTCGTCAAAAGCCGAACCCTGTCTCGCAAATCGGCAAAATTATTATCAGCTTTATACTGTATTAGAGACTTGGCTATCCGAGTTTTTATTTTATTCACTTTCGACGGAGCCAAATCCAACTTCACTTCTCGCCGGATTTTATTATCGCTGCCACGAAACGCGCAGCTCACAGCGAAGTGATAACCAAGAAAATCGAAGCTATGCTCATCCGAAGGCATCTTCGCGCCGTTAAATTGCCCGAAGGCATAACAACGTGACTTTTCGTTGAACCTCAGCCCCTTTGGAAGCGCAGCTTCGATATGCACTTTAAATGGCTGCTCATCCTCTCGACCATCAGTGATGATAATGATGTCATCCACAAACCGCGAATAATACCAGACCCCGGTCGTGCTTGAGGCGATGCGGTCAAATTTTCGCATCAGATACTCTGACAAAGTTGCGCTAATCGCCATGCCGCGCGGTAAACCAGCAACCCCTAACTTCCCCAGATCAGCGAATAGAGACGATAACGCCCTCACCGACTGTCCTGAAAATGCGAGGTCTCTCTCAAGCATTTTCAAAACATCGTCGATGGGGACAGTCTCATAAAATGACTTCACATCGAATTTATAAACTCGGAAGCTAGTCCCTTCCGACCCTAATTTTTTTATGCAGTTCACTATAAACTGTCTGTCATCTTGTTTAACGCCGGTAATCCGCCGGATATTACTCGTAATGTGCCGGAGGACTAATTGGGGAGCCAGCCCATCAATCTGATATATCGACTTACCGCGAAGATCGGATGATTTGATCGCAACTCCGTCGAACCCAGAACAGCCAAGCCTCACCGCGTCATTCACTACCTGCTTGAGGGTATCCGGCGTCAGTAAGGTTGGGTCTTTTATGAAATCGGCCGATCTAAATTGCCGTGTAATCGACTTCGGATGTATCGTCGGATCGTGCATCTACTGAATAGCCCCTCGCTCGCCAGCCTTGGGCAAGCGACTTCTCCCTGTCCGTCCCCTGCACTCGCTTTTACTGGCGCTGCGCGGATCACTAGGCAACAGATTTCCTTCCTCTTAGGGTAAATCTATAAGCGCTCCAAAACCGCTACCGGGCAAATTGATAGGGGGATATCGAAGCTCCGTGTGGCGGAGCGAGACGAAAAACGCTTGCAACGGGTGCAAGCGTTTTTCGTGTTTGCGGAGGTCATCAATCGTGAAGCAGCCTGTGAAGCTTCAAGTGCGAGAGATCGAGGTCGTAAGAAACGTTCGTGACAGCGTCTACTAAGACATCGGCGTCGAGGCCGCTGCCATAGCGCCGCCCGATTTTCTTACCCCGCGTCCAACCGCACAACTCATCCTTTTTCTCTTCCGGCACATCGGCCCGGTCCAACGCGCGCTTGAAGGTATGGCGAAATGAATGAAACGACAGCAGTGGTCGTCTATCCCCCAATCCGAAATGCTGGAGGTCACTTCGATACCATTTGGCGAAGCAGGAACTTGCATCGCCATATTTGTTAATCGGCACCTCTGGGAACAAGGTTTCCTCCGCCCGACTGCGCCGCCGTTCTACCCAGTCCAGCAAACCGATCTCCACCAGCGCAGGATGAACGGGAATTTCTCGCTCGGCGTTCCTGTTTTTCAGCTTCATGTCCTTCGTCAAAACGATGAAAGGTGTGCCAGTCTCGGAGACGCGGAAGTGCGACGGCGTTAGCTGCAAGATTTCGCCGCAGCGAAGGCCGGAAAAGAGGCCGATTACGGGTGCCCAATAGCGGGCACGGCGGATAATGGCGTCTCCCGGTTCGCTGAACCCGTGGCGATCATTACGGCAGCCGCTATATATGGGCCGCTGAAAGATGCGTTGCAGCTCATCATCCTCGAATGGCATCTTCGCGACAGAGCCGTCGGGCTTCTTGCCATTAGGCATCAACCCGTCTGCATAGTTTTTGGCGATATGGTCATGGCCGCTTGCCCAGCCGCAGAAGCGTGATAGCTGGCTCAAATATTTCTCTTGCGTTGCATACGACAGCACCGGGCTGTTCGGGGATCGGCTGGCAGCGATTGAACGAAGATCGGCTCCGCCTCGGATCAAATCCTCAAAATTGGGGGGCAGTTTGTCGATCACTTCGGCGAAGCCCTCGCAGGCAGCCTTGGTCAACGTCGCCAATCGGGTATCCGAACCAAAGAACGCCAATATATGCTTCATTTCCGCGCGATAGCGATCTTTGGTCTTCTCAGATTGCCCCTTGCGGAAGAGGGCGTCCAGATATGCCTGCTGCACTTCGCCGAAAGTAGGTCCGCTCCGCGCGGGCAGTGATGGCGAATAGACTGGGGAGGCTGCAACAGGCTCCAGAAACGCGGCATCATCAAACCCCTTGGAATAGTCCCCGTCTAAGTGGCGACGCTCCATCTGGGCAATCTGCAAAGCGGCGCGGCGAACCAGTTGCCGCAGCAACTGCGCTTCCGGCGATAGGAACTCAGCACGCATCCCAGCCTTGCTCAGCAGGTCAGCTTCGATTGATTGCACCACCCGCATTGTTCCGATGTCTTCGGCAGAACGAAACATTGCGATGCGGTCTTCGATCTCCATCATATATTCATCTCGGCGCTGGGCATCCATCGCCTCATCGGGAGGCAAGGCGTCCAATTCCGACCGTGCCGCCAACAGGTAATCTCGCGCCAGTCGCCGGGCATCCAAATTGGTCAGCAAGGGCAGAGAGGGATCGGTCGGCCGAGCCGGGGCGGAAATGCGCGACGGGACGATTAGCCCCTGCTCTCTCGCCGCAGAATGGCTGATCCGCTCATGTCCCTCATGGATTTCACGTTCAGCGGCCTGAACCGCGAGATGATATTTGCGCTCATGCTGGCGCGCAGGCTCTCCGGCGTCTTTCCACGCGGACACCCCCAGCGACTTGTTGTAATCCGACCGGCCCAGATGCGCGGCTACGTCATCGGGAAAGCGCCTGCGATAATAGAGATTTCGGCTGCCCGCCCGTTCAACGACATATGGCGGTTTTGGCATGTCTTCCATGGCCCTGTGTTACACATTGGTGTAGCAAAGAGGCAAGAAAAGCCGCAGATTTCCGCCGATTGGCAGAAATCCGCAGGTTTTGGGAAAATTGGTGGAGCCGAGGGGGATCGAACCCCTGACCTCGTCATTGCGAACGACGCGCTCTCCCAGCTGAGCTACGGCCCCTAAAAGGAGCGCTGCCTATAAGCGAGCGATTGCGCCCATGCAACGGTCTTTTTGCGCAAAAAAGACAATGCCTCCGACCGATCTTCTCGGTCACGCGGCGCTCTCGATCTACCGGGGCAAAGGCGGGACATTACTCCTGCGTAACGCCCGGAACGATGCGGCTGCATGCTCATTGGTGCCGTGACGGCGATCGTTATTGGACGCCGTGAAAAAGCAGATAAGGAGACGGACAATGGGTTACCAAGGCGGAGGTCGCTATGGTGACGGCGATCGCAACTGGACGGACCGGGATCGCGATGCCGACCGTTACCGCGCGCAACGCGACTGGCGGGACGATCGCGGCTATCGCTATGGCACGCGCGGCCAGTTCGGCGGTCCGGGGTCAAGGCGCCTGCCCGACGATTATGATCCTGACGAACGCGGCTTTTTCGACCGCGCCGGCGATGAAATCCGCAGCTGGTTCGGAGACGAAGAGGCGGAGCGCCGCCGTGAATATGACGATTATTACAACCGTCCCTATGGCGACCCGCGCGATCAGAGCAGCCGAATCGGCTATGCCTCGGCCTCCAATTCCGGCCGTTACCTGCCCAATCGGGGCTATGCGCCCTATACCGGCGAACGCAGCGGCTATGGCAGCGAGGATCATGGCTATCGCGTGCGCGGTTTCGGCGTGAACCACGACTATGGCGAACATCATGACGCCAATTATTATGCCTGGCGCCAGCAGCGGATCAACGAACTGGACCGCGATTATGCCGAATATCGGAACGAGAATCGCGACCGTTTCAACAATGAATTCGGCAATTGGCGCGCCCGGCGCGGCGAGCAACGCCAGGCTGTCCAGCAGGTCCGCGAACATATGGAAGTCGTCGGCAGCGATGGCGAGCATGTCGGCACGGTGGACAAGTTGCGCGGTGACCGCATCATCCTGACCAAGAGCGATCAGGAATCGGGCGGCGTGCATCATTCGATCCCCTCATCCTGGATTCGATCGGTCGATGCGCAGAAGGTCACGCTGGAGAAAACCGCCGACCAGGCCCAGACGGCCTGGCGCGCCGAGCGCGATCAGCAGGCTCTGTTCGGGTCGCGCGAGGAGGAGGATAATCGCTATGATAGCGACAGCAGCATTTCGACCTATGAAAAGGGCCGCTATCGGTAATCCCGCAGGGTCGAGATAGCTCTGACGATCTCCAGGAGCGCGCGACCTGCATGGATCAGGCGGCGCGCTCCGGAGTTTCGCGAAATCGGCGGAAACAGCCGATAACGGCAAAAACAACGAAAGGTCCGGCCCCAGGCCGGGCCTTTTTTTATTCCGCCGCTGCCAGTACGCGCTGCGCCTGGATGAGATGGGGCCGGTCGATCATCTTGCCGTCCAGTTTCAGCACCCCGGCGCCGGGATTGGCCTGAAACGCCTCGACCACGGCCCTGGCCCGCGCGATTTCAGCCTCGCTAGGGGTGAAGCCTTCGTTGATGGCGGCCACCTGCACCGGATGAATCGCCATCATGCCGGTAAAGCCGTCGCGCCGCGCCCGCCCGATATAGGCCTTGAGATCATCCATCGCCTCGATCCGGGGGAAGACCGTGTCGATCGCCGGGACGCCGGCGGCATGGGCGGCGAACAGCGTCAGGCTGCGCGCCATTTCGAAGGGCGCGGTGTAACGGCCATCCTCCTCGCGAGCAGTCGAAGCACCGACCGATGCGGGCAGATCCTCCGCCCCCCAGGTCAGGCCCGCAAGCTTTTCGCTCACTTGGCGGAAAGTCCCCAGCTCGAAAATGGCGGCGGGCGTCTCCGTGGCGATCGGCAGGATCGGCGGGACATTCGCGCCATCGGCCAAAGCGATCAACGCCTGGATGCCAGCCGCCCCTTCCGCCTTGGGCAGCATGATCCCGTCGGGCGCCGCGGGCAGCACAGAGGCAAGATCGGCGCGGGTGTGATCGCCATCCAACGGATTCACCCGGACGAAGGCCACGCCATCGCGGGGCGACGCCAGCCATTCCGCAATCGCCTCCCGTCCGAAGGCCTTGCGTTCCGGCGCAACCGAATCTTCAAGGTCGAGGATGATCGCATCGGCGCCGCTGGCCGCAGCCTTGGCAAAGCGCTCGGGGCGGTCGGCTGGAACGAAAAGCAGCGAACGGAGCTTCATGCGGGCCTCTTCTTCAACAGTGCCATGCGCAGGCATTGGCAGACGATTTCGTCCCGCTGGTTAGTGAGTCGATGCGTGAATGTCACGATCCCCGCTTCGGGTCGCGAACGGCTTTCCTTGAGGTCGGTCACCTCACTCTCCGCCCGCATCGTGTCACCGATGAAGACCGGCTTTGGCATGACCAGCTTGTCATAGCCGAGGTTGGCGACCAGCGTGCCCAAAGTCGTATCCCCCACCGACAACCCCACCATCAGCGCGAAGGTGAAGGTGCCGTTGACCAGAATCTGACCGAATTCGGACGCCTTGGCCGCTTCGGCATCCAGATGCAGCGGCTGGGGATTATGGGTCATGGTCGAAAAGAGAAGATTGTCGGTTTCGGTCACCGTGCGGCGGATTTCATGGGCAATCCGGTCACCGATCCGCCAGTCGTCATAATAGCGGCCCGCCATCAATCCTCTCCCCGCTCGACCAGCGCCAGCAGCGTGCCTTCGCTGACCTGGCCGCCTTCGGCCGCGTCCAGTTCCGCCACCACCCCGTCGAAGGGCGCGACCAGACTATGCTCCATCTTCATCGCCTCCAGCGTGACCAGCTTCTGGCCCTTGGCGACATTGTCTCCCTTGGCAACGGAAACCGCGATGATCCGTCCCGGCATGGGGGAAAGGATCGCGCCGTCGGACGCGGCTGCCCCGCCTGCCTTGACCGGCGGGGTCTGGCCGAAGATCCAGCTTTGTCCATGTTCCGTGACGATGATTGTGCCGTCCCGTTCCATGTCGGAACAGAGCCCGGTGCGCAGGTCGCCGGATTTCGCATCCGCGATGACATGGCGGCCGTCCATGAACAGATCGACCTTGGTCTTCGGCAGCCCATTGAGGCGAAAGCCGAACAGTCCTTCGCGGAACGGTCGCCCTTCCCAATCGCCATGGTCAAGCCAGTCCCTGCGAAAACGCTGTCCGGCGGCCGCAAGGACGCGGTCGGACGGACCGTCGATGGCCGTCAGCGCCTCCCCCTGCCGTTCGATCAGGCCGGTGTCGAGGCGCCCTTGGGCGAAATCCGGCATGGCGAGACAGGCGTGCAGAAATGGCTTGTTGGTATGGAGCGGGCCGACAAAGCTGCTATCGAGCCAACGGAGCAAGTCGCGCCGCGCCGCTTCCCGATCCTCGCCATGGCAGATGACCTTGGCGATCATCGGGTCGTAGAAGGAACTGACGGTGTCCCCCTCCTCCACGCCTGTTTCGACGCGGGCGCGATGGTCGAACAGCAGCCGGTCGATCCGGCCCGGACTCGGCAGGAAACCCTTGGCCGGGTCTTCGGCATAGAGGCGCGCTTCCATCGCCCAGCCGTTGATCGACAATTCTTCCTGCTTTTTCGGCAGCGGCTCGCCGCTCGCGACGCGGAGCTGCCATTCGACCAGATCCTGCCCGGTAATCTCCTCCGTCACCGGATGCTCGACCTGGAGGCGGGTGTTCATCTCCATGAACCAGATGCGGTCGGCGCGCAGACCCTCGCTGGCGTCGGCAATGAACTCGATCGTCCCTGCGCCGACATAATCCACCGCCTGCGCCGCGCGCACCGCCGCGCCGCAAATGGCTTCGCGGGTCGCTGCGTCCATGCCTGGGGCGGGGGCTTCCTCGATCACCTTCTGGTGGCGGCGCTGGAGCGAGCAGTCGCGCTCGAACAGATGGACGACCTGTCCATGGCTGTCCCCGAACACCTGCACCTCGATATGGCGCGGCGAGAGGATATATTTCTCGATCAGCACCTGATCATTGCCGAAGGACGAGGCTGCCTCCCGCTGGCAGGAGAGCAGCGCGTCGGCAAAGGCCTCCGGCGCGTCGACGCGCCGCATCCCCTTGCCGCCGCCGCCCGCGACCGCCTTGATCAGCACGGGATAGCCGATGGCGTCGGCTTCGGCCTTCAGGCGTTCGGCGCCCTGATCCTCGCCCAGATAGCCGGGCGTGACCGGCACGCCTGCGTCGGCCATCAGCTTCTTGGCGGCGTCCTTCAGGCCCATGGCGGTGATGCTGGCGGGATTGGGACCGACCCAGATGAGACCGGCGTCGATCACCGCCTGCGCGAAGGCCGCATTTTCGGACAGGAAGCCATAACCGGGATGGATGGCTTGCGCGCCCGTAGCCTTGGCGGCGGCGATGATGCGGTCACCGATCAGATAGGATTCCCGCGCCGGGGATGGACCGATATGCACCGCTTCATCGGCTTCCCGGACATGGAGCGCTTTCGCATCGGCGTCGGAATAGACCGCCACAGTGCGGATACCGAGACGGCGGGCGGTGCGGATGATGCGGCAGGCAATCTCGCCGCGATTGGCTATAAGCAGCGATTTAAGCACCAGCCCCTCCCCACTGTCCGTCATGGTCCCTCCCCTCACATCCGGAACACCCCGAAGCGGGGCGCCTCCTCGACGGGAGCGTTGAGCGTCGCGGCAAAGGCGAGGCCCAGCACATCGCGAGTCTGGGCCGGGTCGATCACCCCATCGTCCCACAGCCGCGCGGTGGCATGATAGGGATTGCCCTCATCCTCATATTTCCGGCGGATCGGCGCCTTGAAGGCTTCGGCCTCCTCGGACGTCCATTTGGCCGCGTCGCGGTGAACGGTCGCCAGCACGCTCGCCGCCTGCTCGCCACCCATCACGGAAATACGGCTGTTGGGCCAGGTGAAGAGGAAGCGCGGCCCATAAGCGCGACCGCACATGCCGTAATTGCCCGCGCCGAAGCTGCCGCCGATCAACACGGTAATCTTGGGCACGCTGGCCGTCGCCACCGCCGTCACCAGCTTCGCGCCATGCTTGGCGATGCCTTCCAATTCATATTTGCCGCCGACCATGAAGCCGGAGATATTCTGGAGGAACAACAGCGGAATGCGCCGCTGACAGGCCAGTTCGATGAAATGCGCGCCCTTCTGCGCGCTCTCGCTGAACAGCACGCCATTATTGGCGAGGATCGCCACCGGCATCCCCCAGATATGGGCGAAGCCGCAAACGAGCGTGGTGCCGTAAAGCGCCTTGAACTCGTGAAATTCGCTGCCGTCGACGATCCGCGCAATCACCTCGCGAACGTCATAGGGCGCGCGGACATCCTGCGGAATAATGCCGTAAAGCTCATCCGGATCATATTTGGGGGCGACCGGCGCTCGCAGGTTGAGATCGATCCCCGGCGCGGGTTGCAGGGTCGAGACGATGTCCCGCACGATGGTCAGCGCATGCTCGTCATTCTCCGCGACATGATCGACCACGCCGGAGCGGCGGCCGTGGACCTCCGCGCCGCCCAGATCCTCGGCGGAGATGACTTCGCCCGTCGCCGCCTGCACCAGCGGCGGGCCAGCAAGGAAGATCGTGCCCTGATTGCGCACGATCACCGTCTCGTCCGACATGGCGGGCACATAGGCGCCGCCCGCCGTGCAGCTGCCCATGACGCAGGCGATCTGCGGGATGCCCCGCGCCGACATCTGCGCCTGATTGTAGAAGATGCGGCCGAAATGCTCGCGGTCGGGAAAGACCTCCGCCTGATTGGGCAGGTTCGCGCCGCCGCTGTCGACCAGATAGACGCAAGGGAGCCGGTTCTCCAGCGCGATTTCCTGTGCGCGCAGATGCTTCTTCACGGTCAGCGGATAATAGGTGCCGCCCTTCACCGTCGCATCGTTGCAGACGATCATCACCTGCCGCCCCGACACTCGCCCGATGCCCGCGATCATGCCAGCGCCGGGCACTTCGCCATGATACATGTCGTTGGCGGTAAGCTGTCCCACCTCCAGAAACGGACTGCCCGGATCGAGCAGCCGCTCCACCCGGTCGCGGGGGAGCAGCTTGCCCCGCGCCACATGCTTGGCCCGCGCCGCCTCGCTGCCGCCAAGCGCCGCCTGCGCGACCTTGGCGTGCAGTTCATCCCTTAAGACCCGGTTATGCGCGGCGTTGGCGCGGAAAGCCTCGCTCTCCGCCGACAGCTTTGTGTCGAGAACCGGCGCACTCATGCCCTTGCGTTCCCCTGCCTTGCGGTTACATATCCCAGGCCATCCATGCCGACCATCCTGCTCCTCACCATTTCCAACCTGTTCATGACCACCGCCTGGTATTGGCACCTGAAGGGGGGCATGAATAAACCCCTTTTCACGGTCATCCTGATCAGCTGGGGCATCGCCTTCGTCGAATATTGCTTCGCCGTGCCCGCCAACCGCATCGGCTTTGCCAGCGGCTGGAGCGCGGGCCAGCTCAAGATCGCGCAGGAAGCCATCGCGCTGCTGATCTTCGGCGGCTTCATGGTGACGGTGCTGGGCGAGCCACTGCACTGGCGCCACCTGGCCGCCTTCCTCTGCATCATGGCCGCCGTCGGCTTCCTGTTCGTGGGACGCACTTAAACCCCGATCAGTTCGCGGCCGATCAACATGCGGCGGATTTCATTGGTCCCCGCGCCGATGTCGAGCAGCTTGGCGTCGCGCATATAGCGCTCGACCGGCCAGTCCTTGGTATAGCCCGCCCCGCCCAGCGCCTGCACCGCCTCCAGCGAAACCTTCATCGCATTTTCGCTCGCCAGCAGGATCGCGCCCGCGGCGTCGAAACGGGTGGTCTTGCCCATGTCGCAGGCCCGCGCCACCGCATAGACATAGGCCCGCGCCGAATTGAGCGCGACATACATGTCCGCGACCTTGGCCTGCATGAGCTGAAAGGCGCCGATCGGCTGGCCGAACTGCTTGCGCTCCCGCACATAGGGCAGCACCACGTCGAGACAGGCCTGCATGATGCCAAGCTGGATGCCCGACAGCACCGCCCGCTCATAGTCGAGGCCCGACATCAGCACGCCGACGCCGCCATTGAGCGGCCCCATCACATTTTCTTCCGGCACCTCGCAATCGTCGAAGACCAGCTCGGCGGTGGGGGAACCGCGCATGCCGACCTTGTCGATCTTCTGGCCGATGGAGAAGCCGGCAAAATCCTTCTCGATCAGGAAAGCGGTGATGCCCCGGCTGCCCTCGCCGGTCTTGGCATAGACGACCAGCGTGTCGGCATAGGTGGCGTTGGTGATCCAGAATTTCGTGCCGTTGAGGACATAGCGGTCGCCGCGCTTTTCGGCGCGCAGCTTCATCGAGACGACGTCGGACCCCGCCCCCGCTTCCGACATGGCGAGCGATCCGACATGCTCGCCGGAAATCAGCTTGGGCAGATAGCGCGCCTTCTGCTCCGGCGTGGCCCAACGGCGAATCTGATTGACGCAAAGATTGGAATGCGCGCCATAGCTGAGACCTATGGAGGCGGACGCCCGCGCCACCTCTTCCTGCGCAACCACATGTTCGAGATAGCCGAGGCCAAGGCCGCCGTCAGCTTCATCCACGGTGATGCCATGCAGACCCAAAGCGCCCATTTCCGGCCACAGATCGCGCGGGAACCAATCCTTGGCGTCGATCTCCGCCGCCAGCGGAGCGATGCGGTCAGCGGCGAAGCGCGCCGTCGTTTCGCGGATCATCTCCGCATTTTCGCCCGGAGCGAAATCGAAATCGGTCATGGCAGGCTCTCCTTGGCGCGCATCCTATCGTTCAACGAGCTTCAAGAAAAATTGAAACGGCGCGGCAGAGTGTATAGTTTATATCTATGATAGAACGTTATTTGCTGCGCTATTTCCTGGCTGTGGTCGACCAAGGCAATTTCTCCCGCGCCGCCGCGCATTGCCTGGTATCGCAACCCACGCTGTCGGTCGGCATCGCCAAGCTGGAACAGGCCGTGGGCGCGCCGCTTTTCCTGCGCAGCAACCAGCGGGTCGAACTGACCGAGGCCGGGGCGCGGTTGCTGACCCATGCCCGGCGGATCGAGCGTGAGTTCAACCTGGCCGAACTGACAGGAGAGCAAGCGGAGCAGGCGCCCGTGCTGCGCATCGGCGTGCTGCTGAGCATATCGGGAGATGCGGTGGCCCGCGCGATCGCAAGCTGCGCGCCCGCCGAACGGGGCCGGATCGAGTTCATCCCAGGCAGTGAGCGCGAATTGCTGGGGCGATTGGATGCGGAGCGGATCGACGTGGCACTCACTCTGATCCGGCCGGGCGTGGACCGCTTCGTCCCGCAGGCGATCATAGAGGAAGGCTATGGCATCGCCATGTCCGACAACCACCGGCTGGCGGGGCGAGAGATGGTTGCGGCAGAGGAACTGGCGGCGGAAACCATGATCGTCCGCCGCCATTGCGAAGCGCTTTCGGCCACCAGCCGCTATTTCGTCGATCGCGGCGTCCGCCCCCATTTCGCCTTCCGCTCGACCAATGACGAGCGGGTGATGCAGATGGTCGCCTCGGGACTGGGCATCACGGTCATGCCCGACAGCTATCGCTGGCCGGGAATGGCGCGGGTGGCTCTCAAGGATTTCAGCGAGCGGCGGCGGGTGGGGTTTCTCTATGGCCCGCGGGCGGCGGCGCTTCAGGGAACGCCGGTGCTGAAGGCGTTGGAGACAGCGTTAAAGGCGTAAGACGGGAAAATGGCCCGAAGCAGACGTTGATAATAACGTGAGATCCGCTCTCCCCCAATATAGCCCCTCAAGGTAGTAGGAGCGAGGAATCCCCGTAGCTGTAGAAGCGATACCCCCGCGCAATCGCGTGGTCATAGGCCGCCCGCATCCGCTCCCGCCCCATCAGCGCGCTGACCAGCATGAACAGCGTCGATTTGGGCAGATGGAAATTGGTCATCAGCCCATCGACCGCCCGGAAGCGATAGCCCGGCGTGATAAAAATCCGCGTCTCGTCGGCAAAGGGACGGATGATGCCATCCGCTCCCGCCGCACTTTCCAGCAGGCGCAGGCTGGTGGTGCCGACCGCGATCAGTCGTCCACCCGCCCGCCGCACCGCATTCAACCGATCCGCCGTCGCCTGGTCGATCCGCCCCCATTCGGCATGCATGCGGTGGTCGTCAGTGTCGTCCGCCTTGACCGGCAGGAAGGTTCCCGCACCGACATGCAGTGTCAGCGTTTCCGTCCCCACGCCCGCCGCTTCCAGCGCCGCCATCAGCTCCGGCGTGAAATGCAGCGCCGCCGTGGGCGCGGCCACCGCACCGTCTTCCCGCGCGAACATGGTCTGATAGTCGCTGCGGTCCCGTTCGTCGGTCGGGCGCTTGCTGGCGATATAGGGCGGCAGAGGCATCCGCCCCGCCCGTTCCAGCAGCACTTCCACCGGCTCCTCGCCCTCGAAGCTCAGCATGACGCCGCCATCCTCGTCACGCGGTCCGGATATGGCCGTGACGCCCGCGCCGAAATCGATCCGGTCGCCGTCGCGCACCCGCTTGGCATTGCGCAGAAAGGCCTGCCATTGGCGCAGGCCAAGGCGCTTGTGAAGCGTCGCGCCAATCCTCGCCTCGCCCCGCACACCCTCCAATTGGGCCGGGATGACCTTGGTATCGTTGAACACCAGCACATCGCCCGCGCGCAGCAGACCCGGCAGGTCGCGCACGATCCGGTCCTCGAAAGGCGCATCGCCGGACACCAGCAACAGCCGCGCCGAATCGCGAGGAGAAGCGGGCCGGAGCGCGATGCTTTCGGGCGGCAGGTCGAAATCGAACAGGTCTACGCGCATGGCTTTTGCCCCCGCAAACGGGGCGCCTTACTTCTTCTTCGACGCAACCGGCTTCTTCGCGGGCGCCTTCGCAGGCGGCGCGATGATCGAGGGCGCCGGCGCGGGCGGCGTCGGCAGCGCGGTCACCGGCGGCTTGCCGTCGCTTTCGATCGACGCCTGGAGGATGAGGGTCGGATCGGCGGGCGGCTCGCCCTGATGGATCGCGTCGACATATTGCATGCCCTCGATCACGCGGCCGAAGACCGTATATTTCTTGTCGAGCTGCATGCGCGGCAGGGAAACGATGAAAAACTGGCTGTTCGCGCTGTCATCGCTCTGGGCACGGGCCATGGAGACAGTGCCGCGCAGGTGCGGCATCGGGTTGAATTCCGCCTTCAGGTCGGGAAGCGTCGAACCGCCCGTGCCGTCACCCTTGGGATCGCCGCCCTGCGCCATGAAGCCGGGGATGACGCGATGGAATTTGAGGCCGTTGTAGAAGCCCTGACGCGTCAGTTCCTTGATCCGCTCGACATGAGTGGGCGCGATGTCGGGGCGGAGCTGGATGCGTACGCGGCCGCCGCTCGACAGATCGAGATCCCAGACATTCTGCGGGTCCACCGGCACCGTCGCGGGCGGCAGCTTGGAGGCCGGATCGAGGCCAAGCCGCTTGGCGGCCTGCTCCGCACGGACGGCGGCCTCTTCCTTCTTCACTTCCTCGGCATTGCGTCCGCCGCCACCCTGGGCCAGGGCCGCGCCGCTCGATGCATAGAGAGCGAAACCGATCGCCACGGTCTTGAGCGCCGACGTGAACCGCATGAATGAAGCTTTCCTCATATTTCTAGCCAGATGCCAAGCTGCCTCTGATAGCGTCCTCTTGGCGATTGGCAACTGAACGAAGGCTGAGTGGAGCCTTTATCGAAGCCGTTACTGCCCCTTGAGGCCCAAAGCCGCCACCCGCTCGACCACATCATCGCGCACGGCGGGGCTGACGAATTTGTGGATCGGCCCGCCGTAAAGCGCGATTTCCTTGACCAGACGCGAGGCGATCGGCTGGAGCGAAACGTCCGCCATCAGGAAAACCGTCTCGACCCGGCCGTTGATCTGCTGGTTCATCCCCGCCATCTGATATTCATATTCGAAGTCCGCGACGGCGCGCAGACCCCTGATGATGACGCTGGCCCCCTGCGATTCGGCAAAGTCCATCAACAACGAGTTGAAGCCGGTGACGACGATTTCCGTGTCGATCCCGGCGCATTCGCGGCGGACCATGTCCAGCCGCTCCTCGTCGGAGAACATGGGCGATTTGGAGATGTTGGTCGTGACGCCGATCACCAGCTTGTCGACCAGCTTCGCGCCGCGCCGGATGATGTCCATATGACCCAGAGTGATCGGATCGAATGTGCCGGGATAGACCCCCACCCTCTGCTTGCTCATGCCCCTAGCGATCCCTTTCCACGATATAATCCGCAATGGCGCGCAGCAGGTCGGCCTCCGGGCCGTGCCCATGCAGATGCGCCTTGGCCTGTTCCACGAGCAGGCGGGCCTGCTCCCGCGCCCGGTCCACGCCCAGCAGCGAGACGAAGGTTTCCTTGCCCGCCGCCGCATCCTTGCCCAGCGCCTTGCCGGCGAGATCGGCGTCGCCCTCCACATCGAGCAGGTCGTCGGCAATCTGGAAGGCCAGGCCGATATCCCGCGCATAGCCGTGCAGGCGCGTACGCGCCTCGGGCGGGATACGCGCCATGATCGCCGCCGCGTCCACGCAGAAGCCGATCAGCGCGCCGGTCTTCAATTGCTGGAGCCGGCTGACGGTGGGCAGGTCGAAGCTCGCCTTCTCCGCCTCCAGGTCCATCATCTGCCCGCCTGCCATGCCGCTGGTGCCGCTCGCAATGGCCAGCGCCCTCACCAGCTCGACCCGGACGAAGGGGTCGGGATGGGTTTCCTCATCCGCCAGCACTTCGAAGGCCAGGTCATGCAGGCAGTCGCCCGCCAGGATCGCCGTCGCCTCGTCAAACGCCTTGTGGACGGTCGGCTTGCCCCGGCGCATGTCATCATCGTCCATCGCGGGCAGATCGTCATGCACCAGCGAATAGACATGGATGCATTCGACCGCGACGCCGACCCTCAGGGCCGAATCGCGTGAGATGTTGAACAGGTCGCTGGCCGCCTGCACCAGCAGCGGGCGCAGCCGCTTGCCACCGCCCATGGCGGCATGGCGCATCGCTTCATAGAGGCGGCGGCGCGGATCGTCGGGGACCGTCAGCAACACATCGAACAGACGGTCGACTTCCACCGCAATGGCGGCCGCGCGGCTGGCTACCAGGGATGGGGCGGCGCCGGCTCCGCTCATGGCCGCCTCTCCCGCATTCTGCACGCTCAGTCCGTGCCGAAGGGCTGCGCGCCCGTCACGGCGCCGTCGGCGTCGAGAGTCAGCTTGGCGATGCGCGCCTCGGCCGCCTGGAGCCGTTCCATGCAGCGCTTCCGCAATAACTCGCCCTGCGAATAAAGCGAAATCGATTCGTCGAGCGGCACGTCCCCGCTCTCCAGCCGCCGGACGATCGATTCGAGTGCGCGCAACGCATCCTCGAACGACATTTGCGATGGATCGCCCTGCTGTATATTGCTGTCTTGCGCCATTTCCCTGCATTGGCGGCCCCCGCCCGCCCGGTCAAGCCCACATGGGCCATCGCCGCCGATTCCGGTCTTCCCGTCATGAAAACGTCATGACGTCACGCCAGTGGCTGGCGGACTTATGGCAGTTTTGCGTTGACGCTTGGCGTAGCTAATGCACATAGAAGGACCGCTATGAAATATTATCTCCCCCTGATCTCCGTGGCGGCGCTGGCGCTGCTGTCGGCCTGCAACAAGAATGACGAACCCGAAGTCGTGGGCGGCCCCGCCGACCCCATGGCCGAAAAGCTCGCCAATGCCGCTCCCGTCGAGCTGCCGCCGATGGTGAAGGAAAGCCGCCAGTATCGGTGTAAGGACAACAGCCTGATCTTCGTCGACTTCATGAGCGACGACAAGACGGCCAATCTGCGCACCGAAAAGGACGGCGCGCCGACCAAGCTGACCGCCGCCGAAGCCGGCAAGCCCTTCGAAGGCGCGGGCTACAAGGTCGAGGGTTCGGGCAAGCAGATCACCGCCACCCTGCCGGGCAAGAGCGCGGTTAGCTGCAAGGCCTGATTTCTTACTATCCTGCACATCCGGGCCGGCCCTCCCCCGTGGAGGCCGGCCTTTTTCTTATCCCTTGTTTCTTGAACGACGTGCATCGAGCCTCAACGCAATTCCGGCTCCCCCACCTCGACCGGATCGGGGCCGAAACGATTGGTCCCACGCGTGCCGCTCATGATGAAGAAGATGAGCAGGACGATGCTGCCGATGATCGGGAAAAAGACGATCAGCAGCCACCAGCCGCTGCGATCCGTATCGTGCAACCGGCGGACGGACACGGCGATATTGGGAATCAGCATCACCAGCGTGAACAGGCCGGTGAGCGGCCCGCCCCGCGTGCTGTAGCCTGCACTGGCCCACCAGGGACCGCGCTGGAACCAATGATCGGTCGTCCTCAGGCCAAGAAGCCCCTCGACGATCGCGACCCCGACATAGCAGAGCAGCAGGAACAGGACGAACATCCAATATTCCTTGGGCCGCGCACGGCCGGAGAATTTGGCGTAGCGGCGCAGCGGCAACAGCATCCATTCCATGGGCAACTCCCCTTTTGTCGTCCGACCTGCGAAAGCTATCATGTTTTCGCCCGTGCGCGAGCGTCAGCATTGTCTATCGGGCGCTCCCCCGCTAAAGGCGCGCACATGTCCAGCACCGCACCCCAGATCACGCCCCAGGTCGTCGCCGAACATGGGCTTTCTCCCGAAGAATATGATCGCGTCCTGCACGCGCTCGGCCGGGAGCCGAATCTCACCGAACTCGGCATCTTCTCGGTGATGTGGTCGGAGCATTGCTCCTACAAATCCTCGCGCATCCATCTGAAGAAGCTGCCGACCGAAGGGCCGCAGGTCATTTGCGGTCCGGGCGAAAATGCGGGCGTCGTCGACATCGGTGACGGGCAGGCCGCGATCTTCAAGATGGAGAGCCACAACCACCCGTCTTACATCGAACCCTATCAGGGCGCGGCGACGGGCGTGGGCGGCATATTGCGCGACGTGTTCACCATGGGCGCGCGGCCGGTGGCGAACATGAACGCGCTGCGCTTCGGCCGCCCCGATCATCCGAAGATGAAGCATCTCATCAGCGGCGTGGTGCACGGCATTGGCGGCTACGGCAATTGCGTGGGCGTCCCGACCGTGGGCGGCGAGGTGAATTTCCACCCCGCCTATGACGGCAATATCCTGGTCAACGCGATGACCGTGGGCGTCGCGGATACGGACAAGATTTTCTACAGCGCGGCCTCGGGCGTCGGCAATCCGATCGTCTATGTCGGCTCCAAGACCGGCCGCGACGGCATTCATGGCGCGACCATGGCGTCGGCGGACTTTGGCGAGGATTCGGAAGAGAAGCGCCCGACCGTGCAGGTGGGCGACCCCTTCACCGAAAAGCTGCTGATCGAAGCCTGCCTCGAGTTGATGGCATCGGACGCGATCGTCGCGATCCAGGATATGGGCGCGGCTGGCCTCACCTCCTCCTCGGTGGAAATGGCGTCCAAGGGCGGCGTCGGCATCCAGCTCGACATGGACATGGTGCCGCAGCGCGAAACCGGCATGACGGCCTATGAAATGATGCTGTCGGAAAGCCAGGAGCGCATGCTCATGGTGCTCCAGCCGGGCAAGGAAGCTTTTGCCGAAGCGATCTTCCGCAAGTGGGAGTTGGATTTCGCGGTGATCGGCCATGTGACCGACACCGGCCGCATGGTGCTGGTCCACAAGGGCGAGACGGTCTGCGACATTCCGCTCGCGCCGCTGGCCGACGATGCGCCGCTCTATGACCGTCCGGCGATGCCGAAGGACGAATATAAGCTCTGGTCGGGCGTCAAGCCCTTGGGCGAGATCGCGGAAAGCGGGGATATTGGCGCGGACCTCGTCAAGCTGATGGGTTCGCCCGACATCGCGTCGCGTCGCTGGATCTGGGAGCAATATGACCATATGGTCGGCGCCGACACAGTGCAACGTCCCGGCGGCGACGCGGCGGTGGTCCGCGTCCATGGCTCGCAAAAGGGCATTGCGATCAGCACCGACTGCACCCCGCGCTATTGCTATGCCGACCCCTATGAGGGCGGCAAGCAGGCGATCGCGGAATGCTATCGCAACATCAGCGCGGTCGGCGCGACGCCGCTTGCCGTCACCAACTGTTTGAACTTCGCCAATCCGCAGCGGCCGGAGATCATGGCGCAGTTGACCGGCTGCCTCGAAGGCATGGGCGACGCCTGCCGCGCGCTCGACTTCCCGATCGTGTCGGGCAACGTGTCGCTTTACAACGAGTCCAAGGCGACCGGCGGCGGTTCGGCTATCCTGCCGACCCCAGCGATCGGCGGCATCGGCCTGCTCCAGAATGTCGACGTGATGGCGACCGTGGCCTTCAAGAATGAAGGCGACGCGATCTGGCTGATCGGTGGCGAAGGCACGCATCTGGGCCAGACGATCTGGCTGCGCGAGATTGCGGGCCGGGAAGCGGGGGACGCGCCCAAGGTCGATCTGGCCGCCGAGCGCGCTAACGCCGAAACCACTCGTGCGCTGGTCGCGGAAGGCAAGGTCAATGCGGTGCATGACATTTCCGATGGCGGCCTGCTGGTGGCCGTGACCGAAATGGCATTGGCTGGCGGCATCGGCGCGGACCTCAGCATGGCGCTGACCACTGCGAGCGCCTTTGGCGAGGATCAGGGCCGCTACATCGTCGCCGCGCCACAGGGTGTCGGGATTCCTGGCGCCGTGAAGATCGGCACCACCGGCGGCGACAAGGTCGCGGGCGTGGCACTGACCGACCTGCGCGGCGCACATGAAGGTTTCTTCCCGGCGCTGATGGACGCGGAGCTTTAAACGAAGCGCGACGTGCTCCTGCGCAGGCAGGAGCCCAGTTGAGAGGTTTGAGCTGGGCTCCTGCCTGCGCAGGAGCACGTGGTTATTTTGTCGCCCGTCTTTTTGTGAGGAATGTCCCGATGGCCTTTACCGCGAAGATTCTCCTCCTCGGCTCAGGCGAACTGGGCCGCGAGTTCGTGATCTCCGCCAAAAGGCTCGGCGCGCAGGTCATCGCCTGCGACAGCTATGCAGGCGCGCCCGCCATGCAGGTGGCAGACGGGTTCGAGGTTTTCTCGATGCTCGACGCCGATCTGCTGGCAAAGGCGATCGAAAAGCATCAGCCCGACTTCGTCGTCCCGGAAATCGAGGCGATCCGTACCGAGGTGCTGGCCGAATTCGAGGCGCGCGGCGTCACCACCATCGTCCCCTCCGCCCGCGCCACCATCATGACGATGAACCGCGACCGCATCCGCGAAGTCGCGGCGGTGGAACTCGGCCTGCGCACCTCTCGCTATCGCTATGCCGAAACGCTGGAGGAAGTGCTGGCAGGCGCCGAACATACCGGCCTGCCCTGCGTCATCAAGCCGGTCATGTCCTCCTCCGGCAAGGGGCAGAGCACTGTCCGCACCGCCGACGAGTTGGAAGCGGCATGGAATTACGCCGTCGCCAATATGCGCGGCGACCGCAGCCGGGTGATCGTCGAGGAGTTCATCGCCTTCGACTATGAGATCACTCTGCTGACCGTGCGCAGCCGGGAAGGCGTCAGCTTCTGCCCGCCCATCGGCCACCGGCAGGAACGCGGCGACTATCAGGAAAGCTGGCAGCCCACGCCCATGTCGAACGCCGCGCTTGCCGCCGCGCAGGATATGGCGCGCAAGGTCGTCGACAATCTGGGCGGCTATGGCATTTTCGGCGTGGAATTCTTCGTGAAGGGAGAGGACGTCATCTTCTCCGAACTGTCGCCGCGTCCACATGATACCGGCATGGTGACGCTGATCTCGCAGAATATGAGTGAATTCGACCTGCACGCCCGCGCGATCCTGGGCCTGCCGGTGCCGGAAGTGACGCTGCTTGGGGCCGCTGCTTCGGCGGTCATATTGGCGGACCGGGAGTCGGGCGACTTCCGGTTCGAAGGACTGGCTGAAGCGCTCTCCACGCCCGGCGGGGAAATCGATCTGCGCATCTTCGGCAAGCCGACGACGCGTCCCTATCGCCGCATGGGCGTGGCTTTGGCCCGGGCCGAGGATGCTGGCAAGGCGCGGGCCATTGCAGCGGAAGCGGCGGACAAGGTTCGGATCGTTTACAGCGAATAAGGGTGGAAGGCGGACCTTCATTTTCCGTCATCCCAGCGAAAGCTGGGATCTCGTGAGGCTAGGCCGTGCGCTCTCGCCTGAGATCCCAGCTTTCGCTGGGATGACGATATTTTCAACGTCCACAATTGACCATTTGCAGCCATTAAAACCCACGCATCTAACAAGCCCGCGTTACGCGACCGAACAGCACCTGATAGACATCATCGCCACCGCCCTCATCAAAGGCCGCCATCACCCGACGCAAATCCCTGGGTGCCAACGGCTTGCGCCCTTCGCTCGGCACCACCGCCCCGATGCCCTTGAGATGGGCGATCAGCCCCTTCGCCCCGCCACAGGCCAGGGCATAATCCTCGTCAAAAGCAAAGGCGTCCTCAAAACGCGCCAGCATCGACCGCAGGGTTTCGAGCGAAGGATAATCAGGGATGCCGGCACTCACCGCGCTGGCCTGATGCGCCATGCGCCAGCGGGCGAAGCTGCCCTGCCCCATGGTCGAAAAGATGAGGCTGCCACCCGGCCGTAACAATCCTGCCAGCCGGGCAATGGCGCCCTCCAGATCATCGAACCATTGAAAGGCCAGGCTGGAAAGAATCAGGTCGAACCATTCCCCTTCGAAAATCGGCGCTTCTCCGTCCATCGTCAGGAATGTGCCCGCGACCAGCCCTCCCGTCGCCGCTCGCGCCAGCATGTCAGGCGACAGGTCCGTCACCACCAGTTCCGCGCCCGGCCAGCGCGCCTGGATGTCGCGCGTCAGGAAACCGGTGCCGCAGCCGATCTCCAATATCCGCCCGACGCCATCGGGCCTTTGCCGCTGCGCGAGATCAGCCACCAGCGCGGCGGCCAACCGCTGCGGCCCGGCATGATCGTCATAACGCCCCGCCGCCGCGCCGAAAGCGTCGCTTATTCGTTGCTTGCGCCGACCATTCATGGCTAGTCGCATTGACAGAGCCACACTCTCTTTTCCAGCCTCTTCAAGGACGGCCCTGACCGATGACTGCCTTTTCCTCCCGGATTCCCGCCATGGACGTGCTGCGCGGTTGCGCGGTCATGGGAATCCTCTGGATGAACATCGCGGCCTTCGCCCTGCCGGAGCAAGCCTATTTCAGCCCGGCCGCGGCAGGGCCGCTCTCCACGGGAGACATCGCCTTCTGGACGGTCGGTTTCCTGGCCATCGACGGCAAGATGCGGGCATTATTCTCCATGCTGTTCGGCGCGTCGATGCTGCTGCTGATCGACAAGGAGGAAATGGCTGGGCGTGACGGACGACGGGCGCAGATCATCCGCGCCGCCTGGCTGTTCGTCTTCGGCCTCGCCCATTATCTGCTGCTGTGGTGGGGCGACATATTGATGATCTATGCGCTGGTTGGCCTCGCCGCGCTGTTGTTCGTGCGCAAGGAGCCTTTGGCGCTCGTCAAATGGGCTTTTCTCTTCTTCCTGGTGCATTTCCTGGTCTGCGTGGCCTTTATCGGCACGCTATATGCTTGGGGCCATGCCGCCGGGGCACCCGACGCGGCAGCCAGCGTCAGCGCGGGTTTCGCCAATTTCATCGGTTCGCTTTCCAACCCCGCGCATCCCGCGATCCGAAGCGAATATATGACCTATCGCGGCGGCTATGCCGGGATCGTCCTGCATCATATCGCCCTGTTCGGCGGCCAATGGCTGACGACGCTGCCCTTCGTCACATTCGATACGCTGGGGTTCATGCTGCTGGGCATGGCGATGCTGAAGGGCGGCTTCCTGACCGCCCGCTGGCAGGCGGAGCAATATTGGCGGACCGCGCGGCATTGTTTCCTGATCGGACTGATCCCCATGGCGGCGCTCGCGGCGTGGATCATTTCGAGCCGGTTCGCGCCGCTCGCGACGCTGGGGTCGGTTCTGGCCTGGTCTTTCCCCTTCCGCATCCCGCTGGCAGTGGGATGGGCCGCCTTGATCCTGTGGCTGTTCACGCGCCATCGCGACGCACCCTTCACGGCGCGGATCGCCGCCGTCGGTCGCCTGGCGCTCAGCAATTATCTGGGCAGCAGCCTTATCATGTGCGCGATCTTCTATGGCTGGGGGTTCGGGCTGTTCGGCCATGTGCCGCACCGATTGCTGCCGCCGTTGGTCATCGCCGCATGGGCGCTCATGCTGATCTGGTCGCCGCTCTGGCAGCGCCGATTCGCGCTGGGACCGGCAGAATGGCTGTGGCGCAGCCTCGCGCACGGCAAAACGCAAAAGATTCGCAACAGCGACTGAATTCCTATTGCGACCTATTATCATCTGCGCTATCTCCGATCCCAGGAGATTTGCATGGTTGTCTGTGTCTGCAATGCCATTCGAGAAAAGGACCTCAAGGAAGTGGCCCGCGAAGGTTGCGCAACCCCATGCAGCGCTTATGCCCGCCTTGGCCGGCGGCCCAAATGCGGTCAGTGCGTGCCCTTCGCCCGCACGATCATCGCGGCGGAACGCGCCTCCATTTGAAGCCACTGCGAATCAAACGCATCTGACAGCCGCGAACTCGACGCAATAGCGCATCGGGAAATGGCGGATTTCCAAGGCTTTCCCGATTAACAAACGGAAGCGAAACGCCTATCATCCCGGCACTTCCTTACAGCCGGAGAAGAACGCCATGAAGGGCGACGCCAAGGTCATCGAATATTTGAACGAGGTTCTCAAAAATGAGCTGACCGCGATCAACCAATATTTCCTCCACTATCGCATGCTGAACCATTGGGGCATCGAGAAGCTGGCCAAGTTCGAATATGAGGAATCGATCGACGAGATGAAGCACGCCGACAAGCTGGCGGAGCGCATCCTGTTCCTCGACGGCCTGCCCAATTTCCAGTTGCTTGGCCGCCTGAAGATCGGTGAGACGGTGGAAGAAATCCTAAAGGCCGACCTCGAACTGGAATATGAAGCGTTGCCGGTGCTGAAGGATGCGATCGCCTACTGCGAATCGATCCGCGACTATGTGAGCCGCGATCTGTTTCAGTACATCCTCGAAAGTGAGGAAGAGCATGTCGACACGCTGGAAACCCAGTTCGAGATGATCGATCGCATGGGTATCCAGAACTACGTCCAGCTACAGAGCAAGGCCGCCGAGGAATAAGCCCTCGCAAGAGCGGGGCTGGCCCATCCGGCGCGCCGCCCCGCCCTTTCCCCTCAGATCAGCGAATCGAGCAAACCGATCAGCGGCAAATCCGCTGGCGGCATGTCCAGCGCATACATTTGCGCGGGCCTGACCCACTGGAGCGCGGTCGCATGCCGCGCTTCGGCCATGCCCTGCCATTTGCGGCAGACATAGAGCAACAGCAGCAGATGGCGGTCGCCCAGCGGCTCGCTCGCAAAGGTCGCGGGCGCGAGGCAGCTCGCATGGGTGCGGATGCCCAATTCCTCCTCCAGCTCCCGGATCAGTGCGGTTTCGGGCGCTTCCCCCGCTTCCACCTTGCCGCCGGGAAACTCCCAGAGATGCGCCATCGGCTTTCCCGGCGGGCGTTGCTGCAAAAGAACGCGGCCATCCGCGTCGACCAAAGCGGCGGCGACCACCAAAAGAGGAGAAATTATCGTCATAATGGTCCGGCTTGAGGGGTTTGTTAACTCTGCCACTTTTACAAGGGCATTCTGGGCTGTGTGTAAATGGGGTGTGGCATGCGCGCATTGTTTAAAAATTTCAGCTTTTGGAAGCTGATCTACTGCCAGCGCGGCGCGACGGCGGTGGAATATGGACTGATCCTCGCCCTCATCTGCCTAGCCATCATCGGCGCCATGTCGAACGTCGCCAACAAGACCATCGGCATGTGGAACAATGTCGCGACCGAAGTTCTGGCGCATTAACCATCAATATCTGACACCCTTTTCGGCTCATTAAATCTTTATCAACCCACCCCCTCTACACCAGTCGAAGCTGACCTTCATTTCAAGCGGGGGGCGGCCGGGTAGTTAAACGTGTAACTTGAGGCAAGGAGACTTCCAATGCAGTTCATCCGCAAGATGCTGAAGAACGAAAAGGGCGCGACCGCCATTGAATATGGCCTGATCGCTGCTCTCATCGCTGTTGCCGCCATCGGCGCCATGACCAGCCTGGGCGGCAAGCTCGGCAACACCTTCAACAATGTCTCGGGCAACCTGAAGTAAGCTCGAACGCATTGATGCAAAAGGGCGGCGGAAGCAATTCCGTCGCCCTTTTTGTTGCGCGCCGCTCTTACCAGGTGACGATCTTTACCCGCTGGCCCGGTCGCAACACGCTATTGGCCGTCAAGCCATTGATCGTCAGGAAACGGTCCAGCGCGTAATCCGTATAAGCCATGCGCTTGGCCAGGGACTGGACGGTGTCGCCAGCCTTGACGGTGACGACATGGACTTGGCGAGGCTTGATCGCCGCCGCATCCTGCGCCGAAAGGCGCTGCACCGACTGGACCATGGTCGAAAAGGGACCGATTCCCTGTCCCGCCGCCGTCAGCAACAGGAAGTGATAGGCCTTCCCGCCACCAAAATCATAAGCGAAGACGGTCGCATCGACCTGCGTCGACTGGGTGCTGGCCCGAACCGTCCGCCATGCCGCAGGGAGCCCGTTGACGGTCGTGCGGCGGACCTCGCCGGGTGGAACGCCGCCATTGCCGCCGCCCAGCTTGGCGAACACCGAATCGATATAGGCGGACAGGTCGCCGCTATAGGGCGCAGCGCTGAACTGCGCCTGCCCACCCGATCCCGCGACCGTGACGGCGCTCGCGCCATTTTCCATGCCGAAGCCCGAAGGCGCCATGAAGCTCAGCCGCAGATCGGGATGACGGAAGCGGCTGCCCTCTATCACCCCCTGTTTCGGATCGTCGCCGTACAGCACGCCGTCCAATGCATTCAGAAACGCATCCCGGTTGCGCACGGTGCTGGCCGACCCGCTGGCAGCGGCATTGCGGGCGGCGCGACCGACGCGCGAGGCTGGATCGGGATGGGTGCTCGCCCATTCGGGCATCGAGTGGGCGCTTCCCGCAACCTTGGCGTCCAGGCTGCTCTGCGCCGCCAGCGAAGCCAGCATGGTCGACAGAGCCTTGGGATCATAGCCGCCCGAAGCGAGATAGCGGATGCCCAGATCGTCCGCCTCATATTCCTGACTGCGCGAGAATTTGAGCGTCAGCAATTGGCTGCCCTGACCGATCCCCTTTTGCAGCAAGCCGGTCAGCGCCGAATCACCTAGCAGCGCGCCCGTCAACACCTGAAGCAGTGTGCCGCCAATGGCATTGCGTTGCGCGGTCTGCTGCCGCCGCTGGCCATGCTGGGCCGCGACATGGCCGATTTCATGGCCAAGCACCCCGGCAAGCTCGGCTTCGTCATTCATCAGCGCCATGAGTTGACGCGTGACATAGACATAGCCGCCGGGGATGGCGAAGGCGTTGTTCACCGGCGAATTGAGCAGGGTGACAGTAAAGTCCCCCTGCGCGTTAGACAGGCCGGACTGGACCGCGATGCGACGGCCCACGCCCTCGACATATTTCGCCTGCGGCCCGGCATAGGCGCCGCCAAATTCATTCAGCAATTGGGGATGTTGCTTGGCGCCGGCTTCCTTTTCCTGCGGGCTGATCGACGAAACCGTCCGAATCGCCCGCTGCTGGCTAAACACCGACGGCGCGGCGGCCAAGGCAATGACGCCTAACCCCGCATAAGCCAGAGACGATAACTGCTTCACGGTACCTCCTGCCTCCCCTGTTACCATGGCGTAACGAGGGATAGCAGGCGCAGGTTCCCCAAAATAGAGGCTAAGCGATCAGACCCCGATGGCCAGGTATTTGTCGGCGCGGTCAGTGCGCAGCGCATCGGCGCTCATGCCGGAGAGCGAATCCAGTTCCTGGCCGATGGCCGCGCCCAGATTGGCGATCGCCTGCACCGGCTCGCGATGAGCGCCGCCGATCGGCTCCGCTACGATGCGGTCGATGACGCCCAGCGATTTCAGATGTTGCGCCGTCACCTGCATCGCCGTGGCGGCATCGCTGGCCTTTTCCGCCGTACGCCAGAGGATCGAGGCGCACCCTTCGGGCGAAATCACCGAATAGACCGCATGTTCGAACATCAGCACGCGATTGGCCGCCGCCAGCGCCACCGCGCCGCCCGATCCGCCCTCGCCCACCACGGCCGCCACCATCGGCACGCCCAGCGCCAGACATTGTTCGGTCGAGCGGGCAATGGCCTCGGCCTGGCCGCGCTCCTCGGCCTGCACACCGGGGAAAGCGCCCGACGTGTCCACCAAAGTCACCACCGGCAGATCGAAGCGATCAGCGAGCTGCATCAGGCGGATCGCCTTGCGATAACCCTCCGGCTTCGCCATGCCGAAATTATGGCGGACGCGACTGGCCGTATCGTCGCCCTTTTCATGGCCGATCACGACCAAGCGCCGTTCGCCCAGCGTGGCGAACCCACCAATGATCGCCTGATCGTCCGAAAAGGCGCGATCCCCGGCCAGCGGCATGAAATTGTCGAACATGCCCGCGACATAATCCTTGAAATGCGGGCGGTCGGGATGGCGCGCCACCTGCGTCTTCTGCCAGGGCGACAGTTTCGCATAGGTGTCGACCAGCATCCTGGAGGCGCGCTGCTCCAGCTTGTCGATCTCGCCGCTGATGTCGATGTCGCCGGCATTGGCGGTCGCGCGCAGTTCGATGATCCGCGCTTCCAGCTCCGCAATGGGCTTTTCGAATTCGAGAAAACTAACCATGGCGCATGGCGTTAGGGCGGAGACACGTCGCCGTCAACGCGCCGATGCGTTATGGAAGCCAGCGGATGGCGGCTGTTAACCAGTTCGACCAAGCGGCGGCTGTCGACATGGGTATAGATTTGCGTGGTGCCGATGTCGGCATGGCCCAGCATGGACTGCAACGCGCGCAAGTCCGCACCGCCTTCCAGCAAATGGGTGGCGAAGGCGTGGCGCAGCACATGCGGGCTGACCCGCTCTGGCGCGATTCCGGCGGCGGCGGCCAGCGCCTTCACCATCTGATAGAGGCGAATCCGGCTGACATGGCTTTTGCCGGAGGGGAACAGCCAGGGGCTGTCGGCGGGCACATGGTGCAACCAGGCCGCCACGGCGGCGCGGGCGCGATCCGAAATCGGCACAAGTCGCTCGCGCGCGCCCTTGCCCTTCAGGATCAGGAAGGGCCGATCGGATGCCAGCGCCCGTCGCGGCAGCGACACCAGTTCGGTGGCGCGCAGGCCCGATCCGTAAAGCAGTTCGATCAATGCGGACAGGCGCAGGTCGAGCGGCGAGGGATGCTCGACATCCAGCTTCCCGGAGATCAGCGTGAACAGCGAATCGACCTCCTGCGCCGAGAGAATCTTGGGCAAGGGCCGGCGGGTTACAGGACGCGGCAGCGCGGCCGAGGGATTGTCGGCCCGCAGCCCCTCCTCCTCCAGAAAGGCGTAAAAAGCGCGCAGGGCCGAAGATTTTCGCGCCACCGAAGACGCCGCCAGTTCGGCCCATGCCGTCGCCAATTCCGCTATGCCGTCTTTGGTAGCGTGGGCGAGACCACCCACGATCTCCCCCGCGCCCAGCAGATCGGCCCGATAGGCCAGCAGCGTATTGCGGGAAGCGCCCCGTTCGGCCGCCATCATCTCCAAAAAGCGGTCGATAAGCGCGGCATCCTCGCCCATTAGAGCCGCGTCATCGCCTCCGCCGCGATCATCCGCGCTTCGGGATCGAGCCCGACGCGATGCAGCGCGGCGACGATATGGTAGAGGTGGAAGGGCGGCAGCCGGTTCCAGTCGGCCGTCTGCATGCCGACCGCCGCCAGCAGCGCGACACTGGCCTTCTCGCCCCGCCCGGCAGCCGCGTCGATGGCGCGCGTCCAGCGGCTGGTGATGCCCAGGTTAAAGCCATTATCCTGCGCCAGCGACGCGCCGTCCTGCGCATTGAGCCGGGAAAGCCCCACCAGCGCAGCGATCAGCATCTGTGTCTTGCGCGGATCGGCAGCCTTGGCGAAGGACGAAACGCGGCCCGAGCCGATCTCCACCACGGCACTCGGCGCGCCGACAGCGAGCAAGGCCCAGAGATCGCCCGCGCCGTCGCCATCCGCCTGGGCCGCAAGCCGTGCCCAGCGGACAGCGCTGCGATCATAGCCCGCCGTGAACATCGCCGCGACCAGATTGGCCGCATCGCGGGCACCCAATTCCGAAACGGGCAGCGCCGCGGCAGCCCGCGCCGTCGCGATCAGGCCGACGAAATCCGGCCGCGCCTCATCCTGCCAAAGCGTCCGCATCGCTTGCAACCGATCTTCGGTGCCCGCCCCCGCATAAGCGGTGCGCAGCGCATCGATCCGGTCGGCCGCATTGGCGGGCACGTCACCGTCGGCCTGCAACTGGCTGTAGAACCCGACCAGCGCCTTGTTGGAAAAAACCCCCAGCCGCGCCGCCACTTCCGCACCGGGCAGACGGCGGACAGCCGACAGCGCGGGCGCGCGCGCTTCCCAGGCGCGAACATGCGAGCCGACCGTGCCATAGAGATCGTCAGGAATTTCGACATTGAGCGCCGTCGCCAGGCCAAAGCGCCAGGCGGTCAGCCGGTCGACCGCATCCCATTCGATCTTGACCGATCGGCGGGCGTTGAAGCCGGTTCCGACGACCTTCTCCGCCAGGCGATAATCGATGCCGCGCACCACGCCGCGCCGCTGCGCCTGGTTGAGCGCGCCGCTGGCCGATCCCTGATCCCCCGACAGCGCCGGACAGATGGCGCGGGTCATGTCCCAGCCCGGCTCCTTGCTGAACCGCAGCGCCCCCGCCGACAACGGACACAGGCCCGCCGGATCGGCCGTCGCCAGATAGGTCTGCATGGCGATGGCATAGAGGCGCGGCGTGAACTGATCGGAATCGACGCTCTGCACCAACAGGCGCGCGCTGTCCGCCTCCCCCATGCGCAGCAACAGCCAGGCGCGCTCGGCCACCCAGTCAGCGCCGTTGATGTCCTTGGGCGTATCGGTCGCGGTCAGCAGCGCGCGCCGCAACAGGATGGAGGCCCAGCGCGAAGTGATCGGCGCGCGCGTTTCCTTCATCAGCGTCGCGAGGAACTGGCCGGACTGCGCGCCGAAAGCCTTGGGTTCCAGACCCAATCGCTCGGGCGTCAGCGGGCCTACCCGGTCAAGCGAGCGATGCGCATTTTCGGGAAGGTCATATTTCGCCTTTTGCGCGGCGATTTCTTCTTCGGATAACCCTGCCTCGGCGGCGTTATCCCCCGCCTCATCCGAGACGGCGAAGCTGGGCGGCAGGATCGGCGTGGCAGGCGAAGGGCTGGCCGACGGCGCAGGCGTGGCGGGCGCGGGACGCTGAGTCCCTGACGGTGGCGCTTCGGGTGCGTCGCCAAAGCCGGGCGGCAGCAGGGATTCGGGCGTCTCCTGCGCCACCACCGGCAGCGCCAGCGCGAGCGCAAGCGTCCCCAGCGCCCATTTCGCGTTCACCCGCCGATGCCGCATGCCGCTTACTGGCCCAGCTTTTCGGCGGGAATGACCTTTTCCACGCGGGCTTGCGGCTTTTCGCCGCCGCGTGACCAGAGCAAGGCAAGAATCGCGACCAGCACGATGACCGCGATGATCGGAATGATTGGCAGGGAAAGGCCGCGACGACGGCGCGAGCTACCTTCAAAACTGCTGTAGGAACGGTTGCGCTTCATGAGTCCTGTTCTGGCCGGGCCAAAGCTTAAGGAAAGTTGCGATTTGCCTTGTCGGCGCGGGGATGTATAGCCCCGCTCGCCATGCAGCGAAACAGCAAATCCGCAGCGGCGCGTGCGAAGCGCGGCCCCATCGTCCTGGTGGGCATGATGGGCGTCGGCAAATCGACCGTCGGGCGGCGGCTGGCGGCGCGGCTTGGCGTCGGCTTCGTCGATGCGGACGAGGAGATCGAAAAGGCCGCCGGCATGACGATCACCGAAATGTTCGAACGCTATGGCGAGGCTTATTTCCGCGACGGCGAGCGGCGGGTGATCGCCCGGCTGATGGACGGCGCGCCCAAGGTGATCGCGACCGGCGGCGGCGCCTTCATGCAGGAAGAGACGCGGACGCTGATCCTGGAGCATGCGCTGGCGATCTGGCTCAATGCCGATATCGATACGCTGGTCGATCGGGTGTCGCGCCGCGAGGGACGGCCGCTGCTGAAGGGCAAGGATCCGCGCGCGGTGCTGACCGAACTCGCCGCCATCCGCAATCCGGTTTACGCGCTCTGCCCCATTCATGTGAAAAGCGCCGCCGCGCCGCATGATGTGGCGGTCGACAGCATCATGGAGCAGCTTTCCCAATGGCAATAGTCCGCGTCGCGCTCGATGCGCGCAGTTACGATATCGTGATCGAACAGGGCGCGCTGGACCAGGCGGGCTCGCATCTGGCGGGCTATGCGCGGAAAGGCAGGCTGGTGGTCGTCACCGACGCGCATGTCGCCAAGGCGCAATTGCCCCGGCTGGAGGCCAGCCTGCGCGCCGCCCATGTCGCGGTAGAGCCGATCATCCTGCCGCCGGGCGAGCAGACCAAGAGCTGGCGTCATCTGGAGGAATTGCTCGACGCGCTGCTGGCGCTGGAGATCGAGCGCGGCGACCATGTGGTGGCGCTGGGCGGCGGCGTGATCGGCGATCTGGTGGGCTTTGCCGCCTCGATCCTGAAGCGCGGCTGCCATTTCATCCAGGTGCCGACGACGCTGCTGGCGCAGGTCGACAGTTCGGTCGGCGGCAAGACCGCGATCAATGCGCGGGCAGGCAAGAATCTGATCGGCAGCTTCTACCAGCCTGCGCTGGTTCTGATCGATCCGTCGACGCTGGATACGCTGCCGGTGCGCGAAACGCGGGCGGGCTACGCCGAGGTCGTGAAATATGGCCTGATCGACGACCCCGACTTCTTCGCCTGGTGCGAGACGGAGGGAGATAAGCTGCTCGCCGGTAATGCCGAGGCGCGCGAATATGCGATCGAGCGCAGCGTCGCCGCCAAGGCGAAGATCGTGGGCGAGGATGAGCGGGAAACCTCCGGGCGCCGGGCGTTGCTGAATCTGGGGCATACTTTCGGCCATGCGCTGGAGGCGGATACCGGCTTTTCCGAAACCCTGCTTCATGGCGAGGGAGTCGCTGCGGGGATGGCGCTGGCCTTCCGCTATTCGGCGCGGCTCGGGCTGTGCACGACCGAAGATGCGGAACGGGTGACGGCGCATCTGAAAGCCGTGGGTTTGCCTTATCATCTCGCCAGCGCGCATGTCACGGCGGACGGCGCGGCGCTGGTCGCGCATATGCTGCACGACAAGAAGATGGCGGCGGGCACCCTGCCATTCCTGCTGGCGCGGGGAATCGGCAAGACCTTCCTGTCGAAGGATGTGGCGCTTGATGATGTCGCCGCATTCATGGACGAGGATCGGGCGGCGGCTTAACGCCAAGGCGGGAATATCTGCCAAGGGCGGATGCGGACGTTACCCCCTGTCCCACTGGGAGAGGAAGGGTCTGCAATTGGCCAAAAACCGAACAATCGCGATCATCGTACGATCCAACACAAAAGGGCGCCGCCAACTGGCCGCGCCCTCCTGCATCTCGCTGATCCGACCTTAAGCCCCTGCAGGCGAAGGGTCGCCAAAAGGCCCCTTGCGACGCCGGGTCTTCGGGATGGAAGACCCCGCCGCCGGGATCACCGAAGGCTTGATCGTCGTGCCGTCGTCGCGGGTGATCTCACCCTTGTCGAGCAGCGTCTTGATCTCCTCGCCGCTCAGCGTCTCATATTCCAGCATCGCGTTGGCGAGCAGGTGCAACTGGTCCTCATGGCCCGTCAACACTTCCTGCGCCCTTGCATAGCCCTGTTCGACCAGCCCGCGAATTTCCTTGTCGATCAGCTTCGCCGTCTCGTCCGACATATGGACGCGCTGGCTCTGCGAATAGCCCAGGAAGGTCTCGCCCTGCTGCTCCTCATATTGCAGCGGCCCCAGCTTGTCCGACATGCCCCATTGCGTGACCATGTCGCGCGCCAGCTTGGTGGCGTACTGGATGTCGCCCGAAGCGCCCGACGACACCTTGTCATAGCCGAAGATGATCTCCTCGGCCACGCGGCCACCCATGGCGACGGCCATGTTCGCGTGCATCTTGTCGCGATGATAGCTATAGCTGTCCCGCTCCGGCAGACGCATCACCATGCCCAGGGCACGACCGCGCGGGATGATCGTCGCCTTGTGAATCGGATCGGACGCCGGTTCATGGACCGCGACGATGGCATGGCCCGCCTCATGATAGGCGGTCATCTTCTTCTCGTCGTCGGTCATGACCATGGAGCGGCGCTCGCTGCCCATCATGACCTTGTCCTTGGCCGCCTCGAACTCGTCCATGGCGACCAGACGCTTGCCCCGACGGGCAGCCATCAGCGCCGCCTCATTGACGAGGTTCGCCAGATCGGCACCCGAGAAACCGGGCGTACCCCGCGCAATGGTGCGCGGATTGACGTCCGGCGCCAACGGCACCTTCTTCATGTGGACGGCCAGAATCTTCTCGCGACCCTCGATATCCGGGCGCGGCACCACGACCTGACGGTCGAAACGGCCCGGACGCAGCAAAGCGGGGTCCAGCACGTCGGGGCGGTTTGTCGCCGCGACGATGATGATGCCCTCATTCGCCTCAAAGCCGTCCATCTCGACCAGAAGCTGGTTCAGCGTCTGCTCGCGCTCGTCATTGCCGTTGCCCAACCCCGCGCCGCGATGGCGGCCCACGGCGTCGATTTCGTCGATGAAAACGATGCAGGGCGCATTCTTCTTCGCCTGCTCGAACATGTCACGGACACGAGAGGCGCCGACACCGACGAACATCTCGACGAAGTCCGAACCCGAAATGGTAAAGAAAGGCACGCCCGCCTCACCCGCAATGGCGCGGGCCAGCAGCGTCTTGCCGGTACCAGGCGAGCCGACCAGCAATGCGCCCTTGGGAATCTTGCCGCCCAGCCGCGCGAATTTGGTCGGATCCTTCAGAAATTCGACGATTTCCTGCAATTCCTCGCGGGCCTCATCGATGCCCGCGACGTCATCAAAGGTCACCTTCCCATGCTTTTCGGTCAGCAGCTTGGCCTTCGACTTGCCAAAGCCCATGGCGCCGCCCGCGCCGCCACCCTTCTGCATCTGGCGCAGCACGAAGAAAGCGATGCCCAGGATCAGCAGGAACGGCAACGACTGGTAGATCAGGATCATCCAGAAGCTCGGCTGCTCCTCCGCCTGGCCGGAATATTTGACATTATAGTCGTCCAGCAGGCCCGTGAGGCCCGGATCGTTCACCGGAACGGTGCTGAACTTCTGTCCACTCGACAGCGTGCCGGTGATCCGGTCGGTGGCGACCGCAACGTCCTTGACCTGCCCTTCCTGCACCTTGGCGCGGAATTCCGAATAGGCGATGCCCGTCCCGGCGCTGGAGGCCGTGCGGCTGTCGAACATCGAGACGAAGAGCAGCAGGGCGACAATCACCCCTGCCCAAATCATCGCGCTCTTGATCCAGGGGTTACCCTGCGGGTCCTTCTCGTCGTTCATTCAGCACTCTCTTTCACCCGGCAAGATAGGGTGCCGCAGCAAAATCGCAAGCAGAGCCGCATGCGCAGCCGCCGTTCAGCCGCCGACAAATTGCGACAGGGCGATATAGGCCAGGATCACCGCGACCCCCGCCGACAGACCACAAAGCATATAGCCCGTATAAAGCAGCATCGGCGGATGGGGTCTTTCCATCCTGTGATTGCGCTGCGCCGCCGAAAGAATGACACTGGCCAGCAGGCCATAGGTCACTGCCGCAAATTCAAACATGAATCGAAAATTCCCACGCTCAACTCAGCTTCATTAACCAGCATAGGCGTTAAGGAAAGGTCATTGCGCGCCCTCAAATCGACGGATTGTGGGAGTCCCGCGCCAGACCGTGGAACCTTTCCGTAACGATCCGTCACTGCCACCGGCGCTGCGGCGCGACTTTCAGGGTCCAGCGGTCCCCGCCCTTCAAAATGAGTCGGCCGATGCTCATCTTCTCGCCCCGGCGCGCCGCCGCGATCAACCTGTCGATCGCCTCCCCACGCGGCGGCACCGCGTCCGGCTGCAACCGCTCCACCATCCGCAGGAGCAACCGGCGCAGCAGTTCACGCGGCAAGTCCGTCCGGTCCAGCGCCAGCCCATCCCCGTCCGGCAGGACATGGCGCGCCTCAAGGCCGTCGACCATCCACTCCAGCGCTTCCTCCGCCTCCGCCAGCGCCGCCGCGCTGCGCCCCGCCGCGGCCACGTCGATCCAGTCCACCCCGCTCAGCGCCGACCGCAAGGCAACCCTATCGAAGCGCTGATCGCTGTTCGAGGGATCATCGACATGCGGCAGGGTGCGCTCCAGCGCATAGGCAAGCAGGTCCGCCTTGCGCACCCCCAGCAAGGGCCGGAGCACCGCCCCCTGCCGCGCCCGCACGCCCGCCAATCCGCCGACGCCAGCGCCACGGTTGAGCCGCATCAGCAGCGTTTCCAACTGGTCGTCGGCATGATGCGCCGTCAGCAGCCAGTCCAGCCCGCGCTCGACCCGCCACCGTTCCAGCAACGCATAGCGCTGCGCCCGCGCCCAGCTTTGCACATTGCCCCGGACCGCGCCGTCCGGATGCAGTGTCGCATGCGCAATCCCGGCCTGGCCGCACCAGTCCGCCACCATGGCGGCCTCGGCGGCAGAAGCGTCGCGCAAGCCATGATCGACGGTCGCCGCCTCGACCCGACCCGGAAAGGCCCGCGCCGCCAGGTCGAGCAAAGCCATGCTGTCCGGCCCGCCGGAAACCGCTACGCCGAAGCGGGCGCCGCCGAAATCCTCCACCAGCGCGCCGACCGCACGGCTCAGTTCCGCTACAAGATCGCCCTCAGCCATGCGGGCTTCAGGCGGTGCACTTGGCCCTGGTCCGGCCCTGGTCCATCATGCCGCGCAGGCCGTTCGACAAGCTCCCCCCATAGACCTGCTCCAGCTCCGCATAGACTTTGCAGGCATCGGCGGGCTTCTTGAGCTGGATCAGCGCTTCGCCCAGATAGGCCAAGCTGTCGGCCGCACGGTCGCCCTTGGGCCGCTTCTGGTAATTTTCATAGAAAGCGACCGAGGCCAGCGCTGGCTTGCCATCGTCCAGATAGGCGCGGCCCAGCAGGTTCGCGGCCTTGCTGGCGACCGGACTACTGCCATATTTGTCGACGGTCGCCTTGAGCTGCGCCTGCGCCTCGGGATAGAATTTCGCGCCCCACAGGCGGAAACCATAGGTATAGGCGTCATCCGCCTCATTGCCCGTCGACGGCCGCTCGATCGCGGCGACGGCGGCCTTGCGCTCCTCGCTCGCGCCATTGGCGGCGGGGCGGGGCGCGGCAGGCCGGGCGGGCGCCGGCGCGACGGATGCCGAGGGACCAATGGCGGGCGGCGGCACCACGGCGGGCGCGGCCTGTTCCGCCTTGTAGCGGTTGAAGGCCTCTTCCAGCTGCTTCAATTTGAAGCTGTTTTCCTCGACTTGCCCGGTGATGGAGGCAAGCTGCGATTCCAGTGCATTGACCCGCGCCGTCAGGTCAGCAACCGGCGTCAAGGATGGCGACCCCGGCATCACCGCAGGCGCGGCCGGGCGGGTGATCTCCGCCTCCAGCGGCGCGCCGGCGGGAAACACCTTGCGCTGCACCGCGCGCATTTCCTTTTCCAGCCGGTCGACCCGCACATCGACGCTGACATTCTGGGCCGCGACCGGCGGCGCGAGCGCGATCAGCGCCAGTGCTGCCGTCGCGAAAAAAGCGTTACGCATGATGATCCCCGACTTGAAATTCGGTCTTAACCATAGGGCGATAATCCGCCCGGTAAAGCGCGACTTTGCGCCAAATTCCGCTGAATCGCCCCTGAACGGATCAATCGGCTGCGGCGGGTGCTGGAGCTGGGGCGGCAGGCGCAGGCGTAACCGGCCCACTGGAAACCGGGACAGTGGAAATCGGCGCGGTGGCAGCCGGGGCTGGAGCGGTCCCCACCTGCCCTGCGCCCGCCGCCGCAGCAGGGGCCGCGCGGGCCAGCAGCGCCTCGGCATTGACCGGCACGTCGGCAATTGTGCGATCCGGCGGCCCCAGCGGCGCGATCTGCTTGCCCCCGACCGTCACGGTCAACGCCTGCGGCCGCCCGGTCAGGATCATCGGATTGCGGGCATTGGCGGGAAGAGTGAAGTTTTCCCCCTTCTTCATCAGCCCGTCCTTCAGCCGCTCGCCCGCCTCATCATAGATGCGCAGCCATACATCGTCATTGGCAGTGAACACGACCGTCTGCGCCACCGGCGCGGCAGGACGCGCGCCCGCCGCCGGTTTCGCCGTGACGGGAGCTGGCGCCGCCTGCTGCGCGGCAATCTGTTCCCCCGTCGGCGGGGTCATCACCTGCGTACGCCACACGGCAAAGCCCGCCACCAGGATCACGACGATGGCCGCCGCCGTCCAGGCCAAAGCGCGCGAGGGCACACGTGCCGGATCGGCCGGTTCGAACGCTTCATAACGGTTACTGCCCAGTTCGGAATTATGCACGGCATTGCGCACATCCGCGGCGATCGCCACCTCGTCCACATCGATGGCGCGGGCATAGGCGCGGGCAAAGCCCACCGCATAGGGAATGCCGGGCAGGGCGGCATAATCGTCACGCTCGATCGCCTCCAACTGCCGTTGGGCGATGCGCGTACGGGTGGCGACATCCTGTATCGACAGCCCCTGCGCCTCCCGCGCGGCACGCAAACGCGCCCCCGGAGTGTTGGGCTGCTGTTCCGACGCCGCGACGCCGGGTTCCTGTTCAGCTTCTTCTGCCATGCTGCTCCGTGACTTTTGAAGGCCGGCCTTGTCTCATTGCGGGACAGGGATTGTCAACGCCGCGTCGGACCGATCGGGCCGGATACGCCGCCGCAATCCCATTGGGTCTGCACCTTAATTCAATTCAATAGCATGTTCGCTGGCCCAGTCGACCAGGGCCGAACGAATATCCGTAACGCCCTTGTCCAGCAGGTCGCGCATGACTTTGCACAGTTCCGCCGCGTCGAGCGTCCGGATCATCGCCTTGACCGGCCCGACCGAGGCGGGGGTGATCGACAGGCGCCGTACGCCCAGGCCGATCAGCGCCATCGCCTCCAGCGTGCGCCCGCCCATTTCGCCGCAAACGCCGACCGGCACCTCATAGGCCTCGCAGGCGCGCACCACGCGGTCGAGGAAGCGCAATATGGCGATGCTGAGCCAGTCATAGCGCTCCGCCAGGCGCGGATGCGCGCGGTCGGCAGCGAACAGGAACTGCGTCAGGTCGTTGGTGCCGATGGAGAGGAAATCCAGCTTGGGCAGCAGCAAATCCAACACCTCGGCCAGAGCCGGCACCTCCAGCATCGCGCCATAGCGGATCGCGACCGGCAGTTTCTTCTTCTGCGCCACCAGCCATTCGCGCTGATGCTCGACCAACGCCCGTGCCTGATCATATTCCCAGGGTTCGGACACCATCGGGAACATCACGTACAATATCTTGCCCGCCGCGGCCTCCAGCAGGGCGCGGGCCTGCGCCTTCATCAGCCCGTCCCGGTCCAGCGCCAGCCGCAAGGCGCGCCAGCCCATGGCGGGATTGTCCTCCAACTCCTCGTCATCGTCGCGCTGCATATAGGGCAGCGCCTTGTCGCCGCCGATGTCGACCGTACGGAAGATCACGGGCCTGTCCCCCGCCGCGTCCAGCACATCGCGATAGAGCCGCTGCTGCTTTTCCCGCTGCGGCAGGGTCGCGGACACGAGGAACTGGAACTCGGTACGGAACAGGCCGATGCCGTCCGCGCCGACAATGTCCAGCGCCTGCGCATCCTCCCGCAGCCCCGCATTGACCATCAGCTCGATCCGCTGCCCGTCGGTGGTGACGGACGGAAGGTCGCGCATCGCGACGAATTCGGCCCGGCGCTTTTGCGTCACATGCAGCTTGTTCTCGAACGCCTCTTCCATGTCGGGCGTCGGACGGATCAGCAGATTGTTGTCGGCCACATCCATCAGGATCAGGTCGCCTTCATTCAGCAGGTGACGAACATCCCGCACGCGCCCCAGCACCGGCACGCCCATGGCCCGCGCGACGATGGTGACATGGGCGGTCAGCGACCCTTCCTCCAGGATCACGCCCTTCAGCCGCCGCCGGTCATATTCCAGCAGTTCCGCCGGCCCCAGATTGCGCGCGATGAGGATGGCGTCCTGCCGCAGACCGAGTTGCGCCGCCGTCCCCAACTGCCCCGACACGATGCGCAGCAGCCGGTTCGCCATATCCTCCAGATCGTGCATCCGGTCCTGGAGCAGCGGGTCGTCGATCTGCCGCATGCGCATGCGGGTGCGCTGCTGCACGCGCTCGATCGCCGCCTCGGCGGTCAGGCCGCTGTCGATCGCCTCGTTGATCCGCCGCGCCCAGCCTTCATCATAGGCGAACATCTTGTAGGTTTCGAGCACCTCCTGATGCTCACCCTCCGTGCCGAACTCGGCCGTGCCGGTCATCCGGTCGATCTGTTCGCGCATCTTGGTGAAAGCGGAAATGACGCGCTGGCGTTCGGCTTCCGTATCCTCCGCGACGGTATGTTCGATATGCACGCGCGGCTGGTGGAACACCGCATGACCCCGCGCCATGCCCATCACCAGTTGCAGCCCATGCAGGATCGACGTGCCCGTATCCTGCACCCGCGAATCCGCCGGGCCGTCATCGGCCAGTTCGGCATTGGCGATCAGTTCGGACAACACCATCGCCACGGTCTGGAGCGCCTCGATCTCCACCTCTTCATAACGGCGCGGCTCGACATGCTGGACGCAAAGCACGCCGATCGCCCGCTCCCGCCGCACGATCGGCACGCCCGCGAAGCTGTGGAACAGTTCCTCCCCCGTTTCCGGGCGATAGCTGTAGTCGGGATGCGATGCCGCTTCGTCCAGGTTGAGCGTCTCGACATTGGTGGCGATCATGCCGACCAGGCCTTCGCCCATCGCCATGCGGGTGACGTGGACGGCTTCCTGCTTCAATCCCCGCGTCGCGAACAGCTCCAGCACCCCTTCGCGCACCAGATAGATGGAGCAGACCTCGCTCGACAGCGACTTCCCGATGATCTCGACCACCTTGTTGAGCTTCGCCTGCGCACTGGTGCGCGCGGCCATGACTTCCTGCAGGCGGATGAGGATCTGGCGGGCGGCGGCGGCGGGCGTGCTGGGCATGTGCCAAGCGCTAACAGATCGCGCGTCCGCTTTCCAAGGCGAATATGTGCGGCTTCGGCGGATTTTCCGCCTTATGCATGGCGGAAATGGACCGCGATTTCGTTTACAGCCGTAAAATCCCAAAAGTCAGCGAGTCAGGGAGACGAGCATATGGCAGAAATCGACAATAAGGCGTTCGAACAGGATCTGATCGACCGGGGCTATTCACGCCGCCAGATGGGCAAGGTCGCGGCCTTGCTGGGTGCGGGCGCCGCCGCCCTGCGCGTCACCGGCGCCATGGCGCAGCAAGCCGCCAAGCCGGTCGAGGGCGCCGTCCGCATCGGCGCCAATGAATGCTGGACCGGCCCTTTCCCGGTCGCCGCGCAAGCCGCGTTCAATCTGGTGCAGGAGGGCAATCGCTACGAACCCAATGACGAACATGCCAAGCTGTTCGCCGCAGTCGCCGCCGTCGAAGGCATCCCGGCGGACCGCATCACCGCCTGGCCCGGCTCCAGCGACCCGCTGAGCCGCGTCGCCGTCGCCTATGCCTCGCCCACGCGGGGCATCGTCACCGGCAACCCCGCCTATGAAGCGATCTGGCGCACGGGCGACTGGCTGGGCGCGAAGGTGACGAAGGTGCCGCTCACCAAGGATTATGCCCATGACGTGAAGGCGATGCTGGCGGCCGATCCCAAGGCGGGCGTCTATTATATCTGCTCGCCCAACAACCCGACCGGCACCATGACGCCGCTGGCCGATATCCAGTGGCTGGCCGACAACAAGCCCAAGGACGCGATCCTGGTCGTCGATGAAGCCTATATCCACTGGTTTGACGGCCCGAACGCGGCGAAGATGGCCGCGACCCGCGATGATGTCCTCATCCTGCGCACCTTCTCCAAATTGTTCGGCATGGCGGGCATGCGGCTGGGCCTCACCTTCTCCAGCCCCGCGATCATGGAAAAGATGATGCGCTATGACGGGGGACAGGTGACGGCGATGCTGCCGATGACCGCCGTCGCCTGCGGCACGGTGTCGGTGGCCCAGGCCGATCTGATCAAGCAACGCCGCGCCGAAATGGTCGCCGCCCGCGAAATGGCCATCACCCATCTCAAGAAGAAGGGGATCAAGGTCATTCCCGGCAGCCAGGCCAATATGTTCATGGTCGATTGGGGCAAGCCCGCCAAGGACATGCAGGCCGCGATCCTGGCCGAAAAGGTGCAGATCGGGCGCAACTGGCCGATCTGGCCCAATGTGTCCCGCGTGTCGGTCGGCTCCGCGGAAGAAATGAAGGCCTTCTGCGATGCCATCGACAAGGTCTGGAAGGCCTGATCGGTTAGCTTTTTGCCGCATTCCGCGAGCCGTCGCTGTCCAGGCGACTTCTGAACGCTCGGTAACGCATAAAATTTCAAGAATCCGGGGCGGCGCATTGTGGAAATGCGCCGCCCTTTTCGTTTCTCCCCGTGGAATATGCGCAGTTGTGGAACAACAAGGGGAACAGACGACATGACCATGATGTTGGAAAAACACGCCCGCGAAGACCTGATCGAACGGGGCTATTCCCGCCGCACGATCGGCAAGATTTCCGCCCTGATGGCGGCTGGGGCAGCAGCCGGCAACCTGCTGATCCAGCCTGCCTTCGCGCAGCAGCAGGCCGCTCGCGGCATCAAGGGCGCGGTCCGCATCGGCTCCAACGAATGCTGGACCGGCCCCTTCGAACCGGGCGTCCAGGCCGCCGCCAAGGCCGCTGCGGTCGGCAACTGGTACGACCCGGACAATTACAAGGGCGACCTGATCGCCACCGTCGCCAAGGTGGAGGGCATTCCGGAATCGCACGTCATGCTCTGGCCGGGTTCGGGCGGTCCGCTGGTCAGCACGGTCGCGGCTTTCTGCTCGCCCACCAAGGGTCTCGTCACCGCCGATCCGACCTTCGAATCCGCATGGCGCACAGCCGATTATCTGAAGGCGCCCATTGCCAAGGCGCCGCAGGCCATCGGCAAGGGCCATGACGTCAAGGCGATGCTGGCCGCCAACCCCAATGCGGGCCTCTACTATATCTGCTCGCCCAATAATCCGACCGGCACCGTGACGCCGCTGGCCGACATCGAATGGCTGCTCGCCAACAAACCCACAGATTCGATCCTGCTGGTCGACGAAGCCTATATCCACTTCTCCGAAGCGCAGAGCGCGGCGAAGCTGGTGGCGGGCCGCAAGGATCTGATCGTCATGCGGACCTTCTCGAAGCTGTTCGGCATGGCGGGCGTGCGCCTGGGGCTTACCTTCGCGGACCCGGAAATCCAGAAGCGCATCGGCCTGTTCGGACCCACGGCGGGCGGCCTGTCGATCACGGCCATGGCCTGCGGCAATGCGGTCTATCCCGAAGCCGGGCTCATCAAGGCCCGCCGCGCAGAGATGATCGCAAACCGTGAAGAAACCATTGCCTGGCTCACCAAGAAGGGGATCGAAGTGCACCCCGGCAGCCAGGCCAATATGTTCATGGTGAACTGGAAGACCAAGACCGCCAAGGAGATTCAGACCGCCCTCCTGGCCACGCCGGAAAAGGTGCAGATCGGCCGCGCCTGGCCGATCTGGCCCACCGTCTCACGCGTCACCGTCGGGTCGGCGGACGACATGGCCAAGTTCTGCGCCGCCGTGGAGAAGGTTTACAAGGCCTGATCGGCCCGCTGCGCTAAACAGGAAAGGGCGTCCAGCATATCGGACGCCCTTTTTTTAGTCATTTCGTTTCAGGCACTGGCGGCAGATATCTCGCACAACGCCTTGAACTGCGCCACCATCTGGTCCCAGCCCGGATGAAATCCCATTTCCTTGTGCTTCTCCAGCGCCTCGGCATCCCAATGGCGCGCGGTCGCGGTAAAGCGCGTCCCTTCCCCCTCATCGGCAAAGCTCCAGATCGCCGTCATGAAGGGCGTTTGCGGAATCCATCCCGAAGCATAGGCATCGGTCGTCACGACCTTCTCCTGCGGCACCACCTCCAGGATGATCCCTTCCATCGGCCCCGTATCCTCGCCATCGGGACCGAACATGCGCACCGCGCTTCGCCCGCCGGGCCGCAGATCCTCCTCTATCACCTCGGCGCGCCACGGCTTGGGGCAGAACCATTCATCCTTCAGGTCCGTCCACACTTTCCATACGATCCCGCGCGGGGCGGCGATATGGCAAGTCACCGACAGTTCGAACTCCGCCACGCTCATGGCAATTTCCCTTCGAAAGCCGCCTTCATCCGGGCGGTATCCAGCTTCTGCATGGTCATCATCTCCGTCATCATCCGCTGGATGCCCGGCCTGTCGCCGGTCTTGTAGAGGTCCATGACCTCCTGGGTCACCAACTGCCAGGACAGGCCATATTTGTCCTTCAGCCAGCCGCATGGCCCCGGCGAACCGCCATCGGCGGTCAAGGCGTCGAAATAACGATCGATCTCCGCCTGATCCTTGCAGGCGACGGACAGCGACACCGCCTCGGTAAAGCCGAACTTCGGCCCGCCGTTGAGCGCCTGATAGCTGTCCCCGAACAGGGTGAATTCGACCAGCAGCACATCCCCGCCCTTGAACGGGCTGGGGCTGGGATTGTCATCGGGATAGCGGCTGATGAAATCCACCGACCCGCCGAAGATCGAGACGTAGAAGCGCGCAGCCTCCTCCGCCTGCCCGTTATACCACAGGCAGGGTGAAATTTTTGACATGGTTCCTCTCCCTATCCCTCGGCCGAGCGCATGCCCACCAGCGCGAACATCGCGCCCTGCGGATCGGTTGCCTGGATGATCCAGGCGCCGCCCGGCACCTCCATCGGCCCATTCAGCACGGTGCCGCCGCCAGCCTTCACCTTCTCCTTCGCGGCGTCGATATCCGGCACGACAAAATAGAAAAGCCACGCCGGAACGGGCACTTCCTTGGGACGCGGCATGATGCCGCCGGTCATGCTCTGGAAGTCGGTACCGCCGGTCTGGGAGACAAGCTGATAGTTGCCCATCTCGCCCATATCCATGGCCTCGCCCTTCGCCCATCCGAACTGGCCCGTGTAGAAGGCCAGATCGGCGTCGAAATCGCCGCTATACAGCTCATGCCAGCCGACATGCCCGTTCGCCATGGGGGACGGCGCGTCCATCCCGTCGGGACTGGACCCCTTGAGCAGCATGAACACGGCTCCGCCCGGATCGGCCATCACCGCGAAACGCCCGACACCCGGAATATCCTCCGGCGCCCGCTTCACGGTTCCGCCAGCCTCGGTCAGCCGCTTCGCATCGGCGTCCACATCGGCAGAGCCGACATAGCCGCCCCACCAGGGCGACATGCCGCAGTCCCTGGCTTCCGCCGGGATCGCCATGATCCCGCCCATCGGCCCTGCACTGCCCGAAATCACCTGATAGTCATGACCACCGCCAAAGGCCTGCGCGGTCCAGCCGACGATGCCGCCATAAAAGGCGATCGCCGCCTGGGGATCGCTGGTCATGAGTTCATACCAGAAGAATTTGCCGTTCAGATCGGTCATCCCAGCCTCCTCAAGCCTTAGCGTCCAGCAGCACCTCAAACCCGCCATAGATCAACCGCGCGCCGGAAAAGGGCATGTCCTCCCCTTCCTTGGGCTGCATCCGCGGGTCGTTCATGACTTTCTCCGCGCCCGCGTCACGCGTCTCCTTGTCGGGCCATTCGATCCAGGAAAAGACGACCTCCTCATCCTCCTCCGCAATGACGGCGGTACGGAAGTCGTTGACCTTGCCGGGCTTGATGTCGTTCGCCCAGCACTCGACGATCCGCAGCGCGCCATGTTCGATGAAGATCGGCGCAGCATAGGCCGCCACTTCCCTATACCGCTCCTTGTTCCCTTTGGGCACCGGGATCACGAAACCGTCCATATAGCTCATCGCATCTCTCCTCAGAAAAGGCAGAGTTCAGGCGGCCGCTTCCTTGTTGGCCGCCAGCGCCGCTTCCATATCCATCCATGCCACTTCCCAGATATGGCCGTCCAGATCGGCAAAGTTGCGGCCATACATGAAACCATGGTCCTGCCGCGGATTGGGCTCCGTTCCGCCCGCCGCCAGCGCCTTGTCCGCCGTCGCATCGACATCCGCCCGGCTCGCTTCGCTCAACGCCAACAGCACCTGCGCGGTTTCATGCGCATCGGGAATCTTGCGCGGCGTGAAGCTCGTGAACCGCTCATGCGTCAGCAGCATGACATGGATGCTTTCCGAAAAGCTCAACATCTGCGCGCTGTCATCGGCAAAATCATTGTTCCGGATCGCGCCCACCGCCTCATAGAAGGCGATCGAGGCAGGCAGGTCCGTCACCGGCAGATTCACGAAAATCATCTTCGGAGCGGGGGCGTTCGACATCACACATCTCCTCGCGATTATCTGTTGCAGGGTCGTCGATGCGACTCACTGGCTTGAACTTCATGCACTCGCAAATTATCTTATACAACTTATAAGTTATAAAAAATAACTAGAGGCGCAGGCGATTGAAAAAACGGGCATATCAGGATGGCTGCGCGACGGCCCATGCGCTGGACCTGATCGGGGACCGATGGGCTCTCCTCATCATGCGGGAATTGATGCTCGGCCCCAAGCGCTTCACCGATCTGCGCGCCAGCCTGCCCGGAATCAGCGCCAATGTGCTGACGCAAAGGCTGGAGGAGCTGGAGGCCACCAGCATCCTCATCCGCCGCCGCCTGCCCCCGCCCGCCGCCAGCCAGATCTATGAGCTGACGCAATGGGGCCGCGAGTCGGAAATATTGTTCCAGGTGCTGGGCCGCTGGGCCTCCCGCTCGCCCACGATGCAACCGGGCATGCCCATGAGCAACGTGTCGGTGATCCTGTCGCTGCGCACCATGATCGACCGCGGCCGCATCGGTGATTTGAACGCCACCATCGGCCTGCGCTTCGGGGAGGAGGAGTTCCGCCTGATCCTGAAGAACGACGATTTCACGGCCGAGCGCGGCGAAGCAGCCGGTGCGGACGCGATCCTGTCCGGCGACCGCAATGCGCTGGCCGCCGTGATCTATGGCGATCTCACTTTTGAGGATGTCGCGGATGCGCTTCAGGTGGAGGGAGACAAGGCGTTGGCAAGGCGCTTCGTCCGCCTCTTCCCCTTGCCCACCAAAGCGCCTTCGACGGTCACGCCAGCTTCTTGAGGACCAACCCACCCAGGATCAGGACGGCGTAGACATTCTCCGCTCAATGCCCCGCGTTCAAAATCCCGAACACCTGCGCAAACTCGCCGCGCCGCTCCGCATCACGCAGGAACTTTACCCGCTCGACGCAGATTTCCTCCAAGGCAGGCTCCTGCCCCAGCAGGCCCATGACCTCCGCGATATACGCATCCAGAGGCATCATCTGCGGATTTTCCGCATGGCCCGGCATCAGGTCGGTCTGCACGCCCGGCGGGGCCAGTTCGATCACCTCTACACTGGTGCCCTTGAGCTGTTCGCGCATCGACAGCGACCAGCTATGGAGCGCCGCCTTGGTCGCGCTATAGGTCGGCGTCGCCGCCAGCGGGACAAAGGCCAGTCCCGACGTCACCGTCATCAGCGTTGCGGCGGGCTGCGCCAGCAAATGCGGCAGCAAAGCATGGGTCAGCCGGATCGGCCCCAGCAAATTGGTCACGATGGTGGCCTCTGCAACGGCAAGGTCGATCCGATTCTCCACTGTCATCATCCCGGCATTATGGATCACGACATTGAGCGCCGGGAAATCCGAAACCACCTTCCCGGCAAAGGTTGCGATCGCTTCGGGATTTTCCATATCGACGGTCAGGGCCGCCATGCCCGGATGCTCCGCGACCACGGCATCCAGCGCCGCCTGCCGCCGCCCCGCGATGATGACCTGATTGCCCGCCGCATGGAATTCATGCGCCAGCGCCGCGCCGATACCCGAACCGCCGCCGGTGATGAGGATGGTGTTGCCGCTCTTCTGCATGGGTCATCTCCTGTGAAGCCATGGTGTGAACGGCAATTTAGGGCTACACTCTCTTTTGGAAAGAAGGCACCGCGAAGTGTCATACATACTCGAAGGTGAGAAATGGCAAATCCGTTGGAAAAACGCTTCGCTCCCGATCAGATCGCTGAAGCGGAAAGCTTCATCGACACCAATCCCGAAGCGCCGCTCGACCCGCGAATCGAGCGGCTGGTGAACGATCTGATCGGCCGCATCGCTGACAAATGGACGCTGCTGGTCCTCGAACTGCTGGAGGAAAAGGGCACGCTACGCTTCACCCGCATTGCGCAGCAGGTGGAGGGCATCAGCCAGAAGATGCTGACCCAGACGCTGCGCCAGATGGAACGCGACGGCCTCCTCACCCGCACGGTCCATCCGGTGGTGCCGCCTCGCGTCGACTATGCCCTGACCCCATTGGGCAACAGTCTCAGCGCCGCCTTTTGCGGCGTCTGGGTCTGGGCGGAGCGCAATCTGGATACGGTAGAGGAATCCCGCCACCGCTTCGACGCGCGCGACTGACGGGCTAAAGCATTCTGAAATCGGCTGGAACAGCCGATGGCTCGCAGAATGCGGAAAACAAAAGATAATGAGAGCGCGCTGCGCTCAATCAGACGCAGGGCGCGCGCTCTAATTCCTTGTGGTTGCATCGCTTTAAGCGGCAAACCGGTTCCCACTTTTCCGCACGATGCTCTATTGCACGGGAATGAAGGTTTCCCGCATCGGCGTCAGCGGAAAGGTCGGCACCTCGACCCGTACCGGCGCGCCCCGCGCCATGGCCGAAGGCGGCGTCACCGGGGAGGCGGGAACGAAACCGGACGCCACTTCCTTGGGCGGCGTTGGCGGCGGCGGCAGCGGCGTGGGCGACACCACCACCGTCACCGTGCCGCCGAAGCGCGACTGCCACTCGGCCAGGCGCCGCAGATAATCGGCATAGGCCGCGTAGAAATCCTGGAACGGCTTTTCGAGCGCCGTGAGCGCCTCTGGCGCATAGGCCAGCAACTGGTTCGACGGCATCGCCAGCACCTTCGCCCCCACCTCGATCGCGACAGGGCAGAAGCTTTTCGTCACCGGCGGCAGAGCGAAGAAATTATAAACGACGGTATTCAGCAACTCCCGCGCCTTGAGCCCGCCCGTGCCGTAAGCAACCAGATAATTGCGGTCGACGGCCGCATTCGCCTCCCGCAGCGCTGCCTCATGCACATGCAATATCTGATTATACTGGATGCGCGCCGGTTCGTAGACGCCATGGCAGGAGAGCGCCGCGACGTTCAGCGCCATGCGCACATGCCAGAGTGCGGTATTGGCCGTCACTCCGCGATTGGGCGTCAGATATTTGCCATCACCGCCCACTTCCGGAATGCTCATCTCCTCGACCGCGCCCATGGGCGGCAGAGGCTTGATCGTCGGCACCACCGGGGGCGGCGGCGTGGGCGGCGGCGCCTTCTCGGGCGTGGAACAGCCTGCGATCAGCGCGAGCGCCGTGACAGATGCAAGCTCATGAAAACGGCGAACGACGGTACGCAGCGGCACCCTTACATCCCTCTGGTCATTATCCGGACAGAACAAACTCATGGCAAAGCCATGCGTTCCTGACGACCGGAACGGAACCCGGCCCATCCGGCAAGGGATTCATTTCATCCCGCCGCTTCCCTGCACAAGAACAGGGTCGGCATGAACAACCCTAGGGCCAATCGACATTCAGCCCTGACGGCCTGCAAATGGCCCTTTTCCGTGCTTCCGGTGCTCACGTACTTTTAGTACGCTGCGCTCCGGGTCACGAAAAACCACCATTTTCAGCACGTCATCATCTGAATGTCGATTGGCCCTATCCGCGCCGTTCCAGCGCCACCGCCGCTTCGTCCATCAACTGGGCGATGATATCGGTCACCGACTCTTCCTTGGACACCATGCCGACCGACTGCCCGGCCATCAGCGATCCACCTTCGACATCGCCATCGATCACCGCGCGGCGCAGCGCGCCCGCCCAATAATGTTCGATCTGAAGCTGCGCCTCGCCCATGTCGACCGCACCACTGTCCAGCAGATTGGCAACCTCGCGCTGCTTGGCGGTAAAGGCCTCGGTCCCGGCATTTTTGAGCGCGCGGACGGGAATGACCGGCAGTCGCGGATCGATCTGCACGCTGGCGATCGCATCGCGTGCCGAAGCGCGAAAGAACGCCTTCTTGAAATTGGGATGCGCGATGCTCTCGGTCGCGCAGGCAAAGCGGGTGCCAAGCTGCACGCCTGCCGCGCCCATTTCCAGATAGCCGGCGATCAACTCGCCGCGCCCGATTCCGCCCGCGACGAACACCGGAAGCTGCGCCGCCATTTCGGGCAGGATTTCCTGCGCCAGCACGCTGGTCGAGACGGGCCCGATATGGCCGCCTGCTTCCATTCCCTCGATCACCAGCGCATCGACGCCCGACCGTGCCAGCTTCTTCGCCAGCGCCAATGCGGGGGCGAAACAGATCAGCTTGGCGCCCTTTTGCTTGATGGCTTCGATGCTGCCCTTGGGCGGCAGGCCGCCTGCCAGGACAACATGTCCGACCTCATGCTTCGCGCAGACATCGATCAGTTCGAACAATTGCGGGTGCATGGTGATGAGGTTCACGCCGAAGGGCTTGGACGTCAGCGCCTTGGTCGCCGCAATTTCCTTGTCGAGCAGGTCAGGCGTCATCGCACCGCAGGCGATCACGCCAAAGCCACCCGCATTGGAGATGGCCGCCACCAGATGCCGCTCCGAAACCCAGCTCATCGCCCCGCACATGATCGCGACGTCGCAGCCCAGAAATTCGGTGCCGCGGGCCATCAGGGAAGCGAGTTTGGCGTTCGTCATGTGCAAGCCTCTAGAATCAAATAGCCCCTCCCCTTCAGGTTCAAACGAGGCACGTGACTCGTTTGAAGGGTTGGGGTGGGGGTTCTCCCCACACGCTGCTTTGTGGGGCACAGCCCCACCCCCGAAGGGGAGGGGCCGATAAATCAAGCGACCGGCGCGTCCAGCCCATAAGCGGTATGCAGCACGCGCACCGCCAGTTCGGTCTCATCCTCGTCGATCAGCACCGACACCTTGATCTCGCTGGTCGAGATGGCGAGGATGTTGATCCCGCGATCGGCCAGCGCCTGGAACATCGCCGAAGCCACGCCCGCATGGCTCTTCATGCCCACGCCGACGACCGACACCTTCGCCACCTTCGTATCGGGGATCACCCGGTTGAAGCCGATCACGTCCTTCTGGCTCTCCAGCACGTCCAGCGCCCGCGCCAGGTCCGCGCCGGGCACGGTGAAGGTCACATCGGTCTCGCCCTTGTCGCGGCCGACATTCTGGATGATCATGTCGACGTTGATCGCGGCATCGGCCAGCGGCCCGAAGATGTGCGCCACGGCGCCCGGACGATCCGGCACGCGGGTCAGGGTGATCTTCGCCTCATTCTTGTCATGGGCGATGCCGGTGATGAGCTGACGTTCCATCTTGTCTTCCTTGAGCTTGGCTTCCAGTTCCTCTTCGCTGACGATCAGCGTGCCGGGGAGGTCATCCTGGGTGGGATCATCGAAGGAGGAAAGCACCTGCACGACCACGCCTTCCTTCATGGCGAGGCCGACCGAACGGGTCTGGAGCACCTTGGCCCCGACCGAGGCCAGCTCCAGCATTTCCTCATAGGTGACGAGGTCCAGCTTGCGCGCCCGCGCCACGATGCGGGGATCGGTGGTGTAGACGCCGTCCACGTCCGTATAGATGTCGCAGCGATCCGCCTTCAGCGCCGCCGCCACCGCGACCGCAGACGTATCCGACCCGCCACGGCCCAGAGTCGAGATGCGGCCATCCTCCATCATGCCCTGGAAGCCGGGAATCACCGCGACCGTGCCCGATCGCATGGAAGCGAGCAGGTCGTTCGTGTCGATCTCTCCGATGCGTGCCTTGGAATGCGCTTCGTTGGTGCGGATGGGCAGTTGCCAGCCGAGCCAGCTCCGCGCATCCACGCCCATCGCCTTCAGCGTCATGGCGAGCAGGCCGCTCGTCACCTGCTCGCCGCTGGCGACCACCACGTCATATTCCGCCGGATCGTAGAGCGGCGAGGCTTCCTTGCAGAATCCGACCAGCCGGTCCGTGTCGCCCGCCATGGCGGAGACGACGACGGCGACTTCATGACCCTGTTCGACGACATGTTTGACTCGCGCGGCCACGTTGCGAATTCGCTCCATCCCCGCCATGGAGGTGCCGCCGAATTTCATCACGATGCGCGCCATTTGCTTGTCGAACCCGCCTGCTGAAAAGAAAGAAAATGCCCAATATGGGTACAAAAACGGCGCTCCTATTAGCAGCAGCGGCGAATATGGCAACCTCCCACCCCCCGCCCCGGCAAAGCACAGGTGGCGCGGACGTGCGGACGCTGATAGCAGGGAGCCATGGCGAACACCGTTTCCAGCACCATCGATCCCCGCGAAGCCGCGCATTTCGGCAGCATGGCCGCCGACTGGTGGGATCCCAAGGGCAGCAGCGCCATGCTGCACAAACTCAACCCCGTGCGCCTGCGCTATATCCGCGACGCCATCGACAGGCACTGGCCGGGGCATTGCCATAGCTTTCACCCCCTTACGGGCCGACGAGTACTGGACGTCGGCTGCGGCGCGGGGCTGCTCTCCGAACCGCTGGCGCGCATGGGCGCGAAGCTGACGGCGCTCGATGCTGCGGAGGAGAATATCGCCGTGGCGCGCAGCCATGCCGAGGGGCAAGGCCTTGCCATCGACTATCGTGCAACCCCGGTGGAGCAGTTGGAGGAAACCGGCTTCGATCTCGTCACATCGATGGAAGTGATCGAACATGTCACGGACCCCGCGGCCTTCATCGCCGCGCTGGCGGAAAGGCTGGCGCCGGACGGCCTGCTGATCCTCTCGACCCCCAATCGCACGCCGCTCTCCCGCATCGCCATGATCACCATTGGCGAAAGCATCGGCGGCATCCCCAAGGGCACCCATGACTGGCACAAATTCCTGAACCCCGACGAACTGACGAAGCTGCTGGAGGACGCCGGCCTGGAAGTCACCGACAGCACCGGCCTCAGCTTCACGCCCGCCAAGGGCTTCATCCTCTCGTCCAACAAGGCGATCAACTATCTGCTGACCGCCCGCCACCGGCAAAGGTGAAGGCGATGGCGGGCGATCCCCGCATCGACGCCTATATCGCGAAGCAGGCCGATTTCGCCCGGCCTATCCTCACCCATTTGCGCGCCCTGATCCACGCCGCCTCCCCCGATATTGTGGAGGCGGTGAAATGGGGCATGCCCTTCTTCACCTATCGGGATCGGAATCTCTGCAACATGGCCGGCTTCCAGCGCCATGTCGCCTTCGGCTTCTGGCATGACAAGGTGGAGCGGGAGAGCGCCAGCGAAGAAGCCATGGGCCAGTTCGGCCGGATCGCAAGCCTGAGCGACCTGCCCGCCGACGCGGACATCGCCGCTTTGCTGGCCAAGGCCATGGCGTTGATCGACGCGGGCGACAAGCCGCGCAGCAGCCTGAAGGCGCCGCGTGCGCCGCTCCCGCTGCATCCCGACTTCGCCGCCGCCATCGACGCCAATCCGGCTGCGGCCGCCATCTGGGCAAAGTTCCCGCCCGGCAAGACCCGGGACTATTGCGAATGGATCAATGATGCCCGGACCGACGCGACGCGCGACAAGCGCATCACCCAAGCGGTGGAATGGATCGCGGAGGGCAAGGGCCGCAACTGGAAATATGAAAAGCGCTGAGCTTCAGGCAGGAAAAACTGTCCTGGCCACGGATGAGAATGAATCCGGCCGCCATCGTTGATGTCGACCAACCGCAGAACGTACGACCCACGCCCGATCAATGCCGCGCAGCGCAAGACTCGCTACCTTATCCAGACCGGCAAGCCGGAGTTGGAGTCCAAGGGAACGCAGCGGGGACTAAAAAGCGCTCCGGGGTCTGATTACCCCCATGCCGCGCTCCCCCAATAACGCGGCACCTCTCCAACTCTCAGCTTACTGGTTTCGCCACCGCCACCAGCGTCGGCTGGGCGTCCGACGCGGCATCCTTTGTCGCCGCGCTGGCCGGTGCACCGGACTGGGTCTTGAGGCTCGCCGCAGCCGACTGAAGCGCGACCGCAGCCGCCTCCAGCGCCGCCGCAGCGGATTGTGGCGTGACCGGCGGCGGCGCTGCCGTCTCAGCCGCTACCGCTGTCGGTGTCACCGGATCATTGACCGGCGCCGCCGCTTTCACTGCATCCGCAGCAACCACGGCCGGAGCCGCCGCCACAGCGGTCTTCAATTCACAGACATCGCCAACCCCCGCCGGTTTGTCCGAGAAATTCCGAGCCAGCATCGGAAGTTCATTCTCACCGGCATTGGTCGCCAAGGTCAGCAGCGTATCGGCCATTTGGCAGAAACCCGCGGATTGGACGCCATCGGTATGACTATTGGCCAGCCTGGTTATAAAATCATCATAAGCACGCTGCCCGTCAGCTATGCCATTTTCTCGCATGAAGCGCAGCTTCAACGCACTATTATATTTATCGGCGTTTCCCATTCTCTCATTAAACTTATCGTATTTCGCCGTTATTTCACTATTCGTCGACCGGCACTTCAGCGATCCCAGCATCAACATGATCTGTAAATCCCTGACTCGTGCCGCTTCCACTTCATAAGGCTGCCAGCACTGTGCCTCCCCCGCAGACGCAGCACCACCCAAAAAGAGCGCAACGAAACAACTGGCGGCACCCGCCGCCATCCTCAACCTAGACATGATGGACCTCGCAGAATCGGCTGGACCCCGCAGATCGAACATTAACATTTTGCCATAAAAATGCCATTAATTATTTGTTGACAGTGACATTTATGACGCATCCGGAAACATCGCGGAATTGCGTCCTTTCCCCTATCCCGACGCCTCAAAAGGCTATTATCCATCCGGATATTTTCATCGTCCGGCGGCGCGGCTACGCCACCACCGCCTCGGCGCGAGCGATCAGCGCCTTGGCTTCCTCGACATGCATGCTCTCGATCATGCGGCCCTCGAAACGCTCGGCGCCGCCAGTCGCCGCCTCTATCAGCCGCCGCGCATCCGCCACCGCCTGGGGATCGGGACCGAATACCTGATTGGCGACCGGCACCTGGCTGGGATGAATCAGCGTCTTGCCATCGAAGCCCAGAATATGCCCCGCCGCGCATTCGCTTTCGAATCCGGTCTCATCGTCCAGCCGGTTGAACACCCCGTCGAACGCCGCGATCCGGGCCGCGCGCGCCGCCAGGATGACCGATTGCAGCGACAGCGCCAGACCGTCCCGTCCCGCCGACGGCGGAATTCCCAGATCCTGACGCAGGTCGTTATTCCCCATGAACAGCCCCTCGCAGCCCTCCGCCGCCGCGATCGCCTGCGCCGCAACGACGCCGGCGGCGCTTTCGATCATCGCGATCACCGGCTTCTGGCAGACGCTGAACACATCCTTCACCTGGCGGGGATTTTCCACCTTGGGCAGCACGACATAGTCGGCGGCGGACGCCTTGAGCGCCACCATCTCCCGCCCATGCGACGGCGCGCCCTCGACATTGATGCGCACCGCGCAGAGACGCCCGCCAAAGCCCTCCGCCACGGCTTCGACCGCATTGGCCAGCGCCTCTTCCTTGCGATCGTCGGGCACCGCATCCTCCAGATCCAGGATCACCATGTCGCAGGGCAGGGTCCGCGCCTTGGCGATGGCGCGGGGGTTCGACGCGGGCAGGAACAGCAGCGATCGGGCGTGGCGCAACAACATGATGAAACTCCTATCACTTTGCCTTTTCCCATTCATGATTTCACGTCATAGTCCAAGCGGATTTCAGGGGGGAAGCAGCGATGCTGACGACATTCGCACTGACGGTGACATTCCTGGTGCTGTTTTATCTGGCGGTGAGCGTCAAGGTCGTGCGCCAAGGCTATCAATATACCATCGAACGCTTCGGCCGCTTCACGGAAGTCGCGCGCCCCGGCCTCAATTTCTATCCCGCCTTCTTCTATGCGGTGGGGCGGAAGATCAACATGATGGAACAGGTGGTCGACATTCCGGGGCAGGAGATCATCACCAAGGACAATGCGATGGTCTCGGTCGACGGCGTCGTGTTCTTCCAGGTGCTGGACGCGGCCAAGGCGGCCTATGAGGTGTCGGAACTCTATGTCGCGATCATGCAGCTCGCCACCACCAACCTTCGCACGGTGATGGGGTCGATGGACCTCGACGAAACCCTCTCCAAGCGCGACGAGATCAACGCCCGCCTGCTGTCGGTGGTCGATCATGCCACCAATGCCTGGGGCATCAAGATCACCCGCGTCGAACTCAAGGACATCCGCCCGCCCGCCGACATCGTCAACGCCATGGGCCGCCAGATGAAGGCCGAGCGTGAGAAGCGCGCCCTCATTCTGGAATCGGAAGGCCTGCGCGCCTCGGAAATCCTGAAGGCCGAAGGCCAGAAGCAGAGCCAGATATTGGAGGCGGAAGGCCGCCGCGAAGCCGCCTTCCGCGATGCCGAAGCCCGCGAACGCGAGGCGGAGGCAGAAGCCAAGGCGACGCAGATGGTGTCCGACGCCATCGCGAATGGCAATGCGCAGGCGATCAACTATTTCATCGCCCAGAAATATGTCGAGGCGGTGAGCCAGTTCGCCACTTCGCCTAATGCCAAGACGATCCTTTTCCCGGTCGAGGCGACCCAATTGATCGGCACTTTGGGCGGCATCGGCGCGCTGGCGAAGGAGGCATTGGGGGAAATCACGCCGCCTCCACCCCCTGCCGCGCCGCCGCGCCGCGGCCCGTTCGGGCAGGGGCAGGCATGACCGACTGGCTCGCCATGCTGGACGATCATTGGGGCTGGCTGGTCTTCGCCGCGCTGCTCGGCGTGGCCGAGGTTCTGATACCCGGCGTGTTCCTGATCTGGGTCGCGCTGGCCGCCGCCGTGACGGGCCTTGCGGCCCTCGCCTTCCCGATCTCCGTGCCTCTCCAGTTGCTGCTTTTCGCGGGCCTTTGCCTGGTGTCGGTATGGGGCGGGCGGCGCTGGTACACCGCCAATCCGGTGGATTCGCAGGATCCGCTGCTCAACGACCGCACGGCGCGACTGGTGGGAGAGATCGTCACCGTCGTCGAACCGATCGACAATGGGCATGGGCGGGTGAAGGTGGGGGACAGCGTCTGGTCCTGCCGTGGTCCCGACGCCCCGGTCGGAACAAGGGTCAGGGTGATCGGAGCGGAGGCATCGGAGTTGAAGGTGGAACTGGCCTGAGAGCAGCAGTTATAGGTGTGGAACGGCCAAAACCCGCCTCACCTACCCCACCCGATACCACCCCGCCACTCGATCCAGCGCCAGCGTCAGCACCAGTTTGCCCGCGCGGCTCGGCCAGCCCAGCGCCTTTTCCGCCGCGACCAGCCCTTCGCCCGCGCAAACGACGCGCCACAGCACATCGGCCAGTCCCGGCCCCGCCGCGCGGATCGCGCCGTCGAACCGTTCCCGCGCAGACAGTTGCGCAAGGCCCGGCTCGACCGTCCCCGCCCCTCTGCCCTGCCGCTGCCCCGGCGCCGCATCCCAGCGCATGGTGATTCGCGGCCCCAGCCCCGCCTTTTCCCAATCCGCGCGCAGCCTGTCCCCGGCGAGATAATGCCGCTCGCTCAAATGCCCCCGCGCATGCAGCCAGGCGAGCGGCGATTCGTGCAGATTGACCGCCACCTTCTGCGCCCGACCGAAGGGATCCTCTATGATCTGTTCGACAAATTGCATCGCCATGGCGCGTCTCCCTACTGGAACTGGATGCAAGGGGACTTGCCACGCCCATCAGTTTGTAGGAAAGCATAAAAACCAAATAGGTAAAAAATAGGACGAGATATGATCACCCGCATCCGGGAGGTACGCAAAGCCAAGGGACTGACGTTGGAGCAGGTCGGCGCGTTATGCGTTCCCCCGACCACCGCCCAGACCATCGGCCGGCTGGAAACCGGCACCCGAACCGTATCGGTCAACTGGCTGAACCGCATCGCCAAGGCATTGGGCGTCGCCTCTTCCGAACTGGTCGCCCTGCCCGGCCAGAATGTCGTGCCGGTCGCCGCGCTGCTGGGGCCGGAGGGCGCCCGCGCGCCGACCCGGCCGCTCTCCCTTCCCCCTCCAGCGCCCGTCGATGCGATGGTCGGCGTTCAAGTATCGGGCAGCATCGGGGATTACCGCAGCGGTGATGAAATCTGGTGCCGCCGCATCCTGCCCGACGAATTTTCCAGCGTGCTCAACCGCGACCTGCTGCTGCCGCGCCATGCCGGACGCTTTCTGTTCGGACGGCTGATCGGGCGCGAGGACGACCGGCTGCACATCCTTCCTTTGGGCAGCGGTACGCGCCAGCAGGTGATAAGTGACCCACCTTGGGGCGCCGTGGCCGTCCAACTGGTGAGACGACTGTAGACAAAGGCGATTTCATCCTTAACCCTGCCCTGACCATGGTTGACGCGAAGCTACCCGTTAGGAAGATGCGATGACGCTGAACGTCCTGATGCTGTCGACCCTGTTCCCGGACATGAGCCGTCCCAATTTCGGCGTCTTCGTGGAACGGCAGGCACGGGAACTGGCGAGCCGGGACGGCGTCCAGGTCACGGTCGTCGCGCCGCTGGGCATCCCGCCCTGGCCGCTGTCGAAGGCGAAGCGATATGCCGCCCTGCGCGCCTTGCCCGCCAAGGAACGGTGGAAGGATCTGACCGTCCATCGCCCGGTCTTTCCGATCATTCCCAAATTCGGCGGGCGCTTCAACGTCCACAGCATGACCCGCGCCATCCTGCCGCTGGTCAGGCGCCTGCATGCGCAGCAGCCTTTCGACGTCATCGACGCCAGCTTCTTCTTCCCCGACGGCCCGGTGGCGCAGCGGCTTTCCCGCGCGCTGGGCATTCCCTATTCGGTAAAGGCTCGCGGCGCCGACATCCATTATTGGGGCATGCGCCGGGGCACGCGGAAAATGGTGCAGCGCGCAGCCGAAGACGCCGCCGGGCTGCTCTCCGTGTCCGACGCGATGCGCCGGTCGATGGCGCGCATGGGCATCGATGCAGACAAGATCCGCGTCCATTATACCGGCGTCGACCTGGACCGATTCGAACTGACCGACCAGGCGGCGGCGAAGGAAAGCCTGGGCTTCGAAGGGCCGGTGGTGCTGTGCGTCGGCGCGCTCATTCCGCGCAAGGGGCAGGAATTGCTGGTGCAGGCGCTACCGCAACTGCCGGGCGTCACGCTGCTGTTCGCGGGTCAGGGGCAATATCGCCGCGCACTGGAGAAACAGGCGGAGGAACTGGGCGTCGACCGGCGCATCGGCTTCCTGGGGTCCGTGCCGCATGACCGGCTGCCGCGCATCTATGCCGCCGCCGACGTCATGGCGCTGCCATCCTCGTCCGAAGGCCTGGCCAATGCCTGGGTGGAGGCGCTGGCCTGCGGCACGCCGATCGTGATCAGCGACGTCGGCGGCGCGCGCGAACTGCTCGACCGGCCCGAAGCGGGGCAGATCGTCGCCCGCCAACCCGAAGCCCTGGCCGCCGCCATCAGCGACATATTGGTCAACCCGCCCGAACGGGAAGCGGTGCGCGAAACTGCGCTGCGCTTCACCTGGGCCGCCAATGGCGACGCGCTGCTGGAGCATCTGCGCACGATCGCCGGTCAGGAATCCTGATCCCAGAAGGCGACCAACCGCGCTTTCCCATCCGGCGTGGGAAAGCGCCCTTCATCAAACGGCACTTCTCCCCAACGCCACGGCGTCAGTTCATCATAAGCGGGGTTGGAAATGGGCGCATGCCGTTTGAGGTTCAGCAGCCGCGCCCCCTCATTGCGATAGGCGGTCAGCCGCACATGCTCGCGATAGATTTCCGCGGGCCGTTCATAATGAAAGGCATCGCGCCAGCCCATGGCCTGGGCGATCCGGGTCATGATCCACCAGTCGGGCTTCGCCTCTCCAGGCAACGGGAATAGCCACCGCTGCCGGCTGATCAGCCGGTCGGCGCCGGTCAACGTCCCGTCCTTTTCGATCCATACCGGGGCAGGAAGCGCGATCATGCGCAGCGTCTCCACTTCCGGCTCGTTCCACGGCGTGGTCAGGATGATGAGCGGCACCTGCTCCAGCAGGCCACGGATCGGATGCGAAGCCGACGGCAAGCCGCCCGGCATCAGCAACGCCTTGATGCGTCCCGTCTCGATCGCGTCGGCTAGCGCGGCGCCTGACAATCCCGGCCTGTCCGCCAGCGCGGCCGCGCCCCAGAAGCGGCCGACCTGCGCCAAGGCCTCGATCGAAAAGTCCCGGTGCGCGGCCAGTTCACCGGCCCGGCATCCGACTTCGCGCGCGCCCATGCCATTGGCGGCATCCGTCACCGCAAAGGGTGCCGCGCCCGGCTTGCCGATCCGCCCGGTTGCCAGATGGAAATTGAGAATGGCGGCCGACAGGCGCCGCCCTGCCTCCCCCGCGCCACGCGGGCTGAACAGCGTCACCAGCCGGGGCATGGCCGCCACCCGCTCATAAAATCCGCGCACTTCCCCCGGCGCCAACTCGCAGGCCCGCGCCACCGACCAGAGATCATGCCCCCGGCGCAGGCCCACCCAAAAGTCCGGCGGCACGAGCAGGTTCCGATTCAGAAAATCCCGGTCCAGCACGCCATGATCATAGCAATGCAGCAGCAACCCGCTCAGCAGCGCCGCCTCGCTGCCCGGCGCGACTGTCAGGCGCTCATCGGCCTCGACCTCCTGCCCCTCGTCCGTGCGCGCGATCAGGACAAGGCGCGCACCCTGTTCCGCCCGCGCCTCGGCAATCCGCTCATGCAGCACCGGATGACGGCGCGCAGTCGCTTCCCCCACCAACAGCAGCATGTCCGCCTGCGCCAGATCCTCATAGGCGGCGGGCATCACATCTTCGCCAAAGGCGGCACGTTGCGCCGCCGCCATGCCGCCCGCCGCGCTGGCAGGCGCATCGATATGGGCGGAGCCGATGAAGCCCTTCATCAGCTTGTTGGCGACATAATAATCCTCGGTCAGCAGGCCGCCCGGCACATGCATCGCCACGCTGTCGGGGCCATGACGGGCGATGACGCTAGCAAGCCGGCGCGTGGCCTGATCGATGGCCCGATCCCATCCGACCGCACGGCCATCCACCATCGGCCGCAGCAATCGGCCGTCCAAAGCGAGCATGTCCTTCAGCGCCTCGCTGCGGGTGCAGAGCAGGCCGCTATTGGCCGGATGCACGGGATCGCCTTCGATGCGAGCCTCGCGCCCCTCGCCGGTCACGGCCCGGATGCCGCATCCCACGCCGCATTGGCCGCAAAGCGAACGAACGACCGCCACGATGCGATCAGGCCTGGACCGGCGGGGTCGGACGAAACGTCATAAACTCCGCTTAACCGATGGCGGACCAAGACAAAAGGGCGCGAAGCTGGCAGAAGCAAAGCCATGCCGAAAGTGATTCTCCGCGCCGCTACGTTCGTCGCTATATTCTTTCATATACTGCTTGCCCCGGCCATGGCGCAGCAGCGCGGTCCGCTGGTGCTGGCCGCCGCCAGCATGCAGGAGGCGATGAACACCGCCGCCGATGCCTGGGCGGCGCAGCGCCATGCCCGGCCTGTCCTGTCCTTCGCCGCCTCATCCGCCCTCGCCCGCCAGATCAGGAGCGGCGCCCCGGCCGACCTGTTCGTGTCCGCGGATGAAGACTGGATGGACGATGTCGAAAGGGGGGGCTTGCTCCAGCGCGGCACCCGGGCCGACATGGCGGGCAACCGGCTGGTGCTGGTCGCCCCGGCGCGGGCGCCGCTGCGGCTGCGCATCGCGCGCGGCATGCCGATCGCCAGAGCGCTGGGCGATTCCCGGCTCGCCATGGCCAATCCCGACAGCGTGCCCGCGGGCAAATATGGAAAGGCGGCGCTCACCGCGCTGGGCGTCTGGCCCAGCGTCGCGAACCGTCTGGCGCTGGGCGACAATGTCCGCTCGGCCCTGACCCTGGTGGAACGCGGCGAGGCGCGGCTGGGCATCGTCTATGCGACGGACGCCCGCGCATCGAAGGACGTGGTCGTGGTCGGCGCTTTCCCGGCAGGCAGCCATGCGCCGATCCGCTATCCCATCGCCCGGCTGAGCGCGAGCCGGAACCCGCAGGCCGAAGCTTTTCGCCGCTTCCTGCTGTCGCGGTCCGGACAGAGCATCTTCGCCCGCTACGGTTTCAGCCGGCCTTGATTTTCTCTCCCCGTAACCGGGAGGGAAAATCACCTCTGACAGGCCACAATCGCGTCGATCACCGCCAGCGTCTCCTGCGGATCGCGCACCCGCACCGTATCCAGCCCCAGTTGCTTCGCCGGATAATCATTGCCGCCGGGGAAGATCGCATCCCCAATGAACATCATCGCGTCCAGCGCGATCCCGCTCGCGTCGCGCAGCTTCTTCAGACCATAGGCCTTGTCCACCCCCTCCCGCGTGATGTCGATGGAGGTCGCCCCGCCCATGTTGATCGACAGGCCCGGCAAGCGATCTCGCAAATCCGCCTGAATCACCCTGCGCTTGGCGAAATCGGGATCCCACACCTCCTTGGCGTGGATCGGCGCCTGCTGGCCAAGGGCGGAAAAGGTGATCTGGCTGCCGCGATCCTCGATCCGCTCACCCCACACCTGTTCCGGCACGAAGCCCGTCGCTTCCAGCGAAGCGTCGAACGCCGCCAGGATCGCCTGTTTCTGCGCCTCATCGAACAATTCGGCATAGACCGGGCGCCAACCGCCCTCGCCATGGGTATAGAGCTTCGTCCCGGTCGTCGGCATCAGCCACAGGCGCGAACGATCGGCCCGTTCCGGCAGTCGGCTCGCCACCTGCTTGTCGAACTGCGGCCAGTCGCCGCCGGAGATCACCGCGACATGCGCGACCTCCAGCAGTCGTGCCAACGCTTCCCCCATCGCCTCGCCCAGCGGCTGCTTGCTCTCGGCAAGGGTTCCATCGAGGTCGAAGGCGATCAAGGATTTCATGCGGGAAGCTCCAGAAGGGACAGGCTGCGGATTTGCCCTGTGAGCCGGAACGATGCAATGCCCATGACGAAGGCTGGTATTTTCCACTATCCTGCTAGAAAGAGGGCGGCATGATCCTCTCTCCCGAAGAATGGGGCATTGTTACTCTATCGCTCCGGGTCAGCCTGGTCGCGGTCGGGCTGATGCTGCCGGTCTCTTTCGCGCTGGCCTGGCTGCTCGCCCGGTCGCGCTTTCCCGGCAAGCTGCTCGTCGACGCCCTCGTGCACCTGCCGCTCGTCGTGCCGCCGGTCGTGACCGGATGGCTGCTGCTGCTGCTGTTCGGCGCCAACGGGCCGCTGGGCAGGCTGTTCGAACAGGCGCTGGGCGTCAGCTTCATGTTCCGCTGGACCGGCGCCGCGCTCGCCTCCGCGATCATGGCGATGCCGCTGATGGTGCGCGCCATGCGGCTATCGATCGAGGGCATCGACCGGCGGCTGGAGCAGGCCGCCCAGACCCTGGGAGCCAAGCGGCGGCGCGTCTTCTTCACCATTTCCCTGCCCCTGGCGCTGCCGGGCGTGCTGGCCGGACTGGTGCTCGGCTTTGCCCGTTCCATCGGGGAATTCGGCGCGACGATCACCTTCGTGTCCGATGTCCCCGGCGAAACCCGCACCTTGCCCATCGCCATCTATTCCGCCCTGCAAATGCCCGGCGCGGAAACGGCGGTGACGCGCCTTGCCGTCATCTCGATCCTGCTGTCGCTGGCCGCGCTGGTCGCCTCCGAAGCGCTCGCCCGCCGGGCTGGCGGCGGAAGGACCAACCATGTCCTTTGATATCGAGATCGACCACCGCATCGGTGAACGCCACATCGCCCTGCATGCCCATGCGGGCGCAGGCCTCGTCGCGCTCTTTGGTCCATCCGGCGCGGGCAAGACCAGCATCCTCAACATGGTCGCGGGCATCATCACGCCGGATCGCGGCCGGATAGCAGTCGCAGGTGAAACGCTGTTCGACAGCAGCGCCGCCATCAATGTTCCGGCGCCCCAACGCCGGGCAGGCTATGTCTTCCAGGACGGACGCCTCTTCCCGCATATGCGGGTGCGCGCCAACCTGCTCTACGGTCGGCATGGCGATGCGCCCTTGCCCTTCGAGGCGGTACTCGATTTCCTGGGCATCGGCCATTTGCTCGATCGCTGGCCCGCCACGCTTTCAGGCGGCGAAGCGCAACGCGTCGCGATCGGGCGGGCACTACTGTCCGGCCCCAGTTTCCTGCTGCTGGACGAACCGCTTTCCTCGCTCGACCCGGCCAGGCGCGAGGAAATCCTGACCGTCATCGAGCGGATGAAGCACGACCTTGCCATGCCGATGCTCTATGTCAGCCACGACCGTGCGGAAGTCGAACGGCTGGCCGATCACATCATTCCGCTATGAGCGGCAAGCCCACCTCCGCCAACGCACGATTGAGATAGGCCAGAAAAGCCTTCCGCCGCACCGACGCCCGCGCGCGCAGCCAGGCCAGCCCAACCACGGCCCGCCACTCCGCCACCTGGGCAAAATGACCGGGCGCAAGGCGACGATAATGATCCGCATAGCATCGCGCCGCCCAGTCCCGCGCCCTGTTGGTCAGCCAATCCTGCGGCCCCTCGCCAAAGCGCATCAGCATTTCCGTGCGCACTATATCCGGCGTGACCGCCCCCTGCGCCGCCTTCGACCAGTCGATCGCGACCGCCCCGCTGTCCGTCATCAGGATATTCTTGACGTGAAAATCGCCATGCAACAGCCGGTCGCCATCGGGCAGCCCATCCAGCAGGCGAAGCGCCGCCTGCTGCAAGGCCGCATCCGCAGGTCCGTAGACGATGTCCGTCCGCAACACGTCCCGCAGCGAGCGCAACCCCGGCGCCGGGCAGTCGTGAATCCGCCGATGGAATGCCGCCATGTCGCGCAGCATCGCGCCGCTGCGCAGCGGACGCACGCGCAGTTGGCGCATCATCGTCGGCCCCTCAATCTCCGGATAGAGGATCGCCCGCCCCGCCCTCAACCGCAAGGACTCGACCGGCCGGGCGACGGCGATGCCGCAATCCGCCGCCAGCGTCGCAGCGGCGAATTCACGGTCGATCATCTCCTCCGACACGGCAGCGTGGAAGATCTTGACGACAAAGCGCTCCCCGACGCGGCAAACCCGCGCGCTGGCGCCCGACGCCAGGGTCGCCAGATTATCCTCCACTATCCCGGAAAGCGTCGGCGGCGTCCCCGCCATGCTAACGAACAGCAGTGCGGGCGCTGTTCAGATCATGGACCACCGGCCCTCGCCGGACGGGCGCCTGCGCCGGCGGTCTGCGGGTCAACCGCTCGACCGCATTCTCGACCAGCAGGCGCAGCCCTTCCTCGCTCAGCAATCCGCCCCGGATCAGACAACGATCGATCAGGACCCGGCGGAAGGCCGAATAGAGCGCCATGTCGGGCGCGCCCGGCGCGGACCAGAATTCGTCCAGCGACCGTTTGTGCACCACGCCCGGCACCTTGTAGACCGCATGGCCCAGCACGACGACGGGCTTGCCCTCATTCAGCGCCAGCGTCCCCACCGTGCTGTTGACCGTCACCACGCCCAGCGATTGGCCGACCACTTCGGCAATGTCCCAGTCCGCCAGGTAGAGGACGCGGTCGCTGATGCCATATTGCGCCGCCAGCCGCCGCGTCAGCCGCCCCCAGGCCACCAGCCCCGGATCGAGCGGATGGCGCTTCACCACCAGCGCGGTATTGGCCGGAGCGTGGGCGGCAAAGCTCTTGATCACGAAACGCAGCGCCGCCCGCATCGTGCCGAAGGGCGAATGGACACGGATCTGATAATCGGAATCCAGTTGCAGCGGCAAAGTGAAATAGGGCCGGTCCTTGACCTTCGCCCATTCCTCCCGCGACTTGCGGCGCTCGTTCTGACGCAGGTTCAGCTTCTTGAACCAGCCCACCGTTTCCCAGAGGAAGCTGTTGGGCCGATGCGTCCGATAGAAGGGAAAGGCCGGCCGCATCAGCGCCGACGCCACGCCGTTGCGCCCGGTGTTGAAGGCGCGCTGGCGGAAGGTGGAGGGGATTTGCGGCTCCAGCCCGTTCTCCTCGGGCGGCAGGGTCTTCGCCTGCTCCAGAAACCATTCGGGATCGAGCGGCAGGGTCGAATTGCCGTTCACCCCATCTTCCTGCAGCGTCAGGAAATCGGGACGGATATAGCCTTCCTCCACCACATGGACGCGCAGGTTGCGCAGCTGCGCCATCTTGTGCGCGGAGGCATGATAGGGCCGGCAGTCGCCATAGAGGATCAGGTCGGTCACGCCATGGTTGACGATATGATCGTCGAAGAAGAGCGGCCAGTTGCGGAAGGTTCCCCGATAGTCGGTCGCGCCCTCGCCCGGCCAGTCGACCTTGTCGCCACCATTGATGTTGATCCGCAGCGCCCGGTGCCCCCGCACCCGCAGCGCATCGGCCAGCATCGCGAAATAGGGGCCATGCGGTCCCTGAAGAAACAGGAAGGTTTTGGCGGACGCGTCAACCATGAAAATACTCGGCGGACAAGGTCATAAATCTCTGCAACTTCCCCTGTAAAGTGCGCAGTCGGATTAGCCATGACATGGGCGACGGCGCCCCGCTTGCCAAACGCTCCACCATGATTTCAGGTCCGCAAGGCAGGCGAGTGACCGGGTCCAGATACCGTGGATAGAGAATCAAGGCGCCCGCGACAAGCTGATCCAGGGTGAGTCGACGCCCGCGCCGTCCATTGGGCGCGGCAAGATCGCGGGTCAGCCCCCAGCCCGCATAAAAAGGCATGCCATGGACCGTGACCGGCCGGTCGCGCATCAGCGCCTCGAACCCGGTGAGGGAGGAGAGCACATGCACCTCGTCCACCGCCTGCACCAGCGCCATCAGCGGCGATCCGGTGTCGATGGCGTCGGCCAGGGCGAGCACCGTGGCGTCGCTCAGATGGCCCTTGCGCAGCCCCGCCTGCACATCGGGATGGGGGCGATAAACGATGAAGGCATCCGGCTCGGCGGCGCGCACCCGCTGCAACAGGTCCAGATTGCCCGTCACGCCCGCGCCGCCATATTCGACCGACAGATCATCCTCGACCTGCCCCACGGCCAATATCGTCCGGCGGCCCCGGGGCAGATCGATCATCTGGCCCATATCCTTGCCATATTTGGTGACGCCCGAAGCCCGGATCATGGCCCGCAGGCGCGCCGCCCGCCGCTCCAGCGCCGGGGTAAAGCCCTGGGTCGCCAGCAGCTTTTCCATGTCGCTGGGAAAGCGCGCATCATAATAGATGCCCGACCGGTCGACCACCACCGACCCCGGCGGATGCAGCGCCGCGCCCAGCCCCTTCGAGCGCAGAAAGCCGTCCTCGACCTTGGCGACGGTCACGCCCTGCCGTCGCGCTTCGTCCAACGCGGCGGACGGCACGCGGGAGGGCCAGACCGCCAGCGCGCCGCCTTGCCTGATCGCCCGCCGCACGCCCTTTTCCGCCGACAGGAAAGGGGGCGAGCGAACCCCATCCCAGAGGAAATGACGGATCGCCTCCCGCTTCCAGAAGGCCATGCCGCTGGCCGCCGCAATGCCGTGATTGCCGTCCAGATGCCGCCGCCAATCGGCAAGCTGCGCCACGGCATGCAGGGCATCGACCGGCTCTCCGCTGAAACAATCGCGATAGCGCGCCGCCGCCACGGCCGACCGGGCCGCCTCCCGCAACACCACCGCCGCGACCGGCCGCTGATCTGCCCCATAGACCGGCACGCCCAGCAAACCGGCGATGATCGCCAGTTCATCATCCGCCGCCGCATGCACCGATCGCGCGCCGGCAATCACCGTCCAAAGGTCGACGGGCCACGGCAGATCACGCCCCGCAACGCCATTCCCGTGCCGACCGCCGCCAACCAGGCCGATTTCCTGCAGGGAAAGACCTTCCAGCGCTTCTTGCGGCACGGCTATTCCCGCCCGCGCCACCAGCCTGATCCCTTCCGGCCTGTGGCCCCAGAAAGCGCCGCCCACCCGCGCCTCGGCCATGGCCTCCAGCACGGCGTCGGCCACCGCGACAGGCGCATCCCCGATCTGCCGTGGATGGCTGATCGCGGCGGTCGCGGACTTGATTCCCGGAAAGGATGGAGAGCGCAGAAAAGCTGGCGCGTTCACGTGAAAAGCCGTCCCCTGCCCCGTCCAGTCCCTGCGCGCATGGAGCGATGCTTTCAGCCGCCAAAAAACGCAATCACATCAGCTTCTTGCTCGCCCGACGGGAAGACGTCAAGCGAAGGCCGAAGCCGTCATCTCCTGCAACATATCGGTTACAGTGTCGAAATAGGCTTCCCATGTCGGCGGCCGCCAGCCCGCGATCCGCGCCAGTTGCGCCGCCCGCTCGGGTGAATCCGGCTTGCCGTAAGCCTCGATGGCCCTCAGCCAGCCCAGGCCATCCAGCGGATCGAGATAATCCGGCGCATCGCCGCCAACCTCCCGATGCGCGACGATGTCGCTGCAAATCACCGGCACGCCCGCCGACAGGGTCTCGATCACCGGCATGCCATAGCCTTCCTCGAAGGAGGGCATCAGCATCGCCCTCGCCCCTGCGACCAGCGCGTTCATTGCATTGTCGGGCACGCTCCCCGCCTCGATCACATGGCCGCGCAGGATTTCGGCACGCTCCAGCATATCCACGACATTCTCATTCTCCCAGCCGCGCCGTCCGATCAGCACCAGCACCGGCGCCTGGTCGCCCAGCCTTTCCACCAGCCGCCGCCAGATGTTCAGCAGCAGCAGATGGTTCTTTCGCGGCTCGATGGTCGAGATATAGACGAAATAGGGCCGATCCGGCACGGCATGGCTACCCTCCACCACCATGTCCGGCGCATCGGCCCCGAAATGCGCCACCCGGATCACCCGCCCGTCCAGCCCCCGCGTCAGATGCGGCGCCAGCGCGTCGATCGTCGCCTGACTGTTGCCGATGATGCCATCTGCATAGCGGTCGATCGTCCGCACTCGCTTCAAATGCTCCTCCGCGCCCTGAGGCCGGGCGAATTCGGGATGGGTGAGCGGGATCACATCGTGCACCAGCGTCACGAATTTCGCGCCCTCCGCCCGCAGGATTGCGCCCACTTGCTCCCCATCGTCCAGATGATGCGGCGACACCTGCAAATAGATGCGCGGCCCCGCCGCCACCGGCACCGGGCGGGGCCGCAGCGCGATCAGATGGCGGATGACGGCGGCCTTGCTCTCCTTTTCATCCACCGGCCCCTTGTTGCGCCAGCGCGCCGCCGTGAACGCCAGGAACTGGCGCACGGCCGCGTCCTTCAACCGCCCATAATAGCCGCCCGCCGGATGCACGGCGGCAAAGGCCAGCCGATCCGGCATCCGCTCCAGCAATTCGCGGGCATAGATATATTCGACCCGGTCGATCCCGGTCGGCGCGGCATGGAAACTGCGCGAGAGCAGCCGCGAAATGTCGAGGATGATCTCGGCCGGCCGTTCACCGCCGGCAAAGCGCCGGCTTTCCCGCTTGGAACGCAGCGCCAACCGCGCACCGGGAGCCTTGAAGGGCTTGAGCGCCATGTCAGAGCGCTTTTACAGGGGTTTGGCGCATCAGAACTGGGCGCGAATCTCTTCGGCCAGCTTCTGCAACGCCGCCGGATCGGCAAAATCGCCCTGCGCATGCGCGACGAAGTTGCGCGACTGCCCCTCCCAGCGCGGCACGATATGGAAGTGCAGATGGAATACGGTCTGCCCGGCGGGCGCGCCGTTGAACTGCGCGACATGGATGCCGTCGGGGTCCAGCGCCTTGCGGGTGGCATTGGCGACCTTCTTCACCGTCGCCATCACCTGCGCCAGCGCCTCATCCTCGACGTCGAGGATGTTGCGCGCCTTGGACCATTTGGAAATGACCAGGCTATGCCCCTTCGACTGCGGCTGGATGTCGAGGAAGGCATAGCTATGCTCATCCTCATAAAGCTTGGTCGAAGGGATTTTCCCCTGCAGGATCAGGGCAAAGACATTGCCCTCGTCATAAGTGCCGTCGAGGCTCATCGCGCTTCCTTAAGCCAGATAATGCGCGCTTGTCTTAGCGGCGACTTCCTCCGCCGTCACGCCCGGAGCGAGTTCGACAAGACGGAACGCGCTTCACCGGCATCCGTTCGTTTCGAACGGATGCCGGTCAGATCAACCCAGCCAACGGACTCGACGGATCGGCATACATCCGCTTGCCCATGCGCCCGGCGCGATAGGCCATGCGCCCGGCCTCGACCCCCGCCTTCATCGCGGCGGCCATCAGCACAGGGTTCTTCGCCTCGGCAATCGCCGTGTTCATGAGGACGCCGGTGCAACCCAGTTCCATTGCCTGCGCCGCTTCCGAAGCGGTCCCCACGCCCGCATCGACCAGCACCGGCAGCGTGGTGCCCTCGACGATCAGCCGGATGGTCACGCGATTCTGGATGCCCAGACCCGACCCGATCGGCGCGCCCAGCGGCATGATCGCCACCGCGCCCACATCCTCCAGCCGCTTGGCCGCAATCGGATCGTCGACGCAATAGACCATCGGCTTGAAGCCTTCCTTGGCCAGAATCTCGGTCGCCCGCAGCGTCTCCACCATGTCGGGATAGAGCGTGCGCGCCTCGCCCAGCACCTCCAGCTTCACCAGATCCCAACCGCCCGCCTCGCGCGCCAGACGCAGCGTGCGGATCGCCTCTTCGCCCGTATAGCAACCCGCCGTATTGGGCAGATAAGTAATCTTCTTCGGATCGATGAAGTCGGTCAGCATCGGCGCGTTCGGGTCCGACACATTGACGCGCCGCACCGCCACGGTGACGATCTCCGCCCCCGAAGCCGCGACCGCCGCCGCATTCTGCTCGAAATTCTTGTACTTGCCGGTGCCGACGATCAGCCGCGACCGGAAGGTCTGGCCCGCGACGGTCCAGCTATCCTCATCCACCGCCGCGACCGGATGGTCGCCACCCCCAACGAAGTGCACGATCTCCAGCTCGTCGCCATCCTCGACGCGCACCTGCGCCAGCGTCGAGCGCGGCACCACCTCCAGATTGCGCTCCACCGCGACCTTTTCCGGCACGAAGCCCAGTTCGCTCGCCAGCTCCGCCAGCGTCAATCCGGCGCGCACGCGGCGATGCTCGCCATTGATATGGATGGAGATGGTTCCGTCGACGCTCAATGCTCTGTCCTGTCAAACAAGGTGTCTCGACTTGGCGCGACACGAAGGGCTAAAGATCAGCGCGCATATAGGGGCGTCCATGCCCCGCTCGCAACCATAAGGGGGACCGTCATGGCCGAAACGCGCAAAATCTATGTCCTGAACGGTCCCAACCTCAACATGCTGGGCACGCGCGAGCCGGAAATCTACGGTTACGACACGCTGGACGACATTGCCGAACGGATGGAGGACGCCGCGGGCCGCGCCCATGTCGAGATCGACTTCCGCCAGTCCAACCATGAAGGCCATCTGATCGACTGGTTGCAGGAGGCGCATGCGGAGGGCGCCCATGCCGTCCTCCTCAATCCCGGCGGCCTGACCCACACGTCGATCGCGCTGCACGACGCGATCAAGGGCATCACCGTGCCGGTGATCGAAATCCATCTGTCAAACCCCCATGCGCGCGAGCCCTTCCGCCACAAAAGCTATGTCGGCATGGCGGCGAAAGGGACCATCGCGGGCTTCGGCGCCATGTCCTACATGCTCGCGCTCGAAGCCGCCCTCGAACTGTAACTCGACGCACATAAGTTGCGCTCCGGCGCAAATGCGCATAGGCGCGGGCATCAGAAACGAAATTCACGGTCCAGGGACTGAAAATGAACGACAAGGCTGAAAAGGGCGCAATGCAGGTGGATGTACAACTGGTGCGCGATCTCGCCGCCCTTCTCGATGACACCAACCTGACGGAAATCGAGGTGGAAGACGGCGACCGCAAGATCCGCGTCGCCCGGACGGTCAGCAGCGCTGCCGTCGCCTATGCGCCCGCTCCGCTTGCCGCCGCCGCACCAGCCGCCGCCGCTCCGGCAGCAGCCCCGGCCGAAACGGCCACCAATGCCGTCCGCTCGCCCATCGTCGGCACCGCCTATCTCGCCGCCGAACCGGGCGCCGCGCCCTTCGCGCCTGTCGGCTCGACCGTGAAGGCGGGCGACACCGTCGTCATCGTCGAAGCGATGAAGGTCATGAACGCGATCACCGCACCGACCGCCGGCACGGTCAAGGCCGTGCTGGTCGATAACGGCCAGCCGGTCGAATATGACCAGCCGCTGATCGTCATCGAATAAGGCCGCGCAACCTATGGCCATTGAAAAGCTGCTGATCGCGAACCGGGGCGAAATCGCGCTTCGCATCCACCGCGCCTGCCATGAAATGGGCATCAAGACGGTGGCGGTGCATTCCACCGCCGACGCCGACGCCATGCATGTGCGCCTTGCCGACGAAGCGATCTGCATCGGCCCGCCCGCGGCCAAGGACAGCTATCTCAACATCGCCGCGATCATCTCCGCCGCCGAAATCTCCGGCGCGGACGCGATCCATCCCGGCTATGGCTTCCTGTCGGAAAATGCCCAGTTCGCGGAGATCGTGGAGGCGCACAACATCGCCTTCGTCGGTCCCAAGCCCGAACATATCCGCATCATGGGCGACAAGGTGGAGGCGAAGCGCACCGCAGGCGCGCTCGGCCTGCCGCTGGTCCCCGGCTCCGACGGCGCGCTCGAAAGCGTCGAGGAAGCGAAAGCGGTCGCCGCCAAGATCGGCTATCCGGTGCTCATCAAAGCCGCTTCGGGCGGTGGCGGGCGCGGCATGAAGGTCGTGCCGAGCGAAGATTTGCTCGAAACATCCATGAAGCAGGCAGGTTCGGAGGCGAAGGCCGCCTTCGGCGACGATACCGTCTATATGGAAAAATATCTGGGCAACCCCCGGCATATCGAATTCCAGGTCTTCGGTGACGGCAACGGCAACGCCATCCACCTGGGCGAGCGCGACTGCTCGCTCCAGCGCCGCCACCAGAAGGTGCTGGAGGAAGCCCCCTCCCCCGTCCTCTCCACTGCCGAGCGCGACAAGATGGGCGAAGTCGTGCGCAAGGCGATGGCCGACATGGGCTATCGCGGCGCGGGCACGATCGAATTCCTGTGGGAAGACGGCGAATTCTACTTCATCGAGATGAACACCCGCCTTCAGGTCGAGCATCCCGTGACGGAGATGATCACCGGCGTCGACCTGGTCCGCGAACAGATCCGCGTCGCGGAAGGCAAGCCGCTCTCGGTCGAGCAGCAGGATCTGGTCTTCACCGGCCACGCCATCGAATGCCGCATCAACGCCGAAGACCCCCGCACCTTCGCGCCGTCGCCGGGCACCGTCACCAGCTATCATGTGCCGGGCGGCATGCACGTCCGCGTCGATAGCGGCCTGTATCAGGGCTATAAGGTGCCGCCCTATTATGACAGCATGATCGGCAAGCTGATCGTCTACGGCCGAACCCGCGAAGGCTGCATCATGCGCCTGAAGCGCGCGCTGGAGGAATATGTGATCGAGGGCATGAAGACCACGATCCCGCTCCACCAGAAACTGCTGACCGACCCGGACTTCCTCAACGGCGACTATACGATCAAGTGGCTGGAAGAGTGGTTGGCGAAGGACGAACAGGCGTGACGAAAGCGACCATCTGGCACAACCCCCGTTGCTCGAAGTCGCGGCAAGCGCTCGCGATCCTCGAAGCCACACCGGGGGTTGAGGTGGAGATCGTCGAATATCTCAAGACCCCGCCCAGCCGAGCCGAAATCGAAACGGTGCTGAATAAGGCGGGCGTCCGCCCTTCGGAAGCGGTCCGCAAGGGCGAGACGGTGGTGAAGGAAATCGGCCTCAACGTGACGGATGACAAGGCCGTGCTGGACGCTATGGCGACGCACCCGATCCTGATGGAACGCGCCATCGTTATCACGGACAAAGGCGCCGTCATCGCCCGCCCTCCGGACCGCGTGAGCGAAGTCCTTTAAGACCCGCCCCCTACGCCGTCACCCCAGCAGAAGCTGGGGTCTCAGGCCATGTCGCGCATCGCCTCCCTAAATGCCTGCTTTCGCTGGCATGACGGAAAAGGGTGGAAAGCGGACTGGCGGCTTACATGCTGGAAAGTAGAGAAAGCTGACGCTAGAATACGGCCATGGATTTCTCCGGCTTCCTGCTGACTCCGCTCGCTGCGGTCATTACGGCCGTGTGGATTGTTGGCGCAAGCATCCTGTCAAAACCCAGCCCCGGCTTCCGCTCACCGTTTTTGCTCTCCTACGTATTGGGCGTGATCTTCATGCAGCCATGGAGAATGTCGGCGTGGGAGCATCTAGGCATGTTCGCTGTTATGCTTGTCATGCTCGCACTCTGGGTTGCAATAGGCTGTCTTGTCGGCGGATTACCTGCCGTCCTGGCCGTTTTAGTCGCTGGGAAACTCCGGCGTCGATTTACTAGCCGATAGGCCGCTTTCGGGCGGCGCAGCGTAAGAAGCGAATGGCCATGAATGGTCGCTTCCAGTCTATCCTTAGTCCATCCGGCCCTGAGCCTGGATGACTGGCAAACGGTCATGCGTGACTCAACCGCCACAGCCCATTCCCAAAAACATCCTATTTCTCCACCAGAGAGCGATTTTATCCTGTCCTATTCCGCTCCAACCGACCTATCCCGTTCCCTTCTTTGAAAAGTCCGACACAATCCGCCTCGCGCCTACGCGCGCCCAGGCACGCGCGCGCATACACTGTGAACTTCGGCCCAAAAATGGCGAATTTCCGTCCTTTCCATCGCATCGCCCCCGCCCTGAGCCAGGAACCCGCTTCCTACACCGACAACCCCACTGGAGCCACCCCGCATAACCCGCTATCCCCTCCCCCCATGCCTCAGAATCATCTCTACCTCGTCGACGGCAGCGGCTACATCTTCCGCGCCTATCATCAGCTTCCGCCGCTCACCAACAAGCATGGCCAGCCCGTCGGCGCGGTCTATGGCTACACCACCATGCTCTGGAAGCTGGCCGATGAGTTGGGCAAAGCAGAAGGCCCAACCCATCTCGCGGTGATACTGGACAAGGGCAGCCACACCTTCCGCAACGACATGTACGACCAGTATAAGGCGAACCGCCCGCCCGCGCCGGAAGACCTCGTCCCGCAATTCCCGATGATCCGCGACGCCACCCGCGCCTTCTCCCTCCCCTGCATCGAGGAAGCGGGTTTCGAGGCCGACGACATCATCGCCAGCTATACGAAAGCCGCCGTCGCGGCGGGCTGGCATGTCACCATCGTCAGCTCCGACAAGGATTTGATGCAGCTCATCCAGCCCGGCGTCGACATGTACGACACGATGAAGAATGAGCGGCGCGGCGCCGACTATGTCATGACCAAGTTCGGCGTCCAGCCCGAGCAATTGGGCGACGTGCTGGCGCTGATGGGCGACAGCGTCGACAACGTGCCCGGCATCCCCGGCATCGGCCCCAAGACCGCCGCCAAGCTCATCAGCGAATATGGCAATCTGGAAGCCGCGCTCGAAGCCGCGCCTTCGATGAAAAAGTCGAAGATGCAGGAAAATCTCATCGCCCATGCCGACATGGCGCGCCTCTCGCGCCGCCTCGTCGCGCTGCACGATGCGATGGACCTGCCCGAACCGCTGGACGACCTGACGCTCAAGGGCATCCCGCTTGAGCCGTTGCAGGCCTTCCTCGAACATCATGGCTTCAAGTCGCTGCTCGCCCGCGCAGGCGCGCCCGCCGCCGCCGTGGCCGTCGCGACCGCGGCCGCCGCCGTCACACAAGCGACGCCCCCCGCCGCCCCGGTTCATGAGGAAGAACCGCCGATCGACCGCAGCCTCTACGAAACGGTCGTTACCGAGGAAGCGCTCGACCGCTGGATCGCCGCCGCTCATGCCGAAGGTCTGGTCGCCGTCGACACCGAAACCGACATGCTCGACTGCGTCTCCTGCGCGCTGGTCGGCGTCAGCCTCGCCGTCGGCCCCAACGCCGCCTGCTACATCCCCGTCGGCCATGGCGGAAGGGACATGTTCGCGGAAAAGCCCGACCAGCTCCCCCTCGCCCTCGTCCTTGCCAAGTTGAAGCCGCTGCTCGAAGACGACAGCGTCCTCAAAATCGGCCAGAACCTGAAATATGACATCACGGTCCTGCGCCGCCATGGGATCGAGATCACGCCCTATGACGACACCATCGTCATGAGCTTCGACCTCGACGCGGGCCAGAGCCTCGCCGGCCACGGCATGGACGAGGCAGCCAAGGTCCACCTCAACCATATCTGCATCAGCTTCAAGGATGTGTGCGGCACCGGCAAGAGCCAGATCAGCTTCGCGGAAGTCCCGCTCGACAAGGCGACCGAATATGCCGCCGAGGACGCGGACGTCACACTACGCCTGTGGAAGCTGTTCAAGACCCGCGTCGCCAATGAAGGCGCGACCCGCGTTTATGAACTGGTCGACCGCCCGCTCGTCTCCGTGATCGCGAAGATGGAGCATGAAGGGATCAAGGTCGACCGCGAAGCCCTGTCCCGCCTGTCCGCTGAGTTCACCGCCGGCATCGCCGCGCTGGAAACGGAAATCCATGGCTTGGCGGGCCAGCCCTTCGCCATCGGCTCGACCCAGCAGCTTGGCGCGATCCTGTTCGAGAAAATGGGATATAAGGGCGGCAAGAAGGGCAAGTCCGGCGCCTATTCCACCGATGTCACCATCCTTGAGCAGTTGAAGGCCCAGGGCGCGGAAATCGCTGGAAAAATCCTCGACTGGCGACAGCTTGCCAAGCTCAAATCCACCTATACCGATGCGCTCCAGGCCCAGATCAACAGGGACACCAGCCGCGTCCACACCAGCTACAGCCTGTCGGGCGCGCAAACAGGCCGCCTGTCCTCGACCGACCCCAATCTCCAGAACATCCCCATCCGCACCGAAGTCGGCCGCCAGATCCGCCACGCCTTCGTCGCGGAGCCGGGCAATGTCATCCTGGCGGCGGACTATAGCCAGATCGAACTACGCCTCGCCGCCCATATGGCGGACGTTCCAGCACTGAAAGAAGCCTTCGCGAACGGTGAGGACATTCACGCCGCCACAGCCCAGCAATTGTTCGGAGAGGTCAACCGCGACACACGCGGCCGGGCCAAGACGATCAACTTCGCGATCCTCTACGGCATCAGCCGCTGGGGTCTCGCGGGACGGCTGGAGATCAGCGCCGACGAAGCGCAGGACATGATCAGCCGCTATTATGAGCGCTTCCCCGGCATCAGCCTCTACATCACCGAAACGATCGAGAGGGCTCGCTCAAGGGGCTATACCGAAACCCTCTTCGGCCGGAAAACCTGGTTCCCGCGCATCAAAGCGTCAGTCCAGCATGAACGTCAGGGCGCCGAACGCGCCGCGATCAACGCCCCGATCCAGGGCACCAGCGCCGACATCATCAAGCGCGCCATGGCCCGCATGGGACCGGCGCTGGCGGCGGAAGGACTGCACAAGGTCAAGATGCTGCTGCAAGTGCATGACGAACTGGTGTTCGAACTGCCGAAAGGCGATGTCGGGCATGCCAGCGCCGTCATCCGCCGCATCATGGAAGGGGCTGCGGAGCCGATCGTGAAGCTGAGCGTCCCGCTAGGCGTAGAAATCGGCCACGGCCCGAGTTGGGGCGCGGCGCACTAAACCCCGCATCTACTCCCGTCATCCCAGCGCAAGCTGGGATCTCAGGCGATAGGGCGCGGTATAGCCTCATGAGATCCCAGCTTGCGCTGGGATGACGGAAGACTTTTCAACCCCGCGCGTAACGGTCTTCATAACGGACGATATCGTCCTCCCCGAGATACGTCCCTGTCTGCACCTCGATAAACACCACCGGAATCTTCCCCGGATTCTCCACCCGATGTTTCGCCCCGGCCGGCACGTAGAGCGACTGGTTCTCGGTCAACAGCGTCACCGCCTCGCCAACCGTGACCTTGGCCGTCCCTTCGACGACGATCCAATGCTCGGACCGATGGAAATGGCTCTGCAGGCTCAATGACTGTCCCGGCTGCACCGTGATCCGCTTCACCTGAAAGCGCTCGCCCGTCAGCAACCCTTCCACCCAGCCCCAGGGCCGGTGATCTTTGGGAAAGCTCTCCGCCTGCACCGCGCCCTTCGCCTTCAGCGCCTCGACCGCCAGTTTCACATCCTGCGCCCGCGATTTGTCCGCGATCAGCACCGCGTCGCTCATCGCCACGGCGATGATGTTGCTAAGGCCGATGCCGACCAGTTCCATGCCCTCGCTGTCCGACCGCAGCAGCGTATCATTACAATCGATCGCGGTCGCCCCGCCGCCCACCGTCACGCCCGCGGCGTCAGGCCCGGCATGACTCCACACCGCGTCCCAACCGCCAAGGTCCGACCAGCCCGAATCATAGGGCACGACCGAAAGATTGTCGGCCCGCTCCATGATCGCATAGTCGATGGAGATATCCGGCGCCGCGTCCCACGCCTCCGCCGCCAGCCGCAAAAAGCCCAGATCGCCTTCCGCCGCCGCGACAGCGGGCCGCACCGCCGCCAGCACATCGGGCGCGTGACGCTCGAATGCCGCGATCAGATCCTTTGCCGCAAACAGGAAAATCCCCGCATTCCAAAGATGATCGCCGCTCGCCACCATCTCCAGCGCGCGGGCCGCATCCGGCTTCTCGACAAAGCGGGCCAGCTTGATCGGCCGTCCCGATCCATCCGGCTTCGCCACGACCTTCAAATAGCCATAGCCTGTCTCCGGCCGGGTCGGCTGGATACCGAAGGTCACCAGATCGCCGGTCCGCGCCGCTGCCAGCCCCTGGCTCACCGCCGCCCGGAAAGCCTCTGCGTCCGGCACCACATGATCCGACGGCGCGACCAGCATCACCGCATCGGGATCGCTCGCCACCAGATGCAGCGCCGCCGCCAATATCGCAGGCGCGGTGTTGCGCACCGAAGGCTCGATGATGATCGCTTGCGGGTCCACCCCTTCCTGCGCCAATTGCTCGGCCACGATGAAGCGGAAGGTCGCGTTGGTCAGCACCACCGGCCGGGCAAAGGCAAAACCCTCGCCCGCACCGGACAGCCGCTCCACGACGGAGCGAAACAGCGTCTGCTCGCCCAACAGCGGCACGAACTGCTTGGGATAGGATTTGCGCGACAAGGGCCACAGCCGCGTCCCCGATCCACCCGCCAATATCACCGGCGTAACATTCGCAGCGCTCAAATCAGACATATAACTCACTCGGAACCCATGAAATCAGCCGCAATCGGCCATGATTTGCCTGCTTATCGCCAGTCCGCGAATTTACCTAAGCCAGAATCCGGCCGACAAAAAAACGGCCCCGCAATCGGGACCGCTTTCTGTCAGTCGAACAGCTCTTCCAGAAAGCTCTTCTTCCGTTTCTTCTGATAATATCGCCCGTCGTCACGATCCGGCCGATAGCTGGGCGGTGGCACCGGAACTCCACCCACCGACCGCTCTATGATCTTGTCCAGTTCACCCCGGTCGAGCCAGACGCCCCGGCATTGGGGGCAATAATCGATCTCGACCCCCTGCCGGTCTGTCATGGAGAGCCCCACATGACAGACCGGGCAGAGCATGGCGGACACAGCCGCCTGATCCCGCATCCGATTATTCCCGCTCGCCGGTCAGGCTGAGCAGCATCTGGAACAGGTTGACGAAGTTCAGATAGAGCGACAGCGCGCCCATCACCTGCATCTTCTGCGCCACCTCATGGCCTGCATAGACGAAATATTCCGATTTGATGCGCTGCACGTCCCAGGCGGTAAGGCCGGTGAACACCACCACGCCGATGATCGAGATCACCATCTGCATGGCCGACGAGCCGATGAAGATGTTGATCAGGCTCGCGACCAATATGCCGATCAGGCCCATGATCAGGAACGACCCGAATTTCGACAGGTCGCGCCCGGTCGTATAGCCCCACAGCGCCATAGCGAGGAACATCACGGCGGCGGAGAAGAAGGCCTGCGCGATCGACCCGCCGGTGAAGACCAGGAAGATGCTGGCCAGCGACACGCCCATCACCGCCGAAAAGGCGTAGAAGGCCATGCGCGCGCCCGCGGTCGTCATCTTTTCGATGCGGAAGCTGAAGAAGAACACGAAGGCCAGCGGCGCGAAGATCGCCACCCACTTCAAGGGGGTGCCGAAGATCGCGGCGGCCAGCACCGGCGTATTGCCGATGAAGGCGGCGACCAGCCCGGTGATGACCAGGCCAATGCCCATATTGCGGAAAACGCCCAGCATGTGCGCGCGCAGCCCGGCATCGGTCTGCGCCGTCTGGCTCGCACCATAGCCCGGCATACGAACGGGATTGTTCACGGCGTTGTTACTCCATCCAACAGTCAGTTACGGCCAAAACAGCCTTGGGATCGAGTGGCCCGGCGCGGTCTTCGTGAGGTCAGAGGGGGGCAAACGCTCACGAACCTGCACCGAGCACACTCGATGCGGTCCGACATCGCGGCTGGATCATGTCACACCAATCCAACCGCCAGAGGGGCCCGGCCCGCACGAGCAATATCGGTGGGGGAACGCTTAAGTGCAAGGGTCGGGGCAAGCGATCGGCCCGTCAGCAACAATTTGTTACAATTCCCCTCCCCTGTTGACGGCAATCCCGAACAGCCGCATGGCTCTGCGCCATGAGCGACCAGTTCACCCCTGCCGAGCAGCATGCCGACGCCCCCTTGCGCCTGTTCAACAGCCTGACGCGCACGGTCGAGCCCTTCACGCCGATCGAAGCCAACCACGCCCGCGTCTATAGCTGCGGCCCGACGGTCTATAATTACGCCCATCTCGGCAATCTGCGCGCCTATGTCTTCACCGACACGCTGCGCCGGACGCTGCTGTGGAAGGGGCTGGACGTCACCCATATCATCAACATCACCGATGTCGGCCATCTGACCAGCGACGCCGACGCGGGCGACGACAAGATGGAGGCCGCCGCCCGCGCCCAGGCGAAGAGCATCTGGGACATCGCTGCCCATTACACCGATGCTTTCAAGCGCAACATCGCGGACCTCAACATCATCGCGCCCAGCGAATGGACGGTCGCCACCGACTATGTCCCGCAGATGATCGAATTTGCGGAGAAGATCGCGCCCCAGCATTGCTACGAACTGGAAACCGGCCTTTATTTCGACAGCAGCACCGTCCCCGACTATGGCGCGCTTGCCGGCGGCCGCGACGACGCAGCCCATGCCCGCATCGATCCGGTCGCGGGCAAGCGCAACCCGTCCGACTTCGCCATCTGGCGCAAGTCCCCACCGGGCGAGCAGCGCCAGATGGAATGGGACTCCCCCTGGGGCAAGGGCGCGCCGGGCTGGCACCTCGAATGCTCGGTGATGAGCGAGGCACGCCTTGGCCATCCGTTCGATATCCACACCGGCGGCATCGACCATCGCGAAATCCACCACCCCAACGAGATCGCCCAGAATCAGGCTTTCCATAGCTGCTGCGGCGAGCCGGACGCTGCCACCGCAGGCTTCACCGGCGCCCAGTGGTGGATGCACAATAATTTCCTGGTGGACCGTCAGGGCAAGATGAGCAAGTCGAAGGGCGGCTTCACCACCCTCTTCTCGCTGATCGACGTGGGTGTGCATCCGCTCGCCTACCGCCTGCTGTGCCTGGGCGCCCATTATCGCAGCGAACTGGAGTTCAGCGCGGAAAGCGTCAGCGCCGCCCTCACCCGCCTCAAGCGCCTCGTCATGGGCGTCGAAAATCTCAAGGCCCGCGCTGAAGGCATCACCTGGCAGTCGTTGCGACTGGACTGGCTGCGCGCCAATCTCCACCCCAAGCTCGCGCCGCTGCTCGAACAGTTCGACGCCGCGATCAGCGACGATCTGATGACTCCCCGCACCCTTCCGCTGCTGGAAGAGACGATCGCCCTGAAAAAGGTGCCGGTGGACGAAAAACTCTGCCTGCTGGCCGCCTTCGATCAGGCACTGGGGCTCAACCTGCTGACGATCAGCCGCGTCGACCTGCGTATCCAGCCCAAGGACACCCAGATCACGCCGGAAGAGATCGAAGCCGAACTGGACCGCCGCCAGACCGCCCGCGCCGAAAAGGACTTCGCCCTGTCGGACGAAATCCGCGACACCCTGATCGCCCGCGGCGTCGAAGTGATGGACGGCGACCCGCTCCGCTGGGACTGGCGCCTGAACCTCGCCTAAAGCTTGCCGGCAGGCGTTTGCACGGAGCGCGCTGGAAAACGTCCCTCATCTGAGGCAGGATGTGCGCGGGGAAGGCCGGTCCGTTTGGACAGGCCGCGCCGAAACGGGCAGATTCCGCACATGCTCAAACACGCAACGGCAGCGCTTATCGCGCTCAGTGCAATGGCGGCAATCCCAATTGCTGCACCTGCTCAGACCTATATGTTCGAGACGGGCACGACCCTGCTCGCCAAATGCCGCAACAAGGCGCCCGAATATGCGCTCGCCTGCACCGCCTATATCGTCGGCGCGGTGGACGGCATCAAGAAGGACGTGTTCATCGGCCGCGCCAGGCCCAATTGCTGGCCCGCGCAGATGGACGCGGAGGAAGTGAAGCGCATCGTCATCGCCTATCTCAACCGCTATCCCGACCAGCGAAAGGCGCCCGCCTCCGTCCTGGTCAGCGTCGCGCTCAACGAACATTATCCTTGCGAGAAATAACGCCGGTCGCCCCGGCCGCGCCGCTATAGGAACCCGGCACGCGCCACCGCCGCTATAAACTTGCGTCAGGCTCTGGTTGCGCGTAGGTGCGGCCCCTATTTTAGACTTTTTGGGAGACTCAAAGTGGCGGCGAAGTGGACGCCGGAAAGCTGGCGGGAGCATAAGGGCATTCAGATGCCCGTCTATCGGGATGCCCAGGCGCTTGGCGCGGTGGAGGCACAGCTCAGCCAGTTTCCCCCGCTCGTCTTTGCCGGCGAAGCGCGCAACCTGAAGGCGGAACTCGCCAAGGTCACGGCCGGCGAGGCTTTCCTGCTGCAAGGCGGCGACTGCGCCGAAAGTTTCGCGGAGTTCCACCCGAACAATATCCGCGACACCTTCCGCGTGCTGCTGCAAATGGCGGTGGTGCTGACCTTCGCGTCCAAGCTGCCGATCGTGAAGGTCGGCCGCATGGCGGGCCAGTTCGCCAAGCCGCGCTCAGCCGATACCGAGACGATCGGCGGCGTGGAGCTGCCCAGCTATCGCGGCGACAATGTCAACGACATCGCTTTCACGCCCGAGGCCCGCGAACCCGACGCCCAGCGCATGATCCGCGCCTATAACCAATCGGCGGCGACGCTGAACCTGGTGCGCGCCTTCTCGACCGGCGGCTATGCCAGCCTGGACCGCGTCCATGGCTGGATGCTCGATTTCATGGGCCGCAGCCCCTGGGCCGCAAAGTTCGAGGCGATGGCGGACCAGATCGGCCAGGCGCTCGACTTCATGCGCGCCTGCGGCCTGTCGCCCGAAACCGTACCGCAGCTAGGCGGAACCAGCTTCTACACCAGCCATGAGGCGCTGCTGCTTCCCTATGAGCAGGCGCTGACCCGGCAGGATTCGCTGACCGGCGACTGGTACGATACCTCCGCGCACATGCTCTGGATCGGCGACCGCACGCGGTTCGAGGGTTCGGCCCATGTCGAATATCTGCGCGGCATCGGCAATCCGATCGGCATGAAATGCGGACCCAGCCTGGAGCCGGACGCGCTCATTCGCCTGCTCGACATCCTCAACCCCTCGCGAGAGGCGGGCCGCATCACGCTGATCACCCGCTATGGTCATGACAAGATCGAGGCGGGCCTGCCCAAACTGGTCCGCGCAGTCCTGCGCGAAGGCCATCCGGTGGTCTGGTCCTGCGACCCGATGCACGGCAATGTGATCAAGGCGGCCAATGGCTACAAGACGCGCCCCTTCGACCGCATCCTGGCCGAAGTGCGCGGCTTCTTCGCCGTCCACCGCGCCGAGGGCAGCTTCGGCGGTGGCATCCATGCCGAAATGACTGGCCAGAATGTGACGGAATGCACCGGCGGCGCTGTGGCGATCACCGACGAAGGACTGGCGGACCGCTACCACACCCATTGCGACCCGCGCCTCAACGCGGCGCAGAGCCTCGAACTCGCTTTCCTGCTCGCGGAAATGCTGAACGAGGAACTGAAGGAGCGCCGCGCCGCGGCGTGAGGGAAAAAGCGCTTTCGTGTTCCTGCGAAGGCAGGAACCCAGTTCGAACCTTGGGACTGGACTCCTGCCTTCGCAGGAGTACGGAAACGCTTCAATCATGAGTAAATACAGCAGAATCCCCGGCCAGCACTGACGCCTTGAGCGAAATATACCGCGCTTGCCGACCTACTCCCTTCCCTTGCTCGACAGGATAAGGGACCATCAATGACGCAAGCACTGGCCGTCGAAACCCGCAGCTTCCGCGACCTGCGCGCCTTTGCGGCGGACGCGACGATCCCCGCCGACGCCCATGGCGATCCCTTTCTCGCCAGTCGCGCCGCGCTCGATCTCCCCCAAGGCCCGATCTCGATCAGCCTCGTCGTCCTGCCCCAGGGTCGCGGCCGCGTCGAAGCCCTGCCCGACGACGAATTCCTCATCCTCCTCGACGGCGCGATCACCCTCGAAACGGCCGACAGCATAACCCAGCTAGCCGCCAACCAGAGCGCCGTCATCACCAAGGGCACAGCTTTTGCCTGGTCCTCCCGCGAGGGCGCCCGCCTCATCGCCATGCGCCGCAACGGCAGCCCGGACAGCAGCCCCGCCATCATCTCCATCGACGAAAGCGCCCCGCTCGAACCGTCCAACCCACCGCTGGCCGAACTGCTGGTCGGCCCGACGCCCGACTGTCGCAACTTCACCGACTATCGCTCGGCCGACACCGAATTCGTCTGCGGCACCTGGGATTCGACGCCCTATCATCGCCTTTCCATGCCCTATCGCCATTATGAGCTGATGCACCTGCTCGACGGCAGCGTCACCTTCGTCGACGGCGACGGACGGGAAGGCACTTTCCGCAAGGGCGACATCTTCCTGGTCGAACAAGGCGCGCATTGCAGTTGGGAAAGCCGCGAACATGTGAAGAAAGTCTACGCCATCTACCGTCCCGCCTGAACTCCCCATTCTTCACCATCATTCCCGCTTTAGCGGGGATGGCGGACGTTGCCCGAACCCGTCATCGGCACTCACTGTCACGACGTCGTAACATTGTCATGATTCAGCCCTTGCTTTGGCGGTGCAGCAAGATAGCTTCCGCGCATGGCAAAGGAACCGCAATTGGCGACCATCGCCGTCTACAGCCTCAAGGGGGGCGTGGGTAAGACCACCTTCGCGATCAACCTCGCCTGGGCATCCGCAAGCATCTCGAAACGGCGAACATTGCTCTGGGATCTCGATCCGCAGGCGGCAGCGAGCTGGCTGATCTCCACCGACATGCAAAGCCGCGACGCCGCGCAGGCGATCTTCAGCAAGGATGTGGAGGTCAGCAAGCTGATCCAGCCCTCGACCGTGCCGGGCCTCGACCTGATCGCGGCCGATACCTCGCTGCGCAACCTCGACCATCTGTTCCGCGAGATGGACAAGAAGAAACGCCTCGCCAAGCTGATCGACACGCTGGGGCGCGATTATGACCGCATCATCCTCGATTGCCCGCCCGGCCTCACCGAAACCAGCGAACAGGTACTGCGCGCCGCCGACATGATCGTCATCCCGGTCATCCCCTCCCCCCTTGCCCAGCGCGCCATGGGGGAAGTCGCCCGCTATCTGGTCCAGCGCGGCGGCAGCCACCCGCCGATCATGCCGGTCTATTCCATGGTCGACCGCCGCCGCGCCCTGCACCGCGCCGCACTGGAATCCCAACCCGGCTGGCCCGCCATACCCATGGCCAGCACGGTCGAGCAGATGGCGGTTCGCCGCAAGCCGCTGGGCGCCTTCGCGGCTTCATCCCCGTCCGCCCAGGCCTTTGCCGGGCTGTGGACGAAGATCGAGCGGCAGATACAGCGACGCTAAAGGGAGCATGTGAGTTCTACTGGAGCAGAATCCGACCCGATAGCATCGGATCGGCTGCTCTAGACCCTTGTTTTGCCGCGTTTTCCGAGTCAGCAGACGATTCTATCTGGTTGGAAAACGCTCTGGCGCGTCGCCGCGTCCCGCGTTAAGTCTTTGCTTGATGACGATTGACCCGCTGGTGCTGTTGCAGGCTTACGCGATCGGCGTGTTTCCGATGTCCGACGATCGCGAGGCGGACGAGGTTTACTGGATCGAGCCGAAGCGGCGGGCGATCATGCCGCTCGATGGTTTCCACATCTCCCATTCGCTGGCCAAGACGATCCGGCAGGAACGGTTTCGGGTGACCGCCAATCGCGACTTCGCCGGGATCGTTCAGCTCTGCGCGCAAGCCGCGCCGGATCGGCCCTCGACCTGGATCAACCATCCGATCGAGCGCGCCTATCGCCATTTGCACGAGATCGGTTTCGCCCACAGCGTCGAAGTGTGGGAGGACGAGGAACTGGTCGGCGGGCTTTATGGCGTCGCGCTGGGGCAGGCTTTTTTCGGGGAAAGCATGGTGTCGCGGCGGACCGATGCGTCGAAGGTCGCGCTTGCCTGGCTGACGGCGCGGATGCGCTTCGGTGGCTTCACCCTGCTCGACTGCCAGTTCATGACCGATCATCTACGCTCATTGGGCGCGATCGAAATCAGCCAGCGGGATTATCTTCAATCGTTGGCGGGGGCGCTCGACGGCGTGGCGCTGGGGGCTGGACGGGCCGTGCTGGCGGGCGGCTCCGGCGTCTGGGCGGAACTGGCATTTTCGCCGCTCGCCGGGGACGCCTTGGCCGGACCGCCGTCCGATACCTCGCCCTTGTCGCCCAGCTTCACCGTGTCGGGGCCGGTTTCGGGCCAGGCCATCGTGCAGCTTCTCACCCAGACGTCATAGATCGGGTGCTGGACCACATTGCGGTCCGGCCGTTCCTTGAACAGCCAGCCGGAAAAATTGCGGCGCCATTTATTGTCGGCGGTGCTGCGCACGTCTAGCTGCACGAAAGCCCCGGTTTCCTGAACATTTTCCCAGGGCGCGGTGGTTTCGCAGGCTTGCAGCCGGACGATGGCGTCGCCCACGCGCAGCGCTTCGCCGGGCTTCATCTTCAGATCGGTGGTGATGCCGTTGCGCTTGTTGAGCAGGCCGATCACGGCGACCCGCTCGTTCATCGGCGTGCCGGACAGGGCCGACTCGTCGCCGTCGCGGATCTTCTGCCCTTCGATGCGGACGGGGCCGGTCCGGTTCTCCGTAGGCATGTCGTCGCCGCCGCAGCCTGCGAGAATCAGCGTGCAGCCGAGAATCGGCAGGAAGCGTCCCACCGGGCGCCGCGTCATGATGCGTCGGGGCTCCACGCCTCATAGTCGCCGGTCGCCTTCTGGCGCTGGCCGCCCTTTTCCAGCGCGCCCGAGGGGCGATAGGCCTGGGCGGTGCCGGTGGCGTTGGGGGTGAAGTCCTTTTCCCAGATGCGCGGCGGCGGCAGAAAGCTTTCCGGCGCGCCCTCGATCGTATGATGCAGCCAGCCGTGCCATTCGGCGGGCACGCGGCTCGCGTCATTGGGGCCGTTATAGATGACCCAGCGACGGGTCAGGCCATTGGGGTCGGTGCCGCCTTCATAATAGACATTGCCCTGATGATCCTCGCCCACCTTGGTGCCCTTGCGGGAGGTGTAGAGCGAAGTGCCGATGGTCGCGCCATCCCACCAGGTGAAGATCTTGCCAAGGATTCCCATGGGCGAAGCGCTTAGCCGTTGGGGCTGGCGCTTGGCAAGGTCGTTCTGGTCAGCGAGGGCAGAAATTGAGGGGGTTTGATGGGGCCGGCCGGTCGCAATCGCCCCAGTTGACGCGATCGCCTTCCCTGATCCCAAGTTCGGCCGCGCGGCCGCCGCGCAGTTCGAGGACGGCGGCGACGGGGATGCCCGCCGAAACCGGCTCGCGGGAATAGGGCACGGCATTGGCCTTCAGGAAGGCGATGCTGCCGTCGGTGTGGATGAAGAGCATGTCGAGCGGGATCAGCGTGTTCTTCATCCAGAAGCTCGCGGTGCGCGGCGGCGACATGGGAAAGAGCATGCCGGAGTCGGCGTCCAGCGACTTGCGGAACATCAAGCCCTGTTCCTGCTGCTTTTCGGTGAGGGCGACTTCGACGGCGAAGCGGTGGGTGGTTTTGGCGGTGTGGATGGCGAGGGGAAGGAGGGTGGTCTGCAGGGTGGCGGCGTTTTCCGTTTTGGGGGCGCTCTGGGAACAGGCCGCGAGGAAGGCGAAGATGAGGAGAGGGAGGCGCTTCATGGGGATGGAGTTAGCCTATTCGCCGGGAACGGTCGATTCCTCCATCGTCGCTCCCGCCTGCGCGGGAACGGCAAAGGGCTATATGTCCGCTTCCGGCACTTCCCCAGGCGCGGCGTCGGTCCAGCGGCGGGCCGTGGCGTAGCTGTGACCGGCGCGCAGGAAGGCGGCGATCCATTTTTCGCGTTGTTTCGGGTCCGGGCGTGCCTGCGCATAGGGGCCGATGCGCTTGCGGCGGGCGAAGCGGTCGGCGGCGGTCCAGCCTTCGTTCCGGGTCTGAGTGTCGGCTTCCTCGCGATCGGATTGCGCTATGCCGTCGGCGCGCAGCGTTTCGGCAACGCGGCGCGCACCATAGCCGCGGCGGGCAAGCGAGGCGCTTTTCATCACCGCATAGCTGGCGTCGTCGACATAGCGCAGTTCCGTGAGGCGATCGACCAGCGCCTGCGGGTTGGCGGGCTCTTCCCCTCCCCAGCCGCGTTCCTGGATTTTCCGGCCCAAATAAGCGAGCAGCTTGGCCCGGCTGGTCGCGAAACGCCCGACATAGCGCAGCGCCAACTCGCGCAGGGCTCCTTCGTCGAGGGGAGAAGGGGGACGTTTATCGGCCATGGCAACGCTTCATGTGGTGCTTATGCCTTTGGCGCCTTGATTATGCCACAGTGGGGCCGGAATTTTACCGCCCCTTTGGGAGTAGAAGCCCAGACTGGAATGCAACTATCCGGTGCAAAGTCACGCGAAAGCTGTTAGCGGCGCGCCGGAATATGACAAACATGACATTGGGTGACACCAATATGACGGGTTCGCAAAGCATGATGGCACCTACGCCGACCACCGACGATCTGCCCCGCCGTTTTTCGGACTTCGAGACGCTGGGCGAAGCGCTGGACTATGCTGCGGCCGGACGGCGTGGCCTGAACTTCCACGATGCGCGGGGGAATCTGGCGCGGCCCTATCCGTTCAGCGAACTGCGCGCGGACGCGCTTCGCTGCGCCCACCGGCTGATCGCCCATGGGGTGAAGCCGGAAGATCGCGTGGCGCTGGTGGCGGAAACGGGTGCGGATTTCGCCCAGCTTTTCTTCGGCATCGTCTATGCTGGCGGATGGCCGGTTCCGTTGCCGCTGCCGACCAGCTTCGGCGGCAAGGAAAGCTATATCGACCAGCTCAATGTCCAACTGTCGAGCTGCGATCCGATGCTGTTCCTCTTTCCCAAGGAACTGGAGGAGATGGCGGGCGAGTCCGGCCGCCAGATGAATGTCGAGAGCATCGCTTTCGAGGATTTCATCGCCCGTGACGCCGTGCCCTGCGCCCTGCCGCAGGCGCAGCCGCAAGAAATCGCCTATCTGCAATATTCCAGCGGTTCGACCCGCTTCCCCCATGGCGTGGCGGTGACGCATCATGCGCTGCTCAGCAACCTCGCCGCGCACAGCCATGGCATGCAGGTGCAGGACAGCGACCGCTGCATCAGTTGGCTGCCCTGGTATCATGACATGGGCCTGGTCGGCTGCTTCCTGTCGGTCGTCGCCAATCAGGTGTCGACTGATTATATGAAGACAGAGGATTTTGCCCGCCGTCCGCTGGCATGGCTGGACCTCATCAGCCGCAATGAAGGCACGTCGATCAGCTATTCACCGACCTTCGGCTATGACATCTGCGCGCGCCGCATGTCGAGCCAGACCAAGGCGCAGGATCGTTTCGACCTGTCGCGCTGGCGGCTGGCCGGCAATGGCGCGGACATGATCCGCCCCGACGTGATGCAGAGCTTCGTCGATGCCTTTGGCGATGCGGGCTTCAGCCCCAAGGCGTTCCTGCCGAGCTATGGCCTGGCCGAAGCGACGCTGGCCGTCACCATCATGCCGCCGGGCGAGGGCATCATCGTCGAGCTGGTCGAGGAGACCGACCTGTCGGGCGGCGACGCGACCGAAGGGCGCCCGCAGCGCTTCCGCTCCATCGTCAATTGCGGCAAGCCCGCGCGCGACATGATCGTGGAAATCCGCGACGAGGATGGCGCCAAGCTGAACGAGCGCCAGATCGGCAAGGTGTGGACCACCGGGCCGAGCCTGATGGTCGGCTATTTCCGCGATCAGGAGGCGACCGACGCCTGCATGCTCGACGGTTGGCTCGACACCGGCGACATGGGCTATTTGAGCGACGGCTATCTCTACATCGTCGGCCGCGCCAAGGACATGATCATCATCAACGGCAAGAATCACTGGCCGCAGGATATCGAATGGGCGGTGGAGCAGCTTCCCGGTTTCAAGCAGGGAGACATCGCCGCCTTCGCCATCACCACGCCGGGCGGCGAGGAAGCGCCCGCCGTGCTGGTGCATTGCCGCACCTCCGACAATGACGAGCGCACGCGGCTGCGCGACCAGATCCGCGAGCGGGTGCGGGCGATCACCGGCATGAACTGCGTGGTCGAACTGGTGCCGCCGCGCACCTTGCCCCGCACCAGCTCGGGCAAGCTCAGCCGGTCGAAGGCGCGCAACCTCTATCTGACCGGCGAAATCCGGCCCTACGACATCGCCGCCTGATCCCCTTCGCACGGCGCCTGCCGGGCGCTGCGCTTTTTTCGCCCCAGCGTTACGGATTGATAACCGCTTGCTGTTAAACCGGCAGGGTGAAAAGCGGGCAAAGGCCATCCTCTGAACAGGCTCGTCAGGAGCGGATATCGCTTCGGGCGATGATGGGCCTTATCGCCGTTCCGGGCGATGCGGCGGAACGGGTGCTGGCCGCGCAATTGCGTTCGGCCGATCATGTCGCGCTGCTGCGGCAGGCGATGAATGTCTTCGGCCTCGTGTTTCTGTGGCAGGTTTTCGGGCATCATGGTTCGGCCCCCCGCCTGATGCTGTGGAGCGTCGCGCTGGTTCTTTCCATGGGCGTCGGCGCCTTTCTGGGACGCAAGCGGACCGCCGGCGGGGTGAGCGCGACCGATCTCAGGGTTCACGGCTTTACCGGCCTGCTCCATGGGCTGGTCTGGGCGGCGTGCATGATGTCGCTGTCCTCGGGTCATGGCGCGGGCCAGTTGGTGGCGCACTGGACGCTGATCAGTTGCGTCATGGTCTGCGGCGCGATCAGCTATGCCCCGACCCCGCTGGCCGCGACCGGCTTCCTGCTGCCCTGCATCGTCGGACTGTTCGCCATGTTCGGCGGACGGGATCAGGCGCCGCTGCTGGCGCTCGCCACCAGCTATGCGCTGTCGCTGCTGGTCGGCTGTTTCCTTTATGCGCGGACCTTCGCCCGCCAGCACAGCGCCAGCGTGCAACTGGAGGAAAAGAGCGAGGTCGTCAGCCTGCTGCTGCGCGAATATGAACATGGCGCGTCGGACTGGCTGTGGCAGACCGATGCTGCGCGGCGGTTGAACGGCGTGTCGCCGCGCCTTGCCGAAATGCTGGGCCGCACGCCGGCCGAGGCGGAGGGCGTGCTGCTGGTGCAGTTGCTGGCGGGCAGCTCTTGGGAAAGCGGCCTGTTTCCGACCGAATTGCACGCCCTTGCCGATCATCTGAAGCGGCGGGAGAGTTTCAGCAACATCGTCCTGCCGGTCGAACTGGCGGGCGTGGTGTGCTGGTGGGAGCTGTCGGCGTCCCCGCGCTATGATGAGGGAGGGACGTTCCTGGGTTTCCGGGGCGTCGGATCGGATATTACCGAGCAGCGGGAATCGGCCGAGCGGATCGCGCAACTTGCGCGTTTCGATCCGCTGACGGGCCTGCCCAACCGCACGCATCTGCGCGATGTGCTGGACAAGGCGATGGCGGGCGGCGCGGGGCGCGGCCCGGGCTGCGCCTTCCTGATGATCGACCTCGACCGGTTCAAGGCGGTGAACGACACGCTGGGCCATCAGATCGGGGACAAGCTGCTGACCCAGGTGGCGCGGCGGTTGCGGCATATCTGTTCCGGCGCGGAATTTTGCGGGCGAATCGGCGGCGACGAATTTGCCGTCGTCGTCCCGCAGGCGGGGGAACATCACGGTATCGAGAAGCTGGCGATCAAGATCATCAGCGGCCTTTCCGCCCCCTATCAGGTGGACGAACATACGCTCTATGTCGGCGCGTCAGTCGGTTCGGCGGTGTCGCCACAGGACGGCAGCGAATCCGAAGCGCTGATCCGCAGCGCGGACCTGGCCCTCTATCGCGCGAAGAGCGATGGCGGCGGCATGCATTGCGCCTATGAGCCGCAACTGCACGCTCAGGCGGAGGAACGGCGCCTGTTGGAACTGGCGCTGCGCGACGCGCTGGAGAAGAACCAGTTGCACGTCCTGTTCCAGCCGGTGGTGGAAGCGCAGGAGGGTGGAATCGTCGGGTTCGAGGCGCTGGTGCGCTGGACCCATCCGGAAATGGGGCCGATTTCACCGGTCAAGTTCATACCCGTCGCGGAAGAAGCACGGTTGATCGGGCCGATTGGCGAATGGGTGCTGCGGACCGCCTGCAAGGAAGCTGCGCGCTGGCCTGAAACCGCGCGGATCGCCGTCAATGTCTCGGCGGAGCAACTGACGCATCCGAGCTTCGTGGGCGCGGTGGTGTCGGCGCTGGCGCAAAGCGGGCTGGATGCACGGCGGCTGGAACTGGAAGTGACCGAGAGCGTGTTCGTCAATGCCGATACGGGGGCGCTCAAGATCCTCGATCAGTTACGGGGGCTGGGGGTTCGGCTGTCGCTCGACGATTTCGGGACGGGCTATTCCTCCCTCGGCTATTTGAGCCGTACGCGCTTCGACACGATCAAGATCGACCGCAGCTTCGTGGTGGGTGCGTCGAACAACAAGGCGGAGAGCCTGGCGATCATCCGGGCCGTGGTGACGCTGGCCGACAGCCTGGGCATGGCGACCACGGCCGAAGGCGTCGAAACCGAGGCGGAACTGGCGATGGTCCGCGGCCTTGGCTGCCGCAAGGTGCAGGGCTTCTATTTCGGGCGGCCCATGCCGGCGTCGGACGCGGCAGCGCTCTTCCCGACAGATCAGTTGCGCGCCCGGGCTTAGATTTCATACCGTTGGAATGTGGGCGTGTGAGCTAAGGGTGAGACTTTGGCTTAGGGACGTGATGGGTGGAAGGCGGACGCTTCCTGTTTTGTCATTCCCGCGAAGGCGGGAATCCATCTCCCAGCGTTGCATCAAGCGGTTAGGTCAGGAGATGGATCCCCGCCTTCGCGGGGATGACGAACTTCGAAAATGTCCGCTAGTGGTCGTTCCCAGACCCCTCTTCCCTCTTTGAAACGTCCGACATATCGCGTCACCCCGCATACGCGCGCGCAGGCACGCGCGCGTACACTGTGAACTTCGGCGTGAAATGGTCGGTTCCGGACATGACGTTGAACCACCCCCGCTACCACAAACTCCGCCTGTGGCTCGGCAAGCGGAAGACGATCCCGCCTCCGTTCCAAAGAAAAAGGGCGGAACCTTGCGGCCCGCCCTCTTCTTGTCTTGCTGGCAGCGCGTCTCAGTAAACGCGGGCCTTGGGCTTGATATATTCCGCTTCGTCCGTGAGCGTGTAATCGTGCACCGGACGGTAATCGAGCGTCACCTTGCCGCCCTTGCCGCCCCAGCCCTCGAACCAGCTTACGGTGTGCTTCATCCATTCGCCGTCGTCGCGGTTGGGAAAGTCCTCATGCGCATGAGCACCGCGCGATTCCTTGCGGTTTTCCGCGCTCACCATAGTGCAGACTGCCTGGGACATGAGGTTGTCCAGTTCCAGCGTCTCGATCAGGTCGGTGTTCCAGATCAGCGAGCGATCGGACACGCCGACATCCTGCATGCTCTGATTGACCTCAGCCATCTTGGTGACGCCTTCGGCCAACAGCGCGCTGTCGCGGAACACGGCGGCATGCCTCTGCATGGTATGCTGCATTTCGAGACGGATCTTCGCCGTTGGCGAGCCGCCCTTGGCGTTGCGATAATGATCCAAACGCGACAGCGCCAGATCGGCGGCGTCGCTCGGCAAAGGACGATGCGAACCGTTCGGCTTGATCGTTTCCTTGAGGTGCAGACCCGTAGCACGACCGAACACGACAAGGTCGATCAGCGAATTGGAACCCAGGCGGTTGGCGCCGTGGACCGACACGCAGGCCGCTTCGCCGACCGCGTAGAGGCCCGGGACCACGACTTCCGGATCGTCGCCGACCTTGGTCACCACCTGCCCATGATAGTTACAGGGGATGCCGCCCATATTGTAGTGGACGGTCGGCGTCACGGGAAGCGGCTGGCGGGTCAGGTCGACGCCCGCGAAAATCTTGCCGCTTTCGGTGATGCCCGGCAGACGCTCCGCCAGCACCTTGGGATCGATATGATCGAGGTGCAGGAAGATGTGATCCTTGTTCGGACCCACGCCGCGCCCTTCGCGCATTTCCATCGCCATCGAGCGCGACACGACGTCACGCGACGCCAAGTCTTTCGCCGATGGAGCATAACGCTCCATGAAGCGTTCACCCTCGGAGTTGGTGAGGTATCCGCCCTCGCCGCGCGCGCCCTCGGTAATCAGCACGCCCGCGCCGTAAATGCCGGTCGGGTGGAACTGCACGAACTCCAGATCCTGAAGCGGCAGCCCCGCGCGCAGCACCATGCCGCCGCCGTCGCCGGTGCAGCTATGCGCCGAGGTGGCGGAAAAGTAAGCACGGCCATAGCCACCGGTCGCCAGCACGACCGCCTTGCTGCGGAAGCGGTGGATCGAGCCATCTTCCATGCAGATGGCGATCACGCCCCGGCACTCGCCATTTTCCATGATGAGGTCGATGGCGAAATATTCGATGTAGAAATCGGCGTCATATTTCAGGCTCTGCTGATACAGAGCATGCAGCATGGCGTGGCCGGTACGGTCGGCGGCGGCGCAGGTGCGCTGCACCGGCGGGCCAGCGCCCATATTCTGCATGTGGCCGCCGAAGGGACGCTGGTAGATCGTCCCATTCTCGTTGCGGCTGAACGGCACGCCGGCATGTTCCAGCTCGATCACGGCCGCCGGCGCTTCGCGCACCATATATTCGATCGCGTCCTGATCGCCCAGCCAGTCCGACCCCTTGACGGTGTCGTACATGTGCCAGGTCCAGTGGTCGGGCGAATTGTTGCCCAGCGAAGCCGCGATGCCGCCCTGCGCCGCAACGGTGTGCGAGCGGGTGGGGAACAGCTTGGTGATGCAGGCGGTCTTCAGGCCCGCCTCGGCGCTGCCCATGGTGGCGCGCAGGCCGGAGCCGCCAGCACCGACGACGACCGTGTCGTAGGTGTGGTCGATGATCTTGTAGGCTTCGCTCATTATTTGACGATCCCCGTGAAGGCGATCTTGGCGATCGCGAAGACGCCCGCGGCCGCGCCGCCAAAGGCATAGAAGTTCAGCACCAGCATGGAGAAGAAGGCCAGACCCTTGTCATGGACATAGTCCTCCAGCATCACCTGCATGCCGAGGCGCAGGTGCATGAAGATGCTGACGATCATCAGCATCAGCGGCACGGCGACCAGCGGATGGGCGATCCAGCCAGTGACGCTCTGATAATCGAGGCCCGGCAGGGCGATCAGGCTGAACAGCAGCCACAGCACCAGCAGCAGGTTGCCGATGGCGGTATAACGCTGCGCCAGCCAGTGATGCGCGCCGTGCCTGGCCGAGCCAAGACCCCGAACGCGGCCGATTCCGGTTCCGGTACCCATCAGAATTTCCCCGTGCAGATGGCGGCCCAGAAGGCCAGGGTGGCGAGCGTCGACAGGACAAAGGTCAGCAGCGACCACATCTTGTTGTTCTTCAGCTCATAGCCCGCGCCCATGTCGAGCACGAAGTGGCGCAGCCCCGAAAAGAGATGCTGGAAGAAGAACCAGCTCAGCCCCGCCATCACCAGATAGCCGATAGGCGAAGTCGCGCATTTCACGAAGGTCGCATAGGCTTCCGGCCCTGAAGCGGCGGCCATCAGCCACCAGACCAGACCCAATGCCCCCGCCGTCGCCAGACCGTTGCCGGTCACGCGGTGCATGATGGAGACGGCCATGGCTGGCCCCCATTTCCAGATCGTCAAATGCGGCGAGAGCGGCCGGCTCGTGGTTCGCGCCATATCTTCCCTACGTCCCTGATGTTTGTCCCTCGAGTCCCGTCCCCTTAGGAGCGAACCGCCAAGAGGGCAAGCCGCCCTGACCCAGCGACCAGTCGATCGCGATCCGGGCCACTCCGCATTCCGATGATCACAAGCCGGAAATACGGCTTTTTCGTCGCCCAAAGCGCACGTAATCGCCGTTGAACAAGCCTTTGGCGCCGAATGTCGGTCGGCCCTAAGAAGTGATTAACCAAATGGCGCTATCTCCCGACGCTACAACGAGACTAATTTGGGGTTCTGCCGCACATGACTTCAGCCGCCACGCCCAAAAGCACCATCCTTGCGATGATGAGGGAGGTCGATCCGCATGGAGAACTGGCGCAGGGATTGCGCCAGGTTCGCGATCTGGTGGGCGAAAACGTGACGGTGGCGGCGCGCACCTTCTACGACAGCTATGTCGAGCAGACGAACCTCAAAGCAAAGCTCAGCCCGGCCACGCTCGCCAAGATAGAGACGGAGGCGCATGAATATGTGCGCCAGAAGCTTGGCTATTATGAAGCGGGCGAATGGGCGATTTCCTCGATTGCCTGCGTCCGTCACGCCCGCAAGCAAGGCGCTCCTTTGCGCGCGGTGCTGATGCCCGTGGCCGCCGCCAATGAAAAGCTGATCGACCTTATCTGGCAGCGTACGGAGGAGGAAGCGGAACGCCGCCGGCTGGTCCATATCATGATGCAGGTCAGCATGGTCGATGCCGGGCTGATGGCGAACGTCATCGCCGGCGACGAAGCCGAAGCCCAGCGCAACGAGCGCCAGCGTTTCGGCACGATGTTCGAACAGCGGATCGTGGGGGAGATAGACGGCGCCTCGCAACTGGGCGAATCGCTGCGCGAACAGGCGAAGGATGCCTCCGCCGCCACGCGCGGCATGCTGGGCAAGGCGTCGGAAGTCGCCGCCGCCGCCGAACAATCCGCCCTGGCCATGCGCGAAGCCGCCCGCACCTCGGCGGGGTTGATCCGCGCCATCGAGGATGCCCGGACCGAGGTTGAGAGCGCCGCCGACGTCGCCCAGCGCGCCGCCCGCCAGTCGGGCGATGCCGTCGCCATGTCCACGACCCTGTCCGACCATGCGAAATCGATCGAATCGATCCTGGGCCTGATCCGCGACATTGCGGGCCAGACCAATTTGCTCGCGCTCAACGCCACGATCGAGGCGGCCCGGGCTGGCGATGCCGGGCGCGGCTTCGCGGTGGTCGCGCAGGAGGTAAAGAGCCTCGCCAACCAGACCGCCCGCGCCACGGACGAGATCGCGGGCAAGATCGCTGACATCCAGGCCTCGACCCGTCAGTCGGTCGAAACCAACGAACGCATCCGCAACACGGTGGGCGAGGTTCAGGCCAGCGCCGAACGCATTCGCCACGCCATGGACGCGCAGGCCCAGACGGTCACGATGATCACCGCGGCGGTGGACGAAACCGCGCTGGCCGCCGACTCCATGTCCTCGACCATCAGCGCGATCCGCCAGGATACCGAAGTGGTCGCGTCGGAAATCGACCAGCTCGAACGCGGCTTCATGAGCGTGGAAGGCAAGCTCTCCAGCCTGCGCGCCGCCTCTTCCGACTTTGGCCGCCAAGTGGCCTGACGGCCGGTTGGGGCCAATAGGGGACGTTGATAATATGGTCATCCCGGCGAAAGCTGGGATGACGGAAATGATGTCCGCCATCTACTCCGCTTCCCCTCTTTCCTCCAAAGGTCTAAAGGCGGCGGCATGAACGATGTTGCCACCCCTTCCGCGCCCAGCGAAGCCAAGGCGCAAAGCTGGAAAGTCACCTTCCCCTGCACCCGCGCCGAGGCTGAGGCGCTGGACGGCGACATCGCCGCCTTCGCCCTGATGGATCGCCCGCCCGTGCTGATGACCAGCGAGGCGGAACCGGACAATGAAGACAAATGGCGCCTCGACGCCTATTTCGAAGGCCAGCCCAGCCCCGCCGCGATCAAGCTGCTCCGATCCCTGGTCCCCAGCGCCGCCGGCACCAAGCCACAGGTCGAACAGCTCCCCGACGAAGATTGGGTGACGTTGAGCCAGCAGGGTCTGGAACCCGTCACCGCAGGCCGCTTCCACGTCCGCAACCTTCCCGGCGACCCGGAAGCGTCAGGCCATGTCAATTTCCTGATCGAGGCAAGCCGCGCCTTCGGCACCGGCCAGCATGAAACCACGGCGGGTTGCCTGATCATGCTCGACCGGATGCGCCGCGTCGGCATGCGGTTCGGCAATGTCGCGGACGTCGGCACCGGCACCGGCCTGCTTGCCTTCGCCGCGCTGCACCTTTGGCCACGGGCTTATGCCACGGCATCGGACATCGATCCGGTCGCCGTAGAGATCAGCGCGGCAAACGCCGCCGCCAACGGCATCGCGACCGGGAGGGGCCAGGGACAGCTTGCTCTTTATACGGCGGCGGGGGTGGATCACCCGGCCATCGCCACGCGCGCGCCCTATGACCTGCTGATCGCCAATATCCTGGCCGGCCCGCTGATCGAACTCGCCCCATCGCTCTGCGCGCTGGTGGAGGAAGGCGGCACTATCATCCTGGCAGGCTTGCTCAAGGAACAGGCCGATGCAGTTCTGGCCGCCTATCGGGCCCAGGGCATGCGCTTGGCCGAACGCACCGACAGGGGCGACTGGCCGACGCTGCGCCTGCGCAAACGCCCCCGGATCGGCTGGAAACGCCCGACCCGCATCGACAGCAACGCCCGTGGCGAAGCACCGGGATTTGGTAGCCTTTGACATTTAGGAGGGGTGGATAGCGGCCATTCTTTTCCGTCATCAATATCCACCTGTGGCCGAAACCCTCCCCCCTTGCCGATCCTTCACGACATCCTAATGTCGCATCCTGCCCCATCCCCAAAACAAGGAACCACCCCATGACCATCACCCGCCGCGTCACCGTGCATGAAGGTCCCGGCGGCCAGTTCGAGAGCATGGTGGTGTTCGATGACAGCGCGAGCGCCCCGCGCCCCGGCATCCTGCTCTTCCCCAATGTCCTGGGCACCAAGGAAGCCGATTTCGCCTATGCCGAAAAGGTCGCGGCGCTGGGATATACTGTCCTCGTCACGGATGTCTTCGGCCAGGGCAAGCGCACCACCCGCGCCGATCCCGACATGGGCCGCTACATGGCCGAACTGAACGCCGACCGCACCCTGCTGCGTGATCGCGTCAACGCCGCCCATGCCCTGCTGAAATCCCTCGACGAAGCCGACGAAACCCGCACCGCCGCGATCGGCTTCTGCTTTGGCGGCAAATGCGTGCTGGACCTCGCCCGCTCCGGCGCGGACATAGCGGGCGGCGTCAGCTTCCACGGCGTCTATGAAGCGCCCCCCTTCCCGAACGCGAAGATCACTTCCAGGCTGCTGATCTGCCACGGCTGGGACGACCCGATCGCGCCACCGGAAGCCACCGTCGCTCTGGCGAAAGAACTGACCGAAGCGGGCTGCGACTGGCAGATTCACGCCTATGGGCACACCGGCCACGCCTTTACGGACCATGACGCAAACATGCCGGAAAGGAGCCTGGCCTATCAACCGGACGCCGACCACCGCAGCTTTCGCTCGATGGCCGATTTCCTGGGCGATCTCTTTGGATGAACCGGTAGCTAAGGGTAAGGGAACGGAATAGCCAAAACCGGTTAGCTCCTATCCCTTCCCACTCCGATGAAATGCCGGTAAGTGCCTGCAATGGCTTCCCCTCCCACGCCGATTGCGCGTTCGCTCTTCGTCTTTTCGATCTTCTATGGCGGCATGGTCTGCATTGCGGGCGTGCTGGGGAACAAGCAGGTCACGCTGGGGCCGCTTTCCGCCATAGGGCCGTGGTTCGGTCTGGGACCACTGGCGGTGGAGGCGGGAATCTTCGCTTTCCTGCTGTTGGTGACGATCTCCAGCGCCGTCGCGGAACTGCATGGCCGGGCGGTCGCAAACCGGCTGGTGCAGGTGGGGTTCCTGCCGCTGATCGCTTCCATATTGCTCTCGATCGTCGTGCTGTCCGTCCCGGCGGCGGGCGACATGGACCCGGCCCGGCGCGACGCCTTTGCGCTGATGATGGGCGGCACACCGCGCATCTGGCTGGGCGGGATCATCGCTTATGGCATTTCGCAAACTCTGAATGTCACGCTCTTCGCGGCGCTCAAGGGGCGGAAGGACAGCCGCCTGCTCTGGCTGCGCGCGGCGGTGGCGAGCATCCTCTCCCAGATCGCGGACACGCTTCTCTTCGTTTCCATCGCCTTTTACGGCGTCTTTCCGATCGGGGAACTGCTGCTGGGGCAGATGCTGGCGAAGGTTGCTCTATCGGCCATTTTGGTGCCTCCGGTCATCTATGCGCTGGTCGCTTTGGGACGGCGATTGGATCGCTAACTTGCGATAGCGCGCCATTGGCCCTATGCGCCCGCGCATGAACAGCAAGCACGCCCCCGATCCGGCGCTCCTCGCCAAGGCCGAAACCCTCGTCGAGGCACTGCCCTATATGCAGCGATATGCGGGCAAGACCTTCGTCGTCAAATATGGCGGCCATGCCATGGGCGATCCCGAGGCGGCGCGCGATTTTGCCGAAGACGTCGTGTTGATGAAGGCGGTCGGCATCAATGTCGTCGTCGTTCATGGCGGCGGGCCGCAGATCGGCGCGATGCTCAAGAAGCTGGGCGTGGAATCGCAGTTCGTCGGCGGGCTGCGCGTCACTGACAAGGAAACCGCGCAGATTGCCGAAATGGTGCTGGCCGGTTCCATCAACAAGGAAATCGTCGGCTGGATTGCCGGCGCCGGCGGCCGGGCGGTTGGCATTTCGGGCAAGGATGGCGGCCTGGTCCTCTGCGAAAAGGTGTTGGGCAAGCGCGAAGCGGACCCTAATTCGGGCATAGAGCGCAATGTCGACCTGGGTTTCGTCGGCGATCCGGTGAAGGTCGACCGCAGCATCCTCGACACGCTGTCGCGGGACGGCATCATCCCCGTCGTCGCGCCGGTGGGCATCGGCGCTGATGGGCATACTTACAACGTCAATGCCGACACCATGGCGGGCGCGATCGCGGCGGAACTGGGCGCGTCGCGCTTCTTCCTGCTGACCGATGTGGCGGGGGTGCTGGACAAGCAGGGGCAGTTGCTGACCGATCTCGATCCCAAGGCGATCGAGGGGCTGGAGGCCGACGGCACGATCAGCGGCGGCATGATCCCGAAGCTGGAAACCTGCGTGCGCGCGGTTGAGGGCGGGGTGGACGCCGCCGTCATCCTGGACGGGCGGGTGCCGCATGCGATGCTGCTGGAAATCTTCACCGATCGCGGTGCGGGGACTTTAGTGCGCCGGTAATCGGCTTTTTGATCAGCACCGCCGGATCAGCCCAATGATAGCGCTGCTCCGGCTGGGTTCGGCCATCGGGGCCAAGCTTTTGCGTATTCTCGACCACCAGTCCGGGGCGTCATCCAGGGTGGCGTCGCGAAAGTCCATGGCATGGCGGTATAATGGCGGCTTGGTGAAATCCATGCTCTTGGCCGAACAAGCCCTGCATTTGGTGGAATAATCCGGTTCGGCGCTTGTGGCGCGGGCATCCCGTCGGCTAGAGCGAATTCCCATCAATTCGGAGATCGCATGGCCTACGCCCTCTATCAGATCATCGTCATCCTGCTCGATGTGCTGTGGTGGATCATCATCATTCAGGCCATTATGAGTTGGCTGATCGCCTTCAATGTCGTCAATCTTTCCAATGACTTCGTGCGCACGGTGATGGTCGCGCTGGATCGGATGACGGCGCCGATCTACAATCCGATCCGCCGGGTGCTGCCCGATCTGGGCGCGCTCGACCTGTCCCCGATGGTCGTGCTGCTGGGCATTCTCATCATCCGCCAGGCCATATTGCCGCCGCTTTTCGGGTTGGTGTGACGGTCTGGAGCCAGAACGGCGGCGATCTCGTCCTTTCCATCCGGTTGACGCCGGGGGCAACGAAGGAGGAGATCGGCGGCGTCTGGACGGATGAAAAGGGTGCGCAGTGGCTGGGTGCCCGCGTTCGCGCCGTGCCGGAAAAGGGCAAGGCCAATGCGGCGCTGATCGCTCTGCTGGCGAAGCGGCTGGATTGGCCGCGCAGCGCGATTTCGCTGGAATCGGGTGACACCAACCGGCTAAAGCGGCTGCGGATCAAGGGGGGCGGTGAGCTGTTGTCGTTCGCAAGACTTTCCGCCATCATCAAGGAACAGGTTGAAGCATCATGACCATCGGCAAGATCATCGACGGCAAGGCGTTCGCAGAGACGCTCCGCGGCAAGGTCGCGGACGGGGTGGCGGCCTTTATCGCGAAAACCGGGAGAAAACCGGGACTGGCGGTGGTGCTGGTGGGCGAGGACCCGGCGAGTTCGGTCTATGTCCGCAACAAGGGCAAGATGACCGTCGCCGTCGGCATGGAGAGCATGGAGTTCAAGCTCCCCGCCTCCATCGGTGAGGAAGAGTTGCTCGATCTGGTCGAGGAACTGAATGCGGACGAGCGGGTGGACGGCATTCTGGTCCAGTTGCCGCTGCCTGCCCATATCAACGAAGCCTCGGTGATCGGGACGGTCAATCCGGCCAAGGATGTGGACGGCTTCCATGTCGTCAATTCGGGTCGGCTGGCGACGGGGCAGGAGGCGCTGGTGCCCTGCACGCCGCTGGGCTGCATCATGCTGCTGAAGGATGAACTGGGCGATCTGTCGGGTCTGGAAGCAGTGGTCGTGGGGCGCTCGAACATCGTGGGCAAGCCGATGGCGCAATTGCTGCTGGCGGAAAATTGCACCGTCACCATCGCGCACAGCCGGACCCGCGATCTCGCCTCGGTCGTGCATCGCGCCGACATCGTGGTGGCGGCGGTGGGCCGGGCCGAGATGGTCAAGGGCGAGTGGATCAAGCCCGGCGCGACCGTGATCGACGTCGGCATCAACCGCGTCACCGATACGGAGGACGGCAAAAGCCGGATCGTCGGCGACGTCGCCACTGCCGAGGCGCTTGCCCATGTCCGCGCCATCACCCCGGTTCCCGGCGGCGTCGGGCCGATGACCATCGCGGTGCTGCTGCGCAATACGCTGGTGGCGGCGCATGCGCGGGCAGGTCTGGCGAAGCCGGAGGGGGTGTGAAGGCGCGCTGTGCGTTTCTTGCCCTAACCTTTTTGGCCTTGACGGGCGCGCGCCCGCCGATGCGCTATCAGCCTGATCCCAGCTCCGTCTTTGCCGCCGAACTCGCCTTCAACCGGCTGGCGCAGCAGAAGGGGCAATGGACCGCCTTCCGCGAGACGGCGGCGGACGAGGCGGTGATGTTCACGCCGCAACGGGTACTGGCGAAGCAGTGGCTCAAGGGCCGCGCCGATCCGCCTGCCTCGGTAAGCTGGACAGCTTCGACCATCATCGTGTCCTGCGACGGCAATCTGGCCGCCAGCACCGGCAACTGGAAAAGGCCGGACGGGTCGGTCGGCTATTTCACCACCATCTGGCGGCGCGACAAGAAAGGCGAATGGAAGTGGATCATGGACCATGGCGACACGCTCGCCATTGCCCGTGAAGCGCCGGAATTCCTGACTGGCAAGGTCGCTACCTGCAAGCGGAGCCGCGACGGGGAGGGTTCCCGGCCCGTCGGCCCGCCGCCAGGCGGCAAGCCGGACAAGGGCGAGACGCCGCCGATGTCCGGCGACGACAGCCTGACCTGGAGCGCCGACGTCGCGACGGACGGCAGCCGCCGCGTGACCGTGCGCATGTGGAACGGCGCGGATTATGAAACCGTGATCGACGACAAGGTGGCGGCGGGCGGATGACGGAGCTGTTCATCTCCGCCTTCGTCACGCTGTTCGTGGTGATCGATCCACCGGGCTGCGCGCCGATCTATGCCAGCCTCACCACCGGCGCGACCATGGCTCAGCGGCGCGGCATGGCGATTCGCGCCGTAGGCATCGCGGCGGCGATCCTCCTGCTGTTCGCGCTCTGGGGCAAGCAGTTGCTCGGCGTGCTGGGGATCGAGCTGGACAGCTTCCGCATTGCGGGCGGGATCATGCTGTTCATTATCGCCATGGACATGGTGTTTGAAAAGCGCACCCAGCGGCGTGAGGACCGGGCGCAGAAGATCGCGGAAACGCCGGAAGTCGAAGATGTGTCGGTCTTTCCCATGGCGATGCCGATGATCGCCGGGCCGGGATCGATCGCCACGGTCATGCTGCTGATGTCGCGCGCTGAGGGGATCAGCGAACGGCTGGTCGTGATCGGCGCGGTGGTCGTGACGTTGATGCTGATGCTGGGATCGCTGCTGGCGGCCGGGCCGATCATGGCGCTGCTGGGCGCCAAGATCGAGGCGGTGATCACCCGGCTGCTCGGCGTATTGCTGGCGGCGCTGGCCGCGCAGTTCGTGATCGACGGGCTGAAGGCAAGTTTTTAGGGGAAGTTTGCCTCTTTCCGTCCTGGAAAAATCCTGTCGGGTCAGATCTCTCCGATCATCTCCACCAGCACACCCAGACAATCCTTGGCGAGCTGGATCGACCGCGCCGGCGACCAGCCGAAGTCCGCATCGGGCAGGTCGTCATTATCCTTGAACGGCATTTCCAGCGTCATCGCCACCGCGCCGAAGCGCTCGGCCAACTGGTTGGTGGACATGGACAGGTTCGCCTTGCCCTCCGGCGCGGAAGGATAGCCCTTCTTCGTCTGAAAATCAGGCGTCCGGGCAGCGAGCGTATCGCGGTAACGGCGATATAGGGTCAACTGTCGCTCGGTGATCGAGGGAATCCCCTCGAACCCGGCCAGGAACACGGCCGCGATCGCCTCATCGCCATGCACGTCCATGGCAAAGTCCACCCCGACCTCGTCCATCGCCCCCCGCACGAGGAAAACCTCGGGACTCTTCTCCATTGATGGCTCATGCCATTCGCGGTTGAGGTTGATCCCCGCCGCATTGGTCCGCAAATGCCCGCGACGGCTGCCATCGGGATTCATGTTCGGCACGATGTAGAAGGTCGCCTTTTTCCGCAGCAGCCGCGCCACGGCATCCTCCTCATCACAGAGCCGCTCCAGCGCGCCTTCCATCCACCATTCGGCCATGCTCTCGCCCGGATGCTGCCGGGCATAGAGCCAGACCTTCTTCGGCCCCTCGCCCACCACCAGCAGGTCGAGCGGCTGCTTGTCGAGCGTCAGCCCCAGTTCCCGATGCTCCACCCCCGGCTGGGACGCAGCCCAGGCGACCAGATCATGGTGCCGCTCCATCGAATAGGGCGCGAAATAGGCGAGCCAGACCGCATTGACATCCGGCGACAGGCGAATCGTCAGCGTCCCATCGGCATAGCTGGTGTCCACCAGCAGCCAGTTCTCCCGATCCTCGCTGAGCCGCGCCTTGTAGCCGGGCCAGCCATCGGGATAGGCCGACGCGCCGCAATTGGTGATCGCCAGCTCGACTTCCCGCCCGGCCACGCCAGCCACGCGGAAGTGGAACCATTGGTAGAAGTCGCTCTGCCGGTCCTTGACGATCTCCAGCTCGGCGCGAACGCCTGCCGGGCTATCATCAAGGGAAATAACGCGAATATTGCCGCTGTCGAAAGCGCTGGTGATGGAGATGCTCATTTGACGGTTATAGTCCGGCCCGATTCTCCCGGATAGCCCCCGATAAGCGCCGCCGCGAGCTTCTGCGCCGCCAGACCGGGTTGAGAGGCGGGCGTTCCTTCACGCGCCTCGGTCTGCGCGCGGCCTTCCCAGATGGTGGTCGAATCGGCCCGGCGGCGGATCTGCACCTGCAATTCCGTGATCACCTGCCCCTTGGGCTTGCCCGACAGATTGATGCCGATGCCCAGGCCAAGCCCCGAATAGCCGCCGCTGCCCACGGCCCCACCCACGCCGACGCTCACCGGCTTGCCATTGGCGCCATAGCTGCTGGGTTCGCGGAAGATTCGGCGGAAGCCCACCAGCGCGACATAGTCGCTCTTCGCCCCTTCCCTGGCGGGGGTGAAGCCCACCCGCTGCAATTCCTGGTCCACGGCGGCGGCATAGGTGCGGAATTCAAGGCCGACATCGGGATTGCCCGCCATTTCCTCAATGGCGACCGTCCCGCTGCGCGCCGGATTGTCGATATGGAATCGCGTCACCTCCACCGCCGGAATGGCCGTGGCGCAGGCGCTCAGGGAAAGGGCCAACAGGGAAGGAAAGGCGATCTTTTTCAACATGGCTTGAACTCCGAAGGATATCATCCTCTACACGACACCGCGCCGCCAATCCCCTAAAAGCGTTGAAGCCATGGCTTTGCTGCATGGGGGATGAACGGCGGCGAATTGCGGTAGTTACCCTTGACTTTCGGCTGCCTCGCCCATAGGGGCTGCGCTTCGATTTTTCGATCACGCAAGATTCATTCAAAGGCTGGTTCCATGAAGATCCGCAATTCGCTCAAGTCGCTCAAGGGCCGTCACCGGGATAACCGCGTGATCCGCCGTCGCGGCCGCACCTATGTCATCAACAAGACCAACCGCCGCTTCAAGGCCCGCCAGGGCTGATTAGCGGGGTGGGGATAGCCGCCGTCATCTTCGACGTCGGCAATGTCCTCTACCATTGGAACCCCAGGGTTCTATATGAGCGCCTGATCGACGACGATCAGGCGCTCGACGCGTTTCTCAACGATGTGGTGACGCTGGACTGGCATTTGCAGCATGATCGGGGCCGCCCTTTCGCGGAAACCAGCGCCGAACTGATCGCCCGTCATCCAGAGCGCGCCGACCTGATTCGCCTCTGGGGCGAGCAGTTCATCGACAGCGTGGGGCCAGCGATCGCGGGCATGCAGGAAATCGTCCGTGAACTGGACGACTGCGGCATCCCGCTCTTCGGGATCACCAATTTCAGCGATGAATTCTGGCCGCCCTTCCATGCCCGCGAAGCCGCACTATTTGCGCCCTTCCGCGACATCGTCGTCTCTGGCGTGGAAAAGGTGGTGAAGCCCGATCCCGCCATCTACCGGCTAGCGCTTGAGCGATTCGGCCTGCACGCGGCACAAGCGCTGTTCATCGACGACCGGGAAGAAAATGTGATAGCGGCGGAGGCAGAGGGAATGCGCGGGCACCTGTTTCGCGATGCAGCCACATTGCGGGACGAACTCGCCGCGCTGGGCCTGATCGACGCCCCATTCAGCGCGCAAGGATAGCCAACCACCACCCGTCATGCTGAACTTGTTCAACATGACGGATGAAGACCGGGGCACCTCCATCCACCCCGTCCCCAATCAGCTCTCGTCCCGCCCTCTGAGCTCATCCCCCCGAATCGCCGCGACGTGCAACACATTGGTCGACCCCGGCGTCCCGAAGGGCACCCCCGCCAGCACGACGATCTTGCCGCCCTTCCCGACCATGTCATGCCGCAGCGCCATGCGCCGGGCCTTGCCGACCATTTCTTCGAACGTGCCGATATCCTTGGTCCGCACCGCATGCACGCCCCAGGTCAGCCCCAGCTTGCGCGCCGTGTCCGCCCGCGGCGTCAGCGCCAGGATCGGCGTCATCGGCCGCTCGCGCGCCACGCGGCGCACGGTGCTGCCCGAGGAGGTGAAGCAGGTGATCGCGCTTGCCCCGACCACCGACACGATGCTGCTCGCGCCCTCCGCCAGTGCGTCGGCGGTCGTCGGATCGGGCTTGGTCTCCGTATAGTGCAGGCGCCCGAAATAGCCCGGATCGCGCTCCACGCTATGGGCGATGCTGTCCATCATCGTCACCGCCTCGACCGGCCAGTCGCCCGCCGCCGTCTCCGCCGACAACATGATCGCGTCCGCCCCGTCATAGACGGCCGTCGCCACGTCCGACACTTCGGCGCGGGTCGGCGTCGGCGCCTTGATCATCGATTCGAGCATCTGCGTCGCCACCACGACAGGCCGCCCCATGCGCCGGGCCAGCGCCACGATCTGCTTCTGGAGCGGCGGCACAGCCTGGGGCGGCAGCTCCACGCCCAGATCGCCACGCGCCACCATCACGCCATCGGCCAGCTCGATGATCTCCTCCAGCCGCTGCACGGCGGAGGGCTTCTCGATCTTCGCCATCAGCGCGCCATGGCCGCCCATCAGCTTGCGCGCCTCGGCCAGATCCTCGGGCCGCTGCACGAAACTCAAGGCGATCCAGTCGCATCCCTGCTCCACCGCGAAGCTGAGGTCGCGCCGGTCCTTCTCCGTCAGCGCCGGCACCGGCACCACCACGTCCGGCACATTGACGCCCTTGCGGTTGGACAGCGTGCCGCCGACCTCGACTACCGTGTCGATGCGATCCTCCGCCACCTTCTTGACCCGCAGCACCATCTTGCCGTCGTCCAGCAGCAGCCGGGTTTCCGGCACCAGCGCGGCATAAATCTCCGGATGCGGCAGGTTCACGCGGCTGGCATCGCCCGGCGCCGGATCGCTATCGAGGACGAAGGCAGCGCCGGTTTCCAGCACCGCCAGTCCACGCTCGAAGGTGCCCACACGCAGCTTTGGTCCCTGCAGGTCGCCCAGGATCGTCGTCGGGCGGCCGAATTCCTTCTCCAGCGACCGGATCGCCGCGATGCGCGCGGCATGATCCTCATGCGCCCCGTGGCTCATATTGATGCGGAAAGCGTCTGCCCCGGCCACGAACAGCGCCCGGATCATCTCCGGGCTGTCGCTCGCGGGCCCAAGGGTCGCGAGGATGCGGACCTTGCGCGAACGGGGCGGTAATCTTGTCATTCTCAAACTCCTGACCGTCATGGTCGCCTCTGGGTTGCCAGGGCGCGGTTTTCGATTATCCGTGCTGCACGACAGGATGATGTAGATCAGCGAAAGGGTTCGCCGTGAGCGACAACATACTCAGCGACGCGGTTGCCGCAACCGCCTTCCGACGGCTGGTGGCGCATTTGCAGCACCGCACCGACGTTCAGAATATCGACCTGATGGGCGCGGCGGGTTTCTGCCGCAATTGTCTGGCCGACTGGATTGCCGAGGCCGACGGCACTCTCGGCAAGGATGAAGCGCGGGAGATCGTCCACGGCATGCCCTTTGGCGAATGGAAGGCCCGCTATCAGAGCGAAACGACGCCGGAACAGATCGCCCGCATGCAGGAGAGTGTGGCGAAGAACGCCGACAGCCATTAGGAGCGTGTCCCGACCGATTCACACTGACTGGAGATTCTCATGAGCGATGGCAATGTCGCCGCCGAACAGCTACGCCTTTTCATAGAGCGCATCGAGCGTCTGGAAGAGGAAAAGAAGGGCATCGCGGACGACATCAAGGACGTCTATCTGGAGGCCAAGGCCAATGGCTATGACGTGAAGACGATGCGGTCGATCGTGCGCCTGCGCAAGATGGAGCGCAACGCCCGGATGGAAGCCGAAGCGCTGCTGGATACATACAAAACGGCGCTTGGGCTGGAATAACCCCACAAACCAAGGAGAGCGTCCCGATGCCTGGAAATTCCGAGATCATCGTCAGCACCACCCCTTCTCTGGAGGGCCGGCCCGCGAAGGAATATCTCGGCATCGTCACCGGCGAGGTGATCGTGGGCGCCAACCTCTTTCGCGACCTGTTCGCCAGCGTGCGCGACATCGTCGGCGGGCGCTCGGGCGCCTATGAGGATGTGCTCCAGCGCGCCCGCGAACAGGCCATCAGCGAAATGCGCACTCGTGCGGCAACGCTGGGAGCCAATGCGGTGGTCGGCGTCGATCTCGATTATGAGACGGTGGGTTCAAGCGGATCGATGCTGATGGTGACGGCCTCAGGCACCGCGATCCTTGTCTGAGTTGCGCTTGCCGGGCGCGCCCGCTAGAGAGCGCGCTTCGGATCACAGACAAGTTTAGGAGCAGGCCGTGGCCGGCCATAGCAAATTCAAGAACATCATGCATCGCAAGGGCGCGCAGGATAAGAAGCGCTCCTCGATGTTCTCCAAATTGAGCCGCGAAATCACCGTGGCGGCGAAAATGGGCATGCCCGACCCGGACATGAACCCGCGCCTTCGCCTGGCGATCAACGCCGCCAAGGCGCAGTCCATGCCCAAGGACAATATCCAGCGCGCCATCGACAAGGCGATCGGCGGCGACACGGAGAATTACGAGGAAATCCGCTATGAGGGCTATGGCCCCGGCGGCGTCGCGATCATCGTGGAAGCGCTGACCGACAATCGCAATCGCACCGCGACCAATGTACGTACCGCCTTCTCCAAGAATGGCGGCAATCTGGGCGCGTCGGGCGCGGTGAGCCACGGTTTCGACCGCATGGGCCTCATCACCTATCCGGCGAGCGCGGGGGATGCCGACGCGATCTTCGAAGCTGCTCTGGAAGCGGGCGCGGAAGACGTGTCCTCGAACGAAGACGAGCATGAAATCTGGACCGCCATGGACGCGCTACATGAAGTCGCCAAGGCGCTGGAAGGCAAGCTCGGTCCGGCTGAAGGCGCCAAGCTCGCCTGGAGACCGCAGACCACCGTCGAAGTCGACGAAAGCAACGCCGCGACGCTGATGAAGCTGGTCGACACGCTGGAAGAAGATGACGACGTCCAGACCGTCTGGGGCAATTATGAGGTTTCGGACGAGGTCATGGAGAAGCTGGGTTGACGATGCGCGTCCCTCTCCCCGCGAGGGAGAGGGTTACGCAGCCTTGGCGGTTCTGCCGCCTGGGCGAAGTTGGGAGAGGCGGGAGCGCTGCATTCGATCGTTGCATCGCCCCTCTCCAAGTTTCGCTAGGCGGCAAGCTGCTAAGCGCCCCTATCCTCTCCCTTGAAGCGGCGAGGAAAAGATCATGATCATCCTTGGCCTCGACCCCGGTCTCGGCACCACCGGCTGGGGACTGATCGCCGCGGACGGCAATCGCCTCACCCATATCGCCAATGGACAGATCAAGACCGATTCGGAGATGGCGCTGGCATCGCGCCTGCTGGTGCTGGATCTGGCGCTGACGGACCTGATCCTCGAACATCAGCCCAATGGCGCCGCGGTCGAGGAAGTGTTCGTCAACGTGAATCCGCAATCCACGCTGAAATTGGGGCAGGCGCGCGGCGTCGTGCTGCTCGCAGCCTCGCGATCCGGCATGGAAGTGGGCGAATATGCCGCCCGGCTGGTCAAGAAATCAGTCGTCGGCGTCGGCAATGCTTCCAAGGAGCAAGTCCACGCCATGGTGTCCCGCCTTCTCCCCGGCGCGAAAGTCGCGGGGCCGGATGCATCGGATGCTTTGGCGGTTGCCATTACACACGCCCATCATCTGGCGAGCGCGCGTCGGATTCCGCGCAAGTAAGGCGGCGCCTTCGCAATAGGTATCAGGAAGTGGCCATTCCAAGACATTGATCGTATCCGTGTTCCTGCGAAGGCAGGAACCCAGTTCCGCCGCTTGTGGATCATCGCACCGTAGGAACTGGGCTCCTGCCTTCGCAGGAGCACGATGCGCTTCAAGAAAAAGCGCTAAGCCTACCGTCCGCTCTCCACCCATTACTGCCAATCGAAAGTCAACGGCGCCTCCCGAAAGGCAAAGCGGTCCAGATGGTCCGCCACCACCTGCTTGAAGCGCTCGACATCAGCGCCCTCCTGCGGTTCGATGGTGACGGTGAGCGCTTCCGCCCCCGCCGCCATCCGGATCGACCCCATGGGAAAGGCGATCACGCCCTGCTGCGCATCAAATTCGGTTTCGAACTTGTGGCCTCAATGCTTGCATAGCTGCTGAAGAGAGCGGCTGGCGCTGGCGGTCGGAACATGAGCGGTCAACACCATGGGTTACAGCCTTTCGATCTTGCTGGCGGCCTCGTCGATCAGCGACGCGACGTCGAACATGGTCTGAGCGTCGGCCCCTTCCTTTTCGAGCCGCGCCCGGACCGCCATGCCCAGATTGTGCATCGCCCGCCGGATCGGCGCGCCATCCGTGCGTTCCGCCTTTTGAGCAAGCGAACCCAGACGATCCATTACCAGCTTCACGCCTTCGTCATGATCGGCCAGATAGGCGGTGCCCGCTTCGGTAATCGCGAACAGCTTGCGGCTGCTTTCGCCCGGCTGTTCAGCGATCAGACCCATGTCCGCCAGCAAGGTCAGGGTCGGATAAACGACGCCGGGACTCGGCACGTAAACCTCCCCCGACAGCGCTTCAATCTCGCGGATCAGGTCATAGCCATGGCGCGGATTGTCCGTGATGAGCTTGAGCAGAATGAGCTTGAGCGCGTCATTGCCGAACAGACGACGGCGGCCACCGCCCCGACCGCCACCAAAATGTCCGCCCCGGCCACCTCCAAACGGTCCGTCCCCGAAACGACCGCCGAAGCCGCCGCGATCGAAGCCTTCCGGACTGGCAAAACGGCCATAGCCAAAGCCGCGACGTCCGCCGTGGTGAGAATGATGAAAATGCATATGTGAACCTTCAAACTGATTTATGATGGTTTGAGATATATCTTAAAAATAGCGAACGTCAAGATTTACGATATATCTTTTTATATCGAAGAGACGCCTGCCGGAAAACTCGCGGGCTCCTGCGAAGGCAGGAGCGGGTAGCAGAGCCACGCGCCGGCAAACAAAAAAGCCCGCCGAACATTGGTTCGGCGGGCCTTTTATCTCGCAAGGAGCCTGAGATCAGTCGGGCTTCTTCGCCACGCTGACCAGCGCCGGGCGCAGCAGCCGATCCTTGATCGTGTAGCCCGCCTGCATTTCCACCAGCACCGTGCCCGGTTCGGCATCGGCGGAGGGCACTTCCATCATCGCCTGATGCTTGTTGGGGTCGAGCGGCTGACCGACCGACACCAGCTTTTCAATACCGTTGCGGCCGAAAACGGCCTCCAACTCGCGCCCGGTGGCTTCCAGACCGACCACCAGCCCCTTGAACTTCTCATCCTCACGCAGGTCGGCGGGGATCGTCTGGAGCGCGCGCGCCAGATTGTCCGCCACCGACAGCATGTCGCGGGCAAAGGCCGTCGCGGCATAGGCGCGCGCGTCGGCCAGTTCCTTTTCCAGCCGCCGCCGCACATTCTGCGTTTCGGCATGGGCGTAGAGCACGTCCTGCCTGGCGGTCGCGAGTTCATTCTCTAGCGCGGCGATCCGCTCCGCCGCCGCGTCGCCAGCAGGCGCCGCATCCTCGGGCAGTTCATCCACGACTTCGGTATTCTCGATATTCTGTTTGTCTTCGCTCATCTCATCAATCTCGACAGCGTCTGTGCGGTAAAGTCCACCATGGGGATCACCCGCGCATAGTTCAAGCGCGTGGGGCCGATTACGCCGACCACGCCGACCACCCGGCCGTCACCGCCCCGGTAAGGCGCGGCTATGACCGAAGAACCCGAAAGGGAAAAGAGCTTGTTTTCCGATCCGATGAAGATTTTGGTCGCGCTGCCCGCCAGCGCGCTTTCCAGCAGCCGCGAAATTTCCTGCTTGCCCTCCAGCTGTTCAAGCAATTGCCGCACCCGCTCCAGATCGGCGGCGGTTCCGTCATCCAGCAGATGCGCCTGGCCGCGCACGATCAATACGGGACGCTCATCGGCATCCTGCGACCAGATCGCGATGCCGCGCTCCACCAGCTCCCGCGCCGCGCCCTGGAGCGCATGGCGTTCATGCTCCAGCTCGCGCTGCAAAGCCTCCCCCGCTTGCGCCAGCGTCAGCCCGCCAAAGCGCGCCGACATGAAGTTGGCCGCTTCATTGAGCATCATCGGTGTGATGCCCAGCGGCAGGTCGACCACGCGATTCTCGATCGACCCGTCCTGCCCCACCAAGACCGCCAACGCCTGCCGCTCGTTCAACGGCACGAAGCCGAATTGCCGCAGCACCGGCTCGCGCTTGGGCACCATCACGATCCCGGCGCAGGCGGACAGGCCGGACAGCGCAGCAGTCGCCGCCGACAGCGCCTCCTCGATCGGTCCACCCTCGGAAATGCCCGCCTCGATCGCGCGCCGTTCCTCAACGGATGGCTCCGCCGCTTGCATCATGCCGTCGACGAAAAGCCTGAGGCCAGTTTCGGTCGGCATCCGCCCCGCCGAAGTATGCGGCGCGGCGAGCAGGCCGAGCTCCTCCAGATCCTGCATCACATTGCGGATGGACGCAGGCGACAGGCTGAGCGACGCGATCTTGCTGATCGTACGCGAGCCGACCGGCAGCCCGGTGCCGAGATAGCTCTCGACCACCAGACGGAAAACGTCGCGCGCGCGCTCGTTAAGCTCGGTGATCGGGGTGACCGCCATGACGCTTATCTAGGCAAGCAGCGGGCGGCGCTCAAGCCCACGCTCATTTGCCCTTGGCGGGGGTTGGCTTCACCATCGCGGCGATATCCAGCATCCGGGGGATGGATGCGATCGTCGCCCGCAACTTGCCATAGCTTGCGTCCATGCAGCCCGACTGGAATTCCAGCCGCGTGGGCTGCGCCTCGCCATGGGTCCATTCGATGACATAGCCGGGCATGTCGGTCGCGAAGCGAGTGCAATTTTCCCCATGCGTGATTCGCTTGACGGTGCCGGACGCGGGCCGGAACTGCGCCAGCGCGGCGCGGAAGCGGCGATATTGCACTGGCGTCACGGTAAAGCGCGTTGGCCCCGGCACGGCGGTGAAGCGCTCCGGCTCGATCAGGCCCGACCCGTCCGGCGTCACGCGCAGGGTGTAGCTGGGGCAAGCTCCAAAACAGGGACCGGCGGAAAAACGAATGGTGTCGCCAACCTTTGTCGGCTTTTCCAGTTCGGTCTGTTCCGTCGCGCAACCGCCCAGCAGTGCGGTGGCCGCCAACATAACTATCGCTTTCGTCCCCATGCCCCACTCTCTACCATCTTTCGACTCGATCGCCACTGGCAAGACTGCACACCTGCCGCTAAGCCGCACCAACACAACGCTTCGGAGAAGAAAATTTATGCGTCCTTCCGGCCGCGCGCCCGACCAGATGCGCGAAATCACCATGGAGCCCGGCTTCACCATCCATGCCGAAGGTAGCTGCCTCGTCAGCTTCGGTGATACCCGCGTTCTCTGCACCGCCTCTATCGAGGAAAAGGTGCCGCCCTTCCTGCGTGGCAAGGGTTCGGGCTGGGTCACGGCGGAATATGGCATGCTGCCCCGCGCCACCCACACGCGCGGCAGCCGCGAAGCCGCCAAGGGCAAGCAGTCCGGCCGCACCCAGGAAATCCAGCGGCTGATCGGCCGCTCGCTGCGCGCCGTGGTCGACCTGGCCAAGTTGGGCGAGCGCCAGATCGTCGTCGACTGCGACGTGATCCAGGCCGATGGCGGCACCCGCACCGCCGCCATTTCGGGAAGCTGGGTCGCGCTGCGCATCGCCATCGACAAGCTGCTCGCTTCGGGCGCCCTCACCGAAGACCCCATCGTGCAGAAGGTCGCGGCGATAAGCTGTGGCATCTACAAAGGCACGCCGGTTCTCGACCTCGATTATGTCGAGGACAGCAATGCCGAGGCCGACGCCAATCTGATCCTGACCGGCGACGGCAAATTTGCCGAGGTGCAGGCGACCGCGGAAGGCGCTACCTATGATGAGGAAGAGCTGCTGCGCCTGCTGCGCCTCGCCCGCATCGGCTGCGCGCAGATCTTCGCGGCGCAGGACAAGGCTACGGGACGATAAGATGAGCGACGAGTTCGGACAGGAACAGGCGATCCGCAAGCTGGGGCCGGGCAAGCTGGTGATCGCCAGCCACAATCCCGGCAAGGTGCGCGAAATTGGCGAGCTGCTGGCGCCCTATGGCATAGAGACGGTCTCCGCCGCCGCGCTGGACCTGCCCGAACCCGACGAGACCGGCACGACCTTCGTCGCCAATGCGGAGCTGAAGGCGATGCAGGCGGCGGACCTCTCCGGCCTGCCCGCCCTGGCGGACGACAGCGGCCTGTGCGTCGAGGCGCTAAACGGCGATCCGGGCATCTTCTCCGCCCGCTGGGCTGGCGAGACGAAGGATTTCAGCCTCGCCATGCAGCTCGTCTGGGACAATATCCAGGCTCAGGGACCGGATGCGGGACATGGCGCCCACTTCATCTGCGCTCTGGCGCTGGCCTGGCCCGACGGGCATGTGGAGGTGTTCGAAGGTCGCGTCGACGGCACCATCACCTGGCCGCCGCGCGGGGACAAGGGTTTCGGCTATGATCCGATCTTCCAGCCGCATGGTCACAGCATCAGCTTCGGAGAAATGGAGCCGGAGAAGAAGCACGGCATGAGCCACCGAGCCGATGCCTTCGCGCAATTGGTGGCGACGGTTTTCTGACGAGCGCCTCTTTAGCCGAGCCGTACGCCTGCGCAGGAACAGGCTGTCCCTCGATCAACGTCCCCCACTGGCATATTGCGACGGCGCGCCGTCATCCCGGTCCAGCGGGTTCCGCCCAAAGACATTCCCGGCGGGAAAATAGCGGCAGACGAGATAGTCGTAGCTCTGCCCTTCGCCCAACGCGCAGCCCACCTTGCGCGTGCCGCGCCAGATGATCTGGGTATAATGGCCGACATCTTCCCATCGGCCGGTGGTGCTGAGATCAGGCAAAGTCCCGCTGCGCCGGAAATAGCGCTTCTCATCCAGGAACGAGCCGACCATCACCTCATAATCATAGAGGCCGCGCGATCCCATCCAGAGATTTTCGCCGCTGGGAATGGCGCGGCTGGCACGGGCGGAATGGCGGAAGATATTGGTCTGCGCCATCTGCCGCGCATAACGCGCCGCATCCGCCGCCAAGGCGCTGTCCCACGCCAATGGCGAAAGCCCTAGCGATTCGCGTTCCTCATTATGCATGCCCAGGATCACTTCGCGCATCAGGCCGTCATCGCGATCCGCTTCCTCCATGCCGTAATAGGAAGCAGGCATGGCGGGCGGCAGGGAAGGCGCTCCACGGGAAGGCGCAGCACTGCCCTGCCCCGCAACCGTCAGCAAAACAGCAGCCCACGCTAGCCGCGCAGGCCAAAGCCCTTTAAGAACGCCCCCACTCATGTCACCCGACCCCTTGATACCCGCTCCCGCGCCTCACGCATCGGACTTGGCCGACCCCATAGCCCTATATGTGCATTGGCCATTTTGCGTTTCGAAATGTCCTTACTGCGATTTTAACAGTCATGTGCGGACGGACATCGACAGCGATGCGTGGCGCGATGCGCTGCTAAAAGATCTTGCCCATGAAGCGGCACTGAACGGCGGGCGGCCGCTCTCCTCGATCTTCTTCGGCGGCGGCACGCCCTCGCTGATGCCGCCCCGAATCGTGGAAGCGCTGATCGAGGCGGCGGCGTGCCACTGGGCGCCCGCGTCCGATATCGAGATCACGCTGGAGGCCAATCCCAGCTCGGTCGAGGCTGCACGCTTTGCCGATCTTGCGGCGGCGGGCGTGAACCGGGTGTCGCTTGGTCTCCAGGCGCTGGACGATGAAGCGCTGCATTTCCTGGGCCGCGCCCATGACGTGCGTGAGGGATTGGCGGCGTTGGATATCGCGCAATCGGTTTTCAATCGGGTGAATTTCGACCTCATCTACGCCCGGCCCGGCCAGAGCGAGGCGGATTGGGAAACAGAACTGGCGCAGGGACTGTCCTTCGGCACCGACCATCTCTCGCTCTATCAACTCACCATAGAGCCCGGCACCCGCTTTGCGACACTGGTGGCGCAGGGCAAGCTGACGCTTGCCGATCCGGACCATGCCGCCAATCTCTATGAGCAGACACAGGCGATGACCGCAGCGGCCGGCATTCCCGCCTATGAGATCAGCAACCATGCCCGGCCGGGGCAGGAAAGCCGCCATAACCTCACCTATTGGCGCTATGGCGACTATGCGGGTGTGGGGCCGGGCGCACATGGCCGGCGCGGAGGGCTGGCGACGCTGCGGCACAAGAAGCCGGAAAACTGGATGAATGCGGTCATCCGCAACGGGCACGGCCTGCAAAGCGAGGAACCGCTGGATGGGAACGATCGGGCCAGGGAAGCGCTGCTGATGGGGCTGCGGCTTGGGGAAGGCGTCGATCTGGACCGGATCTCGCGCCTCTCAGGCCTGGCGGTCGAGGCTCTTGTCGATGGGAACGCGGTCGCACGATTGGCCGATCATGGGCTTGTCCGGCGACAGGGACAGCGGCTGTACGTCGAACCTTCCGGCATGCTATTGCTGGACGCTATCCTGCCGGAAATTGTGGCGGTCTAAGACCCCTCATTCCTCTCCATCCATCTGCGCGATTTCCTTGTCCAGGTCTCGCAGCACATCGGCTTTGATCTTGTCCGACATCCTGGCAGCGGCGGCGATCTGCGCCCGTGCAGCGATCAGCCCGGCACGGGCGGCGCGGTGCGCCTGCGCCGAGATCTGCGCCTCGCAAATGCGGACGCGGATGTGGCGGTGGCCATCGGCATCGACCGTCTCGCGCCGGTTCACGCTTTTGCCGTCTTCGCAGCCATTGGCGACATCGACATGCGGCACCATGCGGCGGATCTCGGCTTCGCTCGGGATGGCGTGGGACAAGGCCCGGTCGCCCTCATCGCGCATATCCATGGGCGGCGCGGGAGGAACCGGCGGGATCGGCGGCACCATGTCGGCGACGGGCGCTGGAGGGGCAAGCGGGGCGGGAGGTGCCGGGGGCACGCCATCGGCTTCCTCCGCAGCCCTGACATGGGATAGCGGCTGGGGCGCAGCGGGCGCGACCGGCGGTTGCGGCAACGCAATCTCGCTGGCGGAGGCAGGCTGCGCGACCAGATCGGCAAGCCGGCCGAAATTCATCGAATCGACCTTGCCGGTGATCGCGGCGACCTGCTGCGCCGCACGGCTCCCCGAAGCGGTCAGCACCAAGCCCGATGCAGTCACCAGAGCGACCGCCGCCATGCCCCAGCTAATCCGGCGCAGCGACATTTCATGGGCAGACAGCATTTTCAGCCTCCCTTTGAGCGCAGTGATGCGATTGAGATGACAGGCGCCGGCGAACTGGCGCCCTCCGGCAGCCTTCAATATGGCGCGGCCATAGGCATGGGCCTGATCCTGCCCGTAGAGCGACAAGACCCGTGCATCGCAGGCCTGTTCCTGATCCGCCCGATAGGCACGATAGGCGAGCCAGGCGATGGGATTGCACCAGTGCAGGCCCAGCAGCAGCAGCGCGATCATATTGGCGGCCAGATCGCCGCCCCGATGATGGGCGCGCTCATGCGCGATCGCCATGGCCTGCTCCTGCGGGTCGAAGCGCAGCGCGAAATCGGCGGGCAGCACGATAATGGGCCGCAGCACCCCGAAGGCGAGCGGCCCGCTTGCCCGTGGGCTGGTGATCAGGCGAATGCGTCCTTCCTCACCGATCGGCGTCGCGCCATTCAGGATGAAACGCCGGAAGCGGACATAGCCGATCACCTGTACGATCAGGAAGGCAGCAACGCCCAGCAGCCAAAGCGACGCCGCGATCTCCAGCCAGGGGATGCTCCATTGCGACTGGACGGGAAGCGCGGACGGCGCCGCATCCAGCAAGGTCGACAGGCCCGCCTGGTCCACCGCCCGCTGCAGGGGCGAAGGGCTGGAGACCTCCTGCGGCAGAGCGGGCAACATCATGCGCGCCAGCGGCAGCAACCACAGCCAATAGGCCACTCCCGCACCCAGCCATCGCGCCACTGGCCCACGCAACAGCATGACCAACGCCATCAGCAGGGTCGTGGCGATCAGCGTTTCTGCGATCCAGACGCTCATGATTTCAATCCCCTCAGGATTTCCTCAAGCTCGGCTATATCCTCCGCCGTCAACTGGTCCGCGCTGGCAAGCTGCGCCACCAGGGGCGAGACGCGCCCACCGAACAGCCGGTTGACCAGCCGTCCCGACTCGATGGCAACATACTCCTCCCGCGCGACGAGCGGGCGATACAAAAAGCGGCGGCCATCCTGATCGGCGGCGATGACATCCTTCGCCATCAGGCGGGAAAGCAGCGTCTTGACGGTCTGGACGCTCCAGTCGCGCCCGGCGGCAACGCGGTCCGCCACATCGGTGGCGGTCTGCGGCGCGCGTTCCCACAGCGCCTCCATCACCACCAGTTCCGCTTCGCTGATCTTCTCGCTCACAGCAATCATCCGCGTCCAGAATCGACTACAGACGTAATCGCATTGATTACATCCGTAGTCAAGCGCGCGGACATAAACTGTCGGTGCGCTTTACACGGGAGGTTCCCGCCCAGAGCCGATTAACCTTTCTGAAGCCTGGGAATGCAGCCTTTGCTGAAACTGGCACTGACTTTGCTATGTTTCAGTCATACCCGAACCGTTCAACTACCGGGAGGATGTGGCACCAGTCTCCGCCGCATTCTCCCACCCGGGTTTCCCTGACTCATCCGGTTCAGCGAACGATGTTCCCGCGAAGGCAGGAACTCGGCGGAGCATAAAAAAAGCGGCCCGGAAAACCGGACCGCCTCCAATCTCGCGCAAGAAAAGCTCAGTTGGCCAAGGCGACGCCCTGATCGGCCATCAACTGCTGCAATTCGCCAGCCTCATACATTTCCATCATGATGTCGCTGCCGCCGACAAATTCGCCCTTCACATAGAGCTGCGGAATGGTCGGCCAGTCGGAAAAGGCCTTGATCCCCTGACGGACGGCCTGATCCTGCAAGACGTCGACGCTTTCATAGGCGACGCCCAGATGCTCCAGGATCGCGATGGCGCGGCTGGAAAAGCCGCATTGCGGAAACAGCGGCGTGCCCTTCATGAAAAGCACAACGTCATTGCCAGTGACGATATCAGCAATCCGCTGCTGCACGGCGTCGGTCATTATCTGGTCCATTCCTGTCAGGCGCCGCAATTCGGCGCGCGCTTTGTCCGATGGCCGTTAATTGGGAACGGCAGTGGTGAGTTGCAAGGCATGAAGCACGCCGCCCATCCGCCCGCCGAGCGCGGCATAGACCGCCCGCTGCTGCGCGACGCGGCTCATGCCCCGGAAACTCTCCGCAACGACACGCGCCGCATAATGGTCGCCATCTCCGGCAAGGTCGGTGATCTCGACCTCCGCATCGGGGATCGCGGCGCGGATCATGTCCGCAATTTCGTCGGAGGCCATCGGCACGGCGGGAGGATCCTGACGCTTATTGGGCTTCGATGAACGTGCGGCGGGCAATGACCTGCTGCTCGTCCAGCGCGGCGCGGACGCCAGCCTCGTCGATTTCAATGCCGGCCTGGGTCATGTCGCCCAGCAGCTTGCGGATGACATCCTCGTCCCCCGCTTCCTCGAAATCGGCCTGCACGACCGCCTTGGCATAGGCGTCGGTCTCTTCGGGGGTCAGGCCCATTTTCACCGCTGCCCATTCTCCGAGCAGACGGTTGCGCCGCGCCTGGATGCGGAACTGCATCTCCTGGTCGTGCGCGAACATGTTTTCAAAGGCCTTTTCGCGGTCGTCGAAGGTGGTCATGCCTGTGCCCTGTATAAAAAACGGATCGTCTCGTCCGAAATAGGAAGATCGGGATGCTTACGCAACGGCGGGAACGAGCCAGGGACGCGTTCCGGCGTCCTTCGCCTCGAACGCGCCGATCGTGTCCGCCTGCCCCAGCGTGAGGCCGATCTCGTCCAGGCCGCCGAGCAGGCAATGCTTGCGGAACGGGTCGATCTCGAACTGGAAGCGGTCCTGGAACTGCGTCGTGACGGTCTGATGCTCCAGATCGACATGGATCGGGTCAGGAGTCCCATTGATTCCTTGGGCAACCTCCATCAGCCGGTCGATCGCCTCTTGCGGCAGCACCACCGTCAATATGCCGTTCTTGAACGCATTGCCGGAGAAAATGTCGGAAAAGCTGGGCGCGATCACCACCTTGATGCCAAGGTCCGCCAACGCCCACGCGGCATGTTCGCGGCTGGACCCGCAACCGAAATTGTCGCCCGCGATCAGGATCGGGCTGCCCGCATAGTCGGGGTCGTCGAAGACATTGCCCGGTTCCTTGCGCAGCACTTCGAACGCGCCCTTGCCCAGACCCGCACGGCTGATGGTTTTCAACCAATGCGCCGGAATGACGATGTCGGTGTCGACATTCTTCATCCCGAACGGATAGGCCTTGCCGTCGACGATATTCAGCTTTTCCATCAATGCGCCTGTTTGCTCGCGTTTTTGACGGCGGAGCGATGCGAGTCTTCCGCGCGCCCCAAGGTCGCCGCCATGGCGGCACTCGCCAGCGCGCCTAGCGCCAGCAGCCAGAAAACCTTTTTCATGCGACCGCCTCTCCCCTTTTTTCACCCAACAGTTCGCGCACGTCGGTGAGATGTCCGGTGATGGCGGCGGCGGCGGCCATGACGGGCGAGACGAGATGCGTCCGCGACCCCGGCCCCTGCCGGCCCATGAAATTGCGGTTGCTGGTCGACGCGCAGCGCTCGCCTGCGGGCACCTTGTCCGGATTCATGCCGAGACAGGCCGAACAGCCCGGCTCACGCCATTCGAAACCGGCTTCGGTGAATATGCGGTCCAGCCCTTCGGCTTCCGCCTGGCGCTTGACTAGACCGGAACCGGGAACGACCATGGCGTGCTTGATGCCGCTGGCGATATGGCGGCCCTTGAGCAGCGTGGCCGCGGCGCGCAGATCCTCGATCCGGCTGTTGGTGCAGCTTCCGATGAAGATATGCTCGATCGCCACATCCTCCATCCGCTGCCCGGCGGTCAGGCCCATATAGTCGAGCGACTTCTGCGCAGCCGCCCGCTTGGAAGCATCGGCAAAGCTCTCCGGATCGGGCACGACGCCCGTCACCGGCACCACATCCTCGGGGCTGGTGCCCCAGGTGACATTGGGCACGATGTCGGCGGCGTCGATCACGACGCTCTTGTCGAACGCCGCGCCTTCGTCCGTCACCAGCGTCTTCCAATAGGCAAGGGCGGCATCCCAATCCGCGCCCTTGGGCGCCATGGGACGGCCCTTCAAATAGGCGAAGGTCTTCTCATCGGGCGCGAACAGGCCCGAACGCGCGCCCGCCTCGATCGACATGTTGGCGACGGTCAGACGCCCCTCGATCGACATGTCGCGGAACACCGAACCGCGATATTCCATGACATAGCCGGTGCCGCCCGCCGTGCCGATGCGGCCGCAGATCGCCAGCGCCACATCCTTGGGCGTGACGCCAAAACCCAATTCGCCTTCGACCAGGACTTCCATCGTCTTGGACTGTTTCAGCAGCAGCGTCTGGGTGGCGAGCACATGCTCGACCTCCGACGTGCCGATGCCGAAGGCCAGCGCACCCAGCGCACCATGCGAACTGGTATGGCTGTCGCCGCAGACCAGCGTCGTGCCCGGCAGGGTGAAGCCCTGTTCCGGCCCGACGACATGGACGATGCCCTGTTCCGCATCGGCATCGCCAAAGTAACGGATGCCGAATTCGGGCGCGTTCTTTTCCAGCGCGGCGAGTTGCTGCGCGCTTTCCGGATCGGCTATCGGAATGCGGTTGCCCGCCGCATCACGGCGCGCCGTGGTCGGCAGGTTGTGATCCGGCACCGCCAGCGTCAGATCGGCGCGGCGCACCTTGCGGCCGGCAAGGCGCAGCCCTTCAAATGCCTGCGGGCTCGTCACTTCATGCACGAGATGGCGATCGATATAGATCAGACAGGTTCCGTCAGGACGGCGTTCGACGACGTGCGCGTCCCAAATCTTCTCATAGAGCGTGCGGGGCTTTACCATATCCCTTCCCCCTAGACCCAGACAGGACGGGGGAAAAGGGGGAAAGCGGCCAATTTTTCCTGTTTTCGCAGATAGCCGCGCTGCGATGATGCAAGGTCAGACAGTTAGAGCATTTTCAAGTTGACCGTTGACGGTCAACGGCTTGGAAAATGCGGCATCGAAAGAGTGGCGGCGCGATGATCCTCCACGATGCGCCCGGTGGCGCCGACTTCCGCTTCATGGCTTTCCTCGCGCCATGTTTCGGCCAGCGCCGCGCTTTCCCATTCGCGCAAGGCAGGCAGCGCCAGCATAAGATCGACCCAGGCCATGGCGACCGGCCCGACGTCCAGCCCATAGGTCCGCACCCGGAACACCACTGGCGCGTAAAAAGCGTCGACGGCGGTAAAGCCGTCCCCGGCCAGAAAAGGCCCGCCGAAACGGGACAGCCCCTCCCCCCACAATTCGGTTAGCCGGGCGATGTTCCGGTTGAGCGCGGGCGAAGGCAGATGCGGTTCCACCCGCACCCCGACATTCATCGGACAATCGTTGCGCAGCGCGGCAAAGCCGCTGTGCATTTCCGCGACGGCGCATTGCGCCCAGGCCCGCGCAGCCGCTTCCTGCGGCCAGACGCCGGGATGGCGGTCCGCCAGATAAAGGGTGATGCCGAGCGAATCCCAGGCGGTCCGGTCGCCGTCGATCAGCACCGGCACCTGACCCGTTGGCGAAAACTCACGAAAGGCCGCGTAATTTTCAGCGGCGGCGAAAGGCTCCATCCGGTCGGTGAACGGAATGCCCAGCACCTTCATCAGCACCCAGGGGCGCAGCGACCAGCTCGAATAATTCCGGTTGGCGGTGATGAGGGCGTAGGACATCGGCTTCTCCCCTTGTTGAAAGGCGCGCGAAGAATAGGCGCCTCCGCTTCGGGACAAAAGCCGGAACGAGCGAGGGTCACACAAGCTGCGCTTATGAAAAAACGGCCCGGAGCATGCAGCTCCGGGCCGTCCAGTCCTTCCACCCTGATCGCGAGGCTTGCACCCCCACGACCCGGACTTGTCAGCAGCTTTCAGGCTGCAAGCCGGTTCCCTCTCGGCCTTCAGGCCGCAAACTGGTTCCCCCGCGGCCTTTAGGCCGCAAACTGATTCATCGTGTTGTGCACGCCGCCAGCCTTCAGCGCCGCTTCACCCGCGAAATATTCCTTGTGATCGTCACCAATGTCAGAGCCCGACATGTTCTGGTGCTTGACGCAAGCGATGCCCTGGCGGATTTCCTTGCGCTGGACGCCCTCGACATAGCCGAGCATGCCCGCCTCACCGAAATATTCCTTGGCCAGATTGTCGGTCGACAAGGCAGCCGTGTGATAGGTCGGCAGGGTGATGAGGTGATGGAAGATGCCGGCCCGCGCCGCCGCATCCTTCTGGAAGGTGCGGATCTTCTCATCGGCCTCCCGGCCCAGATCGGTCGCGTCATAGTCCGCGCTCATCAGCTTCGCCCGGTCATAGGCGCTGACGTCCTTGCCCTCGGCAGCCCAGCTATCGAACACCTGCTGACGGAAGTTCAGCGTCCAGTTGAAGCTGGGCGAGTTGTTGTAGACCAGCTTCGCATTGGGCACGACTTCGCGGATGCGGTCGACCATGCCTGCGATCTGCTGGATGTGCGGCTTTTCGGTTTCGATCCACAGCAGGTCCGCGCCGTTCTGGAGCGAGGTGATGCAGTCGAGAACGCAACGGTCCTCGCCGGTGCCGGAGCGGAACTGGAAGAGGTTCGACGGCAAGCGCTTCGGACGGAACAGCTTGCCCTCACGAGCCAGAACGACATCGCCGCGCAGGCTGTTGATGTCCGTCACCTCTTCGACATCGAGGAAGCTGTTATACTGGTCGCCCAGGTCGCCATCTTCCTTGCTGTAGGCGATCTGCTTGGTCAGGCCTGCGCCCAGCGAGTCGGTGCGCGCGACGATGATGCCGTCATCGATGCCCAGCTCCAGGAAGGCGTAGCGGACAGCGCGGATCTTCGCGATGAAGTCCTCATGCGGCACGGTGACCTTGCCGTCCTGATGGCCGCACTGCTTTTCGTCCGAGACCTGGTTCTCGATCTGGATGCAGCAGGCGCCCGCCTCGATGAACTTCTTGGCGAGCAGATAGGTCGCCTCGGCATTGCCGAACCCGGCGTCGATGTCCGCGACGATCGGAACGACATGGGTTTCGTAATTGTCGATGTCGTGCTGAATCTTCTGCGCCTTGACCTCATCACCGGCCTCGCGGGCGGCATCCAGATCGCGGAACATCATGCCCAACTCGCGGGCGTCGGCCTGCTTGAGGAAGGTGTAGAGTTCCTCGATCAGCGCAGGAACGCTGGTCTTTTCGTGCATCGACTGGTCGGGCAGCGGGCCGAATTCGCTGCGCAGCGCCGCGACCATCCAGCCGGACAGGTATAGATAGCGGCCCTTGGTCGTGCCGAAATGCTTCTTGATGCTGATCATCTTCTGCTGACCGATGAAACCGTGCCAGCAACCCAGCGACTGGGTATAATTGGCCGGATCGGCATCATAGGCCGCCATGTCGCGGCGCATGATCCCGGCGGTGTAGCGCGCGATGTCGAGGCCGGTGTGGAAACGGTTCTGGAGGCGCATGCGAGCGACCGATTCGGCCGCGATGCCGTCCCAATGGCCCTGGCCCTCGATGGCGGTGCCAGCCTTCGTGATTTCCTGTTGGTAGGTCATGCTCAGTCCTTGGTCGCTCGATGGGGAATGAAGCCGACCTAATCGCCTTTTGTGCGGCGCGGCAGAGGGCGCGAAGTTCAGTTGTAGAACTTTACAATATTTGCGTGTAAAGTTGTAAAGGCTGCACAGGAGCGCTTTACGAGATGGCCAAGGATCGTCCGGTTTACATGGGGCCGCGCCTGCGCAGGCTGCGCCGCGAGCTGGGCCTGACCCAGGCGGACATGGCGGCGGATCTGGAGATTTCCGCCAGCTATGTCGCCCTGCTGGAGCGCAACCAGCGGCCCTTGACCGCCGACATGCTGCTGCGCCTCGCCCGCACATACAAGATGGACATGAGCGAACTGGCGGGCGACGGCGGCGCGGAGCAGACGGCGCGTTTGCAGGCGGTGCTGAAGGATCCGATGTTCGCGGACATCGACCTGCCCACGCTGGCGACCGGGGATGTTGCGGTCAATTATCCCGGCATTACCGAAGCCCTGTTGCGGTTGCACACCGCCTATCGCGAGGAGCAACTTGCGCTGGCCGACAGAGATGCGGGATCAACGGGCATGGAGGGGGAGGATGCCGCCGAAGCGCCCGATCCCGTGGCCGAATCCCGGCGCTTTCTGGGTGCGCGGCGGAACAGCTTTCCCCTGCTGGACGATGCCGGGGAAAAGCTGGGTCAAGAGGTCGAGGCGGCGGGCGGCCTCTCCGGCTGGCTGAAGACAAAGCATAATCTGCGCGTCCGGCGCTTGCCTTCGGATGTCATGGCGGGGTCGATGCGGCGGCTGGACCGGCATCGCGACGCGGTGCTGCTGGACGATGCGCTGGACGGGGCGAGCACGCAATTCCAACTGGCGCTGCAAATCGCCTATCTGGAGATGCGCCGCGATTTCGACGCGGTGCTGAAGGATGGCCAATTCGCCAGCGAAAGCGGCCGGAGGCTGACCCGGCGGGCGCTCGCCAGCTATGGCGCGGCGGCGATCCTGATGCCCTATACCGCCTTCGCCAAGGCGGTGGAGGCGCGACGTTATGACGTGGAGGCGCTGGCCCGGCAGTTCGGCACGAGCTTCGAGCAGACCGCGCACCGCCTCACCACGCTGCAAAAGCCGGGACAGGAGCGCGTTCCCTTCTTCTTCCTGCGTGTCGATCATGCGGGCAATGTCAGCAAGAGGCTGGACAGCGCAGGCTTTCCCTTTGCCCGCCATGGCGGTTCATGCCCGCTCTGGTCGGTGCATCACGCCTTTGAGCGTCCCAGGGAATTGCTGACGCAATGGCTGGAATTGCCGGACGGGCAGCGCTTCTTTTCGATCGCACGGACGGTGACGGCGGGCGGCGGCGGCTGGGGCGTGCCGAAGATCGAGCGGGCGATCGCGCTATGCTGCGCGGCGGAACATGCCCATCGGCTGATATATACGGCGGGCGAAACGCCGTCCGAACCAACCCCGATCGGCGTCACTTGCCGCCTGTGCCATCGCAGCCAGTGCATGGCGCGATCCGCCCCGCCGATCGGGCGCGACATGCTGCCGGAGGATTTCCGGCGGACTCACGCGCCTTTCGGCTTTGCGGACGGGTAATCCGGGATGACTGCCGATCGTGGCGGGTCCGGCTGACCTGAGCCGGACCCGTCCGCCCCTTTTTCCTTTTAGCGCGGATCAGACCCGCGCAAATCATCCTGTCTCAATCGCGAGACGGAGGGCGCCATGCGATGATCGACCGGCTCATGGACCAGATCGTCGAACAGCGCGCGATAATGGATCATCGCCCGGCGGAGATCTTCCGTATCGGCTTCGCCCCGCGCATGGCGGACGGCGATGTCATGGGCGGAGCGGTAATTCTGGACCACTTCCGGATGGTCGACGGAAAGGTCGGCGGAGCGCTGCTCGAAGTCAGTGATCGGATAACCGCGCACCTCCATCACTTCGGTCAGCAGCACGTCGGCCCGCGACACCGCGCCTTGGGGATCGTCGACGAACTGCGCCTGAACCCGCACCCAGGCATCGGTGAAGGCGTCGGCCTGCTGCGGCGAAAGCGGACGGATGGTGAAGGCGGCGACGCGCTTCTCGCGCTCCTGCAATTCCGCCTCGGCCTTGCGCGGGCTGCCGGTCATTTCCACGGTCCGGCCATATTCCGGGCCGAATTTGGCGCGCAGATTGGCGCGGCGGCGGTTGGTGACGATCATGACGGCAATTGCGGCGACCAGAACAAGGGCCAGAAGCGCCAAACCGACTTCCAGCGGGGTCAGAGTGACCATGACATCTCTCTCCTCGCGGCCCTTGGAAAGCCGCAATCGACGCCCGCCGCCTGCAAGGGATCAACCAGTGTTGACGGGCTTTGTTCCGACTGCCTCCGGGCCTTCGGAAAAAGAGAAGGCTAACCCTCTATAAGATCGAGATAAGCCACGACGTCATTGTCCGTGGCGAGAAACAGGCCGTCCTGCATATCCTGCGGCTGTTGTCCGGCAATCAGCATCGCTTCGCTCAAGGGACCATAGAACAGCGTTGTCGCCGCGCCGCCCCCATCGGCGTCGCTGAGATGATAAAGGCGAACAGTGGCCGAATTATAGGTGGTGCGCATGAGCAGGATTATCGGCCCGGCGATACCGTTGCGCAAGTCGGATGCATTCTTGGGTGGAAGGCGGACGTTCTGTTTCGCGCTGTTTTCTTGAAGTACACCGTGTTCCTGCGAAGGCAGGAACACGTATCACTTAATGGCTTGTATTGGCCAAACCCGCTCAGCGCCGATCCGTGACCTTTATGCCGCTCGCCAGCCGGTTCGGGCCGATCTTCACCGCATCGTCGGTGAAATTGGCGACGAAGCTGCTGCTGCGCTGGAGCCCCGACACGAAGGAGGCGCTGTTGTTGGCGATGGAGAGATTGGCGCTGTCCTGCTCTCGGCCTTCAGGCGCGACAGTGATGAAGGCGCTGTAATTGTCCTTATCCTTGCCCTGCACCATTTCATTGCCGCTGATCGTGCCGCTGGCCCCATTGGACAGATCGATCATGTAGTTGGTGAGCCGCCCCGCGCTGTCGTCGAAGCTGTTGTCGGTGATGGTGACGCGCGGCGTCCGTGTTTTGAGATAATGGCCGCCATCCCCCTGATCGAAGCGCGAACGGGTGACGGTCAGACTGGCATAACGGCCCACATAAATGCCGTGCGCGCAGGCGAGGTCACGGTCGCAGCGGCCCAGATGGCGGAAGGTCGATTTGTCGATCTGCACGCTGTTGCCGGGCGCATCGCCCGTCAAAATGCCTTCCTCGCTGTTGCGGAACAGGCTGTTGGCGACGGTCAGATTGCCGCTTTCCAGCCGGATGCCCGCGCCATTGCCGTCGGGCACGCGCAGATTCTGGAAGATGAGGCCGTCGATCGCGCTCGACCGGCCACGCAGGACAAGCGCGGCCTTTTCCTCGCACGCCACCCCGTCGAGGATCGCGGTGCCGGGTTTCTGCGCGCGGATTGTAAGGTCGCCGCCCTGCTGCACCGCGCACTGGGCGTAGCTGCCGGGCGCCACCAATATGGTGCCGCGGCCATTGCCGATCGCCTTGATCGCATCGCTGAGCGTCGCATAGCTGCGCCCGCTTTCGGCCACGGTGAAGGGCGAGGCGACGCCCTGCGCCAGCGCGGTTGCCGCCACCGCGGCGGCGGACAGGAGCAGGACGGCCGAGAAGAGGCGCATAACGAAAGTTATAGGGACACAGCGGCCATCAGCAATGCGGAGTCATGGTTAACGAAATATTGTTCCGCTATGGGACAGCCGGGAAACCGCCCTTGCATCGACCGGGACGGTTGGATTTCATGACCTTTCGTCCGCGCGCAAAAGGCACGTCATGATGGTTGGCGCGGACGCGGTTGCGGGTTAAGCCTTGTCCGGACATGATTTCCGGCCGCCCCCGCTCGCCTTTTGCCTGCCTGACCCTGGGCGGGGCCGCCCTGATGGCGGCTATGCTGGGCGGCTGTTCGGACGAAGGCAGCGGAACGGTGACGGTCAGTGTCGTGGGCGCCCCCGCCGATTTCGCCAAACCGCTGGAGAATCTGCCCGATCCCGGCGCGAAACTGTTCCTGGAAACCACTGCGCAGGGATTGGTGGCGTTCGACGCCAGTGGGGAGATATTGCCGGCGCTGGCCCAACGCTGGATCGTCGAGGATGACGGGCGCAGTTATATCTTCCGCCTGCGCCGAGCCTTCTGGCCGGACGGCAGCAAGGTGATGGCGAAGGATGTCGGGCGGCTGCTGATGGCGCGGATAGAGGCGCTGCGGCGGCTGGACCCGGCCGGGCCGCTGGACGCGGTGCAGGATGTCGTGGCGATGACCGGCGAAGTGATCGAAATCCGCCTTGCCGCGCCGCGCCCCTATGTGCTGCAGATGCTGGCCCAGCCCCAGATGGCGATCCTGTCGCGCGACGGGGGCACCGGCCCCTATCGCCGCGCGATGCGGGGCAAGGCGCTTGTGCTGACGCCGGTGGAGCGGGCGACGAACGAATCCGGGGACGAATTGCCGGTGCCCACCTGGCAGACCCGGATCGTCCGGGCAGAGCGGGCGGCGCTGGCCATCACCCGCTTTCAGCAGGGGAAATCCGCGCTGGTGCTGGGCGGGCGCTTTTCCGACCTGCCGCTGCTGGTGCCTGCCGGGGTCGACCGGGACGATGTGCGGATCGATCCGGTGCAGGGGCTGCTGGGGCTGGCGATAACCGGCCAGGGCGGAGACAGAGGCAAGCTGCTGGACGATGACGGCGTGCGGCGGGCGATCAACATGGCGATCGACCGCAGCCAGTTGCCGGTGATGTTCCCGGTCGGCGGATGGGCCACGACCGAGCAGATCGTGCCGGGGCAACTCGACCTGCCTGTGCCGCCCGCCGTGCCCGACTGGACAGGGCTGTCGCAGGAGGATCGCTGGGCGCAAGGGCAGGCGGTCATGAAACGCTGGCGCAGCGAGCATGGCGATCCGCCGGTGCTGCGCGTGGCGCTGCCCAAGGGGCCGGGCGCGACCATGCTGTTCGGATTGGTGCGGCATGATCTCGGCATGATCGGGCTGGCGGTCGAGCGGGTCGACATGGCGGCGGATGCCGACCTGCGGCTGGTCGATGAGGTCGCCGCCTATGACAGCGCGCTCTGGTATCTGGGCCGGATCGGCTGCGCGCGGAAAGTGCATTGTTCGCTGCAAGCGGACGCGCAATTGCAGGCGGCGAGCCTCGCCAGCAGCCTGGAGGAACGCATGGCGCGGGTGGCGCAGGCCGAGGCGCTGATGCAGGCGCATAACGGCTTCGTCGCCTTGGGCGCGCCGGTTCGCTGGTCGCTGGTGGCGCGGCGGCTGACGGGCTTCATGGCCTCGCCACGGGCGCGACACCCATTGAACCATCTGTTCAAGAGCACCAATTAAGGTCGCTGGAGGACAAGATGATGGCGATTTCGCAGGACCAGTTCGACCGGATCGTGCGCGACATGCCGGGGTTCGGCCGCGATCCCGCCTCGGTGCGCAAACGGATAGAGGCGATGGAGGCGCTGCTGGAGGGGCTGTTCGTGCTGCCCGGTACAAACCGGCGCGTCGGGCTGGACAGCCTAGTGGGATTGATCCCGGTGGTGGGCGATTTCGCCACGGCGGCGATGGGCGCATGGATGGTGTGGGAAGCGCGCAATCTGGGCATGTCGAAATGGCAACTCACCCGCATGGCGGCCAATGTCGGCTTCGATACGCTGATCGGCGCCATTCCCTTCGCCGGGGATATTTTCGACTTTTTCTACAAGTCCAACACGAAGAATCTGCGGATCATCCGCAAGCATCTGGACAGGCATCACCCCTCGACGGTGGTGATCGACGGTTAGCCTCTCTCGCCGCTGACGGACGCGAACGTCGCTCCTAATTCTCCGGCAATTCGGCATTGGGATCGAGGTGCAGGATCAGGCCGGACCGACTTGCCGGCGCAGGCTTGGCACGCTTCGGATTGGGAATATTCGGACCGGGCGCAATGCGCAGGCTGGTTTGGTTGCTTGTCCCGCCCTGATGCTTTGGACAACGGGCGAACTCCAGCGCCTTGTCCATGCAGAGCCAGACCTCACTCAGCCGATTGTCGCGGGTCGCGGTGACGCGCATCATATCGGCCCGCATCCCCTGGTTGGCGGCGGCGAAGGCCTCGGTAAACCGTCCCACCGTCAACGTCTTTCGGCGGGCCAGCGCGGCCATATCAGGATAGCGGATCGACTGGTATAAGGCGCGGGAAAGATTGAAATAGAGTTCCGGCCTCGTCGCCATGCAGGTGCCATGTTTGGCCCATTCATGCTGGAGCAACTGGACCGAAGGGGTGACGCAGAGATTTTGCCAGATCACCGGACGCGGCAGCAGGTCTGTCGCACGGCAATATTGCGGCCATTCCTTGCCTACGCCGTCGGGCCAAAGACCATGCAGGGTGAAGCCGAAACGCCCGTTGCGGCCGCTGCACTGGAAGGCGTCGTCGCCACCTTTAGCACCGGCACAATATTGCGGCGACCAGGTGAGCGCCAGGGTATAGCCGCCTATGGGCAGCAGGCGCCGGCCCTGACTCTCGCTCGGCAGGTCCGGACGCGGTCGGGGCATCTGTGCTGGCAGGCTGCACTGCGCCGCCTGCGCCAGAGCGCTCGCGGGCGCCGCGAGCAGGAGCAGCGGCAGCGCAAGTTTAAGCAAAAAGCCCACCCCCTATGCGAAAGCGAAGTCCAGGCCGATATCGGCGGCCGGAGCCGACTGGGTCAGACGGCCGACGCTGATATAGGTGACGCCGGTTTCCGCCTTTGCGCGGATGGTTTCCAGCGTCACGCCGCCCGACGCCTCGGTGGGAACGCGGCCGCCGACCAGCGTGACAGCGCCGCGCAGGGTGGGCGCATCCATATTGTCGAGGAGGAGATGGGTGGCTCCGGCGGCAAGCGCCGGTTCGATCTGGTCGATACGGTCGACTTCCACGATGATGCTAGCGATGCCGGCGGCGGCGGCGCGGCGGACGGCTTCCTCGACCGATCCGGCGACGGCGACATGATTGTCCTTGATCATCGCCGCATCCCACAGGCCCATGCGGTGATTGGTCGCGCCGCCCATGCGGGTCGCATATTTTTCCAATATGCGCAGGCCGGGAATGGTCTTGCGCGTGTCGAGCAGGGTCGTGCCGGTGCCCAGGATCGCGTCGACATAGGCGCGGGTCATGGTGGCGATGCCGCTCAGATGCTGGACGGTATTGAGCGCGGACCGCTCGGCAGTCAGCATGGCGCGGGCCTTGCCCCGGATGCGCATGATGTCGGTGCCCGCCGCCACGCGGTCGCCATCCTGTTTCAGCAGTTCGACCTCCACATCGGGGTCGAGCGCGCGGAAGAAGGCGGCGGCGATCGGCAGGCCCGCCAGCGTCACGGCGTCACGGCTGTCCATCACGCCATCGAAGATCGCATCGCCGGGAATCACCGCCTCGCTGGTCACGTCGCGGCGATCTGGGCCGAGATCTTCCGCCAGGGTGGAAGCGATGAAGGCGTCGAGATCGAAGCCAGGGAGCGAAAAGGAGGAAGAATCAGCGGTCATGCCGAGCGATGTGGCATAGTCGCCAGGCGGTTGACAGCCCCTGATTCATTATATAGCCTATTAGCTATATAGATAGAGAGCGATATTTTGCAGCCTGCCCAGCTCGACCGGATTTTCAGCGCCCTGGCCGATCCCACGCGCCGCGCGATCCTCAGCCGCCTTGCCAAAGGCGAAGCGACCGTGAATGCGCTGGTCGAGCCGTCCGGCCTCAGCCAGCCGACCGTTTCCAAGCATCTGAAGATATTGGAGCAGGCGGGCCTCGTGTCGCGGGGACGGGCCGCGCAGACCCGTCCAGTACGGCTGGAACCCGCTCCGCTTCGGGCGGCAGCGCACTGGCTGGGCGATTATGAGGTCTTCTGGAACGCCAGCTATGACCGGCTGGAAACCTATCTGAATGGAGAGGAAACATGAGCGACGAACCGCAATCCGTCCGCGAGATTTTCATCACCCGGCTGATCGACGCCCCCGCCCATCTGGTCTTCGCCGCCCATGCCGATCCGGTCCATGTGAAGCGCTGGTTCGGGCCAGTGGGCTGGCCGCTCACCAAATGCGAGATGGATTTTCGGGTGGGAGGCCGCTTCCGGTTCCAGATGACCAGCGATAAGGGCGAGCTGGGCCCGCCCTTTGGCGGCACCTATCTGGAGATCGTTCCCCATCGCCGCATCCGCTACGACAATAGTTTCGAGGAACCGGGATCGCCGGTGATGGTGACGACGATCAGCTTTGACGAGGATGCGGAGGGGCGCACGCTGCTCACCCATCACACCGTCTTCGAAAGCAAGGCGATGCGGGACGACTATCTGGGTCAGGGCTTCGAGGAAGGGACGAACAGCGGCCTCGACCAGTTGGAAGAGGGCGTAGCGGAATTGGCGGCGGAAATGGGCGGGGGCTGATCCCGCCCTTCCCCTGGATCAACGGTTGCCGAGGTCGCCCTGCCCCACCGTACCGCTCGCCATTTCGAGCATGCGGTCGAGGCTCTTCTTCGCGCCGAGGCGAAGCTGCTCGTCCATCTCTATGCGCGGTTGGAGGTCGCGCAGCGCCAGATAGAGCTTTTCCATCGTGTTGAGCGCCATGTACGGGCAGATATTGCAGTTGCAATTGCCGTCCGCGCCGGGCGCGCCGATGAAGGTCTTTTCAGGCACCGCCTTCTGCATCTGGTGGATGATGTGCGGTTCGGTGGCGACGATCAGCGTGTCGCCGGGCATGGTCTTGGAAAATTCCAGGATGCCGCTGGTCGAACCGACATAATCGGCATGGTCGACAATATATGGCGGGCACTCCGGGTGCGCGGCGACCGGCGCGTCGGGATGCTGGGCCTTGAGCTTTAGGAGTTCGGTCTCGCTGAACGCCTCATGCACGATGCAGACGCCCGGCCAGAGCAGCATATCGCGGCCAAGCTTGCGCTTGAGATAGCCGCCCAGATGCTTGTCGGGGCCGAAGATGATCTTCTGGTCCTTGGGAATCTGCGAGAGGATCTTTTCCGCCGACGAACTGGTGACGATGATGTCGCTGAGCGCCTTCACCTCCGCCGAGCAGTTGATGTAGCTCAAGGCGATATGATCGGGATGGGCTTCGCGGAAGGCCTTGAACTGCGCCGGTGGGCAACTGTCCTCCAGGCTGCAGCCGGCGTCCATGTCGGGCAACACCACGATCTTTTCGGGGCTGAGGATCTTCGCCGTTTCCGCCATGAAACGCACGCCGCAGAAGGCGATCACGTCCGCGTCCGTCTCCGCCGCCTTGCGTGAGAGTTCAAGGGAGTCTCCGACGAAATCGGACAGATCCTGGATTTCCGGCTTCTGATAATAATGGCCAAGGATGACGGCGTTGCGTTCCTTGCGCAGCCGGTCGATTTCCGCGCGCAGGTCGATCCCCTGCGGGATAGTGGTCATCGCAGTCATGTGCCTCACTCCTCTCGGCCTCCATGCGCGCCCCTAGCGGGCGTTGCGCTTGTTGGCCAGCATCTCATTGACAGGCGATCGAGACGGCATGGCGTTTTCTCAACGCAACTGCCACCGTCCATCCCCCGTCGCGCCGGCGATGCCGCGTCCGTCGAGGTCGATCAGATGAGCCAGCACCGATCGCCCCGCCGCGCTGTGGAGGCGCGGGTCGACGCCCTTGTACATTTCCATGACCATGGCCGGGATTTCCGATGCACCGTTGCGTTCCAGGAAGCGAAGAATCTGGCCTTCGCGCTGCTTGCGGTGGCCCATCATGCCGCGCACCAGCCGCTGAGGGCTTTCCACCGGCTCGCCATGGGCGGGATAATAGATCGCATCATCGCGCTCCAGCAGGCGCTGCATCGACGCCATATAGGCGGCCATGTCGCCATCGGGCGGCGAAACGACGCTGGTCGACCAGCCCATCACATGATCGCCGGTGAAGAGCGCCTTTTCCTCCAGCAATGCGAAGCAGAGATGGTTGGAGGTGTGGCCGGGGGTCGCGACGGCGGCGAGCGTCCAGCCCTGACCGCCCAGCCGTTCGCCGTCCGCCAGCACCCGGTCGGGCCGGTAGGCGGCGTCGAAAGCGGCATCGGCGCGGGGGCCGTCATCGTCCAGCGTCAGCGGCGCGCAGCCGATGATCGGCGCGCCGGTCTGCGCGCTGAGCGGCGCGGCGGCGGGGCTGTGGTCGCGATGGGTGTGGGTGCAGAGAATCGCGCTGACCGGACGGCCGCCTATCACGGCCAGCAGCGCGTCGAGATGCGCCGGATCGTCCGGGCCGGGATCAATGACCGCCACATCCTCCCCGCCCACCACATAGGTCTGCGTGCCCGTATAGGTGAAGGGCGACGGATTGGGCGCCAGCACGCGCCCCACCAGCGGAGAAAGCCGCATAAGCGTACCCGTGGGGAGATCGTCCAGGTCGAAGGGAGGTGCCATATCCCCCATGTGCCCATTTCCGGGCGGTTTTCAAGGGCGATCCCCTGCCCTACAGTGGCGCCATGACGGCTTCAGGCGATCTTTGCGAACAGTGGCGGCGGCATCTGGCGCTCGACCGGCGGCGGTCGGTACATACGGTGCGCGCCTATGTGGCGACCGCCGAACGGCTGGTGGCCTTTCTGGAGGAGCATCGCGGCGAAGCGGTGACGGCGGCGTTGCTGGCCGGGGTCGAGCAGGCCGATCTGCGCGCATATCTGACGGCGCGGCGGATGGACGGGATCGGCAATGTCTCGGCGGCGCGGGAATTGTCGGCGGTGCGGGGCTTCCTGAAATTTGTCGGTGGCGAGGATGCCCGCGTGCCGATGATGAAAGGTCCGCGGGTAAAGCGCGGCCTGCCCCGCCCGGTGTCGCCCGATGAGGCCATCGCGCTGGCGGGCGACATTGCCGAAACGGCGCGCGAGCCATGGATCGGGGCGCGGGACTGGGCGGTGCTGCTGCTGCTTTACGGGGCGGGCCTGCGCATCGGGGAAGCGATTGGGCTGACCGGAGCGGTGCTGCCGCTGGGCGAGACGCTGCGGGTGACGGGCAAGCGGGGCAAGATGCGCATCGTGCCGCTGCTGCCCCAGGTGCGGGACGCGATCGAGGCCTATGTGGCGCTCTGTCCCTTCCGGCAGGAAAGGGATGCGCAGCTGTTCCGGGGGGCGCGGGGCGGGCCGCTATCGCCAGCGTTAATCCGGCGGGCGGTACAGAGTGCGCGGGGGCGGCTGGGGCTATCCGACCGGACGACGCCCCATGCGTTGCGGCACAGCTTCGCGACGCATCTGCTGGGGCGCGGGGCGGACTTGCGGTCGTTGCAGGAGTTGCTGGGCCATGCCAGCCTGTCCTCGACGCAAATCTATACGCAGGTGGATGCGGCGCATCTGCTCGACATCTACCGGAATGCGCATCCGCGAGCTTAGCCGCGCGGTTTCCAGGTGGCGAGACGCCAGAGGTAAAAGACGATCGCGCCGACCACGCAGGCCGTCGCCACAGGACCGACATATTTGTCGATGTCGCGGAAATTCTGGCCCAGAATATAGCCCGCATAGGCAAGGATGACGTTCCACACCAACGCGCCGCCGCTGGTCCATAGCAGGAAGCGCATATGGCCCATGCGGAACAGACCGGCAGGCAAGGAAATCATCGTCCGGAAGGCAGGCATGAAGCGGAAGACGAACACCACGATCTGACCATATTTGCCGAAAATATGGTCGAGCGCCTCGACATCCTTCCACTCCAGCGTCGCCCATCGGCCATAGCGGTCGATCACCGGCTTCAATCGGCCGAAGCCCAGAACATGGCCGACCAGATACCAGAAATAATTGCCGATGGTCGTGCCGATCGTGCCCGCAAAGAGCAGCCAGCCCATGTCCATCCGCCCCTGTCCGACGCGGATGCCGCCAATGCCCATGATGAGTTCGGACGGGATTGGCGGAAAAAGGTTTTCGATCACCATCAGGGCGAAAATGCCCCAATAGCCGCCCGCGTCGATCAGGCGGAGAACCCAGTCGGTCATTTACGCGTCATTCCGGCGGAGGTTGGCATCTCTCTCCATAGGACACGGGCTGGGGCGCGAGATCCCAGCTTTCGCCGGGATGACGAACACAAAATCAAGCAGCAGCCCGCGCAGCGAGCCGAGCGTCGATCGCGTCCCAGATCATGCCGCCTGTGTCGGTGCCGTTGAAGGCGTCGATCGAGACGATGCCGGTGGGAGATGTCACGTTGATCTCCGTCAGCCACTCGCCGCCGATCACGTCGATGCCGACGAACAGCAGGCCGCGGCGCTTGAGTTCGGGACTGAGGGCTTCGCAAATTTCCAGTTCACGCTCGGTCAGCACGGTTTTCGCCGCCGAACCGCCGACGGCAAGGTTCGAACGAATCTCGCCCGCGCCGGGGATGCGGTTGACCGCGCCCGCGACTTCGCCGTCGATCAGGACGATGCGCTTATCGCCTTCCGCGACGCCGGGAATAAAAGCCTGGACCATGAAGGGCTCGACCCAGGAGGCGTTGAACAGTTCCACCAGCGCCGAGAGATTCGCGCCGGACTGCCCCACATGGAAGACGGCATTGCCAGCATTGCCATAGAGCGGCTTCACCACGACTTCGCCATGCTGGGCGAGGAAAGATTTCACCTCATCCAGATCGCGGGTGATCATCGTCGGCGGCATGAAGCGCGCATAATCCAGCACGAACAGCTTTTCGGGCGCATTGCGGACGGAGGCCGGGTCGTTCACCACCAGCGTTTCTGCCTGCACCCGCTCCAGCAAATGGGTGGCGGTGATGTAGCTGAGGTCGAAGGGCGGATCCTGGCGCATCAGCACCACATCGACATCGCGGCCAAGGTCGAGCGTTTCCGGCTCACCGAAGACATAATGATCGCCCTCGACCTTCTGCACCTTCACCGGGCGCGCCTTGGCCAGCACGCGGCCGTCGCGGTAAGTGAGGTCGGTGGCGAGATAATGATAGAGGCTGTGCCCCCGCGCCTGTCCCGCCAGCATGATGTGGAAGGTCGAATCGCCGCCGATCTTGATCCCTTCCATCGGGTCCATCTGCACGGCGACGGTGAGCGGATTGAGCTGGGTCATAGGCGTGTTCAATTCCCTTCCAGAGCAGGAAGGCCTTTAGCCCCCGTGCCAGACATTGGCCAGATGGCGCGGCGGGCGGCCGGGCGCAAGGAGCATCACGTCGATTCGCATGTCATCGCCCGGTTTTGCAAGGTCGTGGAAGAGAATTTCCGCCGCCGCCGCGACCCGCGAAAGGCGGCGTTCGTCGATGGCCAGGTCGAGATCGGCTCCGGTTGCGCGGGCCTTGACCTCGACGAAGGCGAGCATCTTGCCCCGCCGGGCGACCAGATCGACCTCCCCCGCGGGCGTACGCAGGCGGCGGCCGACGATCTGCCAGCCCTTGAGCCGCAGCCACCAGCCCGCAATGCGTTCGGCCTGCCGTCCCCGCTTTTCGGCCGCCAATTTGGCACTTAGGGGCTTCTTCACGCTTTGAGTTCCAACGCACGGTCGTAAAGGGCGCGGCGGTCGAGACCGAGTTTCTTGGCGACTTCTCCCGCCGCCTTGGAGACAGGAAGGCGTTCCATGGCTTCGAGCAATGCCGCGTCGGCATCCTCTGCGCTGGCGGGAGCGGCTTCGCCAGGCGGGCCGACAATGACGACGATCTCGCCCTTGGGCGGCGCGTCGGCATAGCGGGCGGAAAGTTCGGTGAGCGTGCCAGTGGCGGTTTCCTCGAACGTCTTGCTGATCTCGCGGGAGACGGCGGCCTCACGGTCGCCCAGATGCTCGGCCATGGCGGCAAGGCTTTCGGACAGGCGCGGGCCGCTTTCGTAGAAGACCAGCGTGGCGCGCAGGGCCGCGACCTCGCCCAGAGCATCCCCTCGGGCCTTCTGCTTCGATGGCAGGAAGCCCATGAACAGGAAACGATCGGTCGGCAAACCCGACAAGGTCAGCGCGGCAATGGCGGCGCTCGGGCCGGGCAGCGTCGTGATCCTGCGCCCGGCGGCGCGGGCGTCGCGCACCAGCTTATAGCCCGGATCGGAGATCAGCGGGGTTCCCGCATCGGACAGCAGCGCGACCGATTCGCTCGCCATCCGCTCGATCAGGCGGGCGCGCACCCCTTCGGCGCTATGGTCGTGATAGGGCACCATCGGCCGGTCAGACCCGGCATGGCGCAGCAGCCGTGCGCTGACCCGTGTATCTTCCACGGCGACTACATCGGCCAGCCGCAGGACTTCCGCCGCGCGGGGGGTAAGGTCTCCAAGGTTGCCGATCGGCCCTGCAACAATGTAAAGCCCAGCCTCAAGCCCCAAAGAACCAAGATTCTTATCAGTTTCCATAAGGACGCCAGATGACAGAGACGGATGCCCCCCGGCAAGCGGACTTGTTCGCTTTGATAAAAGGGGTGGGGATGCAACGCGCCGGGCGGATTTTGTTCGCGGCCACTGCGCTGCTGGTCGCCGCCTGTCAGTCGATCGTGCCCAAGGGGCCAGGTCCGGCTCAGCCCGGACCCACGCAGACCGGCCCGGAAGTCACCGAAGGCCTGCCCACCGATACGCTGCGCCATCGCGTCGCGCTGCTGGTGCCGATGAGCGGACCCAATGCGGGGGTCGGCCAGTCCATCGCCAATGCGACCACCCTCGCCCTGCTGGATACCAAGGCCGACAAGGTGCGCATCACCACCTATGACACCGGCATCGGCGCGGCGGCGGCGGTCAACAAGGCGCTGGCGGACGGCAACAAGCTGATCCTGGGACCGTTGCTGGCGGAGGATGCGCGGATTGTGGGGCCGATCGCGGCGCGGGCCAATGTGCCGGTGATCAGCTTCTCCAACGACACCAGCGTCGCCGGGAATGGCGTCTACATCATGGGCTATAACCCCAACCAGTCGATCGAGCGCGTTGTCCAGTTCGCCAAGGGCAAGGGCATGTCGCATTTCGCCGCTCTGGTGCCCAAGGGGACCTATGGCGAGCGGTCGGGCACGGCCCTGCTGCGCGCGGTCGAGGGTGTGGGCGGGACCGTGGTGTCGATGCAGAGCTTCGACCGGACGCCGGGCTCGATCACCGCGGCGGTCAAGAAATTGCAGGCCTCTTCCAGCTATGACGCGCTGCTGATCGCGGACAGCGGCAAGGTGGCGATGCAGGTGGCGCCGATCGTGCGGAAAAATGGCGGCGCGACGGCGCGGCTGCTGGGCACGGAACTCTGGAACACCGACAGCGGTCTGGCATCCGGCCCGGCGCTGCGCGGCGCCTGGTTCGCCAGCGTGTCGGATGGCCTCTACGGCCAACTCGCGACCAAATATCGGGCGCGCTATGGCAATGCGCCGTTTCGGCTGTCGGCTTTGGGTTACGACTCGGTGCTACTGACGGTGCGGATCGCGCGCGACTGGAAGCCGGGCACCACCTTCCCGGCGGCGCGGCTGCGCGATGCGGGGGGCTTTGCCGGAATCGACGGGGCGTTCCGGTTCGGACGCGACGGGATAGCCGAGCGGGCGCTGGAGGTTTCCGAGATCGGTGCGGGCACCTTCACGGTGGTCGCGCCCGCGCCTCGGGCTTTCGCGGAGTAACGGGCGTACACCCTCTCGTCGTTTCCGCCTGCGCGGGAACGACGGCAAGTTCAGCTTTTGATACGCCCCGTCGGCAGGATCAGCGGCCAGTCTCCATCCGCCTCGATACAGGCGGAAATGCCATAGACGCTGGCGAGGCTCGCCTCGGTCAGCACAGCCAGCGGCGCGCCATCGGCCACCAGCGAACCGCGATCCATCAACACCAGCCGATCGCAATAGCGCGCCGCCATGCCGAGATCATGCAGCACGGTAACGACCAGCGAACCCGCCCGCGCTTCAGCCTTGAGCAAATCCATGACATCGATCTGATGCCCCGGATCGAGCGCCGCCAGCGGCTCATCCGCAATCAACGCAGGCGCGCCCACCGCCAGCGCGCGGGCGAGCAACACGCGGGCACGCTCGCCGCCTGACAGTTCGGTCGCCACCCTCCCTTTGAGATGCAGCACATCGGCGCGGGCAAGCGCTGCGTCGATCTGCGCCTCATCCTCTGTCGAGAGGCGCGAGAGCGGCCCCAGATGCGGCATCCGGCCCAGCGCCACCAGCCGCTCGACCGCCAGCGGCCAATGCAGGGTCTGGCCCTGGGGCAGATAGGCGATGCGTCGGGCGATTTCCCGCCGGGTCAGGCGCGCACTGTCGGCGCCGTCGATCAGGACGATGCCACTTTCCCGCTTCACCAGGCCCAGCATCGCGCGGATCAGGGTCGATTTGCCCGCGCCATTGGGACCGATGATGCCGACAAGCTGTCCCGGCTCCAGATGAAGGTCGATGCCGTTCACTGCCGGATGACGGCCAAGGCGGACGGAAAGCCCCTGCGTGCGGATCGTCACCATAGCCGCCGCTCCCGCATCAGGTGGATCAGGAAAACGGGCACGCCGAGCAAGGCCGTCAGCACGCCCAGCTTGAGTTCGCTGCTGGTCGGGATCAGCCGCACGCCGATATCCGCCAGCGTCAGCAGCACCGCGCCGCCCAGCATGGAAGGCAGCAGGATCGCGGAGGGCGAACGGTCGGTCAACGGCCGCACCAGATGCGGCACGATCAGGCCGACGAAACCGATCGCGCCCGACACCGCCACCGCGCCGCCCACACCTATGGCGACGCCCAGCATCAGCCGCAGGCGCGCCCGGCGGAGATCGATTCCAAGCGCCTGCGCGCCATCCTCGCCCAGGGTCAGCGCGTCGAGCGTCCGGCCATCCGCGATCAGCAGCGCCGCCCCGACCGCCACGCAGGGCAGCGCGATCCAGACATGACCGTAGGCACGGTTTTCCAGACTCCCCATCAACCAGCTCATGATCTCCATCGCCGCGAAGGGATTGGGCGAGAGGTTCAGCGACAGGCTGATCCCCGCCCCCGCCAGCGTGGCGATGGCTATCCCGGCGAGGATCAGGGTGAGCGGGCTTTCCGCCGGTCCGGCAAGCAGGAACAGCGCGCCGATGCCGATGAGGCTGGTCGCGATGGCCAAGGCCGGAAGCGCCAGCGGGTGCATCTGCGCCAGGCCGAAATAGAGCGCGCCCACAGCACCGAGGGCCGCGGCATTGGACGCGCCCAGTACGGAGGGTTCAGCCAAGGGGTTGCGCAAATAGCCCTGAAGCGCCGCGCCCGACAGGCCGAGCATCGCGCCGACGATCAGGCCAAGCAGCATGCGCGGCAGGCGCAGGTCGATGAGGATGGCGCGGGCGACATCATCGCCACCGCCCATCAGGACCGCGAAGATGCGCGCCGGAGAGAGCGGCACGGCGCCAAGCGTGACAGAGCCGAGGGCGGCAAGCAGGGCCAGCGCGATCAGCGCGGGGATCAGCAGGGGATGGCGGCGCACGCTCATGGCTTGCGCGCCTCGCGTTGCTTGCTACAGCGCTCCCTACTCCTGCAAAGGCAGGAGCACGGCTGCTTTTCGAGGCAAGACTTAGAGGCAAATGGATGCGCGGCAGAATAATCGCGACGGCGCTCTGCGCGCTCATGCTGACCGGCGCCGCGCCCGCTCCGCCGAAACGGATCGTGTCGCTCAATACCTGCGCCGACCAATATGTGCTGGCGCTGGCCGATCCGGGGCAGATCGCGGCGCTCAGCCCCTATGGCCATGATCCGGAACTCTCTGCGGCGGTCGACAAGGCGCGCCGCTTCAAGACGCTCAAGCGGCCCGCCGAGGAAGTGATGGCGCTCCGGCCCGATCTGCTGGTCGGCTTTCCTTCCGGAAACGGCGTCGTCGGAGCGCCTCCCGGCCAATGGCGGACTTTGGGACTGGCGAGCGCGGACAGCTATCCCATGATCCTGGCGCAGATCCGGCAGGTGGCGGCGGCGGTCGGCCATCCCGAACGGGGCGAAGCGCTGATTGCGCGCATGAACCGCGACCTCATCGCCCTGCCTCGATCCAGGCGCGGCGGGGTTGCCGCCTATTATCAGCGGCGCGGCTATATGACCGGGACAGGCACGTTGGTCGATGACCTCATGAAGCGCGCAGGCCTCGTCAATCTGGCGGGGAAGCTGGGGAAGCCCGCTTTGTCGCAGCTTCCATTGGAAGAGATGCTCGCCGCCCGCCCGGACTGGCTGATCGTCGAAAGCGGCAGCGAGACAATCGTCGACCAGGGGACGGAAATGCTGCACCATCCGATCCTGCGCGCCATCCCGCGCATCCGCGTGCCGCAGGCATGGACGGTGTGCGGCGGCCCCGCTTATGTCGAGGCCGCGCGCTATATCGTGACGCAGGTCAACGCTGCGCCCTGACGCTGAAGGGGCAAGCGTCACGCCCGCCCCTCGCCTGTTCCATCAGAAGCGGACACGCACGCCGCCAAAGGCCGACCGGCCATAGGTGCCATAGCCATAAGCCGTGGCGTATCCTTCATCGAACAGATTGTCGATGCGGCCATAGACTTCCAGATGCTCATTGATCGGGAAGGACGCGCGAACGCCAACCAGCGCAAAGCCGTCGAGCTGGACACGCTTATGCGTGCTGGAATCGATATCGACGCTGTCATCCACCATCGTGATCGTTGCGCCGGTCGACAGGCCGAAAGGCCAGACATAGTCCGCCGACACACTGGCCGCATTGGGCGCCCGGCGCAGCAGACGCAGGCCTTCGTCCGGGCTGCCCGGCGAGCGGTTGCGCGCATCGACATAGCTGTAGGATGCCGTGACGGTCAGCGCGTCGACCGGCTTCAGCGCGAAGGACGCTTCCACTCCCTTGGCGCGGGTGCGATCGAGATTGTTATAGCCGCCAAATGCTCCAAAGGCGCCGTCAAAGTCGATCTGGTCACGCGTATCGCGGCGGAAGGCGGTGACGGAGAAGATAGCACGATCCCCGGCCAGCTTCTGGTCGAAGCCGATATCATAGCTCTTGGACCGTTCCGGGCGCAGCCCGCTATTGCCGACAAAGGGATCGTAAAGCTGATAGAGCGAGGGCGCCTTGAAACCCTCGCCATAGCTGGCGCGGATGTTGGTGCGGCCGCCATTGGGCGTGTAGTTCGCGTTGGCGCCAAAGGTCGTCGCACCGCCGAACTGGCTATGGTCGTCGCGGCGCACGCCACCCGTCAGCGTCAGACCCTCCACCGGCTTCACAACGGCGACGGCATAGACGCTGTCGATGTCGATCTTCGCGCGGTCATGCGAACCGAAGCCGGCGAAATCATAGTCCGGCCGCTCATGCTCATAGCCGAACACCAGCGTCACCTGTTCGACCGGCTGATAAACGCCTTCATATTCGAAACGCAGATTCGTGCCCGAATAGCCATAAGGGCCGAAAATGGAGGTGTAGTCGCGATCGTTGCGGGACCATGTCACCGCCGCGCGATTGGTCAGCTTGCCATCGAACAGCCTGAGGTTCAGGCCAGCATAGCCGACATATTGATCAAGCGTGCTGGTGGCGGTCCGGTCTATCGGGGGGAAAGAAAAGAGATCCGTGTCGAGATCGGCATGGATATAATAGCCGCGCAGGTCGAGGCTCAAGGCATCGCTGAAGTCGAGCTTCAACTTGGCGTTGGCGGCGATATTCTCATAACCGTCCTTTTCCGCGTCGCCAGCCTCGGCGGAGATGCCGTCCGTGCGGAAATAGGCGACGCCAAGGCCGCCCGATGCGATGCCGCTGGTGCCCGAAACATCCGCCTTGGCATTCAGTGTATCGCTATAGCCATAATCGACCGACGCGTTGGCCGCGAATCCTTCGGCGGGCGTGCCGGTCATGATGTTGACGACGCCGCCGATCGCCTGGCTGCCATAGACCACCGAGTTGGAACCGCGCAGCACCTCGATCCGGCGGATGTTGCCGACCAGCAGATTGCCGAAATCATAGGCATCGCCAATGCTGCTGGGATCGTTGACCTTCACCCCGTCGATCAGCACCAGCGTCTGGGTCGTTTCCGCGCCGCGCAGCGAAATGCCGGTGACGCCGCCGACCGCATCGGCCCGGTTGAAGCGGACGCCGGGCGTGGTGGCGAGCAGGTCTGCGACGCTCACGCTCTGGCGCGTTTGGATGGTTTCGGCGTCGATGACGGTGACGGCCTGGCCGACTTCGTCGCGGGGCTGCTCGATGCCCAGCGCGGTGACGATGATCTCATCCTCCGCGAGCGCGGGCGTGGCGGCGAGCAGAGCCGCAAGAGAGATGGTGGCTTTCAACATTATATCTGTTTCCCTGAGCGCCGCTGCGACTTCATGGCTCAGGGCATCCGCTCGCGCGGTCGGAACTGGGGGAAGTCGACGCCAATGCCCTCCCCCCGCACCGATGCGGCCCTGCGCCGCTTCGTCGCTCAGACGGAAAACACCGTGCCATGGCCAACCCCTGGGCCAGGGCAAGAGCGACCATGCGCCGGCAGGTCTCCTGGCTCGCGGGTCAATGCAGCGATGCACGCCTTCCCGGACTTGTCGCCCAGTGGCCGGTCGTTCGACCGAAATGCATCGCGCTCACCGCTTACAGTTGCAGGGACAGCCGCGGAATAGGACGGTTTCCCGTCCGCACCACATTCCCGTTTTCAGCCCTTTCGGGCACCGGCGCGATCTTCTTTGCGTACGGGGTTTGCCCCGCCCGCGCCCCGCGCCATAAGGGAAAGCATTGGCCATGCCAAGAGGCGGCCACGGAGGGAGATTGCATGCCGTTCGCCATTAGCGCCGCCGATGTCGAGGACGCCGCGCGGATCATCGCGCCGGCGGCGATCCGCACGCCGCTGCTGGAGAATGCGGTGCTGAACGAGCGCTGCGGACGGCGGGTGCTGGTGAAGTTCGAGGGCGCGCAGCACAGCGGTTCGTTCAAATTCCGTGGCGCCTATAACCGGCTGGCGCGATTGAGCGCGGCGGAGCGCAAGGCGGGGGTCGTCGCCTGGTCGTCGGGCAATCATGCGCAGGGGGTGGCCTTTGCCGCGCGGCTGCTGGGGATCGCGGCGACGATCGTGATGCCAGCCGACGCGCCCGCCATCAAGACGGCCAATACGCGGGCGCTGGGCGCGGAAATCGTCGCCTATGACCGTTTCACCGAAAACCGGGAGGAGATCGCGACGACGCTGGCGACCGAGCGCGGCGCGGTGTTGGTGCCGTCCTTCGACGATCCCTTCATCATGGCGGGGCAAGGGACGATCGGGCTGGAGATAATGGAGCAGGCGGCCGAATGGGGCGCGAAGATCGGGCAGATCCTCGTCAATTGCGGCGGCGGCGGCATGGTGTCGGGGATCGCGACGGTGGTGAAAGCGCGGCAGCCCGGCGTGGCGATCTATGCGGTCGAGCCGGAAGGGTTCGACGATACGGCGCGGGCGCTCGCCAGCGGCGTGCGGGAAAGCGTCTCGCCCGATGCACGGTCGATCTGCGATGCCTTGCTGTCACCCACCCCGGGGGCTTTGACCTTTCCGATCAATCGGGCGTTGCTGTCCGGTGGCCTGGTGGTGAACGACGATCAGGTGCGGGAAGCGATGCGCTTGGCCTTTTCAGCATTGAAGCTGGTGGTCGAACCGGGCGGCGCGGTCGCTCTGGCGGCGATGCTGGCGGGGCTGGCTCCGGCGGCGGAGGACGCCAGCGTGGTGGTGATTTCGGGGAGCAATGTCGACCCGGACGCCTATGCCCGGATCATCTCGGGAGAGGCATGATGCGGTTGCTGGGAGCGGTTCTGGCCGGGGGGCGATCCAGCCGGTTCGGGAGCGACAAGGCGCTGGCGATGCTGGATGGGCGGACCCTGCTGGACCATGCGGCGGCGGCGCTAGGGCGCCATGTCGAGGCGGTCGTGATTTGCGGACGACAGGTGGACGGAATGACCGGGCTGCCGGATCGACCGGCGGCGGATATGGGGCCTTTGGGCGGACTGAATGCAGCGCTGCATCACGCGCTGGCGGAGGGCTATGACGCGGTGCTGACGACGGGGTGCGATGTTCCCGCCTATCCGGACGGGCTGGCGGAAGCGTTGATCGGGGAAGGTGCGGCGATCCTCAAAGGCCAGCAGTTGGCGGGGTTCTGGCCTGTTTCATTGGCGACCGAACTGGACACGCATCTGGCCGAGGACAACAACCGATCAATCTATGGCTGGCTGGAACGGATCGGCGCGCGGATCGTCGAGCGGCCGGAGTTTATATTGCCCAATATCAATCGGCCCGAAGATTTGGAGAAGTTGGAAAAGAGTAATCAATAGAATCGACAAAGCAGCGTGTTCCTGCGAAGGCAGGAACCCAGATCAGGCGTTCGAACTGGGCTCCTGCCTCCGCAGGAGCACATCGCTTCAGTTCAAACCGTCAGCGTAGCACTCACCGACATGTCCGCCGAAGAGTAAGTGCCCGCCACCGCCTCACCGATCATCAGCAAAGTCGGATCTTCATCGCTGATCGTCGCCACCAGGAAGGCCAGCGCCGACAGCTGGCCCCGGATCAGCCGTTCACTGGGCAGCGAGACGTTGACCGCCACCATCACCGGCGTTTCGGGATCACGCCCGGCGGCGATCAGCGAGCGGCTGATCTCGCCCGCAGCGGCGCGGCCCATATAGATGCCGAGCGTGCCGCCCGGCCGCGCCAGCATTTCCCAGTCCAGCTTCAATGGCTCACCCGCCTTGAGATGCGCCGTCACCAGCGTCAGTCCCCGCGCCACGCCGCGCAGGGTGAGCGAGGCATGACCGCTCGCCGCCGCCGCGCTGGCCGTGGTGATGCCGGGGCAGATGCGGAAAGAAATGCCATCCGCCGCCAGATGCTCCATCTCCTCCGCCGAGCGGCCGAAGACCGACGGGTCGCCGCCCTTGAGGCGCACGACGCGCTTGCCCGCCTTCGCCGCCGCGAGGAGCAGGTCGTTGATGCTCTCCTGCGCTTTCGAATGGCGGCCGGAGCGCTTGCCGACACTCACGCGCTCCACGCCCTCGGGGATCAGGTCCAGCACGCCCGGCCCCACCAGCGCATCGTAAAAGACGATCTCCGCCGCCGCGATCAGCTTTTCGGCCTTGCGGGTCAGCAAGTCCGGGTCGCCGGGGCCTGCGCCGACCAGCCAGACCTCACCGGGGGCGATCAGTTCATTCGGCTGCATGGAGCGTCTCCTGCGTGGTTTGAGCAAGGATATTGGCGAGCGCGGGACGGCAAGACCCGCAATTGGTCCCGGCGCCGATCGCCTTGCCGATGGCGGGCACATCGACCAGTTGCTGTTCACGGATCGCCGCCATGATCTGATAAAGGCCGATGTCGAAACAGACGCAGACGGTCGGCCCCTTGTCCGGCTGATTGCCCGGCCCACGCGCAGCAAGGACGGAAGCCCCCACCCCCTCGACTTCAAGCTGGCTGATGAGCCAGTCGCGCGAGGGTAGCAGGCCGGTGCGGGTGACAAACAGCACGCCCGCAAGGCGGCCTTCGCTGATGATGGCGATGCGGCGCGTGCCACGCGTCTGGTCGATGGCTTCGACGCGGTCGCCCTTGGGCAGGCAGGCCTCAAGCCGCACGGGGTCGCCATTGCCGGCGATCTCGTACAGCGCGCCGCCCGGCACGGTGATGCGGGTGGACCAGAGACAAGGTAATTTGACGGGTTGATCGCCATGCAGGATCAGGAAGCCCTTCCACTCGGTCGCGACCTTCTCGACGCTGGCCGGGGTGGATTTGAAGCCGGGCTGGCCCGAATGCGGATCGACCAGCGGACGGGGCAGCAGGCCCGTGCGGCCGCCGCTCGACATCTGATCGGTCCAGTGAATGGGGGTGAAGATTTCCCCCAAGCGCTGGCCTTCGCTCAGGCTCACGCGGAAGATGCTGTTGCCCTGCGCCGTCTGGACGCGGGCGAGGTCGTGGTCGACAATGCCCAGCGCTTCGGCGTCCTGGGGATGGATTTCCACCAGCGGTTCCTCGCGATGGCGAGCCAGTTTCGGTGAAAGCCCGGTGCGGCTCATCGTGTGCCACTGGTCGCGATAACGGCCGGTGTTGAGCGTCATCGGCCACTGCTTCAGCGGCTCCTGAATCTCCATCTGCTTCGTCAACACCAGCCGCGCCTTGCCGTCGGGCGTCGGGAAGCGACCATCGGTGAAGGGCGTATCGCCCCAGCGGAACGGCTCCATGGCGTCATAGGCATCATTGCCGATGGTCGCCTGGGCACGCAGGTTCAGCACCCGTTGGCCGTCATTCTGATAGGCAGTCAGGCGGGCATGTTCGCGCCAGATATCGGCAGGCCGGTCATAGGCGAAGGCATTGCGCCAGCCCATGCGGCGGCCGACTTCCTTGACGATCCACCAGTCGGGCTTGGCCTCGCCGGGCAGCGCGAGGAAGGGCCGCTGGCGGCTGATGGTGCGGTCCGAATTGGTGACGGTACCGTCCTTCTCGCCCCAGCCGGCGGCGGGCAAGCGAACATCGGCATGAACGCCGGTATCGGTGTCGGCCATGATGTCCGACACCACGACGAAGGGGCAGCCCTCCAGCGCCTCGCGCACGCGGCCAGCATCGGGCAGCGACACGGCGGGGTTGGTGGCCATCACCCACAGCGCCTTGACCCGGCCTTCGTTGATGGCGCGGAACAGGTCGACGGCTTTCAGGCCCGGCTTGGTCGCCATGGCCGGCGCGGCCCAGAAGCGGCCCACCCGTTCCACATTTTCCGGCGCGAAGTCCATGTGCGAGGCCAGCGTCGAGGCCAAGCCACCCACCTCGCGCCCGCCCATGGCGTTGGGCTGGCCGGTGATCGAGAAGGGCACCGCGCCCGGCTTGCCGATGCGGCCGGTGGCGAGGTGGACATTGATGATCGCATTGACCTGATCGGTGCCGCGGATCGACTGGTTGATGCCCTGGCTGAACATCGTGACCGTGCGCGGAGTCGCGGCGAACAGCTTGTAGAATTGCTCCAGCAGCGCGGGCGCGATGTCGCAGGTCTTGGCCGTGCTCCAGAGATCGTGGCCGGTGCGGATATGCTCCCAGAAGCCTTCGGGGGCGTTGACATGATCGGCCACATAGCCGGGATCGGTGATCCCCTCGGCGTCGCACCATGCCAGCAGGCCGTTCATCAACGCGACGTCGGTGCCGGGTTTCACCGGGAGGTGCAGGTCGGCGCCTTCGCAGGTTTCGGTACGGCGCGGGTCGATGACGACCAGCTTGGTGCCACGCGCGGCACGGGCCGCCTGGATGCGCTGATAAACGATGGGGTGGCACCAGGCGGTGTTGGAGCCGACCAGCACGATCAGGTCGGCTTCCTCCAGATCGTCATAGCTGGCGGGCACCACATCCTCGCCAAAGGCACGGTTGTGACCGGCGACCGCGCTGGACATACAGAGGCGCGAATTGGTGTCGATATTGGACGAGCCGATAAAGCCCTTCATCAGCTTGTTGGCGACATAATAGTCTTCGGTCATCAACTGGCCGGAGACGTAGAAAGCCACGCTGTCGGGACCGTAGCGCTCGACGGTTTCGCGAAAACGCTTGGCGACAAGGTCCAATGCCTTGTCCCAGCTCGCTCGCTTGTTGCCGATCATCGGGTGGAGCAGGCGGCCGGTCAGGCCCACCGTCTCGCCCAGATGCGTGCCCTTGGAGCAGAGGCGCCCGCCATTGGCCGGGTGCGCCTCATCGCCCTTGATCGTGACCGACCGCGGGCCGGTCGGCGTGGCCGAGATGCCGCAGCCGACGCCGCAATAGGCGCAGGTGGTGCGGATGGCCTGATTCATGCCCTTACCTCATCTTCCTTGAGAGAGAATTGGGTGGAGGTGCGTGCCGCAAGGGATGGACAGCACGTCCCCTCCACCCTGGCCCCTGCCGGCAAGAGCAGGGACCGGAAGCTCATGCTGCCGCCTTGAGCTTGGCCGGGCGGGCGATCAGGATGCGACCGCCTTCCTGTTTGACCTCGATGGTCGGCGTGCAGCCCTCGTCATTGCCCTGCGCCTCGCCCGTCTTCAGGGCGATGTTCCAATTATGGAGCGGGCAGGCGACGCTGTGGCCGTGCACAATGCCCTGGCTCAGCGGGCCTTGCTTGTGCGGGCATTCGTTGACCAGCGCGAAGACATGGTCGTCGCCGGTGCGGAATATGGCGATTTCCTTCTCCCCGGCGATCTGAACCGTGCGAGCGCCGCGCTGGGGAATGTCGGCCAGCGTTCCGATGTCGATCCAATCGGTCATGTCGTTCACTCCGCAGCGATGGCGATAGGGGCGAGAGGCTGGTGCAGTTCGCTATCCGCACCCGCTGCGCGCTGCGCCCAGGGGTCATCCTGGCTGAAGCTCTGCGAATAGAGGAAGCGGCTGCGGAGCGCCTCGCGGCCCGCATCGTCTTCCACGATCCGCTGCTTGATATAGTCGACGCCGACACGCTCGATCCACGGCGCAGTGCGCTCCAGATAGCGCGCCTCCTCGCGATAGAGCTGGGTGAAGGCAGCGCAATAGTCCATCGCCTCCTGCTCGGTCGCGACCTTGCACAAGAGGTCGGTAGCGCGGACATGGATGCCGCCATTGCCGCCGACATGCAGCTCGTAACCCGAGTCCACGCAGACCACGCCAAAGTCCTTGATCGTCGCCTCCGCGCAGTTGCGGGGGCAGCCCGACACCGCGATCTTGAACTTGTGCGGCATCCACGATCCCCAGGTCATCCGCTCGATCTTGACGCCAAGGCCGGTGGAGTCCTGCGTGCCGAAGCGGCACCATTCGGACCCCACGCAGGTCTTCACCGTGCGCAGCGACTTGCCATAGGCGTGACCCGACACCATGCCCGCGGCATTGAGGTCGGCCCAGACGGCGGGCAGATCTTCCTTCTTGATGCCGAAGATATCGAGACGCTGGCCGCCGGTGACCTTCACCATCGGCGCATCATATTTCTCGACCACATCGGCAATGGCGCGCAATTCACGCGGGTTGGTAAGACCACCCCACATGCGCGGAACGACCGAATAGGTGCCGTCCTTCTGGATATTGGCGTGCATGCGCTCATTGACGAAGCGGCTCTGCTGGTCGTCCTGATATTCACCGGGAAGCGCGCAGAGCAGATAATAGTTCAGCGCCGGGCGGCAGGAAGAGCAGCCGTCCGGGGTCGACCAGTGCAGAAGCTGCATCACCTCGGGGATGGAGCGCATATTCTGCGCCACGATCTCGCGGCGGACATCATCATGGGTGAAGCTGGTGCATTTGCACATCGTCTTCGGCCCGGACTGGACGTCATCGCCCAGCACCACCGCCAGCAGATTTTCGACCAGCCCCGTGCAGCTTCCGCAGCTTGCCGAAGCCTTGCAGGTGCCGCGCACCGCGTCGAGGCTGCAATTGCCCGCTGCAATGCAGGCGACGACCTGGCCCTTGCTGACGCCGTTGCAGCCGCAGATCTCGGCATCGTCCGAGAGCGCCGCAACGGCCGCCTTAGGGTCCAGCGCGCCCCCTCCCGAGGCGAAAGCCTGACCGAAGATCAGCAGGTCGCGGATGTCCGCGACGTCTTCCTGTTTCTTGAGCAGGTCGAAATACCAGCCGCCGTCCGCCGTGTCGCCATAGAGCACGGCGCCGATGACCTTATCGTCCCTGACGACGACGCGCTTGTACACGCCGCGCGAAGCGTCGCGCAGGACGATATCCTCGCAGCCCTCACCGCCCGAGAAGTCACCGGCGGAGAAAACGTCCAGACCCGCGACCTTCAGCTTGGTCGAAGTGACCGAGCCCTTGTAGCCGGTATGCTGATCCGTCAGGCCGTCCGCGAGGCTGCGGCACATTTCCCAAAGCGGCGCGACGAGGCCGTAAACATTGCCGTCATGCTCGACGCATTCACCGACCGCGAGAACATCGGGGTCGCTCGTCACCATGTGATCGTCGACCTTGATGCCGCGATTGACGTCGAGGCCGGCTTCCCGCGCCAGAGCAGTCGAGGGGCGGATGCCCACCGCCATCACCACCAGGCTCGCCGGGATTTCGGTGCCGTCCTTAAGGCGCACGCCCTCGACCTTGCCGTCGCCATAGATGGCTTCGGTATTGGCGCCGGTCAGGATGGTCTGGCCCCGTCCTTCCAGCGCGCTCTTGAGCAACCAGCCCGCCGCTTCGTCGAGCTGCCGCTCCATCAGCGTGTCCATGAGGTGGATGACCGTCACCTTCATGCCGCGCAACGTCAGGCCGTGCGCGGCTTCCAGGCCGAGCAGGCCGCCGCCGATCACCACCGCGCTGCCGCCCTTATCGGCGGCCTCCAGCATGGTGTCGACATCCTTCATGTCGCGGAAGCTGATGACACCGGGCAGATCCTTCCCCGGAACCGGGACGATGAAGGGGTCCGACCCGGTGGCGATCAACAGCTTGTCATAGCCGACGGTGCGACCCGAATGGCTCGTGACGGTCTTTGCGGTGCGGTCTATGGCCGTCACCGGATCACCCGCGATCAGCTCGATATTATTTTCCGAGTACCATTCGCGGCTGTTGATGATGATGTCATCGAAGCTCTTTTCCCCGGCCAGAACCGGCGAGAGCATGATGCGGTTATAGTTCACATAAGGCTCTGCGCCGAAGATGGTGACGCGATAGCGATCCTTGTCGCGCGCCAGCAGTTCCTCGACCGCGCGGCAACCGGCCATGCCGTTGCCCACGACAACCAGATGTTCCTGAACATCCTCGGACGGCACGAAGATGTCCTCTTCGTTCGCCGCTTCCGGTCCGTTGTTCTGAAAATCCATCCCTTGACTCCAGAAAAAGAAAAAGGCCGCCATCCGGACCCTCGGCTTTGAAACCGAAGGTCTGGATGGCGGCCTTGCCATCATAAGCGCCTTGATCGTCCGTCCCTGGACCACCGCAGCTATGGAAGAAGGACAACCCTGTCCCTTGCATTGCAGCATATTCCGAATCGCGACGAGGTCAAGCGATTCCTCGCAGCACGATGTATTTTGCTTCCGCGCCACCGCATTTTATCGCAAACGCGAAAAGGGCGGCGGCCTGTCGCGGGCCGCCGCCTCCCCTCCTGTCAGAGCGTGAAACAATCAGATGCGGGCAGCGCTGGTCCAAGTCGTGCGCCAGCGGGCGCGAACCAGGGAGATGCCAAGGAACGCGACCAGGGCCAGACCCGCGAAGATCAGGAAGCCGGGCGCGAAGCTGCCGGTGAGCTGCTTTGCGATACCCAGCGAGGATGCCAGGTAGAAGCCGCCGACGCCGCCCGCCATGCCGACCAGGCCGGTCATGACGCCGATCTCTTCCTTGAAGCGCTGCGGCACGAGCTGGAACACCGAGCCATTGCCCACGCCCAGCGCCAGCATCGCGGCGACGAAGAAGCCAAGGGCGGAGACCAGCGTCGGCGCATAAGCAACACCCGACAGCGCCAGCGCGGCGGCGATATAGACCATCATCAGCGCCTTGACGCCGCCGATCCTGTCAGCCAGCGCGCCGCCCATCGGACGCACCAGCGACCCTGCGAACACGCAGCCAGCCGTGCAATAGCCGGCAACCACCGGGGTCAGCCCGAACTGGTCGGTGAAGTAGATCGGCAGCGAGGCGGCCAGCCCTACGAAACCGCCGAAAGTCACCGAGTAAAAGCCCATCAGCCACCAGGCGTCGGCGCTTTTCAGCGGGTGGAAATAGTCGACCAGCTTCTTGGGCGCGGGCGCATTGGGCGCGTTCTTGGCCATGATCATATAGATGACGAAGACGATGGTCAGCGGAATGCAGGCCAGACCCAGCACCGCGTTCCAGCCGAACAGCTTGGCCAGCATCGGCGCGAACAGCGAGGCCAGCACCGTGCCGGAATTGCCCATGCCGGCCAGGCCCATGGCCTTGCCCTGATGCTCGGCCGGATACCAGCGGCTGGCGAGCGGCAGCGCGATCGCGAAGCTCGCCCCGGCAAAGCCCAGGATCACGCCCAGCGCCAGCGTGCCGCCGAAGCTGTTGACGCCCATGAACCACGCCGTCGCAAGACCGAGGATGACGATCACCTGGCTGATTGCGCCCGCCTGCTTGCAGCCGATCCGGTCGACCAGCAGGCCGTTGACGACGCGCAGCACGGCCCCCGCCAGCGTCGGCACGGCGACCATCAACCCCTTTTCAGCCGGGGTCAGGCCCAGCGTCTTGGAGATGGAGGGCGCCAGCGGCCCAAGCAGCACCCACACCATGAAGGCGAGGTCGAAATAGAGGAAAGCGGCTATCAGGGTCGGCGTATGCCCAGCCTTCCAGAAACTGGTCTGGCCGGTTTGTTTCTGACCTTCTGGCCCTTCGCCCCCTTCCGGGCTCTCCCAATGAGCAGTTGCCATGATGATGTCCCTCGAATCTTGTAAAATGGACACGAAAAAAGCCGCGTCCGGACCTCGCTCTTTGCGAAATCCGGCCAGCGGCTTTGCTGTAAAATCGTAGGGAGAACGCGATCCCAGCCTTGGGAAGGGCTCATCCCGGAAAACGCGCTTCATCGCGCGACTCTTATCTTATCTCGTGATTCGCCTCATGTTGCAAGGCACAAATTTGCGAAAGCCAATCCAATCCTCCCTGCGCCGAAGGCTTGGGGCGGATTTTAGAAACTTGCCAGAAAATCCTCGATCCGCTCGGGATCGAACACCCGCCCATCGAAAAAGCTGTCAGGCCCCAGCGTCAATTCACCCCGTTTCGATCCCACTGCCAGCGGAGAGGCTACCGCTCCCTCCACCTTCATGCTGGCCCCCGGCATCGCCACATCGCTGTCGGCCAGTGCGCGGCGGAAGATGTCCGGGCGGAAGACCGACGCGGCCTTGGCGGCATTTTCCGGGCTATGTTCCACCATCTTCCAGCGAACGAGCTGCGAATAGATCCACAGCGCCTGGCTGCGCCACGGAAAGGGCGTGGCCTCGCGCGAGAAGAGCATGAAATCGGGCATGGACAGCGGCGCCATGTCCACCCGCGCCACGATCCCGCCCGACAGAGCGCGCAGGATCACCTCGGCGGGCTGGTCGACATAATGAGGTTGCGACAAGAGGTGGGCGAGCGCCTCATGATGGTCCGGCTCGTCGCACCAGGCCGCAGCCCGCACCAGCGCCCGGAGCAGCCGGTCGACGCTGTCGGGATTTTCATCCAGCCAGGGCGTGCGGAAGGCCAGGACCTTCTCCACGCCGCGCCGCCAAATGCGTTCCCCGATCGCCACCGCTTCGGCCAGGCCCGCGTCGACCGCCGCGCTGCCCCAGGGCTCGCCTGCGATGAACCCATCGACCTCCCCGGCGCGCATCGCCTCCACGGTAAGCGACGGCGGCAGGACGCGCAGCACCACGTCGCGATCCGGATCGACGCCCGCGCTCGCCAGCCAGTAGCGCAACATCATCGAATGGCTGGAATAACGATGGACGACGCCGATCACCGGCTTGCGCTTCCACAAACCGATGGCCGCCGCGAAATCATGCGCGGTGCCCAGCGGATCGTCCAGCCGCGCCGATATGTCGGGATCCAGCGCCTGCGCGAACTCGTTCGCCATCACGAGCATATTGCCGTTGACGTTGAGCTTGTAGGGCGCGGAAAGCGGCGCCGCCTGCTGGCTCAATCCCAGCGTCACCGCGACGGCCAGCGGCGCCAGCATATGCGCCGCCTGCACCTGCCCGAACACCAGCCGGTCGCGCAATGTCGCCCAGCTCGTCGTGCGGACGAGGTCGAGATGCAGCCCTTCCTCTTCCGCGAAACCCTTTTCCCGTGCCACCGCCAGCACGGCGGCGTCGGTCAACGGCAGGAAAGCGATGCGCAGGTCGGTCGTCATCACATCCCTCCCAACAGATCGCTGGCCGTGATGAGGGCCTGAGCGACATCCACGATCTTCTTCCCCTGATTCATCGCGCTCGACCGCAGCAACGCATAGGCATCCGGCTCCGAAAGGCCGCGCTGACTCATCAGGATGGATTTGGCGCGGTCGATGATCTTGCGGTCGGAGAGCGCCGTGCGCGCCTCGTCCAGTTCGGTCTGCAGCCGGGCGAAGGCGTTGAAGCGCCGCACCGCCAGTTCCAGCACCGGCTTCACCCGCTCCTTGCGCAGCCCATCCACGACATAGGCCGACACGCCTGCGTCGATGGCCGCGCCGATCATGGATTCGTCCGACTGGTCGACGAACATCGCGATGGGCCGGGCCAGCGCGCGGCTGACGGTCAGCATTTCCTCCAGCGTGTCGCGGCTGGGGCTTCCCAGGTCCATCAGCACGACGTCGGGCGCCATGCGTTCCAGCCGCGCGACGAAGCCGCCGCGCGGAGGGACGATGTGAATATCGTCATAGCCCGCCTCGCGCAGGCCTTCTTCCAGGACTGTCGCGCGCAAGCCGCTGTCGTCGATGATGACGATTCGCATGGACCCCACCTTTTTGCCACTCAGTGACGGCGATGCCGCGCCGCGTCAATCGGGCGCGATGCGCGACGCTCGCCCATGACGGCGCATCGGTCGGGCTCAGTGCGCTGCCGAGCGATCCACGGTTCTAGTCGGGCGCGGGGCAAGCCACACCACGGCCGCGGCCAGGAACAGCACCATGGCGGCGATGAAGAAGACATGGTTCATCGACAGCACCAGCGATTGCGCGTCGACCAGATTGGCCACCATCTGCCGCGCCTGGTCCTGGGTGAAACCCCTGCTCGTCAGGTCGGCCATGGTCGTATCGGCGTGGAGCGTGCCGACCATCTCGTTGCGCGATATGCGCTGTCCATCGCCCCAGCCAGTCAGCACGATGGAGGTAGAAATGGCGATGGCCAGCGTGCGGAGGAAATTCTGCATGCCCGCAGCCGAGGCGGTTTCCTCCGGCCGGACCGACCCCAGGGTCAGCGTCGTCAGCGGGATCATGAAAAAGGGCATGCCGAAGCCCTGCACCAACTGCGGCATCGCGATCGTCCAGAAATCCGCATCGGTGGTCCAATGCGCCCGCCACAGCGTCATCAACCCGATCCAGGCGACCGCGCCCGAAATCATGATGCGCACGTCGACCTTGTCAACCAGCCGCCCGGCGATCGGCGCCACGAGCATGGCCGTCATCGCCGTGAACGCCGTCGCCAGGCCGGCCGAGGCGGCGGTATAGCCCATCGATATCTGCAGCCATTGCGGGATGATGACGATGCCCGCGAAATAGGCGCCGAAACACAGCGCCAGCGTGAACACCCCCGAAGTGAAGCCGACATGGCGGAACACGCGCAGGTCGACGATCGGATGCTCCTCCGTCAGTTCCCATATGATGAACACGCAGAAGCCGATGGCCGCCAGCACCGCCAGCACGACGATCAGCGGGTCACCGAACCAATCATGGTCGCGCCCGATATCCAGCATGATCTGCAGGCAGCCGATCCAGAAGATCAGCAGCCCCAGGCCGATATAGTCGATGGGCAGCTTCACCCGCTCCGTTTCCACCGGGCGCAGCAGCAGCAGCGCGGAAAAGACGCACAATGCCGCGATCGGCAGGTTGATGAAGAAGATCCAGTGCCAGCTCCAATTGTCGCTGATATAGCCGCCGACGATCGGGCCGAGCGCCGGGCCGAGCAGAGTCGTCATCGCCCACAACCCCATGACGCGCCCGCGCCGCTCCGGCGGGAAGATACGAATCAGCAAGGTCTGCGACATCGGCATCAGCGGACCGCCGCATAGACCCTGGCCAATGCGGCAGACCACGATCATGGTCAGGCTCATCGACAGGCCGCACAGCAGCGAGAACAGGCCGAAACCCAACATGCTGAAGACGAACAGCCTGACCGCGCCGAACCGCTGCGCCAGCCAGCCGGTCAGCGGCACGCAGATCGCCTCCGCCACGGCATAGCTGGTGATGATCCAGGTGCCCTGATCGGCGGAAATGCCCAGATTGCCGGCAATATGCGGCACCGACACATTGGCGATGGTCAGGTCGAGCATGACCATGAAATTGCTGAGCGCCAGCGTCAGCCCCGCCAGCAGGCGGTGACGGGGCGACAGGAGCGAGAATGTCTCTGCCGGACGGCTCACCAAAGGCTTCCTTATTCGCCGGAGAGGTCGATCTCGGCTTCCATGGAGAGGCCGACGCGCAGTGGATGCTCAGCCAGTTCCCTGGGATCGAGCGCGATGCGCACGGGCAGGCGCTGCACCACCTTGATCCAGTTGCCGGTTGCGTTCTGCGCAGGGATCAGCGCCATGGAAGCCCCCGTGCCGCCCGAAAAACCGACCACCTTGCCATGATAGACGACGCCGCCGCCATAAAGGTCGGACGTGACGGTGGCGGGCATGCCTGGCTTCACCCGGCCAAGCTGCCGCTCCTTGAAATTGGCGTCGACATAGACATGGGCGAGCGGCACGATGCTCATGATCGGCGTGCCCTGCGCGACGCGCTGTCCGACCTGCACCTGCCGCCGCGTCACCACGCCGTCGATCGGGGCGCGGATGACGGAGCGGCCAAGATCGAGCCGGGCATTGTCCAGCTTCGCCTTGGCCGCCAGCACGGCGGGATCGGTGTCGATGGTAGAACCCCGCACCAGCGCGTCATTGGCGGCAAGCTGGCCGCTGGCCGCGCCGCGTGTCGCCTCCGCCGTCGCCACGCCGGCCCTCGCCAGGTCGAGCGCCGCCTGCGCCGCGGCATAGCCCTTGCGCGCGCTGGTCAGTTCCTCGCCCGAGACAGCGCCATTGGGCGCCAGCGCCTCGCGCCGCCGAAGGTCGATGCGCGCCTTGTCGAAATCAGCCTGCGCCGTCGCAAGCTGGGCACGCGCCTGGTTGATGTCGGCGCCACGCGCCTCGACCTGCGCGGCCAGCGCGCCGCTCGTCGCGACGGTCTGGCGGAATTTGCGCCGGGCTTCGGCCAGATCGGCCTCCGCCTGCGCCATGGCGATGCGGGCGTTGGTGGGGTCCAGCTTCACCAATATGTCGCCGCGCTTCACGGCTTGGGTGTCCGTCACCAGCACCTCGACCGCCTGCGCGGAAATCAGCGGCGTCACCTGCGCCACTTCCGCATTCACATAGGCATTGTCGGTGCTGACATGATTGCGCCCGATCAGCAGATACCAGATCGCATAGGCCGCGCCGACGACCAGCACGACCAGCGCCAGCCGCACCAGCCATTTTCTGCGGGTGTCCTGACGCTGCGTGGCACCCTCGGCCTTGCTCGCTTCGGACGTGAATTCGGGCCTGGCATCAGCCATTGGGGATATCCTTGGACAACTGGTGCGATATTTGGGCGTCGCTGGCGGCAAAGCCGCCGCCCAGCGCGCGAATGAGGGCGATGTCGGACGTGAAGGCGCTGGCCTCCAGCTCCGCGACGGTCTGACGGGCGGCCAGAAGCTGGTCTTCCACGTTCAGTACGTCAAGATAGGTGTTGAGGCCGCCTTCATAACGCTGGCGGGCGATGCCATAGGCTTCTTCCGATGCGGTCAGCGCGGCGCGGGCGTCGATCAGCCGCTGGTCGAGCGTCCGCCGCCCGGTCACCGCGTCGGCCACTTGCTGATAGGCGCCGAGCACGGTCTTGTCATAGCTGGCCACCGCCTCGTCATAGAAGGCGCGCGCGCCGCGATATTGGCCGCTCAGCGCACCCCCATGGAAGATCGGCAGGCTGATCGCGGGCCCGGCATTGCCGAACAGCGAATCCTTCTTAAACAGCGTGTCCGCAAAGGAACTGGCCCCGCCGGAAAAAGCGCCGTTCTGGAGCAGGGTCTGATAGCCCAGCGACTGCACGCCGATCAGCGCGCTCAAGCGGATGGCGGGGAAGAAATCGGCCCGCGCCACCTTGATCCCCTTGGCCGCCGCCTCGGTCCGGGCGAGCGCGGCCGCAATGTCCGGACGGCGGGCGACCAGATTGGTCGTCACATCGGCGGGCAGACCCAGCGGACCGGGCTTGCGGAGTTGCGGCCGGGCGATGGCGATGCCCCGATCCGGCCCCGCGCCGATCAGCGCCGCGATCTGATGCCGGCGCACCGCGATCGCCTGATCGGCGGCGGCAAGCTGCGCCTTGGCGGAGGAGACGGTAGCATCGGCCTGCCGCTCGCTGCCACGCGTTTCCAACCCGTTGGCGCGGCGATCCGCCACCAGCTTCTGGCTGGCGGTACGGATTTCCAGCGCCCGCGCCTGAATGTCGCGCTCATCATGGAGCCTGGCGAGATCGGCGTAGGCATCGGCCACGCCGGTCGCCAGCGCCAGCCGCGCCTGCCGCGCGTCGATCTCCGCCGCGCGCGCTTCGGACGTCGCCGCCGCCAGCGCCGCGCGATTCTTGCCCCAAAGATCGAGGTCGAAGCCGAAATTCAGGCCCACCCGGCCCGTACCGAGCCAGCCCTTGGGCACGAATTCCTTGGGCATGCCCATATTGTAGCTGGATTTGGTCACGCCACTATTGGCGTCGAGATCGACCGACGGCAACAACGGCGCCCCCGCCTGCTGCGCGGCCGCGTTGGCCTGGGCGAAGCGGGCGGCGGCAGCGCTCACGTCCGGCGATCCCTTCAGCCCCTCCTCGATCAACGCATCCAATTGCGGATCGCCATAAGCCGTCCACCAGCCTTCGGACGGCCATTGCGTGGCATAGTCAGCCTGAAGGCTGCGCTCCGCCGCAATGCTGCCAGGCGCGCGCACCGCCGGCTGGGATCCCAGATCCGGCACCGCCGCGCAGGCAGAGAGCAGCGCCAAGCCTCCTGCGAGAAGCCCGGCGCGACCGGAAAGAGCGGGAAGACTCGGGGGGCGACTCACGGACATTAGCAAACCGTACCAAATAGTATGAAATTGGCCTTTGCGCCGGTTGCGAATCCTTGTCAACAGAAATAGCGTACTATATGGTACGGTTTTATGACAAAGCTCCTCCCTCCGCTCAGCCGACGAGAAGCGCGTCGCCGCGACCGGCGCAAAGCCATATTGGCGGTGGCATCGCGGTCCTTCCTGGAAAATGGCTATGCCGCGACGACGATGTCGGGGATCGCAGCGACGCTGGGCGGGTCGAAGGGCACATTATGGAGCTATTTCCCGTCCAAGGAAGCCCTGTTCGCCGCCTTTCTGGATGACGCGACCACCGCCTATCTCGCCCGCCTGGCCGAAATCCTCGATCCTGGCGGCGACCTGGTGGAAACGTTGCGCAGGCTGGGACTGAACCTGCTCACGAAGATCACCTCGTCCGACAGCGTTGCCCTGTACCGGCTGGTCGTGTCCGAATCGGGACGCTTTCCCGAAATGGGCGCCATCTTCTACGAACACGTCCCCGGCCATACGCGGCGGCTGGTCGCTGAATTTCTGGAACGGGCCATGGATCGCGGCCTGCTGCGCCGGGCCGACCCGGAACTGGCGGCGCGCACCTTCACGATGATGATGCTTTCGGGCTGCCATCAACTGGTCATCTGGGGACAGATCCCACAGGCGACCCCGGACCAGATCGCGGCCGATGTCGACCATGGGCTCGACTGCTTCATGCGCGCCTATGCGCCGGACGCCCGTTAACCATTTCTTTGGCTCCCAATCCTATGCTGCGCGGTGGCAAGAGGTGGGACGTCATGCAATTTTGGAAACGCGACAGCATCAGCAGGCTGCAACCGGCACAGGCTCCGGAAACGGCGCGCTCGGCCCGGCGATTGCGGCTTCTGCTGGTCGATGAAGACGCCACGTCGCGCGCGGTCGTGGCCCGGCGGCTGTCGCATCTGGGCTATGATGTGGCGCTGGCGGAAAACGGCTTTGGCGCGCTCAGCATGCTGGTGGCGCGGCCGGTGGACATCATCCTGATCGACATGGGGCTGACGCTGCTGCCGGCACTGGTGACGATGCGGAAGATTCGCGCGGCGGGCTTGGCCGACAATGCCTGCTTCGTCATGATCGGCGGGCGGCAGGACAAGGTGTCCGCCGTCGAGGCGCTGGACGCGGGCGCGGACGACCATGTGGTAAAGCCGTTCGACTTCGACCTCCTGGATGCGCGGCTACGCCATTTGTGCGCGCGGGCCGAGCAGATCGGCACGATGGCCCGGCACAATGCGGAATTGGACGCCCGGATCGCCCGCCGCGCGCTGGAACTGGGCGAGACACGCGATGCCCTGGCCGAAATGCAGGCGGACCGGGCACGTCTGGTCTCCTCGATCCAGGCGCTGCATGACGAGATCGCCCGCCTCAACGCGGCGCGGAACTGACGTCCTTCACCTCAGCCATTGGGTTGCGGCGAACCAGCCAGCGATCCCACCCGCCATGGCAACGCAGACTCCAACCACGCCCCAAAAGGCCCAGGGTTCATGGGCATAAGGAATGCCTTCGACATTCATGCCGAGCAGGCCGGTCAGAAAGGTCAGCGGCAGGAAAACCAAAGCCACGACGGAAATGATCAGCGCCTGCCGGTTCATCTGCTCGGCACGCAGATCGGTCAGCTCTTCATGGGCGAGCGCAGACCGTTCGCGCACCGCTTCCAGTTCTTCGGCCATGCGGGCGCAGCGGTCGGCGGCTTCCTGCAAATGCAGCCGGTCGTCAGGTTCCAGCCACGGCGCGTCGGCGGTGGACAGTCTTTCCAGCGCCTGCCTTTGAGGCGCGATAAAGCGGCGGTAGCTGATCGCGGTAGCGCGGATTTCCGACACGCGCCGCCGCGCTTCGGCCGGACCATGTGCGGTGAGCGCGCTTTCGATCTCGTCCAGGCCGTCGCCCAAATCGGCGACTTCGGGGTCGAGCGCTTCAGTGATCTGCTGCGCGAAGGCGGCGATCAGATCGCCCGGATCGCGGATCAGGCCGCCCAGCATCTGCGCCGTCACCGGTTCCATCGCTGCAAGCGGGCGATAGCTGACGGAGATGACACGCGCCTGTTCGGCCCACAGGCGGATCGACACCAGCGGATCGCCCACATCGTCATCCGCCGCGCCGAGCCCGCGCAAGTTCACCAGCGCGCCATGGGCCATCAGCGTGCAGCGCGGCCGGGTTTCCTGCGCGAGCAGCGCGGAAAGCGCAGCTTCAGGCATATGGTCGCATCGGGAAGCGACGGCGCGGGCATCCTCCCGCCAGCCATCGGCGTGAACCCAGCTAAACGGCGCATCTTCGGTCCTGGCGCAGAAAGCCTCCAGCGAGATTTCGTGCGCCTTGCCGCCATCGAAGAGAAAGACCCGGCTTATGGCACTCTCTCCAGCCAGAGCGACAAACCTTCGCCCGGCCGATCGGGCGGCGTACTCGCCTCGATCCGCACGGCGTCGGCCCGCGCCCGGTCGAGGATCGCGGCAGGGACATCGGGCGCATGATAGACACGGTCCGCCTCGCCCAGCAGGCGCGCAGCGCGCAGGGTGAGATCATCCGGATCGGCGGAGAGCAGCCGGATCGTTTCCAGCCGGTCGGCACCGACATCGGCACTTCCCGCCAGCCAGTCCGGCACGGCGTCGGCCGCCTTGTCCGACAGCGGATCGATCAGCCCGCCCACCGCCAGCCCGGCATCGATCGCCCGTCGCCGCGCCGCCGCATCCGGCCAACGCGCCCGAATCGCAGCACGCGCATCGTAAAGTGCCGTTGCCAACGTGCCGAGCCGTGCAGGCAGCAAAGCCTCGATCCGCTGACGCAAGGCCTTGGCCAGCCCCGCCGAAGCGCCACCCGTGCCGATGGCGATCAACACCGGCTCGCGATCGACAATCGCAGGCAGGGTGAAGTCGCAAAGCTCTGGTTTGTCGGTCGCATTGACCAATATCCCGCGTGCCTGGAGCCGGGCTACCGTCACCTCGTCGCCATCCGACACGATGGCGAGTGCGGCGTCTTCCGCCTCGCCCACGATCCGCGCCCCTGCCCGTTCCAGCAAGCGGCGCTTGGCGTCTGCAGCCTCACCTTCGCCCGTCAGAATGACGGCCCGCCCATGCAATCGCAGGAAGACGGGCAGGCTATGCATCAATCATTCACCCAGCCGGGGATGTTGTCGCCCTGGATGAGCGCCTCGATCGGCGGGCGGGCGCGGACAACGGCCCATTTGTCGCCGGAAACCAGCACCTCCGGGGTCAGCGCGCGGCTGTTATAGGTGCTCGCCATGGTCGCGCCATAGGCTCCGGCGGTCATGAACGCGATCAGATCGCCCGCCCCGACCACGTCCATGTCGCGATGCATGGCGAAGGTGTCCCCCGTCTCGCAGACCGGGCCGACGACATTGGCGGCGGCGCGGTCGCCCTTGGGATGCACGGCGCGGATGTCGTGCCAGGCGTCATAGAGGCTGGGGCGCAGCAGGTCGTTCATCGCCGCATCGACAATCACGAAAGGCGCCTGCGCGCCCTGCTTCACCCGCACCACCTGCGACAGCAGCACGCCCGCATTGCCGACGATCAGGCGGCCCGGCTCGAACATCAGGCGGACATTCCAGCCCTGCGTCACCTTCGTCACCATCGCGCCATAGGCGGCGGGGCTGGGCGGCAACGGCTGCGAAGGATCATAGGGCACGCCAAGCCCGCCACCGAGATCGGCGGTGCGAATGTCATGGCCTTCGCCGCGCAGCTTCTCGATCAGCGCGCCGACCTTGATGAAAGCGGCTTCCAGCGGGCTGAGGTCGGTAAGCTGGCTGCCGATATGCACCGCCACGCCCTGCACATCGAGGCCGGGGAGCGCGCGGGCGGCGGCATAGCTGGCCAGCGCACGGTCATAGGGGATGCCGAACTTGTTTTCAGATTTGCCGGTGGAAATCTTGGCATGGGTTCCGGCATCGACATCAGGATTGATGCGATAGGCGACCGGCGCCTTCTTCCCCATCAACAGCGCCACTTCGGACAGCATCTCGGCTTCGGGTTCGCTCTCCAGATTGAACTGGTAGATGCCCTGCTCCAGCGCGATGCGCATTTCCTCGGCAGTCTTGCCGACGCCGGAAAAGACGATACGGTTCGCCGGAATGCCCGCCGCGATGGCGCGCAGCAACTCGCCCGCCGACACCACGTCCGCGCCCAGACCCAGCTTCGCCAAAGTCGCCAGCACGGCGGCATTGGGATTGGCCTTCACCGCGAAGGCGATCAGCGGATCATTGAGCTGCGACAACCCGTCGCGGAACACGCCGACATGGCGAGTCAGCGTCGCGGTCGAATAGATATAGACGGGCGTGCCGACCTGCGCGGCGATCTCCGCCATCGGCACCTGCTCCACCAGCATCGCGCCGTCGACATAGGTAAAATGGTCCAAGTCAGTCTATCCTAGAAATCTTCGCTAAAATCAGCGGGGGTCACTCTCCGGCGGCAGGTCGAACGGGTCGTCGCCGCGCACCCTCGATTGGGTCAGCAGTTCGACGTTCCGTTCCGGCCGCGCCTGGATAGAGGGCGTGGTGAGTTGCGCAGCGGTCGGCGCCGTCGCCGCACCCACCGGCACGGCGGGCAGGTTTTGCCCCTGTACCGGCTTCAACGGCTGGCGACCGCCGCAGGACGCCAAAGCCAGCGCCAGCGCGGCTAGTGCAACTCCCTTGGCGATCCGTGCCGTCATCACTTCTTCTGCCCTTTCGCGTCGTTCCGGGCCTGCGCGATCCGCGCCCGCACCTGATCGGGCGCGGTGCCGCCATGGCTCCTGCGGCTGGCGACCGAGGCGTCGACCGTCAGCACCGCATAGATACGCTCATCGATCCGCGCATCAATGGCCTTGAGCGTTTCCAGCGGCAGATCGGCAAGCTGCACGCCCGCCGCCTCCGCCGCCGCCACGGCGCGGCCCGTGATGTGATGCGCCTCACGGAAGGGAATATCGCCCTCCCGCACCAGCCAGTCGGCCAGATCAGTCGCGGTGGCGAAGCCGCTCTCCGCCAGCCCGCGCATCCGGTCGGTGCGGAACGTCACCGTCTCGATCATGCCGGTCATCGCCGCGATGGACAGGCCCAGCAGGTCATGCGCCTCGAACACCGGCGGCTTGTCATCCTGCATGTCCTTCGAATAAGCGAGCGGCAGGCCCTTCATCGTGACGCATAGCGCGTTCATACAGCCCATGATCCGCCCGGCATGGCCGCGCACCAGCTCGGCGGCGTCGGGGTTGCGCTTCTGCGGCATGATCGAGCTGCCAGTCGAATAAGCGTCGGGCAGCTTGACGAAACCGAAGGGTTGGCTCGCCCAGATGATGAACTCTTCCGCCAGCCGCGAAAGGTGCAGGCTGCACTGGGTCGCCGCCATCAGATAATCGAGCGCGAAGTCGCGATCCGATACGCTGTCGAGGCTGTTGTCGGTCGGCTTGGCGAAACCGAGCGCCGCCGCCGTGGCATGCCGGTCGATGGGGAAGCCCGTCCCCGCCAGCGCCGCCGCGCCCAGCGGGCATTCGTTCGACCGCTCGCGCGCATCGGCAAAGCGGCTGCGGTCGCGGCGAACCATCTCATAATAGGCCATCAGATGATGACCCAAGGTCACTGGCTGCGCGGACTGGAGATGGGTGAAGCCCGGCATCACCGCATCGGCATGTTCCTCGGCACGGGTCAGCAGCATCGCCTGCAAGCCTTCCAACCCCGCCTCGACCTCATCGATGGCGTCGCGCACCCAGAGGCGGAAATCCGTCGCCACCTGATCGTTGCGCGAGCGCGCCGTGTGCAGCCGCCCCGCCGCCGGACCGATGAGTTCGGCCAGCCGCGATTCCGTGACCATGTGGATGTCTTCCAGGTCCAGATCGACCGGCACGCCGTCCGCTTCATATTCGGCGGCGATGCGGTTCAGCCCCTCGGTGATCGCCTGCGCGTCCTCGCCGTCGACGATGCCCTGCTTGGCCAGCATCGCGACATGCGCCTTCGATCCGGCGATATCCTGTTTCCACAAGCGCTTGTCGAAGGGGATGGAGGCATTTATCTCCCGCATGACCGAAGCCGGACCGGCCGCAAAGCGTCCGCCCCACATGCTGTTGGAGCTTTTTCCCGTGCGATCTTCCCCGTTCCGATCTTTACCCTGCGTAATGACACTGCTCCTGCTGGCTGGCCTTGGCGCGTGCGATAAGCAATCGCCGCCCGCCGGGCAAGGCCCGAACGCCAGCGGGGAGGCGACCGGACCCGCGCAAAGCGGCGCTCCGGGCAAGGGAGGCGAGTTCAGCTACACGCTCGACAGGTCGAAGGCCGGCACCCCCGCGCCCGACTTCACCTTCCAGAACCCAGACGGCAGCGACGCCAGTCTCAAGGATTTCGCGGGCAAGCCGATGCTGGTCAATCTCTGGGCGACCTGGTGCGCGCCCTGTGTGGCGGAAATGCCCACCCTCGATGCGGTCGCGGCGGAATATGGCAAGAAAGGCCTGGCCGTCCTCACCATCTCGCAGGACAGCCAGGGCGAAACGGTCATCAAGCCCTTTTTCGAGAAGCACCCGCTGCCGCATTTGAAGGGCTGGATCGATCCGGAAAACCAGTTCGGTTTCCATTACAACACCGGGATGCTGCCCACGACCGTCATCTATGACGCGCAGGGCAAGGAAATGGCGCGGGTGGTCGGCGCGATGGACTGGAGCAGCAAGGAAGGCCGTGCATTGATCGATGCGGCGATGGCGAGCTGACGCCCCTTACCCCACCGTCATGCTGAATTAGAGGTGAAGTTGCCTGAAACGAACCTACGTCAAAAACCCGCTATGCGCATTGCTTGCAAAATGCGCATGGCCACGTGCGTCCTAATCAATTGCCAAGCCGCCCTGCAACATAGCAATCTGGCGTGATTTTATCATGGAAATAAACGAGAAACATGTCATTTTTCTTAAATTTTTGTGCAGCGCAATAGAGGTTTAATCCGAAAAGTTCGTTGATCCCCTTGTCATGAATAAATGCAAAACAGGGGGCATAGATGACAAGATTATCCGCTCTTCGACTTTCACTTGCGCTGGCCTCGTCCTGGTCGGCCTGCGCGATGGCGCAAGAAGCGCAAACCGCGCAGGCCGATGAAGGCGCCGCCATCATCGTCACCGGCACCCGCGCCGTCGGCATGCAGGCCGCTGAAAGCGCCGCGCCGATCCAGGTATTGAGCCAGGAAGCGATCAGCCACGTCGGCCAGCCGAACCTCAACCAGGTGCTGACCCAGATCGTCCCGAGCTTCACCGCGCAAACGCAGGGCACCGACCTTTCCAGCTTCTCCCTCTCCGCCCGTCTGCGCGGCCTCAGCCCCAACCACACGCTGGTGCTGGTCAACGGCAAGCGCCGCCACGGCAACGGCATCCTCCAGGTGATCTCCGGCGCCTTCCAGGGTTCGGCGGCGCCCAGCATCGACCTGATCCCGCCGGACGCCATCGCCCGCGTCGAAGTGTTTCAGGAAGGTGCGGCGGCCGTGTACGGCACGGACGCGATCGCGGGCGTCATCAACTTCATCCTCAAGGACAACAACGAAGGCGGCAGCTTCAAGGTCACTGGCGGCCAATATTATGACAGCGAGGGCGAGCTGTTCTCCGTCTCCGGCAATATGGGCTTCAAGCTGGGCGAGGACGGCTTCTTCAACCTCAGCCTGTTCCACCGCCGCCAGGATTACACCACCGTCGGCACCGGGCAGGTGCAGATCACCAAGCCGGACGGCACGCTTCAACCCAACACGCCCGCCCAATGGTCGAACCTGGCCGGCGACGCGCTGTCGGGCATCAATGGCGGCCAGCCCAAAACCTATCTGACCGAAGCCTTCTACAATATGGGCTATGATTTCGGTGGCATCGAACTCTACAGCTTTGGCGACTATGCCCGCCGCATCGGCTATGCCAAGCAGGGCTACCGTCATCCCAAGCGCATCTGCTACGAATATACGAACGTCGGTGGTGTCATCACTCAGACAAACGCGGGCGGCGGCATCACGACTGCGCCCTATAATCCGAATGTCTGCTATGGCGACACCGGCATCAATGGCATGGTCCCGTTGCAACATGTGATCGAGGACGAATACAGCTTCACCGTTGGCGCCAAGGGAGAGGTTTCGGGCTGGAATTACGACCTCAGCACCACCTACGGCCATCAGAAGGACGACATCTGGACGGAATCGTCCGCCCACCGCGAAGTCTGGCAGGAAAGCTATGCCGCATCGCTGCGAGGCATCGGCGCGCCGAATACGGTGGACAAGGCCTATGACGGAGGCTTCCGCCTGAGCCAGACCACCGTCACCGCCGACATCCGCAAGGAATTCGAAGCCGGGCTAGCCGGGCCGCTGACTTTCGCGTTCGGCGGCGAATATCGCCGCGACACCTATGAGATCGTCGCGGGCGACTATTATTCGACCTACAAGACCGGCGTTCAGTCCTTCCCCGGCTACAAGGCGACCGACGCAGGCAAGTTCCGCCGCAGTTCGCGCGCGGGCTACATCAACCTGATCGCAGAACCAATCGAACATTGGTCCGTCGACCTTGCCGGCCGTTACGAGGATTATACCGACTTCGGCGACACGACGATCGGCAAGATCACCACGCGCTACGACTTCAGCGACGCCTTCGCGCTTCGCGGCACGGTCAGCACCGGCTTCCGCGCACCGACGCTGGCGGAACAGAAATATTCGACCATCAACGTCGGCCCGACCAGCGCCATCGCCCAGCTCCCCGCCGGAACCCCAGCGGCGGCGTTGCTGGGCTTCGGCAGCCTGAAGCCGGAAAAGTCGAAGAACTTCTCGGCCGGTGTCGTGCTGCGTCCGGTGCCCAAGCTGGCCGTCACGGTCGACGGCTACATCATCAAGATCAAGGATCGCATCACCGGCACGGCGGCGCGCAACGCCGTCCTCAACGGCGTGCCGCAGCCGGGCGGGGCGCAAATCCTGAACGCCCTGAACGCGGCGGGTATCGTCCTCGACAGTGCCCTGTTCACGAACGGCACGATCGGCGTGTCGAGCTTCACCAACGGCATCGACACCCGCACCTGGGGCATCGATTTCTCGGCCGCCTATCCGGTCGCGCTGGACTTTGGCACGCTGAACCTGTCGCTGACGGCGAACTACAATAAGACGAAGATCACCAACAACAAGGTGGGCTATCCCATCTTCAACGCCGCGTCGGAAAGCAATATCGAACGCTCTAATCCCGACTATAAGATCGTCGCCGGGGCGCTGTTCAAGAGCGGGAAGTTCGCGCTCAACCTGCGGGAAACATTCTATGGCAAGACCAGCGTGCTTGTCCGTCCCGCCTTCACGCCCGCCGGGGGCTTCATTCCGAATGGCGGCTTCCTGATTGCGGACGGCGCCCTCGTGAACGGGGTGAACGCCAACCAGCTCTATTTCAACGGCGTGGTCAAGGCGACCGCGCTCACCGATCTGGAGGCGAGCTACGACTTCACCGATTCCGTCACCTTCTCGGTGGGCGCGAACAACCTATTCAACAAGCGGCCTGAAATCCCGGCGCTGATGCAAGGCGTCACGCCGGGCGCGGGCGTTTCACCCTATATCAACGGCGCCGGCGCCTATAACAGCTATTATGGCCATGGTCCCTACAGCACGTCGGGCGGCTATTATTACGCCCGCCTCGACTTCAAATTCTAAAGCGTCACGAAGGAAGGGCCGGTCCGGAAAAGGACCGGCCCTTTTTGCATTGGGGAAACTTGCACATGAAGAAATGGCTTGCCTTGTTCCTGGCTCTCGGCGCCGCGCCGCTGGCGGCCCAGCAGCCTCTTCCCTTCTCCCCCGCGGTGCGGGCAGGCGATACCCTCTATCTTTCCGGCCAGATCGGGCAGGTGCCCACCGGCATGGACCCGCATAAGGAGGGTTTCGACGCTGCCGTCCGCAACTCGATGGATTCGATCGGCAAGATATTGAAGGATAACGGCCTCGACTTCGGCCATGTCGTCAAATGCACGGTGATGCTGGACGATATGGCGGACTGGCCGCGCTTCAATGACGTTTATGTCAGCTATTACCAGGGCAAGCGACTGCCCGCCCGCAGCGCGTTCGGCGCGGATGGGCTGGCAAGGGGCGCGCCGCTGGAAATCGAGTGCATCGCGAGCTTCAAATAGGACGGCTCAAGGCTCGCCCTTGGATTCCTGCATCCGCCGCTCCGCGAACCATTGCTCCAGCGCCTTGGCGGTGCAGCCGGTGAAGCCGTTGCTGCCGATGGCGGAACAACTGCCCGGCAAGGTCTGCCGCTGCACCTGTTCCATGGTCGCGACCTGGCTGCCCCAACCGGGACCACCCGCCGGTTCGGGTTTTTCGCGCAGCTTCTTGGGGATACGGTAGCGTTCGGATTCGGGTTTGCGCGCGCAGACGATGATCTCGTCGCCTTGCCCCTTCGGGCAGGGATCGTCGCCATAGACGACCAGGTTGAAGATTTTCTGCGGCGGTTCGGCATGGGCCGCCCCGCCGACCGTCAAGGGCGCAAGCGCGACGGCGGCCAGGGAAAGGGTGGTGAGGAGACGCATCGATTCATATTCCTTGTTCGTCCCCTGTTTCCGCCGTCCGGATTATCCGGTTGCCGGCAGCCTTTTTGCGAGACGCCGCCCGACGGCAAATGCCGTCAGGGCTGCGGCGTCGCCGTTCCTTGCCCCGCACCCTGTGGTTGGCTTTGCTGCTGCTGTTGCTGGGCAGCCTGCGCCTTCTCCTCGGCCACGGCCTGCGCTTCGATCGCCTTGCTCTCCACATCGATGGTGGAAAGACGCCGGGCCCGCTCCGCCGCGACAAGATCCTTCCAGCTTGCATTGTCCGCCGCCTGCCGTTCCGCCTTGGCCAACCGCGCCAATTGCGCGAAGCAGCCCGTCGCGCCGCCACCGCCGACCGGCGAGCAGCTTTCGGTGCCGCTGCGGCCGACATATTCCATCGACTTCACCCGTTCGCCCCAGGCCTGGTGGCTCGGCTGATTCGGATCGCCGCGCAGCGGTTCGGGGATGCGATAGCGCTCCTCCTCACCCTTGCGCGCGCAGACGACGATGTCGCTGCCCTGGCTTTGCGGACAGGGATCATCGCCGTAGACGATGACCAGATTGACGCGTTCCGATCCCGATTGGGCGGCAGGGGCTTGCTCCTGCGGAACGCTCGGCCCCTGTTGCGCCATGACGGGAGAGGCGGCGCCCAGCAAAAGCATGGCGGCGATCAGGCGGGTCTTCATCATGCTTCTCCTCAAATGCGCTTCGACAGGGCGATGGCGGCACGACAGCCCAATCGGATGACGCCCGACAATAAGGGATAGACCGGAGCCTGCTCAGCGCCATGGGCAATGGCGGCGTCGCGATGCTCCACCTCCTCCGCCTGGAAATCCGCGATGGCGGTGGAGAGTTCCGGATCGTCCTGCCCCAATTGCTCGAGCTGCTCGGCATAATGGCGGTCGATTTCGGTCTCGATCGCGGCGGTGCAAGCCATGGCGGCGCGCGGCCCGATCGCCGCCGTCACCGCGCCCAAGGCAAAGCCCGCCACGCTCCAGATCGGCTGCAACACCGTCGGCCGCACGCCCCGCCGCGTGATCATCGCATCGAAATGCTTGCGGTGCCGTTCTTCCTGCACAGCCATGCCGGCGATGACGCGGGAATCAGGATGGCGGTCCCCCATCACGGCGAGCTGGCCCGCATAGATGCGGGTCGCGCCGAACTCGCCGGCCTGATCGACGCGCAGCATGGAAGCGCGCTGCCTGTCGGTGACGCGGCGGCCGGGGCGGGGGAAATCCTTTGCGCTCATACCTTGCTCCCTTTTCCGAGCAGCAGCACCAAGATGAGGAGCGCGGCCGCCCCCGACAAGAGGCCGTTATAACCCGCCATGGAGATGCCGAACAGGCTCCACGGCGCGACGTCACAGCGGGTGATGGGCGTCGCCATGATCTGGTTGAGAATGTCCGCCGAACTGCCGCCGCCGGGACTGGTCGAGCAGGCGGTCAGCCCCTGCCACCAGCCATATTCGACTCCCGCATGGAACAGGCCGATGCCGCCGCCAATGCCGATGGCGAAGCCCGCAAGGCCCGTGAACAGCGCGCTGATGCAGGCCTTGCCCCGCGTCGCATAGGCGATCAGCGCCAGCGGAATCGCCGCAATATGGGCATAACGCTGCCACCAGCACATTTCGCAAGGGTGCAGGCCGCCGATAAACTGAAAGGCATAAGCGCCCGCCAGCATGGCCAAGGGCACGATCAGCGCCAGAGCGCGGGCGAGGGGCAGGCTTTTCATAGCGTTCGCTTAAACCGTCCCGCACCTTTCGTCATGCTGAACTTGCGGGCGGACGGAAGGACATCGTTTTTATCCGTTGTGCTCCTGCGAAGGCAGGAGCAGTTCAGCCGGTAAGGTCATTTTGTTGTCAGCGCGTCGCAGGCTTGCGCGCCGGCTGGGCCTTGGGATCGACCTGAGCGACGGCAGCCCCCGGCTTGGCTGCCAGGCGGGAAATGGTCTTTAGCGCATAGTCGAGCTGGAAGTCCTCGACCCCCTTCTTCTTCAATTCCTCCGCCGTCGCGGCGAAGCGCGGATCGTCCTTGCTGTCCTCTTCCAGCGCGGCATTGTCGGTCTTGATCTCATTGATCAGATGCCGGCGCAGGTCGCTCTCGCGGAACTTCGGACGGTTCTTGTAATCGGGATCGCTAAGCTGCGGCACCCGCACATCCGGCTCGATCCCGCCTTCCTGCACGGAACGACCCGAGGGCGTGTAATAGCGCGCCGTGGTCAGCTTGAGCGCCGTGGTGTTGCTCAGGGGGAGCATAGTCTGGACGCTGCCCTTGCCGAAGCTGCGCTCGCCCATCACCAGCGCCCGATGCTGGTCCTGCAAGGCTCCCGCGACGATTTCAGACGCCGAAGCGGACCCTGCGTCGACCAGCACGATCATCGGCAGACCCTTCGCGTCATCGCCGGGCTTGGCATAATAGCGCTCGACATCGCCCTTCTGACGACCGCGCTGCGACACGATCTCGCCACGTTCCAGGAAGGTGTCGCTGACCGACACGGCTTCATCCAGCAGGCCGCCGGGGTTGGAGCGCAGGTCGAGAATATAGCCGGTCGGCTTGCGGCCCAGGCTCTTGTCGATGCTGCGGATCGCCTGACGCACGTCGGCGCCAGTATTGGCAGAGAAGCTGACGATGTTGATGACGCCGATGCCGTTCTTCACTTCCCATTTCACGGGCTTGAGCTGAATGATCTCGCGGGTGAGCGTGAGGTCGATCGGCTTGTCGCGACCGGGGCGGACGATGGTGAGCTTGATCTGCGTGCCCGGCGCGCCGCGCATCTTGTCGACCGCCTCATCCAGCGTGCCGCCATAGATGAGCTGCCCGTCGAGATGGGTGATATAGTCGCCCGCCTTGATCCCGGCGCGCCAGGCCGGAGTATCCTGCGTCGGCGCGATCACCTTGACCGCACCGTCCTCCTGCGTGACGGAGAGGCCGAGGCCGCCATAGCTGCCCTCGGTCTGGGTGCGCAGATTCTGGAAATCGCGCGCGTCGAGGAAGCTGGAATGCGGGTCGAGGCTGGCAAGCATGCCGTCGATCGCGCCCTTGATCAGCTTTTCGTCGTCGACCTTTTCGACATAGTCGCTGCGGACCTTCTGGAACACGTCCATGAACTCGTCGAGCGCCTTGTAGCTGCTCGCTTCCCCGTCAGCGAGCGCCGCGGTGGTGGCGGGAATAAGCGCGAGCGCGCCAAGGGCAACCGCGCCCCGGAAGAAATTGGATTTCATGCTTGTCCTGAGTCCTGGCATCAAGCGAACAGTATAGGGCATTTCCTTGCAGACGCAAAAAGCTTGGTGGGGTCGAGAAATTATCGGAACGGCACGGCCAAGCGACGGCCGCGACGGCTAAATTCAGACAATTCCCCAAAAAGCAAAAAGGGCCGGCGTCGCCGCCAGCCCCTTCTTTCCCGTTATGACAACAACCCCATCAGCCGACAAAGGCGCGCTCGATCACATAAGCGCCCGGGGCTGCGTTGGAGCCCTCGGCAAAGCCATGTTCCTCGAACCAGGCGCCGAACTGCTTGATCATTTCCATGCTGCCGCACATCATGATCCGGTCGGTTTCCGGATTGAACTTGGCCTCGCCCGCTATGCCTTCGAACAGCGCGCCCGTCTCCATCAGCGTGTCGATGCGGACATTGTTCCGGAACGGCTCGCGCGTCACGGTCGGCACATAATGGAACTGGCTCGCCGCCTGTTCGGCCACCAGCGGATCCTCCGTCAGCTTGCCCGACAGTTCGTCATGAAAGGCCAGATCGCTCACCCGGCGGACGGAATGGACGACCACGACCTGCTCGTAAAATTCATAGACGTCCGGATCGCGCGCCAGGCTGAGGAACGGCGCAAGCCCGGTGCCGGTCGACAGCATGAACAGCCGCTTGCCCGGCAGCAGCGCGTCCGTCACCAGCGTGCCGGTCGGCTTGCGGCCCAGATAAATCTGGTCGCCAGGCTGGATCAATTGCAGCCTGGAGGTCAGCGGGCCGTCCTGCACCTTGATCGACAGGAATTCCAGTTCCTCGTCCCAGGCGGGGCTGGCGACCGAATAGGCGCGCAGCAGCGGCTTGCCATTGTCGCCAGCCAAGCCGATCATCACGAACTCGCCCGAACGGAAGCGGAAGCTTGCCGGCCGCGTGATGCGGAAGCTGAAAAGATGTTCGTTCCAATGCCGCACCGACAGCACGGTTTCCACTGAAAGCGCGCCGGTCGGTTCCAGCACCGGCTTTTCGATCGTCACGTCGTTCAAAACCTTTTCCCCTGCCAAATCCAGGGCGACCGTCGCCGGTAAGAGCGTCAGTTGCGTGGGCTTCGCAATAAGCTATGCAGCGCGAATGCCCCCTGGGACGTTTCAAGGCAAGGCGAAAAAAACTTGTCGGTGCGAAAGCTGACGATCATCCGCGCCCGATTCAGGATCGTGGGCAAAGGGGCGGCACCGCCCGGCGCGCCGGAACGCAGCAGGGAAGATTGCGCGGCTCCGCAGCATGCAGCGCGCGATAGCTGGGGGCGCACGCGCCGTCCTGCATCCATTCCCCAGACAAAAATTGGCTCTGCGCCTGTGCATTGCCGCTTAATATGGCTGCAATGGCGGCGCTGCCGCGCAGCATATCCCCCATCATGATGAATTCCCCTGCTTGCCGAGCGCCGACACGCCCGTCCCCGCAGCAAGGCCATAGCCGCTTCCCTATCGAAAAGCATACCTCATCATGGGTATGTCCGGCTATTTCCGCCAAACGTCATCCCAGCACAAGCTGGGATCTCAGGCGATAGGGCACGACCCGGCCTCACGAGATCCCAGCCTGCGCTGGGATGACGGAGATTAGCCGAACAGGCCTTTGGCCAGCCCGCCCAGTTCATTGAGCGGATTGCCGTCGCCGTCACGGTCGAACAGGCCGCCGATTTTCGACAATATGGCCTCGGGTCCGCCGAAATGCGCGAACAGTTCCTGCAGCTTGTCCGCCGAAACGCCATGTTCGGCAGCCGTGGTCGCCAGGGCAGCGACATCCGTTTCGCCCGAAGCGATCTTGCCGCCGATTTCGCTCATCAACGCCTGCATCTGCTCAGGCTGAAGGCCGATCTTCGCGGCAACCGCCTCCAGACCACCGAAATTGCCCATCAGATCATCAAACATAGCCATAGGAAATATCCCGCTGAAAATTCGATGCATGATAGCATTCCGCGCCGCCGACAGAAAGCGAAAGAGGCCGGGAGATTGCTCCCCCGGCCTCTTTCGTTACGGATCGCTCTGGCGTCAGGCAGCCGTCAGCGCCGCTTCGCGCACCGATGCGTCGACATGGTCCTCGAACTGGGCGAAATTGTCCACGAACTGCTTCACCAGCTTGCCGGCGGTTTCGTCATAAGCCGCCTTGTCGGTCCAGGTCGCCCGCGGATCGAGCATGGTCGAATCTACGCCCGGCACCGCTACCGGCACCTGGAAGCCGAAATTCGGATCGGTCCGGAATTCGGCATTATTCAGGCTGCCATCGAGCGCCGCGTTGAGCAAAGCACGCGTGACCTTGATCGGCATGCGCTTGCCGACGCCATATTTGCCGCCGGTCCAGCCGGTGTTGACCAGCCAGCAAGTGACGCCGCCCTTGTTGATGCGTTCCTTGAGCAGATTGCCGTAGACGGACGGATGACGCGGCATGAACGGCGCGCCGAAGCAGGTCGAGAAAGTGGCCGACGGCTCCGTCACGCCGATCTCGGTCCCCGCGACGCGCGCGGTATAGCCCGAGAGGAAGTGATACATGGCCTGATCCGGCGTCAGCCGCGCGATCGGCGGCAGCACGCCATAAGCGTCAGCGGTGAGGAAGATGATGTTCTTCGGCACCGGCCCCAGATTCTTTTCCGACGCGTTCGGGATGAAATCGATCGGATAGGAACCTCGGCTGTTCTCGGCCAGGCTGTTGTCGTCCAGGTCGATCTCGCGGGTTTCCTCGTCGATCACGACATTTTCCAGCACCGTGCCGAACCGCTTGGTGGTGGCGAAGATCTCCGGCTCGGCCTCGGCCGACAGGTTGATCATCTTGGCGTAGCAGCCACCCTCGAAATTGAAGACGGCAGTGTCCGACCAGCCATGCTCGTCGTCCCCAATCAGCGTGCGGCTGGCGTCGGCCGACAGGGTGGTCTTGCCGGTGCCCGACAGGCCAAAGAAGACGGCGGTGTCGCCATTGGGGCCGATATTGGCCGAACAGTGCATCGGCATCACGCCGTGGGTCGGCAGCAGATAGTTCAAGATCCCGAAGACCGACTTCTTCATCTCGCCCGCATAACGCGTGCCGCCGATCAGGATCAGCTTCTCGGTGAAGTTGACCGCGATCACGGTCTCGCTGCGGCTGCCATGGCGGGCCGGATCGGCCTTGAAGGTCGGCAGGTCGATGATCGTATATTCGGGCGCGAAGCCGCTCAGCTCATCCGCGCCCGGACGGACCAGCAGCGTGCGGATGAACAGATTGTGCCAGGCCAATTCGTTGATGACGCGCACATTGACGCGATGTTCGGGTTGCGACCCGCCGAACAGGTCAGCGACGTAGAGCTTGTCCTTCTGCCCCAGAGCGGCGAAGAAATCGGCCTTGAGCGCGGCGAAATGCTCCGGCGTCATGGGCACATTGGTCTTGCCCCACCAGACGGTGCTTTCGGTTTCCGCATCCTTCACGATGAACTTGTCGCTGGCGCTGCGGCCGGTATGCTTGCCGGTCTTGACGACCAGCGGGCCGTCCTTGGCCAAAATGCCTTCGCCATTGGCGAGCGCGGCTTCGACGAGGGGCGCGGTGCCCAGATTCCAAAATTGATCAGCCTTGGTGGAAATGCCCTGCTGATCGAGGGTGAAAGAGGATTTGGCCTGCACGCCTTTGCTCCTGAATATCATTATGTCCGGCCGCCATCTTATCATGTTCACGACCGGTCCGCCTCTCAGCGCCGCGATCTTCGTGCCGCGTGGCGCCATCTGCTGCAGACGAAGCGGGCATAAGCTTTTGCAGATGGTGCGTCAAACCCCGGAAAACGCCGCAACCGCTGCATTTATCCCGAATTCCCACGGGTACGCCGCATAACCCGCCTGCCCGAGCTTCCTTGCGGGGGGAGCCACCTTCGTCTAACGCATGGGCACATTTCCATTGCCGACGATTTTCGGGGCGCAGTATGACCGCAACCATCGCTCTGGTGGACGATGACAAGAATATCCTGACCTCCGTCTCGATCGCGTTGCAGACGGAGGGGTTCATGACGCGCCTCTATTCGGATCCGGAGTCCGCGCTGAAGGCGTTGATCGACAATCCGGCCGACCTTGCCGTGTTCGACATCAAGATGCCGCGCATGGACGGCCTGGAACTGCTGCGGCGGCTGCGCGAGAAAAGCCATATGCCGGTCATCTTCCTGACGTCCAAGGCCGATGAGCTGGACGAGGCGCTGGGCCTGGCCATGGGCGCGGACGACTATATCTCCAAGCCCTTCTCCCAGCGGCTGCTGATCGCGCGCATCCGCGCCATCCTGCGCCGGGCGGAGGTCAGCAAGGCGGATGCCGCGCCCGACGAGCCGGTCGCGGAACCGATCGTGCGCGGACGGCTGGAAATGGACCCGGCCCGCCACCGGGTGAAATGGATGGGCCGGGACGTGACGCTGACCGTCACCGAATTCCTGATCCTGGAAACGCTCGCCCAGCGTCCCGGCGTGGTCAAGAACCGCAACCAGTTGATGGATGCCGCCTATCAGGATGACGTCTATGTCGACGACCGCACCATCGACAGCCACATCAAGCGCCTGCGCCGCAAGTTCCGCGAAGCCGACCCCGAATTCAACGCAATCGACACCCTCTATGGCGCCGGCTACCGCTTCTCCGAAGAAGTATGACGCGGGCGCAGGGTGGAGCTGGTCCGGCCGGATCAGCCTGACCCCGCGCATCCTGGCGGTCAATGTGTTCGCGCTGGCGCTGCTGGCGGGGGGCTTCTTCTATCTCGACAGCTATCGCACGCGCATCGTCGACGACCGGCTGGAGCAATCGGCGCGGGAACTGGAGCTGCTGGCGATCGGCCTGGAAAATGCCCCGGCGGACCGGCAGAACGCGCTCATCGCCACTTATGCGTGGCAGACGGGGGATCGCGTCCGCCGCTATGACGGCGCGGGGCGGCTGATCGCGGACAGCTTCACCATGAATGCGCCGCGCTATCGCCTGCGCCTGCCCGATGAGGAAGAATGGCAGCGCCATGTCGCCCGCTTCCTGGACAAGGTGATCGACCGCGTCGTCTCCGCCGACCGGCCGCCCAATTTCGAGGAGCCGGCAGTCGACCGGGCGCAGGCCTGGCCCGAACTGGTGCTGGCGCGGAAAAGCGGCCGGACCCAGGCGGTGAACCGCTATGCGCCAGACCGCACTTTCATGATTTCGGCCGCCGTCATCGTGAAGGACGGCACCAACCTGCTCGGGACCGAAAATGCCCGCGACATCACCCGCGTCGTCCGGGCCGAGCGGTTCCGCCTGGGCATGGTGCTGGCGGCAGCGGTGCTGGCTTCGGTGCTGCTATCGCTTTTCCTGGCGCGGACCATCGTGCAGCCGTTGCAGCGCCTCGCCCGCGCGGCGGTGCGGGTGCGGCTGGGCCGGGCGCGCGAAGTCACCGTGCCGCGCCTGCCCGACCGGCGCGACGAAATCGGCATGCTCGCCCGCGCCCTGTCGGACATGAGCCATGCGCTGCGCCAGCGGATCGACGCGACCGACGCCTTTGCCGCCGATGTCAGCCATGAACTCAAGAACCCGATCGCCTCGCTCCGCTCCGCGCTGGACGCGCTGGACCGGGTGGACAAGCCGGAGCTGCGCGCCCAGCTCATGGCGATCGCGCAGGACGATGTGCGCCGGCTCGACCGGCTGGTCACCGACATTGCCGAAGCCTCCCGCATCGACGCCCAATTGTCGCGCACCCGGTTCGAGCCGATCGACCTTGGCCTGCTGATCGAGAAGATGGTCGTCGCGCGGGAGGCGCGCGGCGTCGGCCGCGGCGTCCGCCTGGCCTTCGCCCGCCCGCGCAAGAATGTCGCGGTGGTGCTGGGCGAGGAACAGCGGATCATCCGCGTGCTCGACAATCTCATCGACAATGCGGTGTCCTTCTCCCCCGATGGCGGGCTGGTCCAGATCGTCGCGACGGTGGCGGACAATGAAGTGCTGGTCAGCGTCGAGGATCAGGGACCGGGCGTCCCTGAATCCGAGCGCGAACATGTCTTTCGCCGCTTCCACAGCGTCCGTCCGGAAAATGAGGCGTTCGGCAAGCATTCGGGCCTTGGCCTGGCCATCGCCCGCTCGATCGTGGAGGGGCATCAGGGCAAGATCAGCATTGCCGACCGCCAGGATGCGCAGAGCGGCGCCTGCTTCATCATGCGCCTGCCCATGGCGGTGGAACGCGACCCCGGCATGATTTCGGAATAGGCGCACCGCTTCGTGCATTGAACGTGCACCATAATGAGAAACGCCCCGGTTAATTCCATTCCCACCAGCGCCAACAAGAGCTAATATGACGTCAAAGCGATAAGGCGATATGGCGTCGACACCTTCTTCCGAAACCCTGCATGCGACCAGCGTGGCGATCAATGGCCAGGCCGTCCTGCTCTGCGGTCCCAGCGGCATGGGCAAATCCGATCTGGCGCTGCGCCTGATCGATCGCGGCGCCGTGCTCGTCAGCGACGACTATACCCGCGTGCTTGAAATCGAGGGCCGCCTGTTCGCCCGCGCGCCCGACCGGATCGTCGGCATGATGGAAGTGCGCGGGATTGGCCTCATCGACATGCCCCATGCCGACAACGCCCCTGTCGCCCTCGCCGTCGACCTTAGCGACATGGTGGAGCGCATGCCGCTGGAACCCGCGATGCGTCCGATCGCCGGTATCGACGTCCCCGTCGTCCGGCTCGCCCCGTTCGAAGCCTCCGCCGCGATCAAGGTGGAACTGGCCGTCAGGAACATGGGCCTGAAGACCATGAGCCTATCGTGAGTTTCGAAACGCCGAAGACCATATTGCTCGTTTCCGGCCTGTCTGGCGCGGGCAAGACCACCGCGCTCAAGACGCTGGAGGATATGGGTTGGGAAGTGGTGGACAATCTGCCGCTGGTGCTGCTCGGCCGGCTGCTCGACACTCCCCTGCCCGAAGGGCATAACGAGGGGATCGACCGGCCGCTCGCGCTGGGCATCGATGCGCGTACCCGCGGCTTCGACGCTGGCGCCATCGTCCAGCGGATCAAGGCGCTGCGGTCCCGCCACGGCCATGACGTGGAGACGCTGTTCCTGGATTGTTCGGACGCGGAGCTGGAGCGCCGTTTTGCCGAGACGCGCCGCCGTCACCCGCTGGCCGCCGACCGCCCCGCCGCCCATGGCATCGCCCGCGAACGCGAACTGACCGAGCCGCTGCGCCGCTGGGCCAATCAGGTGATCGACACCAGCAGCCTGTCCAGCAATGGATTGCAGCAGGAAATCCGCAACCGCTTCTCCCGCGAGGGGCTGTCGGACCCGGTTCTGACGATCATGTCCTTCGGCTATTCGCGCGGCGTGCCGCTGAGCGCCGACCTGATGTTCGACATGCGCTTCCTGCGCAATCCGCATTGGGAGGACGCATTGCGGCCGAAAACCGGCCTCGATCCCGATGTCGCCGCCTATATCATGGAAGATCCGGCCTATGAGGAGGCGATCGGGCGCATCGAACAATTGCTGACCCTGCTGCTGCCGCGCTATGCGGGGGGCGGAAAAAGCTACATTACCGTTGCTTTCGGATGTACGGGGGGCCGTCATCGCTCCGTCCATGTGACCGAACGCGTCGCCAGATACTTGCAAGATGCGGGCTTTTCGCCCACGGTCTCGCACCGCAATATGGAATCAGCGCCCCAGGACGCCCTGGAGAAGCGCGGACCGGGAGGCCCGAAAGCGTAATCCATGAAAAACAGGTGGGCCACGTAAGCAAGATGATTGGACTGGTACTCGTCACCCACGGGGCGCTGGCGACGGAATTTGTCGTCGCGATGGAGCATGTGGTCGGTCCGCAGCAGCAGATCGAGACCATCTGCATCGGCCCTGAGGACGATATGGAGATGCGCCGCGCCGACATTGCGGATGCGGTCGCCCGCGTCAATGACGGGTCGGGCGTCATCCTGCTGACCGACCTGTTCGGCGGCACCCCGTCCAATCTGGCCATTTCGCTGCTGAAGGCGGGCGAGATCGAGGTGATCGCGGGCATCAACCTGCCCATGCTGATCCGCCTGGAAAGCGCCCGCAAGGTCATGGACGTGCGCCAGGCCGTCGCCGCCGCGCGGGAAGCGGGCCAGAAATATATCAGCGTTGCATCGGAACTGTTGGGCAGCACCACATGAGCGAAATCAGCCAGGAAGTCAGGATCAGCAACCGGCGCGGCCTGCATGCCCGCGCCAGCGCGAAATTCGTGACGCTGGCCAGCGGCCTGCCCGCCCAGATCACCGTGCGCAAGGACAGCAGCGAAGTCACCGGCACGTCCATCATGGGCCTGATGATGCTGGGCGCGGCGATGGGCGACAGTATCACCATCAGCGCCACTGGTCCGGAAGCGGCCGATTCGCTGGGCAAGCTGGTGACGCTGGTCGAGGACAAGTTCGGGGAAGAATAAGGCAGGCTGCGCCCGCCAAGCCTTTGTTAAATATCGGCAGGCGATTATCACGAGAAGACTGAACGAGAATCGCGGGACGTGGGAGAGGCCACCTCGCCAGTTGAGGGTAATTGGCCATGCTCGATCCAAAGCTGATGGACGAACCGGCGCGTCTCGCCGCGCTTGATCGCTACGAAGTTCTGGACACGCCACGGGAACCCTCTTTCGATCGCATCACCGATCTGGTCCGCAGCATTTTGGGCGTGCCGATTTCCGCCGTCTCGCTGGTGGACGCCGATCGGCAATGGTTCAAGTCGCTGGCCGGTCTCGACGGCAGCGAAACGGCGCGCGACGTCGCCTTTTGCAACCATACCATCCGCGAGCGGGCGCCGATGGTCGTCACCGACGCGAGGGAAGATGCGCGCTTTCGCGACAATCCGCTGGTGACGGGCGATCCCAATATCCGCAGCTATGCCGGCATCCCGCTGGAAACGCCCGACGGCTATAATATCGGCTCGCTTTGCGCGATCGATACGGTGCCGCGCCAGTTTGACCCCGGCCAGATCGCCATCCTCCAGAATCTGGCGGCGCTGGTGGTCGAGCAGCTCGAACTGCGCCGCATCGCTGAACGCGATCATCTGACCGGCGCGCTCAGCCGCCGGGCCTTCCTCAACGAAATGAACCGCGCCATCGCGCTGTTCGAACGGCATGAGCGGCCCGCCAGCCTGCTGCTGTTCGACATCGATCATTTCAAGCGGATCAACGATACCCACGGCCACCCCGCCGGCGACCAGGTCATCCGCGGCATCGCCCGGCTCTGCACCAGCCTGCAACGGCCCAGCGATTCGCTTGGCCGGCTTGGCGGTGAGGAATTCGGCATATTGCTGCCCGAAACCGGGGAAGACGATGCCGCCAGAGCGGCGCAACGCTTCTGCGAGGCGATTGCCGTAACCGAAATCCCCGGCACGCCGCCGCTGCACGTCACGGTCAGCTTCGGCGTGGCGGAACTGCGCGGCGACTGGCCGACCGGCGAAAGCTGGATGGCGGTGGCGGACATGGCGCTCTACGAAGCCAAGCGCTCCGGCCGCAACCGGATCGCCGTCGCACGGCATGACGCGTCCCACGCGACCTAGGGTGCGGGAATGACGGACTGCAAATAGCCATCTCTGGCCATTTCCGACCAAATCCCTTCACATCCAAGCCCCCTACCCTTTTCCGCGATCCCCCTATAGAGAGGCCGTTTCGGCGGACATTCAAAAGGTTTGAGACAGGATCGTGGCGCGAGAAATCACCGGATTTTCCAACCCGCTGGTGAAGCGCGTCCGCTCCCTGCGGGAGAAGAAATTCCGCAAGGCCGAGGGGCTGTTCCTGGCCGAAGGGCTGCGCATCCTGACCGAAGCGCGCGAGGAAGGCGTGCTGCCAGAAATGCTGTTCCATGCCGGGTCGACCCACCCGCTGGCCGCCGATCTGATCGCGGCGATGGAGGCGGCGGGCGGCGACGTCATCGAAACCACGCCCGATATCCTCTCGAAAATCTCCGGCAAGGATAATGCGCAGGCCGTGGTCGGCGTCTATCGCGACCGGCTGACCCCGCTGGCGAAGCTCGACCGCGGCAAGGCCGATATCTGGATCGTCGCCCAGTCGCTGCGCGATCCCGGCAATCTGGGCACCATATTGCGCACCGGAGATGCCGTGGGCGCGGGCGGGCTGATCCTGATCGACGATTGCGTCGATCCTTTTTCCGTCGAATCCGTGCGCGCCAGCATGGGCGCCCTCTTCACCCAAAGTATCACCCAGGCGCGCTGGGGCGAGTTCATGCACTGGCTGCGCGAGGGGCCGGGCGAACTGATCGGCACCAGCCTGAAGGCCACGCACGACTATCAGGAGCCGCGCTACCAAAGCCCCAGCTTCCTGCTGGTCGGCAATGAAGCGCAGGGTTTACCTGAAAGCTATGAGGCCGAATGCGACCTGCTGGTGAAGATGCCGATGCTGGGCAAGGCCGACAGTTTGAACGCGGCGGTCGCCTGCGCGGTCATGGCCTATGAATTGCTGAACCAGAAGCGGGCGACGAAATAATGGCGACGGGGGGCGTGCAAGCGGTGGAGGCAGGGGCCGGGAAAATGGGCGGGATGGACGCGATGCTGCGCCACAAGCGGGTGCTGGCGGCCAGCCTGATCGGCACGGCGGTCGAATTTTACGACTTCTATATCTACGCCACCGCCGCCAGCCTGGTCTTCGGCCCGCTTTTCTTTCCCTCCTCCTCCCCTTCCGCGCAATTGCTGGCGGCCTATGGCAGCCTTGCCCTCGCCTTTTTCGCCCGGCCCTTGGGCGCGGCGGTGTTCGGCCATTATGGCGACCGCATCGGGCGCAAGACGACGCTGGTGACGTCGCTGATGCTGATGGGCGGATCGACCCTCGCCATCGGTTTCCTGCCGACCTATCAGAGCATCGGCTGGTGGGCGCCGCTGATCCTCTGCATCCTGCGCTTCGGTCAGGGGTTCGGGCTGGGCGGCGAATGGGGCGGCGCGGCTCTGCTGGCGGTGGAGAACGCCCCGCCTGGCTGGCGGGCGCGCTTCGGCATGTTCCCGCAATTGGGCGCGCCGGTCGGATTCCTCGCCGCCAACGGGCTGTTCCTGATCCTTGGCACCTTCCTCAGCGACAAGGATTTCTTCGCCTGGGGCTGGCGCCTGCCTTTCCTGGGCAGCGCGGTCCTGGTGTTCCTGGGTCTGTGGATTCGCCTGAAACTCACCGAGACGCCGGAATTCGCCGCCGCCAGAGCCGAAGCCCCGCCGCCCGCCGTGCCGCTGGCCACGCTGTTCAAGAACCATTTGGGCGCCGCGATCGCGGGCACCTTTGCCTGCGCCGCCTGCTTCGCGGTCTATTATATCGCGACAGCCTTTGCCCTTGGCTACGGCACCGCCACGCTCATGATCGACCGGGAAACCTTCCTGGCGATCCAGCTCGGCGCGATCCTGTTCATGGCGCTCAGCATCATCCTCGCCGGCTGGTGGGCGGACAGGAGCAGCCCGACCCGCGTGCTGGTGGCGGGCTGCATCGGCACGGTGCTGATGGGCGTGATTTTCGGCCCCGCCATCGGCACCGGGCAATTGCTGCCGATCTTCCTGATCCTCAGCCTCGCGCTGTTTCTGATGGGCTTCGTCTATGGCCCGCTGGGCGCCTATCTGCCGCATCTCTTCCCGGTGCAGCTTCGCTATACCGGCGCGTCCTTCGCCTTCAATCTGGGCGGGATCATCGGCGGCGCGCTGGCGCCGATCGTCGCGACCTGGCTGATCCAGGTTCAGGGGGTGGAACTGGTCGGCCTCTATATGTCGGCGGCAGCGGCGCTCAGCCTGATCGGCCTCTGGTTCACAAGTCGGCAATAGGCTTGCGCATCAAGATCAGCGGCACGCCGCGATCCTCGAACGCGTGCACATCGATGAAACCGAAGCTGCGATAAAGCGGCACGCCCGCCATGGTGGCGGACAGTTCCAGCGCGGAGAAACCCTCCACCCGCGCCGCCTGTTCGCAGAGCGACAGGATCAACCTGCCAACGCCTTTGCGCACATGGTCGGGATGCGTGTACATCGCCCGCACCTTGGCCGCCTCTGTCCCCGGATCGAGCAGCCGGTCGTCACGGCCTGCGCTATGATTGCCGCCATAAGCCGTCGCAACCGGCGATCTGCCCCCGATCCTCGATCACGAAATAAGTGCCGTCGCTGATCAACCGGCTGTCCAGCCCCATGAAGGCATGGCTGGCCCTCACCTGTGCCGGCGTGAGGAAATCATCCTGCAACCGGTCAATGGCCAATGTCATAGCAGCGGAAAGCGATGCTTCATCCGTGAGCGTGGCCAGCCTGTGAGTCAGTAAGGTCATGATCGGCCCGGTTGGCGGCCATATCCCCGAAAGGAAAGCGGCCACCGGCCCGAAAGCCGGTGACCGCCCAAGGTGCCGTCAGAAGCTGAAGTTGATACGGCCGTAATAATAGCCGCCATTGATGCCATAGGGCGTGAACGTGACCGGCGCATTCAGCACCGCTCCACCATCGATCGGCAGGCCGTCAGCCCCATTGGGCACCGTATCCGCCTTCTTGTTGAAGAGGTTGTTGGCGCCGAACGACAGCTTGATCGCCGGGGTCAGGTCGTAGCTCGCTTCCAGATCGGTGAGCGCGGCGGCCCCCGACTTCACCGTGGGAGTCGTGCCATTATACAGCACCACCTGCGAGGCTTTGCCGTAGAAGGTCTCCCGCAGGTTCATGCTGAAGCCGCCCCAGGTCAGCAGAGCGCCCAGAATCACCTTATATTTGGGTGAGGCGTTCTCCAATATGCTGCGCGAGTCCGCCGCGAAGAAGGCATCGGTCAGATTGAGATGGGTGATCTTCGTTTCATTATAATTCGCTGACAGGGACCAGAGGATGCTGCCGTCCCCGATGGGCGTCGGATAGCTGGCCGTCACGTCGACGCCGCGCGTCCGGGTGTCGGCACCGTTGGTGAAGAGCGTGATGCCAGCATCGCCATTCTGCAGCACGAAGGGATCGAGAACATTGCCATGGGCGGCAATGGCATCGAGCACGTCCTGACCTGAAAACTGGCCGTTGCTCGGCGCCAATTGCCCACCGACGAGACCGAAGATGGACCCTGTCCCGACGATTCGGTCCTTCACCTTCACCTGATAAGCATCGATCGTGACGTTCAGCTTGGGGATTGGCCGGATGACCAGGCCAGCGCTGAAATTGGTCGACGTTTCCGGTTTCAGGTCGTCATAGCCCAGCAGCTTCGCCGCGGCCGAGTTGGGCGGCAACTGAACGAAGGCCGTCGTCGGCCCGACATTGGTCGAGGAATAATATTCCTCCAGCAGCGACGGCGCGCGGAAGCCGGTGCTGACCGTACCGCGCAATGCGAACTGCTCGGTAAAGTCGAAGCGGGTCGTGACCTTCCACGTCCATTTTGTGCCGAAATCGCTATAATCCTCGTAACGGACAGCTCCGTCGATCTTCCACATGTCGATCGGATTCAGCGCCAGGTCCACATAGGCCGCGACGTTGTGCCGCTTATGCTTGCCAGCGTCGGTCGACACGAAGCCCGGATAGGACTGGCCCCCCTCGAAATAGGTCGATGCGAAGTCGCCCTTGCCGATGGAGAATGTATTCTCCCGATATTCCGCGCCGAAGGCCAGATTGACCGGCTGCACCAGGCCGACATCAAACTCCTTTGCGATGTCGAGATTGCTGGTCCATTCCGTCGCCTTCAGGAAGCCGTCATAGAAATTGCTCGGCGTCGATCCGGTGTTGATGAACAGGCTCCGGTTGGCGGAATCCAGCGTGTAGAGCTTGGCATAATCCTGCCCATAGGTGGTGCTGAGATCCCAGCGGAAGCCGCCCGCCTCGCCCTTGATCCCGCCGGTGTTGGAGAAATCATCCTCCTTGATCGCCTCACGCGGGTTGAAGCCGGTGGCACTATATAGAATCTGCTCGCCAGCAACGCCCAGGACCGGGGAGCGAGAGACGCGCCAGGGTTGGCGGTAATTTTCATAGGCGCTCGCCTCGCGCCGCCCATAGCTGCCGAAAGCGTAAAGTTCGACGCCCCCGAAATCATAGCCCGCATTATACATGATAGTGCTGAGCGTCGAGCGCGAATCGCCAACGATGCGGTTGGTATAGGGCGCATTGGGCAGGCCGATCGCCGCCATCGCCGTATGCGCGGCGCCAAGATCGGACCGCAGCGTGCCGTCTTCATTATAGATGCGCGAATCAACGCCACCGCGCTGCGAGAAACCGTGGAAGCGATGGAACATGGTGAAGTTGAGATAGCCGTCCGGCCCGACGTCCGGCGCGAAGGTCACGCTGCCCGAATAAGTGTTGCCGTCGCCCTTATAATATTGCCCGGCGGTCAGATTGCCGGAGATGGAGCCCTTGTCTTCCTTGAGGATGATGTTGATGACGCCCGCGATCGCATCGGACCCATATTGCGCCGCCGCGCCGTCCTCCAGCACCTCGATCCGGCCGATTGCGCCCGGCGGGATCAGGTCGAGGTCGGGCGCCACCGCACCCTGGAAGGGCCCACCCAGAACGTGAAGATTGGCCGTGCCGTGCCGCCGCTTGCCGTTCACCAGGACCAGTGCATGGTTCGGGCTGAGGCCGCGCAGACGCGCCGAGAGTGTCAGGTTCGCCGTGTCCCCGCCAAAGGCTTCCGCAGTGAAGGAAGGAACAAGCTGCGTCAGCACCTGGTTGAGATTGGGTTGCCCGACCTTGGTCAGCGCTTCGCTATCGAGAACCTTGATCGGCGCAGCGCTTTCGGCCGCCGTGACGCCGGTCGCGCGTGTGCCGGTGACGATGATCGCCGCGCCATCGGTAGCGGAGGCCGCCTGCGGATCGGTCTGTGCCAGAACGGCCGCTGGAGAAGACAGCGCTATAACCATGGCTGCGCGAGAAACGAAACTCTTACGGTTCATGAACCAGCCCCTTGCTTCATTATGAAGAGAGCCTCTCCCGACCGATATTTTCTCGTTATTATTTATCCGTTTTCGGCAAATTATTTGAGACGCATTGATCCTGCTCCAAACCCGCAGGATTGAATTTTGGAAATATTGAGCAATCTCTGGAAACGGAACGCTGACACAAAACCGCCATCAAAGAAAAATGAATTTCTGCTGCGGCGCAAAATCTCTTGGAAAACGGAAGACGAAAAACGCGTTCATCTTTCATCAAATCATTGAGATATAAAGAAAAAGGCGGCGTCCCGATGGGACGCCGCCTGTCTCTTTTTTACAACTGTCAAGACGGCGTAAAAGCGATCAATCCTCGCTGCGCACGTCGCGGCGCTCGGCAATGCGAGCGCGCTTGCCGGTGCGGCCGCGCAGATAATAGAGCTTCGCGCGACGCACCACGCCCTTGCGGACGACGGTGATCGAATCGATGTTCGGGGAATAGAGCGGGAAAACGCGCTCCACACCTTCACCGAAGCTGATCTTGCGCACGGTGAAGTTGCTGCCCATGCCCTTGTTCGAGCGGGCGATGCAGACGCCTTCATAATTCTGAACGCGGCTGCGCTCACCTTCGATGACCTTCACGCCGACGCGCAGCGTGTCACCCGGACGGAATTCCGGAATATCCTTGGCGAGAGCCGCGATGTTTTCAGCCTCGATCTGCTGGATCAAGTTCATGAGCTTAGTCCTACTTTTCGCGTTGCGCACCAGAGGGCGACTGGTCCCGAACGCCGATATGGCGTTCCCAAAGGTCCGGCCGCCTTAGCCGTGTGTCATCCTCCGCCCTTTGTTTCCGCCAGGCGGCGATCTTCGCATGATCCCCCGATCGCAACACTTCAGGGATCGTGCGCCCTTCCCACTCAGCGGGTCGGGTATAGTGCGGATATTCGAGAAGGCCGCTTTCGAAGCTCTCTTCATCCCCACTGGAAGCGGCGCCCATTACCCCAGGAAGCAGGCGGATGCAAGCATCCAGCAGCATCAGCGCGCCCATCTCTCCGCCGGAGAGGATGATGTCGCCCATGCTGATCTGCTCGACCGGGCGCGCCTCGAAAATCCGTTCGTCAAAACCCTCGAACCGGCCGCAGAGGATGGTGGCTCCGGGTCCGGCGGCGAGCTGGCGGATACGGCGCTGGGTGATCGGCGCCCCGCGCGGCGTCATGGCGATGACGGGCAGATCGGGCGCCTTTTCCAGCGCATGGTCGATGGCGAGGCCAAGGATATCGGCGCGCAGCACCATGCCCGCACCGCCGCCCGCCGGAGTATCGTCCACCGTGCGATGCTTGTCAGTGGCAAAGTCGCGAATATGGATAGGGTCGCAGGCCCACTTTCCCTCAACCAGCGCCCGTCCCGCAAGCGATAGGCCAAGCGGCCCCGGAAACATCTCTGGATAAAGCGTCAGTATCTGCGCATGAAAGCTCATGCCTTGCGCGCCTTGAGCCATGCCCCCGCCATGCCGCCCAGCAGCGACACCGCGCCACCACCCATCAATGCGACGCCGATGGCGCGCAGCAGATCGGCGAAGGGCCGATCCGGCTGCATCAGCGCCGGCAGCAGGAACAGCATGGGAATAGGAATGATCAGCCCTACCGCCGCAGCGATTTTCAGCCCGCGTGACCAGGACATGGTGAACAGCCGCCAGCCAGCGGCGACCATCAACAGCAGATAGAGGGCAGCAAGGATTTTCGGCATGGTTGGGCGCCTTACTGTGGTTTTCAACTATGCGCGCTCCTGCAAAGGCTGGAGCACGATCTTCCATGCTTCACTAAACTCGATCAATCAGACGGCGAATGCCACCTCGATCACCGCCCGATCATCCGCGATGGTCACGGCGTGCATCGGCGCCATGAAGCGTTTGCCGCCCTTGCCATCAATAGCTGTCCGTTCGACTTCGATGATATCGCCCGCGCCGAAATTCTCGACCGCGACGATATGGCCCAACGCCTCGCCATCGCTGGAGAGGCAGGGCAAGCCAATGAGATCGGCATGATAATATTCGCCCTCCCCCAGCGGAGGCAGGGCGGAACGGGGCACGGTGAGTTCGGTCCCGCGCAGGGCTTCGGCAGCGCTCCGGTCGCCAATCTCAGCGAAGCGCGCGACGGCGCCATTGGGGCCGGGGCGCACCGACTTCAAGGTCAGCGTGCGCCCCGCCGCATCGAAGCCCTTATAGGATTTGAGAGCCTCAGCCCCCTCCCCAAAGAGCTTCAGACGGACTTCGCCCGCCACCCCATGCGCACCGATGATGACGGCGAGAGTGACGGGCGTGTCGGTCAAAGGATTCAGCCTTCAGCCTGTTCTTCAGCCGGAGCCGCTTCTTCAGCAGCCGGGGCTTCTTCCACGGCCGGAGCGGCAGCGGCTTCAGCGGCGGCAGCCTTGGCGGCTTCGGCAGCTTCAGCGGCTTCCGCAGCCTTGGCGGCGCGGTCTTCGGCGCGATCCTTGGCCTTCTGACCCGGCTCGGCCTTCTTCGGGTTGTTGCGGGCAGCGCGTTCCTTCACGCCCGCGGCATCGAGGAAGCGGGCCACGCGGTCGGTCGGCTGGGCGCCTGCGGCAACCCAGTGCTTGGCGCGCTCGACGTCGATCACGACGCGCTTTTCGTCGCCCTTGGGCAGGACGGGGTTGTAGCTGCCGATGCGCTCGATGAACTTGCCGTCACGCGGGGCGCGGCTGTCGGCCACGACGATGCGATAATAGGGACGCTTCTTGGAACCGCCGCGCGAAAGACGAATGGACGTTGCCATGGATAACTGACCTTACCTTTCTGACTAATCTAATTGCTTGAAAATATTTATTTCTTGAGGAAATTCTGAAAACCGGGCGGAAGGTTGGGCATATTGCCCCCCAGCCCCGGCAGACCCTGCGGAGGCGCGCCGCCACCGCCGAGCATCCCATCGAGCCCACCACCGGTGAACATCTTGGCCAGCCCCTTCAGGCCGCCCATCTTGCGGATCTTCTTCATCGCCGTTTCCATTTCCTGATGCATTTTCAGGAGACGGTTCACTTCCTGCACCGTGGTGCCGCTACCCTTGGCGATGCGAATCTTGCGCTTGGCGTTGATGAGGGCGGGCTTTTCCCGCTCCTTGGGCGTCATAGAGCCGATCATCGCGTCGAGATGAATCAGCGTCTTGTCGTTGGCGCCGCTATTGGCCATCGCCGCCTGCGCCTTTTTCAAGCCCGGCAACATGCCCGCCAGCGCGCCAAGGCCGCCCATGCGGCGCATCTGACCCAGTTGGGCGCGCAGGTCGTTCATGTCGAACTGACCCTTGGCCATTTTCTTGGCGAGCTTGTCGGCTTCCTCGGCGTCGATGCTCTCGGCCGCCTTCTCGACCAGCGACACGACGTCGCCCATGCCCAGAATGCGCTGCGCGACACGCTGCGGATGGAACTGCTCAATGGCATCCAGCTTTTCGCCGGTGCCCGCAAACTTGATCGGACGGCCGGTCACCGCGCGCATCGACAGCGCCGCACCGCCACGGGCGTCGCCGTCCATACGGGTCAGCACCACGCCGGTCAGCGGCACTTGGCTCGTAAAGCTGGACGCGACATTCACCGCGTCCTGGCCGGTCAGCGAGTCGACCACCAGCAGGATTTCCGCCGGGTTGGAGACGTCAGCGACAGCCTTCATCTCGTCCATCAGCGCCTGATCGACATGCAGACGCCCGGCGGTGTCGAGCATCACCACGTCGAAACCCTGGAGCTTCGCCGCCTGCAAGGCGCGCTTGGCGATCTCGACCGGCTGCTGGCCCGGCACGATCGGCAGCGTCGCCACATCGGTCTGGGTGCCCAGAACCGCCAACTGCTCCTGCGCGGCGGGGCGCTGGACGTCGAGCGACGCCATCAGCACCTTCTTGCGCTCTTTTTCCTTGAGGCGCTTGGCGATCTTGGCGGTGGAGGTGGTCTTGCCCGACCCCTGCAAGCCGACCATCATGATGACGGCGGGTGGCGTCACGTCGATCAGCAGATCGGAGGTTTCCGACCCCAGCACGGCGGTCAGCGCGTCGCTGACGATCTTCACCACCTGCTGGCCCGGCGTCACCGAACGCAGGACGTTCTGGCCGACCGCCTGTTCGGTCACATCCTCGACGAACTCGCGGACGACGGAAAGGGCGACATCGGCTTCGAGCAACGCGATTCGCACCTCGCGCATCGCGGCGCGGACATCGTCCTCCGTAAGCGCACCGCGCCCACGCAGCTTGTCGAATACCCCACCGAGACGATCGCTTAGCGAATCGAACATCATCACCTCATTTGGGCCGAAAAGCCCGGAAAACTGTGCTTACCCCGCCAAACGACAAAATCGCCGGCGGGCGAATCCTCGCCGGCCAGCGTCCATCCGGTGCCCCATTTCAAGCGCCATGGATCTGTCAGGGTATCAAACGGCAAGCCGTCCGATTGCAGGGGCGCCCTTAACGCAAGCACGCCCCCGACGCAACCGAAAGCGGCTCAGCCTGCCAAAGCGGAGGCCAGCCAGACGATGGGCGGCGTGGCGGCGAGGATCGGCACCGCCAGCCCTTCCGCCAAAATCACCGCCGCGCCCACCGCATAGGCCGGATGCACCCGCCCACGCGAGGCGAGATCATGGACGACGCCGACCGCCACGAACAGCATCTGCCCGCTCATGACCGCCAGCCCGCCCCAAGGCCCCAATAGCGGCATCGGCAGCAAGCGCCCGAAGGCCGGTCCGATAATCGCCACCATCGCGCACAGCATCAGCCGCCGATGCCATTCGGTGGAGCGCCGCAGCCGGATCGCGCCAGTCAGCAACGTGATGAAGCCGATCAGCTCCAGCACGCTCAACGCCAGGAAGATCGTGGGGGTGAAGAAAGGCGGCACCCGATCGAGGACCACCGCCATGCACACGGTAACGACGCCCAGCGGCACCATCGCCGTGGCCAGCCCGACAGCGACCCATCCCATGCGCCGATGCAGGGCCATCGACCCGCGATGGGCGAAGGCGTTCTGCATCACGAACAGCAGCGTCCAGCTCACGAACACGGCGCCATGGACATGCACCCAATAGGGCACGCGTCCGACATCCACGAACCCGCGCAGCGCGAAGGAACCGAAACCGCCAATCACCGTCGCCGCGATGGCGACCGACATTCCCAGATAAAAGCCATTGTTCCGGACCGATACCGGAACGGTCGACGCAGCAGCATCCATCGGACGCCCCCCTTGGAAGATTAAAGCTGTCGCGACCTTTGTTTACGGCCCTGTAACAGAATATCAGCGGAGTCGCGAGAGGCGGCGATCAGTTGATTTACATTTGTATAAATTTTTCTTGCCAGCCGCTCCTGCAACGGCAAGGTGCCCGCAAAAGGGGGAGAAAAAGGACATGAGCTGGACGCGCCGCAAGCCGATGGGGGCGATGATGCCCGCACAGGAAGGGCATAGGCTGGCACGCACCTTGTCCTGGCCGCATCTGCTGGCGCTGGGCGTGGGAGCGATCGTCGGCACCGGCATATTGACGCTGATCGGCGTCGGCGCGGACCGGGCGGGGCCAGCGGTGCTGCTGTCCTTCGCCATCGCGGGCGCGATCTGCGCCTGCGCGGCGCTGGCCTATGCCGAGCTTTCCACCATGATGCCCGCGGCCGGGAGTGCCTATAGCTACAGCTATGTGGTCCTGGGCGAAGGCATCGCCTGGATCGTCGGATGGAGCTTGATCCTCGAATATTCGCTGGTGGTGTCGACCGTGGCGGTGGGCTGGTCGGGCTATGCCGCGCCGCTGCTGACCTTGGTGGGCTTTCCCGAGCTGTTGACCAAGGGGCCGGAACTGGGCGGTCTCGTCAATGTGCCTGCCATCTTCATCATCGCCGTGGTGGCGGGGCTGCTGATGCTGGGCACCCATGAAAGCGCGCGACTGAACGCGCTGCTGGTCCTCATCAAGATCGCCACCCTCAGCCTGTTCGTCGCCATCGCTCTGCCCGCCTTCGACGCGCAGAATCTCTCGCCTTTCATGCCCTTCGGCTTCGCCAAGTCGATGGGGCCGGATGGCGTCGAGCGCGGCGTCATGGCGGCGGCGGCGATTATCTTCTTCGCCTTTTACGGCTTCGACGCGATCTCGACCGCGGCGGAGGAAGCGAAGAACCCGGATCGCGACCTTGCCATCGGCATCGTCGGGTCGCTGATCGTCTGCACTTTGATCTATGTGGCTGTAGCGGCGGCGGCGATCGGGGCGATGCCCTTCACCCGCTTTGCCGACAGCCCGGAGCCGCTGGCGCTGATCCTGCGGGAGATGGGGCAGGGACAGGTGGCCAGGATCGTCGCCATAGCGGCGGTGATTGCGCTGCCGACGGTGCTGCTCGGCTTTCTCTATGGGCAGAGCCGCATCTTCCTCGTCATGGCGCGGGACGGCTTCCTGCCGCAGAGGCTGGCGCTGATCTCCAAGCGCGGCACGCCCGCCCGGATCACCGGCATGACCGCCGTGCTGGTCGCGATCATAGCGGGCGTGCTACCCATCGATGAGATCGCCGCGCTCGCCAATGCGGGGACGCTGATCGCCTTTACCGCCGTGGGCGCTTGCCTCTTGATCCTGCGACGGCGGATGCCCGACCTCAAGCGCCCCTTCCGCGCCCCTGCGGGATGGCTGGTCGGCCTTGGCGCGATTGGCGGCTGCGCCTATCTGTTCATCAGCCTGCCGGTGAAGACCATCCTCGCCTGCTTCATCTGGAACGCGATCGGGCTGGCTGTCTATTTCCTCTATGGACGCAAGCGTGCGGCCCTGAATACGGGATAGGCACGCCGGATAGGCTGGTCTTTTCCCCGCATTGGCCTTACATGCGCCGCGCTATGGGCCGTTTTTCGAAAATGCATGGTTTGGGCAACGACTTCGTCGTGATCGACGCGCGGGACGCGGCGCTCGACATGACGCCTGCGCGCGCGCAGGCCATTGCCGACCGCCATGCCGGGATCGGCTGCGATCAGCTCATCCTCATCGGCCATTCCGACCGCGCCGACGTGTCGATGCGCATCTTCAACAGCGACGGCAGCGAAGTGGAGGCTTGCGGCAACGCGACCCGCTGCGTGCCGCTGTTCGTCGGGCGGGACGTGCTGATCGAAACCAAGGCCGGACTGCTGGACGCGAAGGGCGTGGACGGCGGCGCCAGCGTCGACATGGGCGAACCCCGGCTGGAGTGGGATGCGATCCCCCTCGCCTACGCCATGGACACGCTGGTCATGCCGGTAAGCTGGGAAGAGCTGCCCGCGCCAGTAGCGGTCAATGTCGGCAATCCGCATGTCATCTTCTTCTGCGACGATCTGGACGCGGTGGATATCGAGCGGCTGGGACCGCTTATCGAGACGGACCCGCTGTTCCCGGCTCGAGTGAACGTGAATTTCGCGCAAATTATGGGTGAGAATCATATCCGCCTGATCGTCTGGGAGCGCGGCGCAGGCCTCACCCGCGCCTGCGGCACCGGCGCCTGCGCGACGGCGGTGGCGGCGGTGCGCCGCAAGCTGGTGAGCGGCCCCACCCGAGTCACGCTGCCCGGCGGCGATCTCGTGATCGACTGGGCGCCGGGCGGGCACATATTGATGACCGGGCCTGCCACCCATGTCTTTGACGGCGAGGCTGACTGGGCGCGCTTTTAGATGCCTACCCCCACCAAAAACGCGCCGCAGATCATCACCTTAGGCTGCCGCCTCAACATCGCGGAGAGCGAGGCGATTCGGGAGATTGCTGGCCGCGAAATGGCGGGCGACAGGCAAGATCTGATCGTCGTCAATAGCTGCGCCGTGACGGCCGAGGCGGTGCGCCAGACCCGGCAGGCCATCCGCCGCGCCCGCCGGGATCGGCCCGATGCGCGGATCATGGTGACGGGCTGCGCGGCGCAGACCGAGCCTGAGACTTTCGCCGCCATGGCCGAAGTCGATGCCGTGATCGGCAATCGCGAGAAGATGGAGGCCAGCCACTATGCTGGGATGACGAATGATCTTGGGGCGGCGGAAAAAGTCCAGGTCTCCGACATCATGGCCGTGCGCGAAACCGCGCCGCATATGGCGAGCGCCTTTGCCGAACATGCCCGCGCCTTTCTGGAGGTGCAGAATGGCTGCGACCACCGCTGCACCTTCTGCATCATTCCCTATGGCCGCGGAAACAGCCGCTCGGTCCCCGCGGGCGCGGTCATCGAAAAGGCCCGCTTTCTGGTCGATGCGGGCTATAAGGAAATCGTCCTGACCGGCGTGGATGTCACCAGCTACGGCCCCGACCTGCCCGGCGCGCCTTCGCTCGGCCTGCTGATCGAACGCATATTGAAGGGCGTGCCCGACCTCCCTCGCCTGCGCCTTTCCTCGCTCGACAGCGTGGAGATTGACGAGCGCCTCTTCGACCTGCTCGCCCATGAGCCGCGCATGATGCCGCACCTCCATCTCTCGCTCCAGGCGGGCGACGACATGATCCTCAAGCGCATGAAGCGCCGCCACAGCCGCGCCGATGCGATCCGCATCGTGGAACGCCTCAAGGCCGCCCGCGCCGACATCAGCATCGGCGCCGACATCATCGCGGGCTTCCCGACGGAGGATGAAGCGATGTTCGCAAACAGCCTGAAGCTGGTCGAGGAATGCGCCATCGTCCACGGCCATATCTTCCCCTATTCGCCGCGCACCGGAACCCCTGCCGCCCGCATGCCGCAGGTCGATCGCTTGCGCGTCAAGGAGCGCGCCGCCTGCCTCCGCTCGGCCTGCGAGGCGCAGCGGGAAGACTGGCTCAAAAGCCTCCTCGGCTCCGAACAATCGGTGCTGGTGGAGCGCAACGGGCTTTCGGGCCATGCGGAAAATTTCGCCCCGGTGCGGTTCGCCGTGCCCCAGCCTCCCTCCTCCATCGTCCGCGCGACCATCACAGGCCTTGAGAATGGCGCGCTGATCGCGCAAGAGGCGGCGTGATTGGGATTTCCATTTCTTCGTCATCTCCGGCGCAAGCCCTTTACGGATATGGCGGGAGATGGATTCCTGCCCTCGCGGGAATGACGGTATTGCATAATGGCTGAAACATCCTGGCGCGATCGCCTCTTCGGCGGCCTCAAGCGCACTTCCGACAAGCTCGGAGAAAATCTCACCGGCCTGTTCACCAGGGCCGCGCTCGATGAGCAGACCCTGGACGAGATCGAGGAAGCGCTGATCGTCAGCGACCTTGGCCCGGCCATGGCCGCCCGCGTGCGCGACCGGCTCTCCGAAGGCCGCTATAACCGCGAACTGACCGAAGACTATCTGCGCGAGATCATTGCGGAGGAGATCGAGAAGACCCTCGCCCCCGTGGCCCGCCCGCTGGAGATCGAAGCCTTTCCCCGCCCGCAGGTCATCCTCGTCATCGGCGTCAACGGATCGGGCAAGACCACCACTATCGCCAAGCTCGCCAACCTCTTCCTTGAACAGGATTATGGCGTGATGCTGGCGGCCGGCGACACGTTCCGCGCCGCCGCGATCGGCCAGCTCAAGGTCTGGGCGGAGCGCCTCGGCATCCCCATCGTCGCGGGCAAGGAAGGCGGCGACGCGGCGGGCATCGTCTTCGATGCGGTCAAGCAGGCGACTGCCACCGGCATCGACGTGCTGATCGTGGACACGGCGGGCCGACTTCAGAACAAGACCGAGCTGATGGACGAGTTGGCCAAGATTCGCCGCGTGCTCGGCCGGTTGAACCCGGCAGCGCCGCATGACGTTGTGCTGGTGCTGGATGCCACCACGGGGCAGAATGCGTTGAGCCAGATCGAGGTTTTCAAGGAAGTCGCGCAGGTGACGGGGCTGGTCATGACCAAGCTGGACGGCACGGCGCGCGGCGGCGTGCTGGTCGCGGCGGCGGAGAAATATCGCCTGCCCATCCATGCCATCGGCGTGGGCGAGAAGATCGAGGATCTGCGCCCCTTCGATCCCGGCGACATGGCGCGGGCGATTGCGGGGACGGCCTATGCGCGGTGAATGGCCTTCCCGTGGCGTAACAACGTGCTCCTGCGAAGGCAGGAGCCCAGTTCAGACGGCGGGCCTGGGCTCCTGCCTTCGCAGGAGCAACGGAGCGTCTAGTCATGGCTGACCCGAAAAAACCCACCCATGGCGGCAATCTCAGCCTCGCGCTGGACTTCGGTCCACTGCTGGTCTTCTTCCTCACCTACAAGGGCGCGGGCTGGGTCTGGGGGCCGGGCAATCCGATCACCGCCATGACCTTCGGCACCGCCGCCTTCATGGCCGCCATCGTCATCGCCGTCCTCATCTCCAAGGTGAAGCTCGGCCGCGTTTCCCCAATGCTCTGGCTGTCGGCAATGCTGATCCTCTTTTTCGGCGGCCTCACCATCTATTTCCGCGACCAGAGCTTCATCCAGTTGAAGCCGACCATCATCTACGCCTTCTTCGCGCTGATGCTGTTCGCGGGGCTGATGCGCGGCAAGCCGCTGCTCAAATATCTGCTACAGGCCGCCTATGACGGCCTGACCGAAGCCGGCTGGCGCAAGCTGTCGCGCAACTGGGCCTTTTTCTTCGTCGCCATGGCGCTCGCCAATGAAATCATGCGTCGCTCCATGAGCTTCGATAGCTGGCTCGCCGTCAAAGTGTGGGGCGTGACCATCGTGTCGGTCGTCTTCGCCGCCGCCAACATTCCCATGCTGATGCGCCACGGCCTTGACCTGGGCGAAAAGCTGGACAGCGAAGAGATTGGCGAAACCACCCCGCCACAGGGATAGGGGCAGGCGTCACGGGACGCCCGCCCCTGCCAATTCAACTGAAATTGACCATGCAATAAAGCATCGCCAGCGACAGGATCGTATTGGTGCGGCTGGCGATCATCGCCGTGGTCGCCGCCTTCGCCTTCACATCATCCTCTGCCGGAACGATGCCGAGCGCCTTCTTCTGGTTCGGCCAGATCACGAACCAGACGTTGAACGCCATGATCAGCGCCAGCCACATGCCGATGCCGATCAGCGTATAGGGCGCCTGAACCAGCAGCGCCTGGTGGATGTAACCGGCCAGCCAGGCGACGATGAGGCCCGTCAGAACCGTAAAGGCCGCCGCCCAGCGAAAGAAGAACAATGCCGCCGGCGCGATATGCTTGGACACGCCCGGCTTCAGTTCCGCCGGGATTTCCGGCATGGTCGGGATCTGGACGAAGTTGAAATAATAAAGCAGCCCGATCCAGGTGATGCCGAAGAACAGGTGCAGCCAGCGAAAGATGCTGTTGGCGTCGACCAGCCCGGCATGCGCGCCGAACATCACCACGATCGCGAGCAGCAGCCCCGCGATCAGCACAAGATGCAGATTGCCGAAGAATTTTGCCATTGGACCCTTCCCCCATTTATGACCGCCGCATTCTTCGGGGCGGCCTCCGAACCGGTCGCCATTCGGCCATCCGATCCTAACCGTTAAGTCTATGTCATCATTACGGTCCTGTCACATGGATATTTCCGCGCTCTTGAAAGAAAATATCGTATTTTCCGCAGCGCAATAAGACTGCTAGGGGCGTGGAGCCTTCCGGCCGCATCAACGTTATGCGGCCATCCCATCACGAACCGAGGAGTTCCGACATGGCATTTATTCTGCCCCCCCTGCCCTATCCCAAAGACGCCTTTGGCGATATTCTTTCGGTTGAAACCTTCGATTTTCACCATGGCAAGCACCATAATGCCTATGTCGTGAAGGCCAATGAACTGGTCGCCGCCGACGCCTCGCTCCAGGGCAAGTCGCTGGTCGAGCTGATCAAGACCAGCAAGGGCGGCCTGTTCAACCAGGTCGGCCAGATCTGGAACCACACATTCTACTGGCTGTCGCTTTCGCCCGAAAAGAAGGCGCCCTCTGGCAAGCTGCTCGACCTCATCAACGAAGGCTTCGGCTCGGTCGACGCTCTGGTCGACAAGCTTAAGGCCGAAGCCGTCGGCCATTTCGCCAGCGGCTGGGCCGCGCTGATCCTGAAGGACGGCAAGCTGGAAGTCACCAGCTATCATGACGCCGACACGCCGGTCGCGCATGGCCACACGCCGCTGCTGATCCTCGATGTGTGGGAACATGCCTATTATATCGACTATCGCAACCTGCGCCCCAACTATGCCGAAAAGCTGCTGAAGGAAGCGATCGACTGGGATTTCGTCGCACTGAACCTGGACGGCGAAGGCGTCAGCCGCGCCGACCAGCCCGCCTGATCGGGCAGGCCGTCCGCCGCCCGGGACGGGTGGCGGACGGCCCTTCCGCTTTGCCGAAGGTCTGCACAACCCTTTGTTAAGGCACGCCGCGCATGATGCCTTCAGGGTAGCGAGGAAGCGGCGATGGATCTCACTGAACTGTGCAGACAACATGAAGAACTGCATGTGCTGGCGGGCAAATTGTCCCGCGCCGTGGCGGATGACCGCGTGCCGCAAGCCATCGGCGCGCTGCGCTGGCAGTTTGCGCGCCTGCTGATGGCCCATCTGGCGCTGGAGGACCGGATATTCTACCCCGGCGTTCAGCGCATGGCCGATGAACAACTGCGCACCACCGCCCAGCGTCTCCAGATCGAGATGGGACCGCTGGGCGAGGCCTTTGCCGCCTATATGACCCGCTGGAGCGACCACCGGATCGCCGGCGAATGGGCCGACTTCTGCCAGGAGACGCGCGAGATCGTGAAAAGCCTCATGAGCCGGATCGATCAGGAGGAACGGACGCTGATCCCCATGCTCAACAAAAATCTGGCTTCGCCCATCTCGGTTCGCCGTGCCGGCTGACCATTGGTTCAGGCGTGGGGCAAAAGACCCAACGTAGCGGCCAGTTCATCAAGGTCGGCATCGGGCTGCACCAACAGCCATTGGCGTGCGCTGGCGCCGTTAACGACCGTCACCGCGCCCTTGGGGCAAACGCCCAGGCAATTGACCTCCACGATCCCCGCCGCCGCCTTACGCCCCTTTTTCAGCGAAAGATGGCGGCGCAGCGCCTTGGCCAACCGCTCGTCGCCATCGCGGCCAAAGCCGCCGTCCAGTTTCTTCGAACATTTGCGGCAGACAAGCACCGCATGATCCCAGTTCGACCGGACATGATCCTTCAATCCGCCCGCTCCCGCGGCTTCCATGTCCGCCGTTCCTCGGCGGCGCGCAGCACTTCATAGGCGGCCTGGATCGTCTGGAAGCGCACAGCCGCCTGCGCGTCGCCGGGCTTCACATCGGGATGATATTCCTTGGCGAGACGGCGCCAGCTTTTCTTCACCGCCTCGAAATCGGCATCGTCCTCCAGCTCCAGCGCCTGGAGCGCATGCATCTCGTCCCGCGATCGGGTGCCATCGCCCGGACCGCCCCAGCCATGATAGGCGCTGTTCTGATAGCCACCGGCATCGCGCCGCTCGGCGCGCTCGCGCTGTTCCCGTTCTTCCTGGTCGAGACCCTCAAAATAGTCCCAGTTGCGGTTATATTCGGCCGCATGATCGGAACAGAAATACCAGCGCTCGCGGCTGTTGGGCGATTTGGGCGCGGGGCAGTCGCCCGGCCGGTCGCAGCCATGCCGATCGCACAGGCGCACCTGTTGCGCCTCTCGCGATGCGCCATAACTGCGCCAGCGGGGAAAGCCCCAGTCATTGGATCGGCTGCTTCTTGCCATCGACTCAAACTAGGTAAGGCGCCGACGGAAAGCCACCCCCGGCGGGGTTAAAATCATGCGGTCCCAATGCCAGAGGGCCTGTAAGCCGGGTTCTGTCCTCCCCGTAAGGAGAGTGGCGACCATTCCTCTAGGGGACAGATTGCTCCGTCCCTCAAGCAACCAACCCGGGCGGTCTCAGCCGAAACTTAGCCTAGCAGTCAAGCTGCGCGCCGCCCCTATTCGGTCTTGCTCCCGGTGGGGTTTACCGTGCCGCCTTCCGTTGCCGGAGACGCGGTGCGCTCTTACCGCACCCTTTCAATTTCGCCCGCCCGAAGGCTTAGTCGTAAAGACTGGGCGACCTGCTTTCTGTTGCACTGTCCCTTGGATCACTCCAGCCGGCCGTTAGCCGGCACCGTCATTTCGTGGAGCCCGGACTTTCCTCGCCGTGGAAGTACCCCTCCACGCCGCGGCCGCCCGGCCCTCTGGCAGAGGCGCCTATACACAGGTCCGCCCCCCCCGTCATCCCCACTTAATCATCATCCCCTCGCGGTTTGGGGAGGAGCAGCGCCAGCAGGATCGCGCGGCACTCGCCGTCGATGATCCCGTCGATCAGTTCGGGCCGGAAGCGCCGCTGGAACGCGACCACCGCCGCCTGCGGCTCGGCTATGTCATAGCCGAAGCGTTCCAGCGCCAGCATGAAGCCGCCGTCGCTCCAATGGGGGTCCATCAGATTCTTGGTCGGGCGCGGCAGGGCCAGCCGCAGCCGCGCCAACTGCCCCCAGGGAAAAAGCTCGCCGGGATCCTGCTTGCGCGCCGGGGCGACGTCGCTATGGCCGACGATATTGCCGCGCGTGATCTTGTGGCGCTGGACGATCTGGTGGATCAGCGGGATCAACGACCCCATCTGCGTATCCGGAAACGGCCGATAGCCCCATTCATGGCCCGGATTGACGATCTCGATCCCGATGCTGGCGGAATTGATGTCGTCAATGCCCCGCCAATGCGCCCGGCCTGCATGCCAGGCGCGCTTGTCCTCATCCACCATGCGGATGACCTGCCCATCCTCGGTCACGACATAATGGGCGGACACCTTGGATTCCGGGCTGACCAGCCAGTGGATCGCGGTCGCCGCGTCGACCATTCCGGTATAGTGCAGCACCAGCATGGAAACCGGCAGGCTGCGCTCGTCGAAATTGGGCGACGGCGTATCGATCATCGGAAAGTCGGTCATCGCGAAGGGCCAGTCACTCGCACTTATCTGTCAGCGCCGCCATCGGGCGCAAGGCAGACCATGACCGACAGCGGCAGGCCAATCAAGCGGACTCGCAGCATTTTGCGGTCGGCAGGATCAAAGCGCCCGGCGCATCGCTCCCTCCGTCTGTGCCGTAACGTCGGCGCGGCGGCCATAACCGCCGCGGAATTCGGCATGGGGAACGAACTCGTCGCTATGCCCGATCACCGTCTCGCCCGCCCCCAGCAGCAGGACAGACCGCCCATGGCTGTGCCGGGACAGCAGGCGCAGCACGTTCTGCCGACGTTCGGGCGTGAAATAGAGCAGCACATTCCGGCAGAGCAGAAGGTCATATTCCCCCTTCGGCGCCTGCGCATCGAACAGATTGTCGGTGCGGAAATCGATCATCCGGCGCAACTCCGGATTGGCGCACCAGTCATCGCCCGACGGTTCGAACCATTTGAGAAGGTCGCTCACAGGCAGGCCACGCTGCACGTCCATCTGGGTGAAGGTGCCCGCTTTCGCCTGGGTGATGGCGGCGGTGGAAATGTCGGTTGCCAATATCTCGATCCGCCAGCCGCGCCAGCGCGCCATGTCGTTGCAAAGCTGGATCGCGAGCGAATAGACCTCCTGCCCCGTCGAGCAACCCGCGCTCCAGATGCGCAGCGTCCGGTCGGACCGCTGCGCCTGAATGTGCGGCAGGATGTGGCGATGGATCATGTCGAAAATCTGGAAATCGCGGAAAAAGCTGCTTTCATTGTTGAGCAGCGCGTTGACCACGTCATTTTCGAGCGCCGCGTCCTTGCGCGCCATCAGCCGGGACGCCAGCGCGTCCATATCGCCAAGGCCATGGGCGCGCAGCACCGGCTTCAGCACCGTTTCCATCCGCCAGGCGCGGCTTTCGGACAATATCTGCCCGGTGCGCGCTTCCAGCAGGCCGGAAAAGATGCGCGCCGCCCCGGACGATGAGGAAGCGGACGAAGCGGAACCGGACGAGACGGAAGGGGCCGAAGGGGGCAATGCCATCAGTTTCTGTTCTTTCCTCTTCGCGCCACGAAATCCATGATCGCATGGGGTTCCAGCAGGGCGCAGTTCAATCCTTCGCCCGCGATCGATCCGGGCATGCCCCAGACGACGCTGCTCGCTTCGTCCTGCGCCACAATCCAGCCGCCCGCCGCCACGATATCCCGCGCGCCGACCGTGCCGTCCCGTCCCATGCCGGTCAGGACCACGCCCGCAGCCCCCGCGCCGTAAACGTGCGCCATGCTGGCGAACATCGGGTCGACGCCAGGCAGATTGCCCGCGGGCGTGCGGTCCGGATTCAGCATGATGGAAACCCGGCCATAGAGCCCCCGCCGCAACTGGAGATTGGCGTCGCCGGGCGCGACATAGACGGTGTCCGGGGCAAGGATTTCGCCCTGTTCCGCCGCCTTGACGCGCAAGGGGGTCATGCGGCCCAATTGCTGGACGAAATAATGAGTGAAGCTGGCCGGCAGATGCTGGGTCAGCAGGATCGGCACGCCGAGCGGCGCGGCCAGACCGGCGAAAAGCTGTCCCAAGGCATGGATGCCGCCAGTCGATGCGCCGATGCCCAGGCAGGCGAGCGGCTGGGCCGCCTGCTCCGGTTCGATCCGCAGCGGGGGCCGGGCGATGACAGGCGTCGCGTCGCCGTTGAACAGGCGCGACAGCCGATCGATCAAGGCCTGGGGGAAATGTTCGCCAAAGCTGCCGCTGCCAGGCTTGGCCAATATATCGCTCGCGCCCAGCGCCAGCGCTTCGACCGCCGCGGCGCTCCCCTCCTCGCAATTGCCCGACAGGATTACGACCTTGGCGCGCGGATTGGTCCGCAGGATCGCGGGCAGCGCCATCAGCCCGCTCTGCCCCGCCAGTTCGATGTCCAGCAGGACCAGATCGACCTCATGCTCGCTCAGATATCCCAGCGCATGTTCGGCGCTGTTGGTCTTGTGGGAGACGGAAAATCTCGGGTCAGCGTTCAATATCCGTTCGATGACCGTCCTGACCACGACCGAATCGTCGACGATCAGGGTGCGCAACGCCCTGTCTTCGTCCCGGTTGCTGGCCATGATCGGCACGTGAACGGTCATCGAGGGAAATCTTTCTGAACGAAGGCAAGAAATCAGGTCAGGAGCAGGGCGATCGATCGCCAGTCAGCGCTAGATCACGCCGACGATCGTCAGCTTGCTTTCCAGCGTTTCCCGGTCGAACGGCTTCATCACATATTCGTCCGCCCCCGCTTCGACGGCCGCCTTGATATGGCCGATGCCGTTTTCCGTGGTGCAGAAGATGATCTTGGGCCGGGCGGCCAGATTGGCGCCCGGCAGCGCCTGGAGAAATTCCATGCCGCTCATCACCGGCATGTTCCAGTCGAGCAGAACCACGTCGGGCAGGGACGTTTCGCATTGCGTGAGGGCGTCACGGCCATCGACCGCCTCGCTCACGGAAAGGTCGAGCGATTCCAATATGTGGCGGGCAACTTTGCGGATGACTTTCGAATCATCCACGACCAGGCAGTTTTTCATAGAGCGTCCCTTGTTTTGCGTCCCATCTTCACGAGCCTAACCGGCAAAGGCGAGCATTTGGTAAACGCCGGTACAATATCGTCATGCCGGCTGCGGTCATGCCGCTTGGGCCATGGCGCCCGCCTCGATGAAACCGCTCAGCGACACGAGCAGATAGGGCTGGCCCTCATGCTCCACCAGGCCGCGGGCATAGGGCGACCAGACGGGATCGAGCTGACCGCGTAGCGGCAGTTCGCCCTCCGGCACCTGGCAGATGTCGTAGACGGCATCGACCATCAGCCCATAGCTGTGGCCGCTAATGTCCGCGATGATCGCAAAGCCGCGCTGTTCCGCGGGCGTCGGCCGCCCCCGGACGAGCGCCGCGACATCGATGATGGTCAGCACCCGGCTGCGCAGCGCGGAAAGCCCGGCGACATGCGCGCCCATGCCCGGCACCGGCGAGATGTCGGTGAGCTTGACCACCGCCTCGACCTCGCGAGCCTCGACGGCGACCCGCGTGCCGGCCAGCGTGGCGAAGAGATAAAGCTGGTTCATGGGGCTATGCTCCTCCCTTTACCGCCGCGATCCGGACAGCGCCGCCATCAGCGCGTCCTGATCATAGCGATAGATGCTGCTGTCCTGCGGGCCGTTGGGCCGGGGGGTGGCGCGCAGATGGACGACGCGGCAACCCAGCAATTCGCTCGCCTCCGACGCTTCCGATCCAGTGAACAGCACGACATCCTGCGGATCGACCGCCGCATCGCCGGGCAGGCCCATCACCACCTCATGCCCCGCCTGGCGCAGCAGCGGCGCCAATATCTCACGCGTCCAACCGTCCTCGCTGTCGGCCAGCAGGCAGCGGCCGCCAGTTCGTTCAACAATCGGCGCATCCGGCAAGGCGGCGAACAGGGCGAAGGGATTGATCACCTCCAGATGCTCGCCGTCGATGACGGCGACGCCGCTCAACAAACCGTGCATCGCGACCATGTCCGGCACGGCGGGCATGTCCACGATGTCGAGTACCGCAGCGACAGGATAACAGGCTTCGCGGGCGCCATCGCGCAGGCGGAGCGCCGCAACCTTTTCCCCGGCAAAGTCGTGATGGCCATTGGCGACCGGCACCAGCCGTCCGTCCAGCCGCACGAAGCCGTGCCCGCCCGACCGGCCGAACAGCCGCGCGTCGATATCCTCGACCCGCTCGATCAGCGACAGCTTGAGCAACCGCCGCTCGCCCGAATATTCCTCGAACCGCAAGGCGGAAACCATCTCGACGCCGCCCTGTGCCTCCTGCGTCTCTTCGGCCCGGCGCGCCGCCTGATCGTCGATGATATTGGGCAGGCGCGCCGCGTTGGCGAGGCCCGCCGCATCCAGCAGCAGCATCGGCTTGCCATTGTCGGGCAGGGTCATGCCGGCATAGACGCCCGTCGCCATCACCAGCGGCGAGGCGGGACGGATCACCAGTTCCTCATGATTTTCCACCGCCGACACGCCCATGGCAAAGGGAACGCCGGTTGCCGATCGCACGACCATGATCGCGCGCGGGCCGGGCTGGGCGATCCGTTCCATGCCCAGAACCTCTTCCAGATCGATCATCGAATGACGGATGGATCGGATCGTGGCGATCTTGGCGCCGCCGACTTCCGCGATGCGTAGCGTTTCATTGTTGTCGTGCAGGATTTCCACCACCGCAGAACGGGGAATCGCAAAATGCAGACCCCCCGCCCGGACGATCAGCCCCGGAATGATGGTCAGCGTCAGGGGCACCCGCAGCATGATCGTCAAACCACAGCCCGGCCGGTTGTCGAGCGCGATGACGCCGCCGATCCGCTCCACATTGGCGCGGACCACGTCCATGCCGACGCCGCGCCCGGAAATGGCCGTCACCTCGCTCGCGGTCGAAAGGCCGGGGTGGAAGATCAGGTCCAGCTTTTCGGCCTCGCTCATGCGAGCCGCCGCTTCCGGCGTCATCCGGCCCGCCGCGATCGCCTTGTCGACCAGCCTGCGCGTGTCGATGCCTTGCCCGTCGTCGGAAATCTCGATGACGATCTGGTTGCCCGACTGGCGCGCTTCCAGCTTCAGCCGTCCCGTTTCGGGCTTGCCCAGCGCGCGGCGCTTTTCCGGCGTCTCTATGCCATGGTCGATGCTGTTGCGGACGATATGGGTGAGCGGATCGACCACCATCTCGACCATTTCCCGGTCCATCTCGACATCGCCGCCCTCCAGCGTCAGGTCGATGCGCTTGCCCAGATCGCGGCCCAGGTCGCGGACCATGCGAGGGATCGCGGTGAACAGGCGGTCGACCCGCTGCATCCGCGTTTTGGAAATGGCGTCGCGCATGTCCGCAACGCAGGTCGACAGCCGTTCGAAGGCGCTTTCCAGTTCCGGATCGCCCGACCGCTCGCGCAGCTTGCGTGACAGTTCGTTGCGGGCCAGCACCATGTCCGACACGCCGTTCATCAACTGGTCGATCAGCGATAGCGGCAGGCGGATGGTGCGCGGCGCCGCCTGCCCCCCCGATGTCCGCGCCACCGCGACAGGCGCCGTGGGAGCCTCGCTTTCCTCAGGCGCCGCAGCCTCCTTCTCGGTCAGGGCGGCGATCAGATAATCGTCATTTTCATGCGGCAGCGCGGCGCCGATGGCGACCGCTTCGGCCAGTTCAGCGATGCGATCCATGATCCCCAGAACGGCGCTGACCGTGGCGGGATCGGCAATGCGCTTGTCGGCGCGTATCTCGGCCAGCACATCCTCCGCCGCATGGCTCAGCCGTTCGAAGCGCGGCAGATTCAGGAAACCGCAACTCCCCTTCACGGTATGGAAAAAGCGGAAAATGGCGTCCAGCCGGTCGCGATCCGTGGGATCGGCTTCCCAGGCGACGACTTCCCCCGCCAACGCCTCAAGCGTTTCCTGCGTTTCGGATATGAATTCCTGGAGTAACTCGTCCATTCCACCGCCTCAATGGATAGCGGGCGGACCATGGCGGAGCTGTGGTTAAATCCCCGTTAAAGACAGAAAATCCGCAATAAAAGGGGGGCGCCGCGACTTGTCGTCGCGACGCCCCTTGCGGATCTGGCAGCGGCGCTGGATTTAATGCTTTTCGGTCTTTTCAACCGCATCAGCCGCCTTTTCGCCAGCCTCGCGGGTGGCGTCGGCCTTGTTCTCCAGTGCGTCAGCAGCATTTTCAGCGGCATTTTCGGCATTGCCGCTCAGATTGTCGGCCATCGCTTCCATATTATCGGCCTGATTGTCGATGGCGTCCGCCTGATTCTCATACGCGTTCTCGACCTTGTTCTCCTGCTTGGAATCGCACGCAGCAAGCGCGATCAGGCTGGCAAGGCCAAGGACTGATACGAAGGTTTTCACGGCGTTTTCTCCTGTTGCGCCCCCATGGGCTGACGTCATGCGGCAAGGGGACCGGATGCCCGGAACCCTGACGCCCATCAACTGGTCGCGCGAAGGATGGTTCCCGCCGCACGCTCCTTTCGTCGCGGAAACGACTTATTTTTTGAGGGAATCCCTGATTTCCCGAAGCAGAAGCACGTCTTCAGGCGTAGCGGCGGGCGCGTCTTCGGGCTTGGGCATCAATTTGTTCACCGCCCTGACAAGCAGGAAGATAATGAAGGCCAGGATAAGGAAATTGACGAACACGGTCAGAAATTCGCCCCAGCCAAGCATCGCGACGCCCGCCCCTTTCAGGTCCGCATAGCTTTCCGGATTGCCCTTGAACCCGGCGGGAATATCGCCCAGCCGGATGAAGTAGCGCGAAAAATCCGCGCCGCCGAAAACATAGCCGACGACCGGCATGATCAGGTCATCGGTCAGCGATTTGGTGATGGTGGCGAAGGCGCCGCCGATGATCACGCCGACGGCCAGGTCCATGACATTGCCGCGAGCGATGAACGTCTTGAATTCGGAAATCAGCCCCATGGTGAACCCCTTGTCCTGATTGCGATATTGACAGCATGGGCCGTTGCGAAGACTTCCACAACCGCCTATTTCCGTCAGCGAAACAAGCTTAAGGATGTTCCATGACGATCCTGCGCCAACTCCGCCTGTTCCTCCTGCCGCTGTTGGGCGCCTTTGCGCTAACCGCCTGCGGCATCAACAGCGTCCCCGCCGCCGAGGAGGTTGCCAAGGCCAAATGGGCCGACGTGCAGGCGCAATATCAGCGCCGTTCCAATCTGGTCGGCAATCTCGTCGCCACGGTAAAGGCGGCGGGCAAGCAGGAACAGGACACGCTGGTCAAGGTGACGGAGGCTCGCGCCAAGGCGACCTCCGTGCAGGTCAGCGCCGAGGATTTGTCCGATCCCGCCAAGGTGCAGCAGTTCCAACAGGCGCAGGCGCAGCTTTCACAAGGTCTGGGCCGTCTGCTCGCTTCGGTCGAAGCCTATCCGGACCTCAAGACCAACCAGAATTTCCTCGACCTGCAATCGCAGCTCGAAGGGACGGAGAACCGCATCGCCGTCGCCATCCGCGACTATAATGAAGCGGTGCGCGCCTATAATACCCGCATCCGCACCTTCCCGGACGCGATCGGCGCCAAGATCATCCACGGCGCCAAGCCCATGACCCCGTTCCAGGCCACCACGCCGGGCGCGGAAGAAGCGCCGAAGGTCGATTTCGGCAACTGAGCCGGTGATGCTCCGCCGCCTGCTCCTGATCATGTCGCTGCTGCTGTTCATCCCGGCGGCGGCGGGAGCGCAGAGCTTTCCCAAACTGACCGGGCGGGTGGTGGATGACGCCGCCCTGCTCTCCCCGCAACAGGAACAGGCGCTGACCGACAAGCTCGCGGCGCTGGAGCAGCAGAGCGGGCGGCAACTGGTCGTCGCGACGCTGCCCGACCTTCAGGGCTATGACATATCCGATTATGGCTATCAGCTCGGCCGGGCCTGGGGGATAGGCGACAAGGAAAAGAACAACGGCGCGCTGCTGATCGTCGCGCCCAATGAGCGCAAGGTGCGGATCGAGGTCGGCTATGGCCTGGAAGGCATCATGACCGACGCGCTGTCGTCCCAGATCATCCGCAACGACATCACGCCCCGTTTCAAGGCCGGCGACATGCCCGGCGGGATCGATGCGGGGGTGGACGCGATCGGCAGGTTGCTCACCCTCCCGCCTGAGGAGGCGAAGGCGCTGGCGGCACAAGCGGAGGCCAAGGCGCGGGACGCGTCGGACGATGGCGGTGGTTTCATGCTGGTGTTCTGGCTGTTCGTGGTCGCGATCATCGTCCTGTCCATGTTCTCCAGCCGGGGCAAAGGCCGCCGCTATCGCGGTGGGTCCGGCCCGATCATCCTCTGGGGACCAGGCGATTCCGGCTGGGGCAGCGGCGGTGGATCAAGTTGGGGCGGCGGAGACGGCGGCGGCTTTTCGGGCGGCGGCGGCAGCTTCGGCGGCGGCGGCGCTTCGGGGGATTGGTGATGCGTCTGCATTTGAACGAAGCCGACCATGACCGCGTGACCGCCGCGGTGGCCGAAGCGGAAAAGGCGACCGACGGCGAGATCGTCACCATCGTCGCGCGCCGCTCGGATGCCTATCATGATGCCGGGCTGCACTGGGCGATCGGCGCGGTGTTCCTGGCTCTGTCCGCCGCTGCGGCTTTTCCGCAGCAGTTCCGGGCGCTTTGCTCCTGGCTGCTGCAAAGCTGGGAGCATGAGGTCGAGGACTGGAAGCTGCTGACGGTTCTGCTGGGCCTGTTGATCCTCAAATTCCTGATCGTCCGCTATGCGCTGGCCTGGATGCCGCTGCGCATGGCGCTAACCCCGAAAGCCACCAAGGCGCGCCGCGTGCGCCGCCGCGCCATCACCCTGTTCCGCGCCGTCGCCCAGGGGCGCACGCGCGGCAAGACCGGCGTGCTCATCTACCTTTCGCTGGACGAGCATCGGGCGGAACTGGTCGCGGATGCCGCCATCAACGCAAAGGTCGCGCCCGAAATCTGGGGCGAGGCCATGGCCGCGCTGATCGACGGCGTGCGGGAAGGCCGCGCCGCCGACGGCATGGCGCAAGCGGTGCGGCAGGTCGGCGTGGTGCTGGCCCGGCATTTCCCGGCGACCGGCGACAATCCCAATGAATTGCCCGACAGGTTGATCGAATTATGAGCGAGCAGGACATGATCTCCCCCGAAGAAATCATGTGGGAAGGCCGCTTCATCACGGCCAAGCGGCGGGGGCGTTGGGAATATGTCGGCAGGGCGCGGGGCATCCATGCCGCCGTCATCCTGGCCGTCGAGGACGCAGCCGATGGCCCCCATGTGCTGCTGGTCGACCAATATCGCGTACCGCTGGGCCGCCGCTGCATCGAACTGCCCGCGGGACTGGTGGGCGACCATGACGAGGGCGAGGAAGCCGTGCTCGCCGCGACCCGCGAACTGGAGGAGGAAACCGGCTATCTTCCCGGCCGGATGGAATCGCTGGGGGAGTTCTACAGCTCGCCCGGCATGGTGTCGGAAAGCTTCACCCTGTTCCGCGCCCATGACCTTAAGAAAACCGGCGAAGGCGGCGGCGTCGCGGGGGAGGATATCCGCGTCCACCGCGTGCCGCTGAATGGGATTCATGATCGGATCGCGGCATGGCGGGCGGAGGGTTTAGCAATCGATGTGAAACTACTGCTGCTGCTGGGCGCAGGGATGGTGGGCTGAGGCATTCCGGACGAGTGGAAGGCGGGATGAGGGTGGAAGGCGGACGGTCTACTCGCACCGTTTCCTAGAGCGCGCTGCGCTAAATCAGACGCCACCGTACACGACTCATCGGGAATGGAGCGGAATGAGTAGCCGTATGGGAGCGGCGTCGCTCCATGCGGAGGCGGCTTTGGGTTGATCGTTGATAATCCATTGCCTGAGGCTGTCGAAGCCGAGCCGGAACCATGATTTTTGGCGTCGCCCATGGGTTTTGCGCGGGATGGCTTTCATGCCCATGACGCGGGTGGCGCATCGATATGCCCAGATTATAGCGAGGGTGACGACGACGAGCAGACAGTCGAGCTTGCGTGGGTTTTTGATGCGGGTGTCTTCCAGGTTGAGACCGCGGGTTTTGGCGTCACCGAAGAGGCATTCGATGCCCCAGCGCCTGCGGTAGAGATTGAGAGCCTGCCTTGCCTCCGGCTGGTTGGTCGCGACGATCAAAACCTGCTTGTCGGCCAAGCGTTTTGCGGCGATCCGCAGTGGCTGGCTGGTGGCGCCTGTCGTTCCATTGAGCCGCCCTTCCCATATTGCCGTTCCGCCCACCCGCTTTCGCCGCAAGAGCGTGCGGAACGACCATGTTGTGCCGTTAGCCAGGTTGAGGGTCATGTCTTCCTTCAGGCGGATCGCAAAGGGAATATTGTTTTCATTGAGGAAATCCATCCACTGTGCGCCGATGAACTCGCGGTCGGCGAGCAGCAGTTCGATTGAAGCAGCGGGAAACAGGGCCAGATAGCGCTGCATCAAGGCAATGCGCTGATCGGTATCGGAACAGCCCTGATGTCCGATCATGCTCCACAGCAACGGCACTCGGAAACGGCGCGTCACGATCGCCAGCATGAGGATGTTGACGTCGGTCGAGCCGATCTTCCAGTTGGTCCGATCGAGTACCAGGCATTTCTTGCGGGACAGATTGAGCATGCTCACCACGAGCAGCGCCAGCCGATCCGATTCCAGTTGAACGTGCTGGAAAAAGCGCTGCAGTCGGCGATAGCCCGAAGCGTGCGTTGCTTGCCCGGGCAAATGACAGGCCAGATGTGTCAGGTTCACTGTCCGCGATTGCGCAAGCGCCATCACAAGCACCGCCAATGTTTCAAGCCGGCTCTTGCCCAGCCTGAACTGGCGGCATAACGTCTTCATCAGGGCGGCATGACAAGCTGTGAACATCGTAGATCCTCTTGGTCGAGAATCTTCAGTTCAAGCACATCATGCCGCCCTTCGACACTCTGTCGTGTACGGTGATCAGACGCAGGGCGCGCGCTCTAATTCCTTGTTGTCGCATCGTTTTAAGCGGAAAATCGGTTCCCACTTTTCCGCACGATGCTCTAGAAACACATCATGCTCCTGCGAAGGCAGGAGCCTAGTTCCTACGGCGCGATGATCCACAAGCGGCGGAACTGGGTTCCTGCCTTCGCAGGAACACGGATGCGCTCAATGGCTGCCAATGGCCAATTGCCGCCACTAAATGATACCTGCTCCGACCAACCAGCCCGCTCTCTCCACCCAATCCCTACCAAGCCAGGCGGTACTTCACGCCCATGGCCTGCGCGAGTTGACGCTGCCGCCGCTCCACCGCTTCCCCGAACAGATCGGCGTCCACGCCCCGCAACCGCAGTTCGAGCACATTGCCCTCCATCTCCAGCCGGGAGGCGAGCAGCGGCCCTTCGACCCCGCCGGAAAGCCGCTGGCCCAATCGGATGGCCAGCCCCCATAAGGTAGCGCGCTGCAGCGCTTCGGGCGAAGCCAGCCGCTCGATCCCGGGCGGCGTCGACACGCCGCCGCCGAAATTGCTGTGCAGCGCCTGCGCCAGCATCGCTCGCTCGGCCGCGGTGATGCCCACCCAATTGCTGTGCAGTGCGATCTCGACCCCCCGTTCCGACCGGAAATCGGGATTGGCGCGCCAGCCGACATCCGCCAGCAGGCAAGCCGCCCGCCTTATCCGGCGCCATGCGCTGCCGTCCTCCAGGAACAGGGGCGCGATCCAGCGTTCGATCATGTCGCCATGACCGGCGAAGCGGCCCTGCGCCTCCCCCTCCGCCTCGGCCGCGATCAGCAGCGGATCGTGCGCCTGAATGTCCGAAGGCAGATCGCTGAACAGCAACCCTTCGCGCAGACCGTAAGCCGACACCACCAGCCGGCTCGACTTCAACTGCCGCACGATCACTGACAGCAGCGCCGCCGCGTTGGGCAGGGTCGGCACGCGCGATCCGGTGATCTGGGGAATATCCTTGAACCGCGCCTTGCCGACATGGGACACGATGCGCGTCAACTGTTCGGCGCGCCCGGCAGGCATATCATATTGATGCACCACCGGCAGCGGGAATTGGGTGAGTTCCATGTCGAATCGCGCCAGCGCGCGCCACGACCCGCCGACCATGTAGAAGGGCAGGTCCGCGGGCGCGTCCCATCCCGCCTTGACCAGCATCTTCTTGACCAGCCGCTCCAGCACGGCCGGCCCCTTGGCCCGGATCTGCGGCAGGCGCAGCACGCCCAGCGGCAGCGAGACCGTCTCATGCACCGCGCCATCGCGAATACGGGCGAGTTCCAGGCTGCCGCCGCCCAGATCCCCGACGATGCCGTCCGCTCCGGGAATGCCCGACAGCACGCCATGCGCCGCCGCGATCGCCTCCTGCCCACCCGACAGCAGCTCGACGTCCAGCCCCATGGCCTTTGCACGCTGGATGAACTCGTCGCCATTGTCCGCATCCCGGACAGCCGCAGTGGCGACGCAGCGCACCTCCTGCACCTCCATTTCGCGGCAGAGATGGGCGAAGCGGCCCACGGCCCGCAGACCCCGGTCCATCGCCTCCGGCTCGATTCGCCCGGTCTTGCCCAGCGACGCGCCCAGCCCCGCCATCACCTTCTCGTTGAAGAGGATGAAGGGAATGCGGCGCGGCCCGTCATAAACGACCAGACGCACGCTGTTGGAGCCGATGTCGATGATCGCCGTGCGCGCCTTGGCCTGCTGCGGCGACGTCGCCATGCCGGGGGCGAGCGCCCGGACCTGGCTCAGCATGGAATTCATGGACCTCAGGCCCGCCCGCGCAGGCGAAGGGTCGGCACCGCCCCGCTGTCCAGCGACGCGCCGCGGCCCGACAGCGATGGGTTGGTCATGAAATAGCGGTGCAGGTTGAACGGCCGGTCGGTCGCCTCGACCCGATGATATTGGCCGTCGCAATCCAGTTCCCAGCTCTGCTCGGTGTCGATCAGGTTGGCGACCATCACCTGGTCGAGAATCTGGTCGTGCACGGTCGGATTCTCGACCGGCGCCAGAAACTCCACGCGCCGGTCGAAATTGCGCGGCATCCAGTCGGCCGAGCTGATATATACCTTGGCGCCATTGTTCGGCAGCGCCTTGCCATTGCCGAACACGGTGATGCGGCTATGTTCCAGGAAGCGGCCGACCACCGACTTCACCCGGATATTCTCCGACATGCCCGGAACGCCCGGCCGCAGGCAGCAAATGCCCCGCACGATGAGTTCGATCTGCACGCCCGCATTGCTCGCCGCATAAAGCTTTTCCATGATCGCCGGGTCCACCAGCGAATTCATCTTCGCCCAGATGGTTCCCGGCCGCCCGGCCCGGACATGCTCGATCTCCGCATCGATCAGCTCGCACAGGCGATTGCGCAGGTCGCGGGGCGACATGACCAGCTTTTCCAGCCGCTGCGGTTCGACATAGCCGGTGATGTAGTTGAACAACGCCGCCGCATCGCGACTATAGGCCGGGTCAGCCGTGAAGAAGCTCAAATCGGTATAGATGCGCGCCGTCACCGGATGATAATTGCCCGTGCCGAAATGGCAGTAGCTGCGGAACTGCCCGCCTTCGCGCCGGACGATCATCGACACCTTGGCGTGGGTCTTCCAGTCGATGAAGCCATAGACCACCTGCACGCCCGCGCGTTCCAGCGCGTCGGCCCACATCAGATTCTGCTCCTCATCGAAGCGGGCCTTGAGTTCCACCACGGCGGTCACCGACTTGCCCGCCTCCGCCGCGTCGATCAGGGCGCGGATGATCGCGGACTGCTTGCCCGCGCGGTAGAGCGTCTGCTTGATCGCGACCACATCGGGGTCGGATGCCGCCTGTTTCAGAAACGAAACAACCACGTCGAAGGCTTCGTAGGGATGATGGACGACAATGTCCTTCGCCCGGATCGCGGCAAAGCAATCCCCGCCATATTCGCGGATGCGCTCCGGAAAGCGCGGGGCATAGGGCTCGAATTTCAGGTCGGGCCGGTCCTCTTCGACAATCCCGCTCAGGTCACCGATCCCGACGAACCCCTCCACCTCCGCGATGATCGCCTCATGGCCCTGGAGCATGTCCTGCAACATCTCCTCGACCGGCTCGGGGATGCGCTCCTCTATCTCCATGCGGATCACACGGCCCCGCCGCCGGCGCTTGATCGCGCTGCGGAAATAGCGGACTAGATCCTCCGCCTCTTCCTCGATCTCGATATCGCTGTCGCGGATGATGCGGAACACACCGCTGTTGCGCACCCGATAACCGGGGAAGAGATCGGCGGAAAAGCGCCGGATCACCGCCTCCAGCGCCATATAGCGCGCCGTTTCCCCCGGCATCCGCACGAAGCGGGCGAGCGAGGACGGGATCATCACCAGTTCGCGAATCGATTCCTTGTCCGACAACCGTTCCAGATCGAAGACGATCGACAGCCCCTGATTGGGGATGAAGGGGAAGGGATGCGCCGGGTCCAGCGCCTGCGGCGTCAGGATCGGGAAGACTTGCGTCAGGAAATGCTCCCGCAGCCAATTCTCGCAGCTCGGGTCGAGCGCGCTGGATGGGCCGATGACTTCGATCCCCACCTTCCCCAGTTCGCCGTGCAGTGCGCCCCAGACCTTCTGCTGCGCACCCATCAGCCGGGCGGTTTCATCGGTAATGGCGGCCAGTTGCTGCGCCGGGGTCAGCCCATCGGCGGAGCGCATGTCGACATCCTGCAACTGCTGACCCTTAAGGCCCGCCACGCGTACGGAAAAGAACTCATCCAGATTGGCTCCGGAAATCGACAGGAACCGCAGGCGCTCCAGCAGGGGATGCGCCCGGTTCATCGCTTCCTCCAGCACGCGCTGGTTGAAAGCCAGCCAGGACAGCTCCCGGTTGAAATAGCGGTCGCCGGGCAGGGTCAGGCTGGCGGAGGGGTCAGCTTCGGCCACATATCTCTCATATTTTTCAGAACCGGATGGTCAGTCCGGGACTATAGGCAAAAATCCCGCGCCTTGCAGGACATCTTTCGCCATAGCGATAGAAATCTTACGCCCGGATGACAATGCGGCCTCGTCCAGCAGCCGCGTGACCGCTGCGATCGACGCATAGCTGCGCTCAATCCGCCGCAGCAGCCAGTCGGGCAGATCGGCGGCATATTTGGCGCCCGCGACGACGAAAGACCGCTCGATCAGCGCATGGGCCAGCGCCTCGTCCGGTTCCTCCAAAGCGACATGCGGCACCGCGGCAAGGCGGGAGCGAAGATCGGGCAGCACCACCGGCCATTGCTCCGGCGGAACGTCACCGATCATCAGCAATGGCCGCCGCGTCGTCTGCGCCTCGTTCCAGGCGTTGAACAGCATCTGTTCGTCCTGCCCAGGCGCGTCGTCGATCACGGCGCCGCCGCTCATCGCGACGAAATGGCGGCCCAGGGTGGAGCGGCCCGACAGAGGCGGCCCTGTCAGCACGCTGATCGCCAGCGGCCAGCCCTGCCAATTTTCCAGATGGCGAACGGCGATGCGGTTGGCTTCGCTGACCAGGAATTCGTCGCCCGCTCCCTGGCCCGGCCGGTCGAACGGCAGGCTGATCTGTCTCATTGTGCCGGAGCGGCTCCCGTCGCAGCGGCGCGGCGGATGCGCAGCGTATTGCCGGACACCGCGACGCTATAACCCTTCGCCGCCAAAGCCGCTCGCAGCGCATCGACCGTGCCGTCGAAGCTCACCTGCATGACGGAGGTGCCGCCGAGCGCCAGGCTGCTGGTCGCGGCGGAACGGACTCCCGCGATGGAGCGCAGCGCCGCCTCGCCCTGCGCCACCGATCCGACATCGGGCGTGTCGAACTGAATCGAGAAGCTGCCGGTCGTGGCGGCCGGCGTGGGCACGTCCAGGGTTTCCACCGGCAGATCGGCTGCATTTTCGATGGCCAGAGCGTCAGGATCGACCGGCTCCTCGATAATCAGCGACGGATCGGGCCGCAGACGGCCATCGTTCAGCGCCTGCGTGTAAAGCTGGTCGATCCGCTGCGTCGCCTGATCCAGCATCTGCGGGATGGCGCTGTCATTGGAGGCGCGGAGCGAAAAGCTGCCGATCAGGCTGTTGTCCGGGCCATAGCGCGCGGTGAAGGTGCCGGTCACGGGGCCGCCGGGATATTGGCGATCCAGCCGGGCCATGGGAATCACCACGTCGGCCGCGCCATATTGGTCCAGCAGCACCCGCCACCACAGCCGCCCGCGCCGCCCGATCTGCCCCGCGTTCAGCAGGATCGGATCAGCGATCGAGCCCGCCACGCGCACATAATCGATCGCGCTGTCGCCGGTGCGGAACCGCGCCCAGGCCTTCTGCCATTCATTGATGCGCTCATAGGACACGGCCGATCCGCCATCCCACATCACCGGGATCACCAGCAAAGGCGGCGAATGCACCACATTGCTGCCGGTAACGCCCAGCAACTGCCCGGTGCGCGCCCGGTCGAACATCACCCCCAGCGTCGCCACATAGCGGTTCGGCCCGGCCTGCTCATATTCGATCTCAATTCCGGAGATCATGCCTTCCAACTGCGAATCGGAGAGCGAGGGCACTCCGGTGCCGCCATGAGTCCGCGTCCAGAGCATCTGCCAGGCCCGCCGCTGCGCCAGACGCCAGCCCGCCTTGCGCGCGCTGTCGGCATCCTTGGCGAAGACGTCGACCTTCACATGGCTCACCTGGAAGTCGCCGCCGCTGGCGATCGGCGGAACCCCGCGCTCCCCCTCCATCTGCGCCACCAGCGCTGCTGCGGCGAGGCCGAGCGCGATCGCCCCCATAATCTGGAGTGGTCGCGCCAACACCCGAAGAGAGCGCACGCGAAACAGGTTCAGAGGCCGAAAAGACAGGCCACGAAGGACATGAGGCACATTCACGCGCGCCCTTTTGGCGAGATTTGCCTGCCCTGCCAAGCGGCAACCCATTTCCCGTTCCGTTTTCTTGAGCTTTGTTCTAGGGCGCGTCCTTATGAGCGACACCGAATCCTATAGCTACGCCAAGGCTGGCGTCGACATCGCCGCAGGCAATGCGCTGGTCCGCGCCATCGCCCCGCTTGCCAAGGCCACCCGCCGCCCCGGCGCCGACGCCGAACTGGGCGGCTTTGGCGGTTTCTTCGACCTGAAGGCGGCGGGCTATGACGACCCTCTGCTGGTCGCGGCCAATGACGGCGTCGGCACCAAGCTGAAGCTCGCCATCGACCACAACGCCCATGACGGCGTGGGCATCGACCTGGTCGCCATGTGCGCCAACGACCTGATCGTACAGGGCGCCGAGCCACTTTTCTTCCTCGACTATTACGCCACCGGCAAGCTGGAGAGCGGCGTGGCCGAACGCGTGATCGCGGGCATAGCGGAAGGCTGCAAGCAAGCGGGCTGCGCGCTGATCGGCGGCGAAACGGCGGAAATGCCGGGCATGTATGCGCCGGGCGACTATGACCTCGCCGGTTTCTGCGTCGGAGCGGTGGAGCGGTCCCAGGCGCTGACCGGCAACAAGGTCAAGGCGGGTGACGTGCTGATCGGCCTCACCTCCTCGGGCGTGCATTCCAACGGCTTCTCGCTGGTGCGCCGCCTGGCTGCCGACAAGGGCTGGAAGCTCGACCGCCCGGCGATCTTCGACAATGAAGTGCTGCTGATCGACGCGCTGATGGCGCCGACGCGCATTTACGTGAAATCGCTGTTGCCGCTGGTGCGGGCTGGCCAAATCAACGCCCTCGCCCATATCACCGGCGGCGGCCTGCTGGAGAATATCCCGCGCGTGCTGCCCGACGGCTGTCATGCCGTGGTCGATGCCGACGCGTGGGAACAGCCGCGCCTGATGGCCTTCCTGCAGGCGCAGGGCCATATCGAGCCGGAGGAGATGGCGCGCACCTTCAACTGCGGCGTCGGCATGGTGCTGGCGGTCGATGCGGATGCCGCCGACGCGGTTACCACCGAGCTGGAAGCGGCAGGCGAAACCGTCGTCCGCGTCGGTGTCGTGGAAGCGGGCGAAAAGGGCTGCACGGTCAAGGGAAGCCAAGGCACATGGAGCGCCAAGGCCGACTGGACCGCCACGCATCTGGGGTAGCCTCATGCAAAAAGCCAAGGTCGGCGTTCTGATTTCCGGGCGCGGTTCGAACATGGCGGCGTTGCTTTACGCCGCCAAGCACCCGTCCTGCCCCTATGAGATCGTGCTGGTCGCGGCCAACGATCCTGAAGCCCCCGGCCTGACCCTCGCCGCTGCGGAGGGCATCGCGACCTTCGGCCAGAGCCACAAGGGGATGAAGCGCGCCGAATTCGACCGGATCATCGACGGCGAACTGCGCAAGGCAGGCGCCGAATATGTCGCGCTGGCGGGCTATATGCGCCTGCTCTCGCCGGAATTCGTGGCCGGATGGGAAGGCCGGATGCTCAACATCCACCCCAGCCTGCTGCCCAAATATAAGGGTCTCGATACCCACCAGAAAGCGCTCGACGCGGGCGACAGCCATGCGGGCTGCTCGGTCCATATCGTGACCGCCGAACTGGACGACGGCCCGGTGCTGGGCCAGACCGAAGTCGCGATCCTGCCCGGCGACACCGCCGACAGTCTCGCCGCGCGCATCCTGATGGCCGAACATCAGCTCTATTCCCGCACCCTGGCCGATTTCGTCACCCGCGAACGGCAGCCCGAATGGCTGCTGGGCAAGGTGCGCGAACGCGTGTTCGCCTTGCCGCAAACGGATGAGGTCACCTCCCACGGCATGCCCTGCTTCGGTATCGAGAAGGGCAAGAAATTCGCCTATTTCACGCAGGATCATCATGGCGACGGCATCATAGCCGTCCTCGTCAAGACGACCGCGCCCGAGGAACAGGCGATGCTGATCGAAAGCGACCCCGCCCGCTATTACCGCCCCGCTTATTTCGGTGACGGCTGGGTCGGCATCCGCGTCGACCTGGGCGACACGGACTGGGACCAGATCAGCGAGCGGCTGGAGCGCAGTTGGAGGGAGGTGGCGCCGAGGAAGCTCACAACCCTGATAGACGCTGCGGACGAGTTTTGAAGCTGCATCGCCTTTACAGTGTTCCGTGCTCCTGCGAAGGCAGGAGCCCAGATCGAACAGTGGGACTGGACTCCTGCCTTCGCAGGAGCACGGTGCTTTAATTTTCCGCTGTTCCCCACCAAATAGGCAGCCATGACCGACACCGCCCCCTCCCCCGCCCCGCCCCCCGCCATCGAGATCACCAACCTCACCAAGGACTATAAGGGCGGCAAGCGAGCGCTCGACAATATCAACCTGTCGATCCCGCGCGGGCAGATCTACGGCCTGCTGGGTCCGAATGGCGCGGGCAAGTCGACGACGATCAACATCCTCGCGGGGCTGGTGAACAAGACCAGCGGCAGCGCAAGGATCTGGGGCTTCGACATCGACCAGAACTCCCGCAACGCCAAGAACTCGATCGGCATCGTGCCGCAGGAGATCGTCTTCGATCCCTTCTTCACCCCGTTCGAGACGCTGGAGAATCAAGCTGGCTATTATGGCGTGCCCAAGGAGCGCCGCCGCTCGATGGAATTGTTGCGCGCCGTGCATCTGGAGGACAAGGCCAATGCCTATGCCCGCACCCTCTCGGGCGGCATGAAACGCCGCCTGCTGGTCGCGAAGGCGATGGTGCACAGCCCGCCGATCCTGGTGCTGGACGAACCGACTGCAGGCGTGGACGTGCAGCTTCGCCAGCAGCTCTGGGCCTATGTCCGCGAACTCAACCGGCAGGGCGTGACGATCGTGCTGACGACGCACTATCTGGAGGAAGCCGAGGAACTGTGCGACCGCATCGCCATCATCAACCATGGCAAGGTCATCACCGACAAGCCGACCCGCGAACTGATCGCCATGGCGCAGGAAAAGGTGGTGCAGGTGACGGTCGACCGCGACATCGTGACGCCGCCCGCCGACCCCAGCTTCGAGAAGATCGAACTGTCGGACGAACGCACGCTGACCATCACCTATATGAAGAACCGCGCCAATGCGGGTCAGGTGCTGAGCGCCGTGCAGGCGAGCGGACTTTCGATCGTGGACGTCGTAACGCGCGACCCAGACCTGGAGGATGTGTTCCTCAACCTAACGGCCGCAGCCTAGCCCGCACATAAGAAAAACGTCAGGACGAAGATGCCCATCACCACCTATGACGTCGTCATCATCGGCTCCGGCGCGGCAGGGCTGACGGCCGCCATCAACCTCGCGCAGGACCGCAAGGTCGTGGTTCTGGCCAAGGGCGCGCTCGACGGTGGCTCCACCAACTGGGCGCAGGGCGGCATTGCCGCCGTACTCGACGCCGGTGACAGTTTCGAGGCACATATTGAAGACACGATGGTCGCGGGCGCTGGCCTCAACGACCGCAGCACGGTGGAGTTCGTCGTCTCCGAAGCTCCCGCCGCGATCGAGCGGCTCGCGGAACTCGGCGTCCCCTTCAACGCCAATGAAGAGGGCGGCGAGGAGTTTGGCGAACGCTGGCACCTGACCCGCGAGGGCGGCCACAGCCACCGCCGCATCGTCCATGTCGACGACGCCACCGGCCATGCCGTGCAGGTCGCGCTGCTGAAAGCGGCCCGCGCCAATCCGAACATCACGCTGCTGGAGGATATGGTCGCCCTCGACCTCATCACCAGCCGCCATGGCGAGAAATATTCGGGCGACGGCCATGTCTGGGGCATCTACGCCTTCAACAAGCAGACCGACCATGTCGATGCCATAGTGGGCCGCGCGACCATCCTGTGCACCGGCGGCGCGGGCCGCACCTATCTCTTCTCGACTGCGCCCAGGGGAGCGACCGGCGACGGCATCGCCATGGCCTGGCGCGCGGGCTGCCGCGTCTCCAACATGGAGATGAACCAGTTCCACCCGACCTGCCTCTACAATCTGGAGGTCAAGAATTTCCTCATCACCGAGGCCGTGCGGGGCGAAGGCGGGCATCTCAAGCTCCCCCCCGGCGTCCCTGGCGGCGGCGAGCGCTTCATGCCCCGCTTCGACGAGCGCGCCGAACTGGCGCCCCGCGACGTGGTGGCCCGCGCCATCGACCATGAGATCAAGCGGCTCGGCCTCGACTATGTCCATCTCGACATCAGCCACAAGCCGCCGGAATTCGTGCGCACCCACTTCCCCACAATCTATGCGCGCCTGCTCGACCTCGACATCGATATCACCAAGGAACCGATCCCGGTCGTCCCGGCGCAGCATTATACCTGCGGCGGCGTGGTGATCGACCTTGATGGCCGCACCGACCTGCCGGGTCTCTACGCGGCGGGCGAAGTCACGGAAAGCGGCCTGCACGGCGCCAATCGCCTCGCCTCCAATTCGCTGCTCGAATGCTTCGTCTTTGGGGAAGCCGCCGCCCGGCACATCCGCGCCCATTGGGACGATCTGCCCTCGCCCCCACCGATCCGCCCCTGGGACGAAAGCCGCGTGACCGATTCGGACGAGGAGGTCATCGTCCAGCATAATTGGAAGGAAATCCGCCGCTTCATGTGGGACTATGTGGGCATCGTCCGCACCACCAAGCGGCTGGAGCGCGCCCAGCATCGCATCGACCTGCTGGCCAAGGAAGTGGACGAATATTACGGCCATTTCCGCGTGACGCCCGACCTGATCGAGCTGCGCAACCTGCTGGAAGTGGCGCGCCTGGTCGTCCGTTCGGCGCTGCATCGCAAGGAAAGCCGGGGCCTGCACTATACGCTCGACTATCCCGACATGCTGCCGCAAGCCGTCGACACGGTGCTGACGCCATGAAAAAAATGGCGCAGCGGTCCATCGCGCTGCGCCATTAGGGGAGGAGTGACGCGAAGGTCGGCGTCGAACTCCTTCTAGCCCGGCTATGACGCCCCGCCTTTGATCGGCGTCAAAAGCCTTTCAGAAAATCGCCCAGCACCGCGTTGAAGCGCGCGGGCTGGTCCGCCATGACGACATGGCCGCTGGGGCCGATGGGCACCAGCCGGACGCCGCGCTTCGCCGCATAGGCAGCGCGGAAGGTTCTGCCGATCTCGCCCGCCTGCGCCGCATCGCTGCCCACGGCATAGACCACCTCCATCGGCGCCGTCAGCCGCGCCAGTTGCGGCCCCAGATCGACATTGGCCAGATCGCGCAACGCATTGGCGATGACATCCGGATCGCTGCCTCTGGCGCCGGGCATGTCCGCCAGCATCTGCGCCAGATAGGCTCGCCCCGCCTCGGTTCCCGTAAAATATTGGCCCAGTTGATCGGCCAGAAAGCCCATGCCCTGCGCCGTGCCGCCGACCATCGCCGCGCCTTCGGGCAACATGTCGACCACCATCAGCCGCCCCGCCAGTCCCTTGAGGCCCAGCATCATCGCCAGCGTGCCGCCCATGCTGTGGCCGACGATCGCGGGCCGCTCCAGCCCCGCCGCCGCGATATAGCGGGCGATCTCATCCGCCAGCGGCTGAACCAGCGGCCCGCTGGCATTGGCGTCTGCGGCAAGGCCCGCAAAGCCCCGGACATGGGCCAGATGCCAGCGATAGCCGGGGAGCGCGCCGACCACCCCGTTCCACAGCCCCGGCCCGCTCGCCAGCCCCGCGATCAGCACGACGTCGCGCCCCGCCCCGCGCGTCGTCACCGCGATTCGGCGGGAAGCGAAGGGCGCTGCCCACGCCTTCGACGCCAGCACACCGCCCGCCAGCAGGGCCGCCGCGCCCTGCATCATGGCCCGCATCATGATCCGTCTGTTCATCGCTCGATTCATGCGCGCTTTGTTGCAGCCTGCCGCCTGAACCTCAACTGAGTTAAGGCACGCCTCGTTCAGCCTCCTTACATCGCATTTGTAGAATCATTCGTCGCATGATTCTTGTCACCCGGCGCGGGTCTGAACCCTAATGCGAAAGGAGAGTGCGGGGATTTTGATGACCATTTTGAAGGGAGGGCGCGGCAAGCGCCCAAATGGCGGCGGCAATAGCGGCTCGGCCCGCCTCGTCCTGTTGATGGCGGCGCTTTCGGCCTGCGTCAGCGCGCCGCAGCAGCCTTATGCGGCGGTCCAGCGGCCGCAGCCCACGACGGCGACCTATCCGATCAAGCCGGTCGCCAATCCGCCCAAATCCTTCCAGGCTCTCGATGTCGATCAGCGGGAAACGCCGCCGCCCGCGCTGGTCAGCGTCGTGCGCAATCTCGGCCAAAGCTTCAACGGCAAGGTCGGCATCGCCGTGCGCCGCGTCGGCAGCGACTGGACCGTCGCCTGGAACGGCAACCTGCTCTTTCCGCAGCAGAGCGTGTCGAAGCTCTGGGTGTCGATGACCTTCCTCGACGCGGTCGACAGGGGCAAGATTCGCCTCAGCGACAGCACGACGATCACGAAGAAGGATCTGACCCTCTTCCACCAGCCGACCGCCGCTTTGGTGGGGAATTCGGGCTGGACCACGACCTATTCCGACCTGATGCGCCGCGCCATGACGCAGAGCGACAATACCGCCAACGACACGCTGCTGCGCGCCGTCGGCGGGCCGGATGCGGTGCGGAGCTATCTGGCGCGGCGGTACATCAAGGATATCCGCTTCGGTCCGGGCGAGCGGCTGCTGCAATCGACGACGGCAGGGTTGGACTGGCGGCAGGATTATTCGATCGGCCGCAATTTCTACGCCGCCCGCGCCAAGCTGCCCCTATCGGTGCGGCAGAAGGCGCTGGACAATTATCTCGCCAGCCCGCCGGACGGGGCGGCGCCCTCCTCGATCGTGCAGGCGCTGGCGAAGCTCAAGCAGAACGACATGCTCTCGCCCGCTTCCTCGCAACTGCTGATGTCGATCATGAGCGAGGCGAAAACCGGCCCGCAGCGGATCAAGGGCGGCGTGCCGGCGGGCTGGCATTATCTGCACAAGACCGGCACCGGGCAGGAACTGGGCGCGCGGTCGACCGGGTTCAACGACATCGGCATCATGACCGCGCCCGACGGCACCAGCTATGCGGTCGCGGTGATGATCGGCAGCACGACCGAACCGATCCCGACGCGCTGGCAACTGATGCAGGCGGTGGCCAAGGCAGTCGCGGCCAACCACGAGGCACGTTGAATAGCTAACCACCGTGCTCCTGCGCAGGCAGGAGCCCAGTTCCGCCGTCTCCGTATCATGGCTACCGTGGGACTGGGTTCCTGCGTACGCAGGAACACAAAACCTTTATGCGGCAGCTCAATCCAGATTCGGCCGCAGCCAGCGCTCGGCCGTCTCCAGATCCACGCCGCGCCGCGCCGCATAATCCTCCAGCTGATCGCGCCCGACCCGCGCCACGCCAAAATATTCGGCCTGCGGATGCCCGAAATAAAAGCCACTGACCGCAGCCGTCGGCAGCATCGCAAAGCTCTCCGTCAGCGTGATGCCGGTCGCATGGTGCGCGTCGAGCATGTCGAACAATAGCGGCTTGAGGCTATGCTCGGGGCAGGCCGGATAGCCCGGCGCCGGACGGATGCCGCGATATTGCTCCTTGATCAACGCCTCGTTCGTGAGCTGCTCGCCCTCGGCATAACCCCAAAGCGCGGTGCGGACATAATGGTGCAGCCGCTCGGCAAAGGCTTCCGCCAGACGGTCGGCCAGCGCCTTCAACAGAATGTCCGAATAGTCATCGATGGCGTTCTTGAAGCGCGCCAGATGCGGCTCAATGCCATGGATCGACACGGCAAAGCCGCCCATCCAGTCGCCGTCATGGCTGATGAAGTCGGCCAGGCACATATTGGCCCGCCCCTCCCGCTTGGCGATCTGCTGGCGCAGCATGGGCAGGGTGAAATGCTTCTCATCCTCGACATGGACGATGATGTCGTCGCCCTCACGGCGGCAGGGCCACAGGCCGCACACGCCGCGCGCCGTCAGCCACTTCTCGTTGATGATGCGGTCGAGCATCGCCTGCGCGTCGTTGAACAGGCTGGTCGCGCTCTCGCCCACCACCTTGTCTTCGAGGATCGCCGGATAATTGCCCGCCAGCTCCCAGGCGCGGAAGAAGGGCGTCCAGTCGATATAGTTGCGCAGGTCCTTCAGATCCCAGTCCGGGAAGCGATGGACGCCGGGCAGGCGCGGCTTGCCGGGCTTCAGGCTCTCGTCAATCTCGAAGCCATTGGCGCGCGCATCCTCGATCGGCACCAGCGCGCTCTGCCCCTTATTGGCGCGGGCGACGCGGACATGCTCATAATCATCCTTGGTCTTCTGGACGAAATCGGTTTTCTGCGTCTCCGACACCAAGGCCGTCGCCACGCCCACGGCGCGGCTCGCGTCCAGCACATGCACCACCGGCCCGGTAAAGGCCGGATCGATGCGCAGCGCCGTATGCACCCGCGATGTCGTCGCGCCGCCGATCAGCAGCGGCATGGTCATCTCCGCGCGCTGCATCTCCACCGCCACCGTCACCATCTCGTCCAGCGAGGGCGTGATGAGGCCCGAAAGCCCAATCATGTCGGCATCATGATCGTTCGCGGCCTTGATGATGTCCTGCCAGGGCACCATCACGCCCATGTCGATCACCTCGAAGCCGTTGCACTGGAGCACGACGCCGACGATATTCTTGCCGATGTCATGGACGTCGCCCTTCACCGTCGCCATGATGATCTTGCCCTTGCCCTTGGCGCCGGGTTCCTTCGAAGCCTCGATGAAGGGCAGCAGATGCGCCACCGCCTTCTTCATGACGCGGGCGGATTTGACGACCTGCGGCAAGAACATCTTGCCCGCGCCGAACAGGTCGCCCACGACGTTCATGCCGTCCATCAGCGGGCCTTCGATCACCTCGATCGGCTTGGCGGCGGCGAGGCGGGCTTCCTCCGTATCCTCAACCACATACATGTCGATGCCCTTGACCAGCGCATGTTCCAGCCGCTTGGCGACCGGCCAGCCGCGCCATTCCTGCGCCGCCTTTTCCGAAGCCGCATCCTTGCCCTTGAAGCTCTCGGCCAGCGCGACCAGGCGATCCCCGGCTTCGGGATCGCTGTTCAGCAGCACATCCTCGCAGGCCTTGCGCAGCGCCGGATCGATAGCGTCGTAAACGTCGAGCTGGCCCGCATTGACGATCGCCATGTCCAGCCCCGCCGGAATGGCGTGGTAGAGGAAGACCGAATGCATCGCCCGCCGCACCGGCTCATTGCCGCGGAAGGAGAAGGAGAAGTTCGACAGTCCGCCCGAAATATGGACATGCGGGCAGCGCTTCTTGATCTCGCGGCAAGCCTCGATGAAGTCGACGCCATAATTATTATGCTCTTCGATCCCCGTCGCCACCGCGAAGATATTGGGGTCGAAGATGATGTCTTCAGGCGGGAAACCAATGGTCATCAGCAGCTTGTAAGCCCGCTCGCAAATCTCGACCTTACGCTGCTTCGTGTCCGCCTGCCCCGTCTCGTCGAAGGCCATGACGACCACCGCCGCGCCATAGGCCATGCAGAGCCGCGCATGATGCAAGAAGGCCTCCTCGCCCTCCTTCATGCTGATCGAATTGACGACCGGCTTGCCGCTGACGCACTTCAACCCCGCCTCAATCACTTCCCATTTCGAGCTGTCGATCATCACCGGCACGCGGCTGATGTCCGGCTCGGAGGTCATGAGCTTCAGGAAGGTCGTCATCGCCTCGACCGCGTCGAGCAGGCCTTCGTCCATGTTGACGTCGACGATCTGCGCGCCGTTCTCCACCTGATCGCGTGCGATGTCGATGGCGGCTGCATAGTCGCCCGCCATGATCAGCTTCTTGAACTTGGCCGATCCGGTGACGTTGGTGCGCTCACCGATATTGACGAAAGTGGCGGTGGATTGGGTGGTCATTTCTTCTCTTCCGTCATTCCCGCGAAGGCGGGAATCTATCTCCCTTACCTCGCGTCCAGACGCTCACGTCTGAGATGAATCCCCGCCTTCGCGGGGATGACGATATTCTGTTTAAGCCGCGATGTGCATCGGTTCGAGACCCGCAAGCCGCGTCACCACCGGCAGTTCCGGAACGATACGCGGCTTCTGCCCCGCCAGCGCCTTCGCCACCGCGCCGATATGCGCGGGCGTGGTGCCGCAGCAGCCGCCGACCATATTCACCAGCCCCTCATCCACCCACTGGCGGATCAGCGAAGCCGTGGTCTCGGGCAGCTCATCATATTGCCCCAGCTCATTGGGCAAGCCCGCATTGGGATAAGCCAGGATCAGCGTATCGGCATTCTTCGCTAGCTCGCTCAGATAAGGCCGCAGCAAATCCGCCCCGAAAGCGCAATTCACCCCGATGGTGAGCGGCTTCAAATGCCGCAGCGAATACCAGAAGGCGTTGATCGTATGCCCCGACAGGTTCCGCCCCGACATATCGGTGATGGTGAAGCTCAGCATCAGCGGCACAGGCCGCCCCGCCGCCGCCTCGGCCTCCCGCGCGGCCATGCCCGCCGCCTTGGCGTTCAGCGTGTCGAAGCAGGTTTCGACCAGCAGAAAGTCCACGCCACCCTCGATCAGCGCATCGCACTGCTCGCGATAGTCGGCCTTGAGCGTATCATAATCGACCTCGCGATAGGCCGGGTCGTTCACATCCGGCGAAATCGACAAAGTCTTGTTCGTCGGCCCGATCGACCCCGCCACGAAGCGCGGCCGTCCATCCTTCGCCGTCGCCGCCTCGCAAGCCTGCCGGGCGATCTGGGCAGCGGCGATGTTGATCTCCCGCACCAGATGCTCGCAGCCATAATCGGCCATGGCGATCTTCGTGGACGAGAAAGTATTCGTCTCGATCATGTCCGCGCCGGCGTCGAGATAGGCGGTGTGGATGCCTTCGACGATGTCCGGTCGCGTCAGGCAGAGCAGGTCATTATTCCCCTTCTGATCCTTCGCCAGATCGAGATCCCCTCGATAATCCGCCTCGGTCAGCCCATGTTTCTGGATCGACGTGCCGTAGCCGCCGTCGAAGATCATGATCTTTTCCGCCGCAACGGCGCGAAAACGTGCTTCGGCGGTCATGCCGTCTTCTCCAATGTGGCGGGCCGAAGCCCGAGCAAATGGCAGATCGCATAGCTCAGTTCCGCCCGGTTGAGCGTATAGAAATGAAAGTCGCGCACCCCGCCCGCATAGAGCTTGCGGCACAATTCCGCCGCCAGCGTGGCGGACACGAGCTGCCGCGCGGCGGGCAGATCGTCCAGCCCTTCGAACAGCTTGCCCATCCAGCCCGGCACATCGGTGTTGCACATGGCCGACATGCGCTGGACCGCCGCGAAATTGCTGACCGGCATGATGCCGGGGATGATCTCCGCATCGATCCCCGCCGCCGCCACCGTGTCGCGGAAGCGGAAGAAGGTGTCCGGCTCGAAGAAGAATTGCGTGATCGCCCGCGTCGCGCCCGCGTCCAGCTTGCGCTTGAGATTGTCGATATCGCTCTGCGCGCTCAAAGCATCCGGATGCGTCTCCGGATAAGCCGCCACCGAAATCTCGAACGGATGCCGCTTCACCAGCCCCTCGACCAGTTCCGCCGCGCCCTTGTAACCATCGGGATGCGGCTCGAACTTCGTCCCCGCTTCCGGCGGATCGCCGCGCAGCGCAACGATATGCCGAACGCCCGCTTCCCAATAGGCGTCGACCACCTCGTCAATCTCGGCCTTGCTCGCCGCCACGCAGGTCAGATGCGCCGCCGCCGACAGCGGCGTTTCCTTCGCGATCCGCGCTACGGTATTGTGCGTGCGCTCGCGCGTCGAGCCACCCGCACCATAGGTCACCGACACGAATTTGGGCGCCAGCGGCGTCAGTGTCTGGATCGCGGACCAGAGCTGCTCCTCCATCTTCTCCGTCTTGGGCGGGAAGAATTCGAAGCTGACGTTCAGGTCGCCCGCCAGATCGGCGTAGAGCGGCGCATCCAGCGCACGCCGCGCCTCTTCGACGGAGGGGAAGCTCAAGGTCATGCGGAAAGTCGTCCTTCGTGTCGCAGGATGCGCGCGCCCCGGCGCCGTCCCAGCCATAATTGTACCGTCAGTTCCTGGCCGGGCAGCACCTCCACCCGCTCCAGCACCAGGCCCGCATCCGCGAACCAGCTTTCGATCTGCTCATCGGAAAAGCCCAGCCGCGCATGCTGGTCGCGCAGCCGCAGTTCCTCCCGCTCATGCGCCGCGAAATCAGCGATCAGCACCCGGCCGCCCGCCGCCGCAACCCGTGCCGCTTCCGTGATCGCCCGTTCAGGCTCCTGCGCATAATGCAGAACCTGATGCAGCACCACCGTATCGACGCTGCCCGTCTCCAGCGGCAGCGCGCCGAAATCGCCCAGCACCAGCGCATATTTGTCGCCGGCATCCTCCGGCAGCTTGGCCCGCGCCAGCCGCAACATGTCCGGACTGCGATCCAGCGCCGTCACCTGGTCCGCCGACGGCCCGAACAGCTCGATCATCCGCCCTGTCCCGGTGCCGATGTCGAGCAGATGCCCGATCGGCTCTGCCCCCAACAGAACGGTCATCGCCGTCTCGACATCGCCTTCCGGCACATGCAGCGACCGGATCGCGTCCCATTCCTCGGCATGTTCGGAAAAATAGCTTTCCGCTGCACGGCTGCGATCCGCCCGCACCGCCGCCAGCCGCGCCAGATCGGCGCGTTGCCACAACAGCTCCGCCTCCGACGGCACCAACTGATCGAAAAGGACCAGAAAGGGCGCGATTTCCGCTTGCTTGCGCAACCGCAGGAAAACCCAATTGCCTTCCTTGCGCCGTTCGAGCAGACCGGCTTCGGCCAGAATGCGGACATGGCGGGAGACGCGCGGCTGGCTTTGCCCGACGACCTGCGCGATCTCTCCGACAGCCAGTTCCATGGCGCGCAACAGATGGATGATGCGCAGCCGCGTCGGGTCACCCAATGCCCGGAAAATGTCGAGTGCTGCGCTCATGAAAGGATCATATAAAGAAATCTTTATATGCGTCAATGGCCGTTCGGGCCGCGCCGTTCCAACCCCCTTACGCCCCCAATCAGGGGCTTGAAGCAGGAATGGGATTGCCATGAGTCGCCGGATTCATTACGAATCGCGGCGCAGACGCAATGGGGGGTGAACTTTTCTCCGAGAGTGGTCTGCACCGTTTTTATTCTCAGAGAGGGGTTAACCCATGACCAAGTCGATTGCTCTTTCGCTCGTTCTCGCCGCGTCGCTCGGCCTGGCCGCCTGCTCGGGCGGTGCGGAAAATGCCGCCAACGCTTCGGCCAATGCTGCCGAGAACGCTTCGAACGCTGCCGACAACGCCATGAATGCCGCGCTGAACGCTGCCGACAACGCTTCGAACGCCGCTTCGAACGCTGCCAACGTTGCGGGCAACGCCGCCGCGAACGCGATGTAATTCCCTATCGGGGAATTGTCTGGAAGAGGCCGCGCCGGAAACGGGGCGGCCTTTTTCTTTTGGGGAAGGGGAAAATGCGATGATCCGTCCCTGGATCGGCGGACTGCTGCTGGCCCTGGCCGCCTGCGCGCCGGGTTCGGGCGATGAAGCCGGATCGAACCGCTCCGATCATCAGCGGATCGATCCGCGGCAGGCACCGCCCCCGGCAAAATGAAAGGGCCGCCCCGAATGGAGCGGCCCTCGTCACTTTCTCCCGAAGGATAAGCGGGTCAGCAATCCCGGTCGATCGCCCGGCCGGCCAGCGCACCCACGCCCGCGCCGATGATGGCGCCTGTGGTGCCGTCGCCGCGACGGCCATAGCGGCCGCTGCCCTTGCCGACTTCGTTACCGAGCAGGCCACCGGCGATCGCGCCGATGATGGTGCCGCCCGTGCCGCTGTCCCGGCAGCGATAGCCGCCGCGATAACCGCGATAGCCCCGATAATAGCCATCGCCGCGATAATAGCCGTCGCCACGGTAGTAGCCGTCGCGATAGCCCCGATAGCCCCGGTCGCCGCGATAATAATCGCCCCGTTCATAATGGCGGCCCCAGCCGTCGCGGGCCATGGCCGGCGTCGCAGTGGCGGCCAGAGAGGCAGCGCCCATCGCCAGCGCCGCCCCCAGATTGATCAGAAACTTCGTCTTCATGGCGTTGCTCCTCAATTTGCCATCGATCCAGGCAGATCTTCCAAAGGAGGACTCGCCATCGATTGAAGCCCTTTTGCCCGATTCGCATTGAGCCAAGCCTGAATGGCGATGTCAGCCATCGTTCAGTATTGGTCCGGCCGAAAGGACGCAGTATCACGCTTTTTCACGGGCGATGCCAGAGCCGCGAAAAACCCTGCACAAGGGCGGATAATCCCCTATGGCGAAGGCGATGCGCCGAATCCTGATCGTCCTGTTGCTCGCGATCCTGCTGCTCCCCGCGCCGCACAAGAACAAGCCCCAGCCCTTCGGCGCCGGCCCGCTGCTGGTCCGGGCGCGCGCCTTGTCCCTGAACGCCGCCGATCCTGCCCAGCGCGACCTGGGGCGCCTCCATTATCTGGGCGGATGGCAGCTCAACAGCACCCATCATGGCTTTGGCGGCATTTCCTCGCTGCTGGCGGAACCGGACGGTCAGATATTGGCGCTCAGCGATTCCGGCACGCTGATGGGCTTTCACATCGGCCCCGGCAAAGCGGATCGGCGCCCGTTCATCGCCCCCCTTCCCATCCGCCCGCAGGACCGCGACCGCCCCTGGTGGGCCTGGGATTCGGAGGCCATGACCCACGATCCGGCGACCCAGCGCTATTGGGTAGGCTTCGAACTGCAACAGATGATCTGCCGCTATTCGCCCGGCTTCGCGCGCGTCGAAGCCTGCCGGACCTGGCCGGAGATCGAAGCCTGGCCCGAGACCGGATCGATCGAATCGCTGGCGCGGCTGCCCGATGGCCGCTTTCTCGTCCTGGCGGAGATGGGCATGACCGCCGACGGCAGCCACGACACGCTGCTGTTCGCGGGCGACCCTGCCGAAGCCACGACGGCCGCCCCCATGCACCTGCGCTATGTGCCGCCGCGTGGCTATCGCCCGACGGACGCTATCGCCCTCGACGATCGGCACATATTGGTGCTCAACCGGCGGCTGACCTTGCAGGAGCTGTTCACGGCCACGCTGGCGATCGTCGAGCTGCCGGAAAGGCCACGCCCCGGCGACCGATTGAAGGCGCGCGCCCTCGCCCGGCTGGCGCCGCCCCTGCTGGCCGATAATTTCGAAGGGCTGGCGGTCACGCAGGAAGGGGGCCGCCGGGTCATCTGGATCGCCTCCGACGACAATCACGAATTCTTCCAACGCACCCTGCTGCTGAAATTCACGCTGGATTGGAATGCAGAGGAATAGGACCCAAGGTCCAAACCAACGCAAAAAGCGGCCCGTCGCCAGGCCGCTCCTCATGCGAACGGATCGAACCGAATCAGGCGGCTACGGCGGCCTTCTTCTTCACGATGTCGCGCTTCAGGCGGCGAGCCTTCAGCGACAGCTTGTCGTCGTTAGTCTTCAGCAGCCAGTTGTCCAGGCCGCCATTATGCTCGACCGAACGCAGGCCATGGGTCGACACGCGCAGCTTCACGGTCGTTTCCAGCGCTTCGGAGATCAGCGACACGTTCTGCAGGTTGGGCAGGAACACACGCTTGGTCTTGTTATTGGCGTGGGAAACATTGTGACCCACCTGGCGGCCCTTGCCGGTCAGCTCGCAAATGCGCGACATAGTCAATCAACCTTGTAATTCGGGTTCGTTCGGAAAGCGGCGCGGATAACGGGATTCCCCGCGCACGTCAACCCGCCCAGAGCCATCAAGCGCCGCAACCCTTTCCGACTCATGAGCGTTGACGCCCCATAAGCCAAAGGAGGCCGAAATGCGATTCATTGGTGGCTTGTTGCTGATTTTGCTGCTGGTCCTGGCTGGCGGCATCGCCACCGGCTTCATCGACCTGCAGAAAACGCAGGAAGGACGCCTGCCCGAAGTCGCGATCAAGGGCGGCTCCCTGCCCAAATATGAGGCCAATGTGGCGAAGGTGGAGGTCGGCAAGCGCAAGGAAACGGTCGAAGTGCCGACGGTGGACGTCAAAAAGCCCTGACCCTTTCCGAACGGTGCGATGATCCTGTATGGGCGAAGCCATGGTTTCGCCCTTCCCATTGCCTGAACCGATGCGGCGCGCGCTGGACCTTGCCCGCGCCGCCGCCGACGCGGGGGAAGTGCCCATCGGCGCGGTCATCACTCTCGACGGCCGGATCATCGGTGAAGGCGAAAACCGCAACCGCCGCGACAATGATCCCACCGCCCATGCCGAAATGGTCGCGATTCGGGCCGCCGCCGCGCATCTGGGCGACTTCCGCCTGACCGGCTGCGATCTCTGGGTGACGCTGGAGCCCTGCGCCATGTGCGCCGGGGCAATCTCGCACGCGCGCATCGCCCGCCTCTATTATGCGGCATCCGACCCCAAGGGCGGCGCGATCGAGCAGGGACCGCGCCTCTTCACCCATCCGCAATGCCTGCACCGGCCGGATGTCTATGGCGACCTGGCCGAAGCCGAGGCATCAACGCTGCTGCGGGATTTTTTCCTAGCCCGGCGCTGAATAATCGATGCGATACAGCGTGTAAGGCAGCGTCATCCCGGTCCGCAGCATCACCGGCTTCAGCCAGCCCGGCACTTCGCCCCGCATCAGCCCGGCGTAAAAGCCCCTAGGACTGCGCGCCTGATAGATGGTGCCCTCCGGAAAGCCGGGGCAGACCAGCAAATAGGTCGCATGATGCTTCGCCGCGATCGGCCGGAAAGCCTCCGCCGGACCGTCATAGGCATGGTGCATGTCGAGGATCGTCGCGCCGTTGCGATGATAGGGGCCCGCCAAGGCGCTGTGGTGCGTGGCGACGATCAGGCGCGGCCCCAGATCGACCATGGTGAAGATGGTGGCGGGCGGCAGCTGGTTGAGCACCTCCAACGCGGGCAGGGTGCGGCAGCGGCCATTGGCCTTGTCTATGGCCTTCCTGCGCGCCTGCACCGTCGGCTTTTGCGGCTTGGGCTTCTCGCCGGTCGTCTTGACCCAGAACTGGTTGATCTGCGGATAGAGCGGCGTCGCAAAGGCCGCCACGGCCAACGCCGCCACGCCCAGCCCCGCCGCCAGACGCGCCACCGGCCTGCCCGCCCCGATCAGACACAGCAGGCGATAGGCCGCCCAGGCCGCAGGCGGAATGGCCAGCAATTGCGCCGCCGGACCCGCGCGGAGCTGCCAGAAAAGCAGCGCGGTCGAAAAGAGCATCATCAGCCCCACGGTCGCCCAGGCCCAGAGCCGGTCCCCGTCCCGCCGCGAATCCCACAACGCCCATATCAGGCCGAAAAGGCCCGCCACCGGGATGGCCATCAGCGGCACGACCAGGCTGCGCGCCTGCACCGTGATCGGCTTGGCCTCGCGGATATTGGCGAGCCACAGTCTCTCCAGTTCGGGCGAAATCTGATAGGCGCCGGACAGGCATTGCGGCCAGTTCACCCAGGCAAAGGCCGCCACCGCCGCGCCGACCACGATCCCAGCCCCCAGCCGCGCGGGCCAGCTTCTGAGCGGCAGCAGCGCCAGCAGCACCATCCCCGCCGAAGCCGTCGCGAAGATCGCGACCCAGATGGGCGAGATCGCGTCGCACACCATCTGCCGATTGGCATAGCTGGCAAACAGCACGAACAGCACCGACGTCGCTCCGCCAAGGCTGATCGCATAGGGCAGCATCCGCCGCGCCGCGCCCTCCTTGAACACCCAGCGCAGCGCGATCAGCGCGCCGCCCGCCGCCAGATAGACGATCATCTCCATGCCGATAGCGATGGAGAGAGCGCTGCTCACGCCCGCGACGATGCCCCCGCGCAGCCAGTTGCGGTCGATCAGCCCTGCCAGCATCAGCACGGTGAAGGCCAATTGCCAGCCATGATGATCGATCCGCATCGGCATGAACATGCTGATGCCCATTTGCGCGGCGAAGGGCGCGAGCGCGGCCAGGAACCAGCTATTTCCCCCCGCCAGCCGCCGCGCGATGAAGCCCAGCCCAAGCATCAGCGGCAATAACGGCAGCATCGGCGCGATCCCGCAAGCCAGCCGGTCGGCCAGCCCCTGATCGAGGAAAGCGCGGAAGAACAGCATCAGCCCGGCGAGCGGCAGGTCCACCAGCCGCGACCAGTGGATGTTGAACCCGGCGGGCGGATCGAGCCGATATTGCCGCAGGTCGTACCAGCCCTGCCCGGCCAGCCAGTCCCTCACCTGCAAATAGCGGATATTGTCGTCCGTATCGCTGAGCGTCAGCCAATGAATCTGCGGCCAGCGCGTGGCGATCAGACAGGCCATGGCGAACATCCACAAAAGGACGGTCAGCCACTTCCAATTTCGCTCGGCATAAAGGGAAAATTTCGCCGCGAGAGGGACGATATGAGCGCGCAGGACAGGCCAGCTTTGCAGTTTCATGATGGCTCGATTAGAGGCTTCGCATCAAAGCGCAACGGGGCCGCATGAAAATCCTCCAAATCCTCACAGCGGAAAAGCAGGCCTTGTTCTGGCAGATCGTCCGCTATGGCGTGACCGGGCTGTTCGTGACGGCCTGTCAGGCGGCGATCTACTGGACGCTGGCCGCGCCCGCCGGACTGCATCCGCAGATCGCCAACGGCATCGGCTATCTGGCGGCGGTGGCGATCGGCTATGTCACGCACAGCAGCTTCACCTTCCGCGGCCATGGCAGCCGCGACAATCAGGCGGCGCGCGGCGTCCGCTTCGTCGCGGTGTCGCTGATCAGCTATACCCTCAACGCGCTCTGGGTGTGGCTGTGCGTCACCCATATGCGCTGGCCGGAATGGTCGCCCATCCCGGCCATGCTCTTCGTGACGCCGGCCGTGATGTTCGGCCTCAACCGGCAATGGGTGTTTCGGTAAATTGAGCCTCTCTCGGAAGGGAGGGGCGAATCAATGCACGAAGCGCGCCACCACGTCGCGATAGGAACGGCTGACCTTCACCTGCGCGCCCGATTCCAGCACCAGGAAGCATTCGCCATTGGTATGCGGCTTCACCTGCCGTACCTGGCTGAGATTCACGATGGTGGAGCGGTGCACGCGCTGGAAATTACGCGGGTCCAGACGCTTTTCGAGATCCTTCATCGTCTCGCGCAGGATCAGCGAATTGTCGGCGGTATAGATGCACATATAGTCGCCCGCCGCGTCGATCCGCTCGATCGAATCGACATCCACGCGGAAAATCTGCCCACGATCCTTGATGTTGATGAGCTTTTCGAAGCGGTTGGCGGCCGGCGCATCGCCATCGCCCGAAAAGTCGTTCATCGCGTCGGGCGCGACCTCCGCCAGCACCTCGCGCAGCTTTTCCGCTTCCTGCACTTGGCGCTTTTCGGAAAGCCGCTGCCGCACCCGGTCCAGCGCATCGGCCAGACGGCCTTCCTCCACCGGCTTCATCAGATAGTCGACGGCCTGCGCCTCGAACGCGCGGATCGCATGGTCGCTGTAAGCGGTGCAGAAGATGAAAAGCGGCGGTTCGACTTCCATCAACCCCTGCACCACGGAAAATCCGTCGAAGCCAGGCATTTGAATGTCGAGGAACACAAGGTCGGGTTTATGCGTCTTGATGGCGCGGATCGCTTCGCGGCCGTTGGAGCAGGTTTCTACGATTTCGACATCCTCATGCGCTTCCAGACGCAGCTTGAGGCCTTGAATAGCCAGGCTTTCGTCGTCGACGAGGATTGTTCTGATGGTCATGCGGCCACTCTCGATGGTTCATCCAAATTAAGCGGCATTTCGATCAGGACCGAAAAGCCGCCAGGCGTTGAACGCGTTTCGAAGCTCTGTCGTTCCCCGAAGGCCTGAATCAACCTGTCGCGGATATTCGCCAGACCGACGCCCGTTCCTTCGCTCACCGGATTGTTCGGGCGGGTGAACCCCTCATTCAATCCCGGACCCGTATCGGATACGATGATCCGGACGTTTTCACCGGCAGGCTGCGCCGTGACGGAGATTTCCGCGCCTTCCTCCTTGGGCGTGACGGCATATTTGATGGCATTTTCGACCAGCGGCTGGAGCAGCAGAGAGGGCAGGCGCGACTGCGCGACCGCCGGATCGATATGGAAAACCGGCCTCAGGCGATCCTCGAACCGCATCTTCTCGATCTCCAGATAAAGCTTCAACGTCTCGATCTCCTGCTCGATCGTCACCTGCGCGGTCGGTTCGTTGATCAGGGTATAGCGCAAAAAGGAGGACAGGCGGGAAAGCATCGCATTGGCCCGGTCAGTTTGCTTGAGCAGCACCAGGGTCGAGATGCTGTTCAGCGTATTGAACAGGAAATGCGGATTGAGCTGATAGCGCAGCATGGCGAGCTGCGCGCTCGATGCCTGGCTTTCCAGATGCAGAAGCTGGTCCGCCTGCTCCTCCACCGTCAGGTAGAAGTTGATCGCATAATAAAGCGCCGACCAGGCTCCCAGCAACGTCATGCTGAGATAGAAGGCGCCCAAGAAAAGCTGCACGCCCGCCGTATCGCTGCCCCGATTCTGGGTCGAGAATACCCAGGCATCGATGAACGCCACCAGCCCGGCGGCGATCACCACCGTCACGATCGATGCGCCCCAGGTCACGATCGGCCGCTGGCGCTGGAGAAAACGGAACACCACCGCGATCAGCAGCGTCACCGAATAGCCCGACACGGTCGAGATCATCACCGGGATCAGGCTGGAGAGCGGCTGCCCATTGGCGATGGTGGAGGAACCGCGCAGCAGGAAGGCACCGGCCCACCCCACCGACTGGAGGTTCCAGAATGCGCGGTTCTTGTCCGCGAAAAAGGGCTGGGGCTGGAAGCGATGGACTGACATTGCATTCAGCCTAAAGCATCAGGCAAAAAAGTGGGAACCGGTTTTTTGCGAATGGCGCGCAGGCAGGCGAAAAAAACGAAGGCAATTCGCCATGCGGAAACCGGGCCGGCATGACTGAACGACAGGGGATGTGCCAGCGCTGCCCTCAGGCCGCCGCCGCTTCCTGCGTCATCAGCGTCACTTCATCGACGCACAGCCAGACCAGATCGCTGGGTTCCAGCGGACGGCCATCATGCGCCTGGATCATCATCTGACGGATCGGTTGCCGGTCACGGCTGTCGGCCAGCACCTGGCAGGCGATGGGACCGCAGCCCCATTTCTCGCCCCACTGGCGCAGCGCGATCATGGCAGGCGCCAGATCCTGCCCTTTTTCGGTCAGGCGATATTCGACCTTGCGCCGGTCGCATTGCATCGGCTGGCGCACCATGATGCCGTTTTCCACCAGCCGCGCGAGCCGGTTCGCCAGGATGTTGCGGGCAATGCCGAGAGTCGACTGAAACTCCTCGAAATGCCGGATTCCCGATAGAGCGCCCCGCAAGATGAGGAACGACCAGCGTTCACCCATCGCCTCCAATGCGCTGGGCAGCGCGCATTGTTCCAGATCCTGCGCCAGATTATGTGTCATCGTCTTCACTTGATAGCTCAAAGCCACCTGCGTTGCAAAAGCGCAGCGCTATTCACCTAAAATGGGATTTTTTTGTTGCACAGCAAGGGGCATCGCGGACAATCGCAGTAGGATGTTACGCCAGTACGAACTTGTTGAACGGGTAAAACGCTACGATCCGGATGCGGACGAAGCGATGATCAACCGCGCCTATGTGTTTTCGGTCCAGAAACATGGCAGCCAGAAGCGCGCCAGCGGCGACCCTTATTTCAGCCATCCGATTGAAGTCGCAGGCATTTTGACCGACTTCAATCTGGACGACCAGACCATCGTGACGGCTCTGCTGCACGACACGATAGAAGATACGCTCGTCACCTATGAGGAGATCGAGCACGCCTTCGGCAAGGACGTCGCCAAAATGGTCGACGGCGTCACCAAGCTCAGCAAGATCGAGGCCATGTCCGAAAATGAGCGGGCGGCGGAGAATTTGCGCAAATTCCTGCTCGCCATGTCGGACGATATCCGCGTGCTGTTGGTGAAGCTGGCCGATCGCCTTCACAATATGCGCACGCTGCATTTCATCAAGAATGAGCAGAAGCGCCGCCGCATCGCCCGCGAGACGATGGACATCTACGCCCCGCTGGCGGAGCGGATCGGCATGTACGACTTTATGCGCGAGATGCAGCTTCTGGCCTTCCGCGAGCTGGAGCCGGAAGCCTATGACAGCATCACCAAGCGCCTCGAACAGCTCAAGGAAGGCGGCCATGACAAGGTCGACCGGATCGGCGCGGAACTGCAACTGCTGCTGGGCGGCAAGGGCTTGCCCGTTACCGTTTCGGGCCGCGAAAAGCATCCCTATTCCATCTGGAAGAAGATGCAGGAACGCCACATCAGCTTCGAGCAGCTCACCGATGTCATGGCGTTCCGCGTGATCACCGAGACGACGGAGGACTGCTACCGCGCGCTCGGCGTCATCCACCAGACCTATAAAATGGTGCCCGGCCGCTTCAAGGACTACATCTCCACCCCGAAGCGCAACGGCTACCGATCGCTGCACACCACCGTCATCCATCAGGACAATGCCCGGATCGAGGTGCAGATTCGCAGCCGCGACATGCACAATGACGCCGAACTCGGCCTCGCCGCGCACTGGGCCTATAAGCAGAAGGGCGATGCGGGCGACCACCATGCCGCCTGGCTGCGCGATCTGGTCGAAATCCTGGAGCAGAGTCAGGATGCGGACGAGCTGCTCGAACATACCCGCATGGCGATGTATCAGGACCGAATCTTCGCCTTCTCCCCCAAGGGCGAGCTGCACCAGTTGCCCAAGGGATCGACGCCGGTTGACTTCGCCTATGCGGTGCACACCTCGCTCGGCAACCAGACCGTCGGCGCCAAGGTCAACGGCCGCGTCGTGCCGCTGCGCACCACGCTGGAAAATGGCGATCAGGTCGAAATATTGAAGTCGGAGGGGCAGGAGCCGCAGCCCGGCTGGCTGACCTTCGCCATCACCGGCAAGGCCCGCGCCGCCATCCGCCGCTATATCCGCCAGAAACAGCGCGGCGAGGAAGTGGCGCTGGGCGAGAAGCTCTATGAGGAGATTATCGGCCGCTTCTCCCCCGAACTGGCAAGCGAACTGGGCGACAAGGCACTGAAGGCCGCCCTGAAACGGCTCAAACTGGACGACCGCGCCTCGCTGATGGTCGCCATCGCCACGCACCGGCTGCTCGATTCGGAAGTGATGGAGGCTCTCGTCCCCGGCTCCACCAGCGGGGAAGGGATGGAGGAAGCCCATCCGCGCCAGCATGCCCCGGTCTCGATCCGCGGCCTGACGCCAGGCATCGCCTATAATCTGGGCGATTGCTGCCACCCCGTCCCCGGCGACCGCATCGTCGGCGTCCGCCGCACCGGCGAGCCGATCGAGGTCCACACCATCGACTGCCGCTCGCTGGAAGTCGATCAGAATGACGATTGGGTCGATCTGAGCTGGGACAGCAAGTCGAAGGGCGGCACGGCGCGGCTCCAGGTGATCGTGAAGAACCAGCCGGGCGCGCTGGCCGCCGTCACCAATGTGTTCGGCGCGACCAAGGCGAACATCCTCAACCTGCAACTGGTAAACCGCGAAGGCCCCTTCCACACCGATATCATCGACCTGGAAGTGGCCGACGCCCAGCATCTCAACCGCATCCTTTCAGCCCTGCGCGGGCTGGACACGGTGGTTCAGGCGGATCGGGTTTAGGGCAAAGAAGGGTGGTTTGCGGACGGGCGGTTTCGGAGACGCCATCCCGGCAAAGTCGACAAAAACGATTGCAGAACAACCAAATTGACGAAAGATGGGGCTACTTAGATCGCGAGGCCCAATGTCATTGATCTCATGGGTTATTATAGGATTATTGGCCGGAGCAATTTTCCCCGCCATTGGCTTGTTCCGTTCATACCGGCGAGGTGCAAAAGAGCGCTTTACCCGCCTAGCAAGGCTTGCTGAATGGGAAGCGGGACCCTGCCGCGACATAGAAATACCTTCTCTTAAGGAAATTGATAAATGCGATCCAGCGAGGATTGTATTTCATTGCCTTGTTCGGTCTGCACTAGTTTGGGGAATAGACAAAAATAGTTTCACGGCAGGCCCAGAATCCGTGACGGATGGGCAGCTATATTATTACCATCATGATTCATCTTACTCTGGTGCTTATGAATACCTTCATAAAGTTGGGTTGCTTAAGGATAACGTGCTTACATGTTCGCTGGACGAGTTAGGCGACGCGACAGATGCAGCCTATGACAAAGGAATAGATTTGGATTCCGCGTTGGAGGAGATGCTTTGGGTGATCTCCTATATGGCCGGATGGCTCACCATTTTAGAGCCTGTCTTGAATCTCATGCGTAACGAGCGATGCGTCGGATGAGGACGATGGCAGCGGCGGCATAGAGAAGCGCGGTTGCGGATTTGATAGTCCGCTCGAAGTCTTTGGCGAGGCGACGATTGCGGTTCATCCATGCGAAGGTGCGTTCGACGACCCATCGTCTGGGATGGACGACAAAGCCGGTCTGATCGGCGAATTTGCGGACGATTTCGATCGTAATGGAGGTGGCGTCCCGGACGCGATCGCTGTTGTAGGCGCTGTCGGCATAGGTGCGCTCGACGAAGGGATGCCGCTGGCGAGACTGCTGGAGCAAGGGCACCGCGCCGTCGCGGTCCTGCACATCGGCAGGATGGACCAGCATCATAAGGGCGCGACCATCGGTATCGACCATTGCATGGCGCTTGCGTCCCATGGTCTTCTTGCCTGCGTCGTAACCGCGAGGTCCGCCTGCTTCGGAGGTCTTCACGCTCTGGCTGTCGATGACTGCGGCCGATGGTGCTGGTTCTCGCCCTGTCCGGATGCGATCGATCTGCACGAGATGATGATTGAGGCTTTCGAATACCCCATCGTCACGCAAGGTGCAGAACCACCGGTAGACCGTGCGCCATGGTGGAAAGCTGTCGGGCAAAAGCCGCCAGGGACATCCTGTCCGCAGCAGATAGAAAATGGCTTCGACGATCTCGCGCATCGGCCAGCATCGCCGTCGTCCGCGCTGGCACGGCGCAGGCAAATATGGCTCGATCAAATGCCATTCCGCGTCGGTAAGATCGCTTCCATAGCGAAGCTGTGCGCGGCTATGATGCACGCGGGCGGTCGGGTTCCACATGATGGCTTCCAAGGTTGGTGTCGCAACCCCTCGGAATCATATCGAAACCCGATCGTCCACCATTACGAGACCGTTCTGACACAGCCTCTTAGAAGGAGATATAATTTCAGTACATCGACGAAATTCGATCCGAAAAATACCAGTGCCTAAAAGAGAAATAGACGAGATTCTAGCGTTCATACACGGTTTGATAAGATTAAACTATGTTGCTACCATTCCATGCAATTATGAACCGTCATTCCGTCTCACTTCAAGTGGAATCAATCTTTTCAAAAAAGTTTATCTTTATCCAGACCGTGCAAGCTAATTTCACGGGCAGCTTTTAGGATAACGGGCCAATTCTGCTAGGGTCCGTCGTTGGTCGAAATCGGCCCTCGCTCCGCCAACTGTAACCTCCGTGCCACGGCTGGCGAAAAAACATCCTATTGCCTGACCCGGTGCCGCTTTTATCCTGTCCTACTCCCCTCAGACGTGCCTATCGCAGCCCCGTCTTTGAAATGTCGATCCGCTTCCCACGACGCCTACGCGCGCCTGCATATGCGCGCGCATATGGTGTGAACTTCGGCGAAAAACGACGCTTTTCCGCCGCTTTGCACAGCCAGCGCCAGATTCTGCGTGACAGCGCGCCTCCAAATCTGTAGGGGCGCCCGCAGCGGACCCCCGGCAGCAATGCCGGTGGTCTTCCGTCCGAGACAGTCGGTGAAGGGAATATGCCCTTCTTAATTTCCGGCCTAGACGGGGAAAAGTTCTTTGCCGGCCGGGCGCAAGCGCCTGTCCGGGTCTGCCTGTTCCTTTTGAGGATATGGGCCAGTCGATCTCTCCCCTTCGGACCAATGCCTCGCGATTCGTCGCGGGTTTTGCCGTTCATCGGGTCGTCCGATGGACATGAAGTGGAGAATGGCATGGATCGTAATCAGAAAGCTGAGGTCGTTTCCGCGCTGAACGCACATCTGGCAGAGGTTGGCGTGGTCGTCGTGACCCGCAACCTCGGCATGACCGTCGCCCAGTCGACCGTCCTGCGTCAGAAGATGCGTGAAGCCGGTGGCACCTACAAGGTTACGAAGAACCGCCTCGCTCGCATCGCCTTTGAAGGCACCGACTATACCAGCCTCAGCAGCCTGCTGACCGGCCCGGTTGGTCTTGCCTCCTCGGCCGATCCGGTTGCAGCCGCCAAGGTTGCAGTCGAATTCGCCAAGACCAACGACAAGCTTGAGATCGTTGGTGGCGCGATGGGCGAAGTGCTGCTGGACGCGGAGGGCGTGAAAGCGCTCGCCTCGATGCCGTCGCTGGATGAACTGCGTGCGAAGATCGTCGGGCTGCTCGTTGCACCCGCGACCAAGCTCGCGACCGTCACCCAGGCGCCGGCTGCGCAGCTCGCGCGGGTCTTCAACGCCTATGCGGAAAAGAACGCGGCCTAAGGGCCACGGCTTTTTCGAAAGTCACGTTTTCAACTCAATTTATGGGGCATATGCCCCGCCCAGAAGGGAAAAACTAACATGGCAGACATCAACGCACTGGTCGATCAGCTCTCGGCCCTGACCGTCCTCGAAGCCGCTGAACTCTCGAAGGCTCTGGAAGAAAAGTGGGGCGTTTCGGCCGCCGCTGCCGTCGCCGTCGCTGGCCCGGCCGCTGCCGCCGCCGCTCCGGCCGCTGAAGAGCAGACCGAATTCGACGTGATCCTCACCGGCGACGGTGGCAAGAAGATCAACGTCATCAAGGAAGTCCGCGCCATCACCGGCCTGGGCCTGACCGAAGCCAAGTCGCTCGTCGAAGGCGCGCCCAAGGCGATCAAGGAAGGCGTCAGCAAGGACGAGGCCGAGAAGGTCAAGAAGCAGCTGGAAGAAGCCGGCGCGACCGTCGAACTCAAGTAAGTTCGGTCGAGTTCCCGCGCAAGCGGGGCCGCTGTCTGGCTTCGGCCGGAGGAAATTGGGGTGGTGCCTTCGGGCGCCACCCTTTTTCTTTGGACAACGACTTTGGGTGGAAGGCAGACCTCATTTCCGTCATCCCAGCGAAAGCTAGGATGACGATATTATCGCATGTCCGCACCCCAACCCAACCGGATCAGAAATCCAGCTCCGCGCGCCAGCCGATGACATCCACGCCATAATCATTGCGCCCCCCGGCCAGGATCGCCGCGTCGCTATAGTCCAGATGCGCGTAATTGACGTTGAAGCGCAGATATTCGACCGGCGTCCATACCAGCGCCGCGATGATGCCGTTCTGCGTGCCCCCGACGATGTCCTTGTCGTTGAGGCTGAGATAATCATAGCGCACCGTCGCCTGGAGCGCGCCCCAGCCGCCGCTGCCGACCGGGCGGTCGGGCTTCACGATGCCGAATATCCCGTTCTTGTAGCCCCGCGATTCCCCGGTCAGCACATAGCCGACTTCGCCATAGCCGCCGAAGAAGGTCGGATCGGCCAGGCCAGGCCACGACACACGCAGCCAATGCGCCTCGCCCGCCCACCAGAGCGGCCCACGCGCGCCGGCGAATTCGGCGCCATAATGGGTTTCGCCATCCGCCGCCATGCGGGGCGTCGAAAGGAAGCGGCTGTTGGCGGTGTGGAGATAGGCGCGCTGGCGGTAACGCTGCGGCGTTTCCGACAAGCGCTGAAAGTCCCGCCAGTGACCAGAAAGCCCGAAATGCAACTGGGTCTTGCCTAGCTTGGGCGCCAGCACGATGCGGCCATCGACGCCATAGCTGTTATTTTCATCGCCCCCCTCCGGCCCATCCGCATCATTGGTGAGTGAATCCGCGCTGTCGGAGAAGACGCCCGCCTGCGCCAGCAGCATGCCGGAACGATATTGCGCCGACAGCCCCAGCCGCCGCTCGAAACCGAAAGCATCGGTAAAGGCGGCGCGCTCCATCACCGATCCGCCGGTGTCGCTGATCAGCTCGTCCAGCGACTGGAACGCATTGTGGTTGCCCAGCGTGACCAGCCACTTGTCCTTCTCATAGGTGATGAAGGTGTCGACCAGATCGACGCTGTTATCGGACAGTTCCAGTTCCAGCTTATAACCGAAACCGCCGCCCAATTGCCCCTCCCCGCCCAGGCGCAGGCGGCGCAGCTCATTGGAATAGCCCTTGGCCCGATCCTGCACGCTCTGCGGCGTCATCAGCAACCCGGCGTCATATTGGATGCGCCCCTTCACCTTGAAGCTGGCCGCCCCCTTGCTGAAGACCGGCCCGCCCTTCCAACTGATGCTGGTCGCTTCCGACTTCGGCGCGGCGGCAGCGGCTTGGCCAACGGGAGGCGGCGGCGGCGCGCTGCCGAGCCGCGCTTCCAGCCGTTCGACCTGCGCCTTGAGCGCCGCGATCTGCGCCCTCAGTTCGACGGCTTCGGTTTCGCTGATGGCCTGGGCCGCAACCGGCGAAGGCATGATGCACATCGCCAGCCCACCGGCCAATCGGGAGGTTCGATTCATGAAGGTCCCCTGAAAATCAGGACGCCAATATGAAAAGCAGGTTACGATTCAGCGTCTGTTTGATTACATTTTTATGACATTCATTCCGCCGCCAAAGCGTAGGTCGAACGCGGCAGCTCATGGGCAAGCGCGTTCACGATGGCGCCCACCACTTGCTGCAAGCGGGCAAGCCCAGCCCCCGGCTGATCCAGGGCGCTGTCCAGATAGAGGCTCCGGTCGCATTCCAACTGGATCGCATAAAGGCCGTGGGCGGGGCGGCCATGGCGCTCGATCATATGGTCACCGGCATAGGGGTGATTTTGCGCGACGGTCAGACCATGGGCCGCCCCCACGTCCGCCGCCAGCGTCATCAACCGGGCCGAAGCGCTGCGCCCGAATCGGTCCCCCAGCACCAGCCCCGGCGCGACCTGCCCCGCAGTGGGTGGCGGAAGCGGCGGCATGGAATGCAGATCGATCAGGATCGCATGGCCATGGGCATCGCGGGCCGCCCGCATCAACCGGCCCAGCGTCGCATGATAGGGTCTGTGGAACTGATCGATCCGGCGTTCGACCTCCGCCCAGCCGAGCGACCGCAGCCAGAGTTCATGCGCGCCGGGCAAGCGGCGCGGTATCAGGCCCAGCCCTCCGCGCAATTTGACGCTGCTCTGCAAGGCCATGTCCCGCGGAATGCCGCTGACCATGCCCGCATCGATTTCCCGCTCATGCCGGTTGAGGTCGATCGTCGCGCGCGGCACCCGCGCCACCAGCACCGGAAAGCCGCGTTCGACCAGCGGATAGGCGATCAGATCGGCCCAGCGATCCTCCAGCCTTTGCAACACATCCTGCCGCACCCGCGCCTGCGCCAACAGCGCCTCATCATAATCCCGCCCCGCATGCGGCACGGAAATGACGACCGGGCCGGAAGAGACATCCGGCTCGTAAAGATCATAGGCGGGCGTTGTTTCGGTCGGAACCGGCGGCGCGCTATGTCCCAAAAAAGCTCCTTCCCTGCCCGTTTCCAAAGGCCGCCGCCCAAAAATGGTTACTCGGCTGGATAATATTTACACCTTGTCGCATATATAGCCGCTTCACGCCATCCGCGAAGGGGGCATCCGGGGGCGGCCTTAAAGGCCTGGGGACGAGACGTACGGGGCAATGGTTCGAATTCTGCTAGCCGAAGATGATGAAAGCATGCGCGCCTATCTGGCTCGCGCCCTGGAGCGTTCGGGCTATGACGTCGTCGCCGTCGCCACGGGTGCGCAGGCGGTGCCCCATATCGACAGCGACCGGTTCGACCTGTTGCTGACCGACATCGTCATGCCGGAAATGGACGGGATCGAACTCGCCCAGCATGCCGCCGCCGTGGCGCCCGACATGCGAATCATGTTCATCACCGGCTTTGCCGCCGTCACGCTGAAGGCGGGCAAGGCTGTGCCGCAGGCAAAGGTTCTGTCCAAGCCCTTCCACCTGCGCGACCTGGTGCTGGAGGTCGAGCGGATGTTCGGCACGGAGAGCCTGACCGGACTCAACTGAGAGTCGTTCAGCCCGATACGACCTCTTCCATATCCAGCGTGGGAGGCAGCGGCTGCCCGGCCATGGCCGCGGCGAATCGCTCGCGGTCCAGCCCCTTTTCCCATGCCGACACCACGACGGTCGCCACCGCATTGCCGATGAAATTAGTGAGGCTCCGGCATTCGCTCATGAATCGGTCCACGCCCAGGATCAGCGTCATGCCCGCCACCGGCACCGAAGGCACGATCGAGAGGGTCGCTGCCAAAGTGATGAAGCCCGCCCCGGTCACGCCCGCCGCCCCCTTGCTGGAAAGCATGGCGACCAGCAGCAGCAGCAATTGCTCCTCCAGGCTCAGATGGACATTGGTCGCCTGCGCGATGAACAGCGCCGCCAGCGTCATGTAGATGTTGGTGCCGTCGAGGTTGAAGCTGTAGCCCGTCGGCACCACCAGTCCGACCACCGATTTCCGGCATCCGGCGCGCTCCATTTTCTCGATCAGGCTCGGCAGCGCCGCTTCGGAGGAGGAGGTGCCGAGCACCAACAGCAGTTCCGCCTTCAGATAGCGGATCAGATGCAGGATGTTGAACCCCGCCAGCCGCGCCACCACGCCCAGCACCACCAGCACGAACAGTAGCGAGGTCAGATAGAAGGTCGCCACCAGCCCCGCCAGATTGGCCAGCGCCCCCACGCCATATTTGCCGATGGTGAAGGCCATCGCGCCGAATGCGCCCAAAGGCGCGGCCTTCATCAGAAAGGATACCAGCTTGAAGATGGCATGGCTGGCCGATTCGAGCACGGTCATCAGCGGATCGGCCTTTTCCCCGATCATGGTGAGCGCGATGCCGAACAGGATCGCGACGAACAGCACCTGCAGGATATTATGCCCATCCGCCACGGCCGAAATCAGCGTGCCGGGGATGATGTCCATCAGGAAGCCGGTCAGCGTCCTACTGTGCGCCTGCTGCTGATATTCGGCCACCTTGCCGGCATCCAGCGTCGCCGGATCGATATTGAGGCCCGAGCCCGGATGCACGACATTGGCGACGATCAGCCCGACGATCAGCGCCAGAGTGGAAAAGGTCAGGAAATAGGCGAAGGCCTTGGCCGCCACCCGGCCGATCGCGCCCAGTTCCTTCATCCCCGCAACGCCGGTCACGATGGTGAGGAAGATGACCGGCGCTATGATCATCTTGACCAGCTTGATGAAGGCCTCTCCCAAAGGTTGAAGCGCCACGCCGGTTTCCGGAAAGAAATGCCCGATCCCCACGCCCAGCCCGATGGCGATCAGCACCTGGACGTAGAGCTGGCGATAGAATGGCAGGCGCACGACGGCCTGATCGGACGGCATGGTCGATGGCAACATGGTGGTTGGCGTCCCCTTTTTCGCACCGCAGCATATGGCTTGGCAGGCTGCTGTCCAGAAGAATAGCGGGAGCGCTCAATTTCCCGCTTGCGCTGCCTGCCGCCCCCCGCTATTGGCCCACTCCACCGTGGGCGTGTAGCTCAGTGGTAGAGCACTGTGTTGACATCGCAGGGGTCGCAAGTTCAATCCTTGCCACGCCCACCATGGAAAAGCCCGCTAGGTCAATGACTTGGCGGGCTTTTTCTATGCTTTCAGCACGGTGACATTGCCGTGACCTTGCGTGAGGCTTGCGTGAAGGATCGACCAACCTTCCAACTGAGGTCGGCACCAACATCCTCATTTCCCTCTCTGACAGTGCTCAGATCGAAGCTCGCGCAGCGATTGGAGACCTTGCTTGGCGAGACGCAATCTCAAGATCCATAAGATCGACGCTTCGGTTGTCCGAGATGGCCGCCATGCTGTGCCAAGTTACTTCGGCCTCAGCCGCGAGGGGTATGGAAGGCAAGACTTATCTCGCATCTCACATGCGCGATAATTCCGCGCAAAGGAGAGTGGAGGGGGCGGATCGGCGCCAATCAGCGTGCTGCTTGGCGCCTTATACGCAAAGGCATGCGCCAGCACCAGCATGCCATTGAGCGGACCCCATGCTTCCAAACGGGTTTGCTCCGGTACAGGCTTCGGCCAGTCGGACAGATCCATAAAACCCTCAAGGGGTCAAACCGCCTAGCTCCGCAATTACAGATCCTGATGCTAGCGGACCGCAGCGGCATCGAGAAAGCGGGGATCGGCCCCGAACCAGCCGCCAATAATGCGGCCGCCTTCGAGCAAGCGCTTGCCTTGCGCCGTCATGTGAATGCGTCCCTGTTCAACGTGAATGTTGCCCAACAGGCTCTGTTCCTGGATGCGCCGGTCCATCTGGTGCATATCGCCCAAATATTCGCGGATATAGACCTGCTCCAGCGCGGCCCGGTCAAGCAGCCCGTCCTCCCGTTCGATGCGGGCGAGCAGGAACATAGTGACTGACCTGTCGAACGTCACGGGAAACACGATCAGGAAACTGATGAGACATTCGTCCCGCGCCGTCCTGCCGATCTCCGCCTCGCTGAAGAATGCTCAGGACGGATTCCAGACTGCGCGCCACGCTGCGAATTCAGATGGTCGCACCTGGTAACGAGCGAAATTCCCGTCATGGAGCCCGAGCAGTTCTGTCTCCGCGACTTCGATGAACTGTTCGCGGTCTTCGGCGCGAATGAGCTCAGCGGTGACCGCCACGAGATGTGCGCGCGCGGCCTTGCGGTTCATCGGTGTGCGCAGAACATCGCGCACGATATCGCGCAGCGGTTCGCGGTAGCGAAGCCGGAAGGGGTCCGGCTCGCCCATCGACTGGCGCACGGCGGCATAGCGCTGGGCGGAGCGTTCATAGGCCCAGAGGAACACGTCGCGGAGCAAGGTGATGTCGTTCGACTCGTACACGGCGAGCATCGCGCGGGTGTAAAGATCGCCCGGTACGTCGGTGAACGCCAGAGGTGCCAGATTGGCTCTAATCAACGGAATGTTGGCGGCGAGGCGCGACACGCGCTTGTTCACATCGTCGAAGGGCTGGAGATAGGGCAGTTGGACCATGACGAAGAAGGCCTGTTCGAAGGGGTCTTCGATCGCGGCCGCGGTCGCGAGCAACTCGTCGAAGCAATCCTCGATCAATCCCGGGATTTCGAGGGGATGAAAGGTCGAGCCATCGATGCCGACGATGATGTGACGCAGCCGTCCGACAGCGGCCGGGTCGGCGAGCAGGTTATTGGCGAGCAGCGCGTGCAGGTTGAGGATGGTATAGCGGTTGAAGCCGATCTCGTCGGCGGATGCGACAAGAAACTCGATTGCGTCCTTGTGATTGAGGATCATCTGCGCTTCGCGCTGCGCATGACCTTCGGCCGCCTCGCCGAAGTCGATCAGGCGCCGAGTATCGAGCAGTGAATAGGTGTTTCCCTCAAGGCGGCTGGAATTCCAGGCCAGGTCGATCAGCAAGCGGCCTAGAATCTGCTTCGCATAGGTACCTGCGGGTGCCGCTACGACGCCTGGCTTGCCCAGGCCAGCAAGATGAGCGCGTTCGGCTGTGGTCAGGTAGAAGCTTGTATTGGGACGATAGCCATCGAGAAAAGCACGGTCATAGCCTACGGGCCGGCGTGCTTCGACGGGCTGCCGGACATAGACAAGGGCGGCTTGGCCCTCCTCTGACAGAGGGACGATGTCGGCTTGTGCCTTCTGACCCTGCGGCGCATTGCTCGGGAGATGGTATCGCGCGGCGCGGTTTTCGCCCGTAACGCGCAGCCGGCGGCCATCGACCAGAGCCCGAAGTCGGTACTGCAGCGTGCGACGGGCGATAGGCACTGCGAGGGCTTCCTCGATCTGCGTAATCGACGCTCCGTCCGTGTGGCCGGCGACAGCAGCCGTGATTGCCTCCAGTTCGGGTTCGGGGATCGGGCGGGCCATGGTAATTCCTACTTGCGCGCAAAGTGAACCGCGCAATTAAGAGTGTCAATGCGCAACCATATCTGATTTTGCGCAACTAAAGCTTTTGCGCGCAATGATGGTTGCTCGGTCTGGCGTGGCTTATTCCGCAATGACGGCGAGCACGTTCCGCAGATGATCGGACTCCACGCCGCCCTCATGGGCGTTTCGGCCACCCTGCGGAGCAGATCCTCATTCTTGTCGGGAGCCGAGGCATCAACTTCAAGGTCGCTCATGCCGGCGAGCGCTGCGGCGATCCTCTCCGCCACGCGATCAGCCGCGCGGCGAGCCGGGTTGTGCTGGACGTGTGCATAGATCGCCGTCAATTGCGGATTGGCGTGTCCCAGGATCGCTCCGGTGAATGCCATCGCTTCGTCCGAGGGAATCGCGGTCGAACCTATTGTGTACCGCAGGGTGTGCGACGTTACGCCGGGCAGGCGAGCCTTCTCGACGACCTTTTTCCATGGCGTCTTGTAGCCCCGGAAATAGCCGTCGCCCTCTCCGGCGGGGAAACGAATGCCGAATCGTCGGCGCGCTCAATCGTCTCGAATACCGCGATCGCAGCCGCCCTGATCGGCCGCACCGCTTTACCGGTCTTGGTGTCGCCGAAGCGCAGACAGCCATGCTCGAAATCGACTTCCTGCAATTTGAGGCTCGCGATCTCCTCGCGGTGGCATCCAGTCAGCATCCACAAGCGCATGATGTCAAGCGCCTTGCGGTTAATCCCGTCCTTCTCCAACTCGCGTAGGGCTTCGCCGAAGCGTTTGGGCTTGTAAGGGTTTTGCACCGGTCATCATCATTGACTCGGCAGGCCGCGCAGCGGACTCGACGCGACGATCAAGCAGGTATTGAGCTAGCAAAGCGTTACCCGCTCGCGCCTTCACTACCCTTTCTAGTGGCAATCGCGAGATGATAGCGGGCGTAGCGCCGCTCGCCGACCCGATTCAACGCGCCGAGTGTGACAAGTTCCGCCAGATCACGAGTTGCTGTCGCCGAGGCGGCATCGGTGATCGTGCGATAATTATGGGCGCTCAGCCCACCGACGAAGCCATCCGGCCCTTCCGCCATCATGCGGATCAGCGCCTTTTCCTGCCGTGCATTGATCCTGTCGCGCAGACGATCAAGCAGGCGGGTCTTTTCGATTAAGAACCGGATACTCTCAATGGTACGCGTCTGCGCCTCCAGCACGATGTCGGCAAACCAACCCATCCAAGCATCAATCTGGTTGGTCTGGCTGGCACGATGCAGTTGCGAATAATAGGCCTTCCTGTGGCGGTTGATGGTGGCCGCCAAGGCGGTGAGCGTCGGCGCCTCCAGACTTTGCGCCAAAGCCTTCTCCGCTATTGCGCGACCAAGTCGACCGTTGCCATCCTCGAAAGGGTGGATGGTCTCGAACCAGAGATGAGCTATTGCCGCCCGCGTGATCGCAGGCATGGGAGAGTTGCCCTGCGGCGCGCTATCGTTGAACCAAGCAATGAACGGTCCCATCTCTTCCCGCAGCCGGTCTGACGGCGGCGCCTCGAAGTGAACACGCGGCGCATGCAGCGCACCGGACACGATCTGCATGGGATCGGCATGGGTCCTATATGTGCCGATGTCGGCCAAATCGTAGCGACCATTCATCAGCATCTTGTGCCAGTTGAACAGAAGCCGGTCGGTCAACGGCTCCCCATAATGCCGATAGAGGTCAACCATCAACTCAGCCGCACCGGCCTCAGCGGGATTCGAACGACGCTTGTCAGCCGCGAAGCCAAGCTGGCGGGCAATGGAGGACTGGACGCTGTCGCGATCCAGAATCTCACCCTCAATGGCCGAACTATCGACCATTTCCTGCGAGATTAGCTCGATCACAATTTCTTGACGAGCCTCACGATCGAGATGATGCATCGATCCAACGACGATACCGGCGCTCTTGAGAAAGCGCGCCTCCGCCTCGCGCAAGCGGGTTTCATCGAAGCCGAATTGGGTCCAGTCAGGGAGCTGCCAGTTCCAGAGCATGATCGATGAAATGCCTTTCTATAAATCATGATATGCTTGATCTGTGATTTATGAAAGGGGTGGTTATCGATCATGACGCGTCGACCCCGCCTCGCTGCCCGCCTGCTCGAACGATATAACTGTCGCATAACCACCGCTTTTATTATAAGATAAGCGATGGCGTGGGAGTATCCCGCGATCTCCTGGCACGCCTCAACGGCCAAGTGGGCGACATTCTTTCGGTCGTCATCTCACTCCTGGGCATAGTGGAGTGCGGCCACATCCGATTTTAAGCGCAAATGGTCGCTGCTCGCGAAGTGACCCGGCTGGATTGACCGGCCAGTAGATCGGCCAAATGATCGGCCAAAAAGAGAGGATACAAGGCATTTACCCAAGGAAACTCGGGCTGTTGCCTTAATTTCGTGCACTTGCTAAGATCGGCCAAATGATCGCTCAACAGCCTGATGAAAGCCCTAGCCGCATTGAGCCTGCACGGATCGATACGTTAAATGGAGACTTGCCCGACCTGATTGCCGAGGTAGCGGCCAACGCAGAGCGCCTCGGGCGATCGCTCCATCCTACGACCGCTTCGAACCTAGCCGACCTCGTACGGCTGATGAACACCTATTACAGTAATCTGATCGAAGGCCACAACACACGTCCGCGCGATATCGAGCGAGCACTGGAGGGAGCAAGGGACGAAGGGCAGCGCGATCTCCAGCAGGAAGCCGTCGCCCACTATCGCCTGCAGGAACATATCGACCGGCAAGCGGCCACGGGCACTCTCCCCGACCCTGCCGATCCGGACTATATACGCGAACTACACCGGCAATTCTACGCGGATGCATCACCTGAGATACTGACCATACGCAATGGCGATCGATCCTTCATGATGACGCCCGGGGAATGGCGGGCGGGACCTGATCAGGATGTCGAGATCGGCCGACACCTGCCGCCGAGCAGCCGGTGCGTGCCCGCGTTCATGGATTATTTCAATCTGCGCTTCGCCTTTGAGCCTGCCCCTGGACGAGTTCTACAAGGCGTCGGTCCTGGAAAGGCGAAACGCGTCCTTGCCATGGCGACTGCGCATCATCGCTTCAACTGGATTCACCCTTTCCCCGATGGCAATGGCCGGGTCAGCCGCCTCATGAGCCACGCCATGGCCCATAAAGCTGGCATCGGCGCCCATGGTCTGTGGTCCATTTCTCGCGGACTGGCGCGTGGACTGGAGCCGGGGCTTGATGGGCGCAGCGAGTATAAAAGGCATATGGCCTGGGCGGACGAGGTCCGGCAGGGGGAGCGTGATGGTCGCGGGCATCTGTCGCTGAAGGGATTGGAGCTTTTCACGACCTGGTTCCTCAAAGTGTGCCTCGATCAGTTGGCCTATATGTCGAGCCTGTTCGAACTGGACGTGTTGGCCAAACGGCTCGATCGATATGTTGCGCTCAGCCCGACACTGCCAAAAGAGAGCAGCCGTCTTCTGCAGGAAGCGCTGATCCGCGGAGAATTTGACCGGGGTGAGGCGGAACGGATCACGCAATTGCCTGAACGTTCTGCCCGTCGGGTCCTCAAACAACTGACCGACGAGGGGCTGCTCGCCTCCGAGAAACCGAAGGGGCCGGTTTCCCTTCGCTTTCCGAGTGACACGTTAGAAACATTGTTCCCGCGCCTTTACATGTAAGGTTGCAGGATAAGAACGGTCGGCGTCCAATGAGTGACGGAATGGGCGGCCTATAGCGATAACCCATATCTGTGCCGCGAAGCAGCTGGGTTGGGCCATCATCGTCCACGATCAGCGCAGCTATGACGCAGTTCTGGAGAGCTTCTCAAGACCCCTGTTAGGCGCGATCGACGCCACCTCTGTCGCCGAATATCTCTATGACCGCGTAGTCGATACCGTCCGTAGGGACCTGCGCGAAGAACTGGCCTTCTCGGTTTTGTTTGACCGCGCCATGGAAGGTGTCCGCAAAATAGTCGATATGCCGGACCGCCGGGCTGCATTGCTGATCCGCCTGATGCTTCAGAACGGCGGACGTCTTTCCAACAGCAAGCGTGGTCAGTTCGACGAACTGACCGATCCCGAGATCGCCGGAATGGAACAGGTGGTGCAGCGGGCGGTGGCCGAAGCACCAGAAGATATTACCGGCATGAGAAAATAATTAGCATCCGCTAACTGATCGAATTTCGACACATCATCGACCTGCAGATCAAAAACCTCTAAGTTACACGCATGGGGGAAGCATCAATTGTAGCGCAAATGTCAGAGCAGTTCCGCAACGTTGATTCGGCTGCAGCGTTGCGAAGGTCATGGCGTGTCACACCTACCGAGCCCGGCTGCATATGGGCAATACTTATCGCCTGGTTTGGCTGCAGTCAGCTACTGCTCTGGCGTTTTCTCGATATCGTGCCTGTCTGGGCCTACGCCTTCGGCGGGTTGGTCATTGCAGCACTTTGCGTCGTCACCGTCAAAGTCACGAGAGATAGCTGCAGGATTAGCTGGGGCACGGTGCTGACCTGCATTCTGGTTGCGCTGTCGCTGCTGCTCTTGAGCGGCGAAGGTCGGTTCTTCTATGCCAATGTGGACTGGCAGGTGCGCTTTGCCGTGCTGCGGGATATGGGTATCAACCCTTGGCCGTTCATATATACGGCGCGCCCGGAGCCTGACTTGCTGCGCGCGCCGATCGGCATGTTCCTGGTGCCGGCGCTGGTCTTCAAGGTCTTTGGCTCCAGGGCGGCGGATATGGCACTGCTGGTGCAGAATGCGACGCTGATCGCACTCCTGCTCGCCCTCGCCAGCCAGCTGTTCGCCGATCGGCGATCACGCCTGATCGGTCTGACGATCTTTATCATTTTCTCCGGCATGGATGCGATCGGCGATCTGCTCATGCAGGGAATGCTCACCGGTCACATGGAAGATTGGGCTGAAATCCAATATTCCTCGACCATCACACTGCTTTTCTGGGTGCCGCAACACGCCATTGCCGGCTGGGTAGGCGCCGTCGGTTATATGCTGTGGCGCGAGGGCCGCGTACCTCTTGCCCCCTGGCTGGCGGTGCTGCCGCTGACGGCGGTCTGGTCGCCGTTAGGATTGATGGGAGCCATGCCCTTCGTTGCTTTGGCAGGCGTGCGGGCGCTGGTCACGCGTGCGCTTCGCCTGCGCGACTTTATAGCGCCGGCAGCTTCGCTTCTCCTCAGCCTTCCTTCGCTGATCTATCTGGGCGCCGCATCGGACGATGTCGGCTTTCATTTCCAGCCGATCCCATTCGTGCAATGGCTGCTGTTCCAATCCTTCGAGACGCTGCCTTACCTGATCCCTCTGGCCATCGCTGGACGATCGACGCGGTTCGGCCGGGAAAGTCTGTGGCTGATGTTTGCCTGGCTGATGATCATCCCCTTCGTGCAGATCGGTTGGTCCACCGATTTCATGATGCGCGGCTCGATCACGGCACTCGCGGTGCTTGCAGTGATGGTCAGCGACCATGTGGTGCAGCGGGGCGAGAGACGGCCCTGGTTCATGGTGGTGCTTGCCGTCGGCAGCCTGACCGGCTTTGCCGAAATCCGCCGCGCGCTGGTCTATCCCGCAGCACCTGAAGTGCGCTGCAGCTTCTTCAAAGCCTGGGACCAGCACTTCGCAGCCTTTCCCAAAGGATCCTATCTTGCCCCGGTGGACAAGGTTCCTGCACTTATCCGCCCTGTTGATCCGGCTCGTGCCGATGCACGCGAGCCGGCGCGTTGCTGGGATGGCTCGTGGAAACTCCCCTATGACCCGCGCAATGCTCCATCAGACAGAGAGAATGGCATAAAGTGATAGGCCCATGGGGAAAGGAACACGGCCAAGCAGGTGTCGTTCCGCCGCAAAGACCCGCTGAAGCGCGGCATTGACGAAAGGCGCGGGACGCGCATCGAGCGGTGTGTCACGCAGCAGCAGTTGGTGAGCGAAGCGCTGCGCCACCGCGAGCGGGAAGAGCAAGCTATTAAAGTAGCCAGAAACTTCGACCTTCAATCCCGCTGCACTAATAACCTCCAACAGACCGTCATGCGTATAGCGGCGCTTGTGGTGATGCAGCACGTCGTGATCCGACCAGAGCCAAGGCGCTGCCGGCACGGTCAGCAGCAGCCGTCCGCCCGGCGCCAGCCGGGCGCCTAAGGCGCGAACGGATGCTTCATCCTCATCGATATGTTCGAGCACGTCGAGCAGCGCGATCATATCATAACGGGTTTCGGCAAAGCCGATCGCGTCAGGCAAGGCGCCCGCCTCCACCCGGCAGAGACCGCGCGCAGTCGCCGAGGCGCGTGCATCCTCGTCATATTCCATGGCATCGAGCGCGCCATATTGGGCCAGCAGGGCGAGGTTGCCGCCGGTGCCGCAGCCCGCTTCAAGGATGCGAGCATCGGACGGCAGCGGCACATGGGCACGGACCAGGTGATCGATGATGGTGCGGCGAGCGACAAACCACCAATGATCATGCTCCTGCGCGCTCATGCTCGCATAGGCTGATCGGTCCATTCGTCCTCTTCCTTGCAATGGGACTGGGTAAGGGGCGACGCTGCCGCTTCGCTTTCGTCAGCCACGACATAGAGCGGGCGATGACGCACTTCCTGCGCGACGCGGCCCAGATATTCGCCAATAATGCCAAGGCTCATGAGGTTAAGGCCGCCCAACATCAGCACCGCAACCATGATAGAGGCATAGCCGGGCGTATCCACCCCGGTCAGCAGCGTGTGCACCACCAGGAAGGCGGCATAGGCAAAGGCCATAAGCGCGATCCCGCCGCCGATATAGGACCAGATGCGCAGCGGCATGGTGGTGGAGGCGGTTATCCCGTCGACGGCGAGCGACCAGAGCTTGCTGACGCGCCACTTGCTGCTTCCGGCTTCGCGCGGCGCACGCTCATAATCGATGGTGGCGACCCGAAACCCCACCCAGGAGAAGAGCCCTTTGGTGAAGCGCGCCTGCTCGCCAAGTTGTTTGATGACGTCCACGGCCTGGCGATCGAGCAGCCGGAAGTCGCCGACATTTTCCGGAATGGGATGATCGGAAAGGCGGTTGATCAGCCGATAGAAGCCATGGGCACTCCAGCGCTTGAACCAGTCGTCGCTCGACCGGTCGGCGCGCCGCGCATTGACCACCTTCGCCCCCGCCAGCCAGTGGCGCACCATCGAGATGATGACCTCAGGCGGGTCCTGAAGGTCCACGTCAATCGGGATGACGGCGTCCCCCCTCGCCCGGTCAATGCCGGCCGCGAGCGCCGCTTCCTTGCCGAAGTTGCGTGACAGGGTGACCAAACGGACATCGGGGTTAAAACGGGCAAGGATCGTCAATATGTCGCCGGTGCGGTCTGTACTGCCATCGTTGATGAAGAGAAACTCGGCGCGAGCGTCTGAACCGATGAGGTCGAGCGCTTCGGCGACCGCCGGACGCGCTGCGTCCAGGAAGAGCGAGATGCTTTCCTGTTCGTTGAAGACCGGAACGATGATCGACAGCGAAATGCGCATGGGCCTTGGCCTGATCCACCCGAAAATTGACACCATGCTATGGGCTGGAATGGTTAACGGATGGTGAGGCTCGCCGACTTAAAGGCTGCATTTACCCAAGGCTGGCATGAGAAGCCATGCCCTGCTTCCGAGCCAGCTTTCATCCTGTACCTGGTAGACGGGGGGTTTGTTGTCCAGCTTAGCGGACCTTGTCTATAATCGCCGTCGCCGCCCATCCTCGCCAACTTGCGTAAGAGTTGCGTGTAAAGGATGTTCGCATAAGCGTTCCAGTTCCTCCCAGAGGGAAGTGATACAAGACCGGACGGTGCTGAGGTAATCGGGATCGAAGATCGCATAGATGCTGGTTGTCCTTTTCAGCACGCGGTGCCCAAGGGCCATCTCGAGTTCGAAAAGGTCGACCCGGTTCTTGGTAATGATCGTCGCGACCGAATACCTGATGAGCTTTGGCCCCCATCCTGTCGGAATCCCCAAGTCCTGCGCCATGGCGCTCCAGGCCTTTTTGACAGACGTGACAGGTATCTGCTCAATCCATTCCCTCCCGTCCGAGCCACGTCGGGTAACCTCGCGGCACACCAGCTTACCATCGGTGGCCCGCAGCCAATGATCGAGCATCGGTGGGATAGGAAGCACCGATCGCCGCTTGCGCGTTTGGATCCGGCCTGCCGGATTCAAATCAAAGACCATGGCATCGGCATACCATTGGGATCGATCGCTCTGCACGGACATATCCATGATCGCGTCCGGTCTTGCCAACGTAGAGATCGCCCCGATGAGGTACCTCCTGAGCGGAACCAGGCGATCAGCATGTCCTGCGTATTTTCCCGCCCCCGTGGCGGTATAATCCAGCATCTTAGCTAGCATCTCAATCGAAAGCCTGTAGCTGCGCGGAGCAGTCACTTCGTCGCGGGTCAGATGCTTCAGCTGGGGTACGGCTGCCCGCCCCTTCACGGCTGCATAATTCAGCGCCGCCTTGAGCTGGATGACACTTTCTTCGACAGTTGATGCGGCCCGGGATCGGCTCGAAACCGTCCATTCCCCTGATAGGCCGCGTTTGCGCGTCAGGATGGGGTCTGCGACGCCCCACGAGCGGAAACGATCAATGACATCATCGTCAAGATCCATCGGAAGAATGGGGTCCCGCATGCGACCGTTTTCCACCTCATGATCCAGGAACCGCGAAAAAAGCTTCAGCCTCGCGCGAATGGCGTCGGAACTGACGCGCTTGCTACCCGTCGTCAGCCAATAATCTGTCAGGGCCTTGCTAACCGTATAAACCTCTACGGCAGCGGGCGACGACGGTTTCGTGGCTTCCAGAAAATGGCGATCCAGCGCCTCGCTGGCTAGCCGAACATCGCTCGTGCCTGTGCTCTTTCGTCGGATCCGACCTGCCTCTTTTTGGTACCAGCAGATGTATAGCTTGGAGCTTGCAAGCTTGCCCCCTTTCCCCCTGATGTAGTCGAGGTAATATCCGCCTCTGGCGTAGAGGCCGCCCTGGATCGCCATTGTGCATTTTCCTTTATTACTATGTTCCTAGCTGCTCCCAGCAATTCCAAAACACCGATGAGGGTGAGCACATCGAGATCCGCCGGACTGAGGTTGATTCCCCGCTGCGCCTGGACGGCGTTGGTGATTTTCCGATCTAACTTGATGATATCGGCGCTAACGCGGGCCACCTCGGGCTGCGTGCCTTCCAAAATCTGTCCATCGAAGAGCGAGATCTTTTCTCGCGAGCTGGCGTCGGCGGTGCCCGGCGACGTGATGATGGTACGTTGCATCCTGTGCATTTTTCGTGCTGTCCCTCAATATCTGCTGATTTCTTCATGGCGTAAGCTTTACCCTCACCGGAACGGGCGATTCGGTCAGATAGCTTTGGCGGGGTGCCAACTTGGGCAGATCAGAATCTGGAGTTCTTCAATATTGTCGGCAAGCAACTGCTCGAGCTCAGTCAGCCTGCGATGGAAGGCGCTCGCCTGTTCCAGCGCATCCGCTGTGGCTGCGCCGACGGTCACTGCCACAAAGGCTGACATGAGCTGACCATGCTCGCGTCGGAGGGTACGTAGCCTTGCGGCGCCGGCTGCAAGCAGCGCCGTCTCCGCGAAGTAAAGTTCCGCTGCTCCGGGTGCGTCCTTTTGATGATCCTGCATTTTCATTCACCGATTTCGGGCAGATCCGGAAGGGGTGGCGGCTCATGAAAGCGGGGATTGCCGCCCGCGGCTTTGATCCATTCAAAGGCGTCACCGCGTCGCGCAAACGCAGGCCGATCAATTTGCAGGAGTCGCGCAATCTCTCGGATGATATGTTCCTGTGCAGCCGTTGGCTTGCCGCTGCGCCATTGCTGGGCCGGATCCTTGCCTTTTTTAGAATTGAGGAAAGTCTGGGTCTCTGCGCGATAAAGGTCGGAGAGCCAGTGCCAGCGGCGCCATGCGCCCCATGCGCGGATCTGTTGGCCTGCCTCGGACGCAAACAGCTTCTTCAGAATGCCGTTCAGCGGAAGGTTCGGATGCTGCCGAGCAGTGGCAGCGACCAGCAGCACGCCACGGATGCCAAGGCAGTCGAGCCCGGTCAGCGCGACATCATCGAGGTCCAAGCCGCCGCCCGGTTCAAAAGCACTACCGACGCGATAGCAGCGACGATCGCGCTCATGGTAGGCTGCCCGCCGAAAGGCCCAAGTCTGCGCCTCCCTAATTTCATCATCGAGAAGGCTGACCCGTGCCTCCTCGGCGATGCGTACTTCACCCGAAGTTTTGAGGAGCGCGCCCATTTTTTCGCGCAGATCGGCTGTGAGTTCGTCGGTCGTCATGGCCGCATCATCGCAGGTTGGTCAGCACGATTCGGTCAGTCAGCTTTGAGACCTTTTAAAAAATTTTCGGCCATTCAAAAAACCGCTTGATCTAATCTCTACATGGTCCAAGCTTATAGACGTCGAGAGCAAGTATCTCGGCTGATGTGCTCCCCCCCGAGTGTATCTTTACACCTCGGCTGATGTGCTTCCCCCCGAGCGCATCTTCACATCTCATTTGATGCGCTTGTCTCCTCAAGTGCAGCGTTTGTTGGGCAAAGCACGGCGATCCTTTTTCAATTTGGAGGACCGTCCATTTTTTGGGGACTATTATGACTAAATATCATCATGACTTCGCAGCTGTCGCTGACGAAATTCTCGCGTACGAAGTTGGACACAAGATCGCGCCTTATATGGCCGAAGCGCTGGGCCAGGGCTTCGAAATCCCTGCCTCCGCGCCGAACATCACCGAGGCCACCAAGGTGCATTTGGTTAATCAGCGTCACATCTTCGACTGCCGCAACCTCGGTCGCAGCCCTGCATCTCTCGCGGCGACGCTAACCAAGCGGACCGGGGGCAAGGGTCGCGTCGCTCGGCGCATGCGCGATGTCTTGGATCTCGGCTGCCCGCACGAACTTGCCGTGGATCTCGCGGAGATTGGCAACACAGACCGTGAATTTCTTCTTCTCGCCATGCAAGGGCGCCTCGCCAGCGCTTCGATCGCGATCCCGACGACTGGGATCGGCGAACTGTCGGCCGAGGCAGTCCTGGACGTGCTGGAATTGCTCGCTCGCTACCATCTGCTTGCCAACCTTATCCGGGCTGGTGAAGACGGGTTTCGGCGCGTTTTCGAGCCGACGGGGCACGATGGTCTCGATTACAACAATGGTAAGATTACGTCGGAGGCATCCGGTGCGCGTTATCTCACCACCGAGGCCAGCCGGGCGCTTTCAGCATTGGATCTCTATAAGACCGCTCAACATCGTAACCTGACTGAAGACGAGTTGGGGCAATTGGAGGCCCACCCGGAAGTAGGAGTGGCTCGCATAGATGAGGCGCGGATTTTCAATGCCCTCGGCGATGAATACGCAAATATCTATATTGACCTGTTGGCCAACCGGGCACGCCTCTGGACACGACACATCAAGCGCCATGCTGGACAGTTCGCCCGGCAGCGGGATGCGTATCGCAGGCCGCTGCACCGCCTGCATGGTCCCGACGCGCTGACAATTCTCTGGCTCGCCGTGACGCAAGCGGTGGCGTGGGCCAGTTGTGCTCGCGATCCGGTCGCTCCGCTCCGCCGTGCTTTGGAGGAGGCTCGCCAATCCCGGCCTATCCTTCAGCCTACTTCACACGAACAGGATGTTGGCGATATTCGATCCCTGTTTTTCCTGCTGCGCAACTATTTCGTGGCCGATCCCCGCTCACCGGCGGCGAGCAAGTTCAATAAGGACGCCGGAAAGAGCTTCGACGAGTTCACCGACATTCTTTGGGAGCTTGAGGCTGGCAAGCCTGCTGGTGCGGAGCCATTTTCGCATGCGGCTTCCACTTCAGCGTCGGTTCTGCTCGCGCAAATGAAGGACGACCCGGATCGCCCGGAACACGTCCGCATTCGTGGCGAGATGGCGGGAAGCATCCTCATCCAGCTTAGCGTCTGATCGTCACCCGCGGGACAGCGTCATTTGTTCGCATGAGCGCGGATGAAACAATGGCCTGTGAAGCGCAGCCAGTAGGGCGTAGCGGAGCAGGCCAGATCGCTTTAGTCAGCATAATGGCGGTTCGTCGCCCTCTCCAATATCCAAAAGCGATGTGACCACCGTCAAATGGCCAGGCCACCGCGATGCTTTTCTATAGCTTCGATCAGCTTGGTCGGCAGCGGCAGTTTCGTTTTCTCTTCGGACCAGGCGGTGTCGAACCTCTCTACTGTTTCGCGCGCAGCCTTGAGGACAGGCCGCGTCGCGATGCGCGCCTTATCAGCGAGGCGGATAAGGGTGCCTTCGTTGAACTCGCCCCATTCCTTGGACCGCCGGAATTTCAGCGCCGCCTGATCACCCGGTAGATAGGCGATGGTCGACAGTAGATCATAGGCCGGTGAGAGAATGGGACTCCTGCCATCGGGATAGATGAGCGACCAGTTTTTCAGATGCATGTCGCCATTGCCGACTAGCACGCTGAACGTCAGCCGACGAATGAACTGGTCGATACTCCGGTCATCAGTCGCGTCGGCGAGCACCGCGAGGATGTTGCGGTAGCTGGCGGTTTCATATTTGTCGTCCGGATAGACACGAAACACCTGGGCGAAATCTTCGATGTGGATGCGCCCCTGCGGAGACCGATCGAACCGGCGGATAGCGAAAACGCTATCGCCCAGTTGCTCGACGCCCGCCGGTAGGCCTTCGACCCTGTCGATGGGGAGCAATTCGATCTCGGGCACGTCAATGCCGACTAATCTCGCCAACGTCATAATCGAGAATTCGTTCTCGGGAAGGTTGGCAAAATTCGTTGAAGGGAGCTTGACGATCCATTCTCCGCTCTCACCCTCGACGGGAAGGGTCAGCCCGCCCTTCTTGCCCTGATTCTTAAGTGCGGAGAATTTGAGCTGCACCCCGGCAAGCGAAAAGCGCAATCGCGGCGGAAGCGCCGCGGCCACCTCGGAAACCTGAGCTAGGTCCGCCGACGCCACCTCGCTCGGCATCGCTCGCACGGCGCCCGGTAAATCGCCACCTAAGGCTGCGAGGAGCTGGAACTCGCGCAATGCCTTCACACCGACGCGCCGCGCAAGATATTCCTTGAGCGCGCCTTCGGGCAGAAGGTTGGAGAAGAACGGCTCGAGCCGGACGCGATGCGCCCGAGGCTCGTCAATCAGGGCTCCATACGTGTCGCGATAGCCGAGGCTGAGCGTCGCCCGATCCGGATCGGCGGCGTAATCGTCGGCGAAACTGAAGATGGCGCGATCGCCGTCGAGCGCGACAATGGTGCCGATCTTGCGATCGGCGAGATAGATGTCGAGCACGCGTGTCTCAGTCATCATCATCCTCATCTAGGCGATAGGCCGGGAGCGCTGACCTTGACGCGGGTCGCGGCAGCGCACTGACCTGCGCGTTGCGTAAAGCCCGCAAACTCCGGTTCACTCGATCGAGCAGTTTCCCCAATTTAGCGTCGTCCGGGCCAGCCGAGGCGAGTTGCTGCCTGATCTGTTCCACCGGCGCAAGCGCGCGCTGCAGCGCCTTAAGCGTCTCGGCATCATAGGGCATGAGCTTCAGTTCCCTGCTCGTCGATAGTAGCTTCTCCACGAGGGTTAAACTGGGATTGGCAGCGCGAATCTGCTCCAGCGCCCGCTCATGCTGGGCAAGCGTCGCCAGCGCGCGGCGTTCCGCCCCGACGCTAGCTTCGCTTTCAACGGCCCGTACAGCGCCTTCAACCGCAGGTAGGGCCTGACGCGGTAGCAACAGGACTTCGAGATCGAGTGCGCGTGCGAGCTCAACCAGACTCGACAGCCGGATATCGACCCGACCTTGCTCGATTTTGGAGATGTGCGCCTGGGGGACGCCGGTTCGCTCCGCCACAGCGCGCTGGCTGAGGCCCTTGCGCCTACGCGCATCGAGCACCTTTTGCCCAAACTCCTCAAGAATCATAGAGTTGATGTCCATTTCTATATCATTTACTCAGAATAATAATCTTATATACATCATCCTCGCTCTATTTTTCAACATTTGATATTTAATAACGCTTCAAATTACGTCCTAAAAGCATAGTCATACATCATCCAACGCCCTACCGCTGAGGCCAGGGGAAGCCTCCGAAAGACCTGACCCCGACACGCGCAATGGCGACCCGATGGGCGCATGGGAGCACGTGGTGCTCGTGCTCATAGCCGGGTGGACCCGCTGTCGCCTGAACGGGCCATTGGCCAATTTCCAGCGTCGCCGCATCATAGCGGGCGTTTAACCCGCAAATGTCCGATTGGAGATAATGCGGGTTAAAGCGCACCGCCTGACTGCCACTATACCGCCAGGCGGCTGAACGACTCTGGCAGTCTGCTGCGCGATAGCTATGTTGGACGTGTCTTCATTGCTTGGAATGCCATCCAATTGGTGAGTCCATCCTTGAACCCCGAGTCTGAGCAGGTCGCTCTCGCATGAAATCCGAATCCATCGGGGCCTAACCGGCGTGCGGGCAGCAGGATGTGAACATGGCTAGCATTGGCGGATCCGGCGCGGAAAGGCATGTGCAACACCAACAGGGCAGCAAGCTGCAACTCCCGCACGAAATAGCCCATCACCCATTCGCGAACCTCCTCCCAACTGGCGTGGACCGGGCGGTCGGCCGGAAGATCGACCGTATATTGGACATAGGCATTGCGCTCGATGAGGGGCTGCGTCGCATCATAGCGCGTAAGCAGGTAATCGAGGTCCGCATATTCTCCAGCGGCTGTTGCAGGCAGCAACAGGTCGTGGCGCGCAGCAGGGTGACCCGCGGGCTGGAGCTTCGCCAGGACGGCCGTCTTGATCCCACATTTCAGATTATTCTCCTTCCAGAAATAGCGCGCATACCGAAATCCGGGATGATCGCTCGCATCGGCGACATAGCGCGACAGGGCTTCTGGCTCAGGCTTCGTCACTACCTTCGTTTTGGCCTTCGGACTCATGCCCGGACCTCCATTCGCGCGTCCCAAGGGCAAGCAGTGGCCAGCCCCACTTCGCGCTGCCGAGCGTTTGCATAGGGTGGATGATCGGTAAGAAGGAGACCATATCGACTGGCCTTCACATAGCGGCTGCCATCATCGACACGCGGAACGAACCAGAATTCTCCGTCGGCCGACCAACCGCGATAGTGGCTGAGCCACGCACTACCGCTGTGCATGCAGATGTCAAAAGTCAGCTGGTAAGCATCAAAACGAAGCAGCAGAATATCCAGGCCCTGCCGCATGCAGATCTCCTCCGCCAAATCCCAGCCGAGCGGCCGGAACTGCGATGTGCACATGACGAGCAGGTTCCGCTCCATGAGCAGGATTCCTCCTTCTGCACCCGGAATCCTGTGGTGCGGCTCGAAATCAATCAACCCGCCGATCTGATGCGCGACCGCAAACAAGCGGCGGCGCACCGCTTCGCGGACGAACGGAAGGGTTGTCGCGTCCCGTGCAGGACGCGACATGATGGGCATGTTCATTTGATGTGGACCTTATTTCAGCAGGGGGCATGGCCGCCGAGCCGGTCCCACGCCTTTCCCCTATTTCATTTCACAGTGCTCAGCTGTCTGAACTTCCTGTCTTCTTAACGCTGCCGCCGACAGGAGCCGCCCAGCCGCTGACCATCAAAGCGATCGCAGGCACGCTGCCTCCCGTTGGTTGGCAAGCGCTGCGCAAATTCGCAGGCCATGCTCATACTAGGTGCCCCCCCGCTATCGCCTTCCACCGGATACCGCCCACCAGCAGACCGAGATCGCGCGTCTCGAGATCGCTAAAGGGTCGTTGTTCATCTGGAGTCATCCGCTTCAGGCTTAGGTCGAAGCAGGATGGATCCAGATCCCTGTCGGCAGGATCGGGGATCAGCCAAGTTGGACCATCCACGCCAGCGGCCCACAGCCGCAAGCCCCGATAGACGTGCGTCTCGCCGCTGCGGCAGAGGATCGCAGACACCCGGAAGTCTGATCCGGATGCCATCCAGGCGGGCTCCACCAGCAGCACGTCCAGCCGCGTCTCGCGTGCCACCGCAAGAAGCCTGCCGAGCGACACGTTCCGGCGCCAGTGCGCCAGCACAAGGTCAACCGTCCGACAGTAAACAAATCCTGCGAGCACCGGCGGCAGCATAATGGGACATGGCTCCGTCTGCCAGCTCGCGACGGTAGCAAGGGCGATCGCGCCCTCCTTCGCCTGCGCTTCGCGTTGGCGGTCTTCTTCGTTGAGGTAGATCATGCAGTTAGTACTCATTGGTCGGCACAGGGTCGGCTGCGATCCCGGTGCTCGGGAGATGTCTTTCACTTTCCAGCGTCAGCCACTTCCCTCATCCAAGCTCCAATAAGTCAGTGCTGCTCATCGGGCCGATGGCAGCGAATTCCGACTGTTCATGGTGATCGGCGCAAATAGCCCTCGCCCTTTGTTGGTCATTCTCGCCCTCTCTCCGCGCGTCCTAGCGGCGTCTGCGGGGTATCGACGCCGACCGGGTTCAAGGCGTAAGACGTCTGGAACGGCTGCGCGATTGGCGAGAGTAGACCGTTGGTCTCCTGTGCCAGGAGTGCCAGCGCGGCTGATCCCGCCTTCATGTCGAAGAGCTTGCCTGCTAAATCGATCAGTTCAGGATCGCGGGCCTGCACATAGAGTTTCCCGCTATTAATGAAGAGGGCTAGCCTGCCATCGATGAGAGGCTCCTCCAGAAGGGCGATCAGTGGTCGTAGCGGCGCCCTGTCTGTTTCGCTGACACGCCCCGCGCCGGCAGCACCACAGATCCGTGCCACGGCGGCTCCTACTTTTTTAGCGCGTTGCTGGCGTTTTTGCTTCTCGACCCGCTTCCGTTCTTGCAGCTCAAGAACACGACGTTCCGCCGCCGACCTTTGCGCCACGACCAACGCGATCACATCAGGATCATGCTGATTACATTCGAAGAATGATTTGGCGGCCTTGTCGATCAGTGCCTGGTCGGAAAAATCGGCTTCGAGTGCCCGGCCGAAGGGCTCTGACTGCGTCAGGCGCTTACGCAGTGCGTCGATCGCAACGGCCCATTCTTCTTCGAGCCTCGCTTGGACGCGCTGGTCCATCTGCGCCGGTCGCAAGCGATCGATTACGGCCTTTTCGTGGAGATAGCGCGTGGGCGAACCTAGAACGATGCGCCCATTCTGCCGTTCGAGCGGCGGCCATCGCATTTCCGAGAGGCGGGCAAGTAATATGTCAAGGTCCGGCGGGACAGGAGCGGGAACCGGTGATGTCTGCTGCGGTGCCATATTGGACCTGACCGGCGGTGATGCCGGCGGTTGCACGCGCGCAACCGGCGAGATCGTGACTGCAGCGCAAACTGTCGTAGCAGCGGGGGCAGCGTGAACTTTGGCGCGCATGGCTTCGAGTTCAGCGTTGCGGTCAACCTGCGGCGCCACCAGGGCGGCGATCAGTTCCTCCTGTACCACGCCGAGGGCGTTAATCCGTTCCTCGCGATAGGCTTTCTCACCGGCCATCAAGTCTATCCGCTCCTGTCGGCGCTCGCGATGCTTGCGGCCAGGTGACGACTTGCCTTCGCTTTTGGGTCGGACGAGCAGTCCGCGTTCCTGATTGCTCAGAGCAGTGAAACGGCGCTCATGGCCGGCTTCGATCATCGCAGCATTCATCAGCGCCGCGATCTCCAAGCGCATCGCTTTGATGAACTCTTTGTCGTTGAGGTCGGCCGCCGTGCCGACGCCGAAGGCGAAACCCCCATCGGCCTCGGCGCGAAAGGGCCGTAGGCTCAACATTATGTGCGCGTGATTGTTGCGCTGATCCCCATCCGGGTCAGGCGCATGCAGCACCGCGGCATGCGGCAGCTTTTCGCGCTCGAATATCGCGCAAATATTCGAGAGAAGGACTTGTCGCTCGGCGGATGTCAGCTCGTTTGGTAGGCTGAGCACGATTGACACATAGACGTTAGCATTCGTGCGGCCGTGGCTTTCCAACTCTTCAAGGGCGTCAAAGACGCTGGCGAGCGTGTCTGGGTCGGTGGAGATGTTGCTAACGAGGCCCCCGCCGTCGATCTCGCGCGCCTGTTCACGAAGGATATAACGCAGATGCCGGACTGCCTCGCCCCGGCGATAGCGGTGGGAACCGTGCTTGCGCCGGTTGCCGAGGCCGCGCGAGGTCCATTTGAAATGGAATGACGATAGCCCGTCGCTACCGCGATGGGACCGCTTTGCCACGATCAGCCCGGACATGATCTCGATACGCCGGCAGCGTCGCCCACCATCGCGGTATCCACTCAGCGATCGTGGATGGACCTGGATCCAGGTCGGCGTCATGCCAGCCTCGCGCATCTGGCGGCGAATGGCAGTGCCGACCTTGCGCGCATTGCGCTCTGCCTGAAGTCGCTCATATTCGAGCACCGATGCCTTCTTGCGGCTTTGGCGTTCGAGCGCGAGTGCCTCACGCAAGGCATGCATATCAGCGGATCTGCCTCCGATCGTCCAAGCATGACCTGTCACCTACCCCACCCCTTCTCTCGGAAAGTTATGGGCCACACCGTCCTCCACCCCCTGCGGCGGAGGAGAACACGTTATCGCGCGCCCATAACTTTAATTAGTCTTCTCACCCTTCAAAGCTGGGACCGATCGGATCTTTTCCGTTCGACCGGCAAAAAAGAGGGCGGTTGCGCGCACGCAACCGCCCTCCATACTCTGCCGCCCTAGCCAGCACGCAGCGTGGTCAGCGCCACCCGGATCGAAGCCATCAGCATCGGCAACTCGACAGACCCCGCCTCGGGGCCGATGGCGATACGAACCGCCCCCGACTTGGAGCGCGTGACCGAACCGAGGATGATGTCGTCATCGACGACGATGTCGATGCCGCCATCTTTGTGGGAGGGAGCGAGCGCCTGACGAAGTTGGCCGAAAACCTCCGCTGCGCTGCCCGGCGCGGCCGCATCGATCGCGGCGATGACCTCGGCGTGTCGATCCCCCTCGAAACCCTCGTCTGTCGGATCGGCCTCGTCATTCACGTTGCGAAGCAGGCTCATCAGCCAACTGGCCTGCGCTGCCGAGATAGCGCGATGATCATCGATCTTCTTGCCGACGAACTGGAGCACGCGCAGAACATCGAGAACTCGCGAGATCGATGCCTTGTGCAAGCCGAACGCATCGGCGCACGCCTTTCCGGTGTGATACTGGTGATCGATGGCGGCCTGGTAGAAGCGGGCGCGCTCGATCGGCGTGAGATCCGAGCGGGGGCCATTTTCGGCGGCAGCGAAGCGGAACGCAGCGTCCTCGTCCATCTGGACGATCTGGACCAGCAGCTTGACGGGATAGCCTTCATCGTTGAGCAAGCGAATGGCTTTCCAGCGGCGCACCCCCGCGACAATTTCGAGGCGGTCATCTTCAAGGCGGCGGACACGGACGGGAACCTGCTGATCCGACGCCTTGATCGATTCCGCCAGCGGACGGATATCCGCATCGACCAGCTTATCGGCGTCGCGTGCGGTATGCTGCCAGACAACGCATTTCTCCGCGTCAACGAAGAGGGACTTGGGCGAGAAGGCGGGCGTCGCGCTCAAAGTGAATTCCGGCTTCGGGTCCGGGATCATGTCCGCGTCAGTGATGCCGACAACGTCAGGGAACATTTCATTCTGATAGTCCTGCATAGGTACCTCCATTGTTGCAGAGGCCCATCTGTTTCACAGGCAGGGGATGTGATTCGGAGAGATAGCTCTTTGGGAGCGCACTGAGTCCTTCACCTCAATACTCGAAGGCAGTCCGCTTAAGTTCCAATAGCAACGGGGGCGATACACCAGCGCACACCATGGCGCTCGCTCCAAGCAATGCAGCGTTCCACGCTGAACCAATCGATTGGTTCACATAGACAGCCGCGAGACATATTCCTCCGGCAGAAGCTGAAGCGCAATATCATGCGACGCTGGAGGACAGACCCTGCAGCATAGCTCAAACCTAAATCACCTCCAGCGAACCAGCCGGTTCACCGGCTAATCCCTGCGCGGTTAGACGCGGATTGGGCACTCGGTTGTACTCAGCCTGTAGGCGCTTCGCGGCCTGTTAGGTCTGCTCTCAAAGACATTTAAGTTTCATTTACCATTTTCTCGTAGCCGTCTACCATGCACCTTGGGGGAAACGGCATGATTAAATCGCTCAAGACGGTGTTTGCCTTACCAGAGGAAGGCGGCGTCGACGTATCGATAGTCATGCCCTGTTTAGACGAGGTTCAATGCCTGCCTCACTGCATCGCAAATGCGCAGGACGCCCTTGACCAGATTGCGGCAGAGTACGGCCTTACCGGCGAGATTCTAGTCGCGGACAACGGATCGACTGATGGCAGTCAGGCGCTGGCGCTCAGCCTTGGCGCGCGGGTCGTCCCGGTTGCGGAGAAAGGCTACGGAGCTGCGCTGATCGGCGGCTGTCGCGGCGCCTATGGCAGCTACATCCTCATGGGCGATTGTGATGGCAGCTACGACTTCACTGATGGCGTGAAGATGATTGGCCGCCTACTCGACGGAGCCGACCTTTGTATGGGCTCCCGTTTCAAAGGAGGTATCGGCCCAGGTGCCATGCCTTGGAAGAACCGTTACATCGGAAATCCCGCGCTGACCGCGATTCTGAACCTGTTCTTCCGGGCTGGCGTAGAAGATGCTCACTGCGGTTTACGGGCGATCCGACGCGAAGCATGCGCCCGTCTCAACCTGCAGAGCTCGGGCATGGAATTTGCGAGCGAGATGATCATCAAGGCGAGCCTCCATCGCCTTCGCATAGATGAGGTTCCGGCCACGCTGTCACCGGACCTGCGAATGCGAGCACCCCATCTTCGTCCTTGGCGCGACGGATGGCGGCATCTGCGCTATCTGTTCATGCTAACAGCGCGGTGACGAAGTCGGTTTTCAGCCGGGTCTGTCAGCGCCTTCAGGGGTAAAAACGATGAGGAGCATGGCCCTTTCTCCGTCGAACTCGGCGACGAGGGCGATGACGAGCGCAACATCGGTCTGAACTACGAACAAGAATGCCTTGGATGCGCCCCTGGCGCCCCTCGGAGTGCCGCAACCGAACAGGGCGCGCATGAGAATGCCAAGATTGAACCCGGCGACGTGGATCAAATAACGCTTGTGAACATTCTCGCGCCCGCGCAGCCACGCGCGGCGCATGCCGCCGCGATCCAGGACGTGGGCAAAGCTACGCTCGACCATCTCACCACGCTTGCGCATCGCCTTGCGTCCGACGGCGGATTTCAGGCGAGACCGATTGGCGTAGACGGCCTTCTGGGCAGCCTCGTCGCCGTGCCAGCGCAGATATCCATTCGGCGGTGCCGGCTCGGCGATGCGCGTCTTCCAGATGTCGCCGTCGAGACCCTTGAGGAGCTCGCGCGAATGATAGCCTTTATCGGTCACAAGATCGCAGGGATCCCCGGACGTCGGCGCCAGGCCAATGTCGGCGAGGTTGTCAATCGGCGTTCAATCGGGCCCCCCTATCGGCGCGCAAAAGGGACCCCGTTAGCGTTGCATAGATCGATCGATGTTGGGCGCGGGTTTCGCGCTGCTGGCGGCGTAGGGAGGGCGTAGCCCGACCGGAGGCGTCAGCAGCGCGAAGGCGTTTTTCTGATTGGGTCAGCTGCGGTTTTTGAAGCGCCAGCTGTCGTTGCCGGTCTCGACGATGTCGCAATGGTGGGTGATGCGGTCGAGCAGCGCGGTGGTCATCTTCGGGTCGCCGAACACGGTGGGCCACTCGCCGAAGGCGAGGTTGGTGGTGATGATGACCGAGGTCTGCTCGTAGAGCTTGCTGATCAGGTGGAACAAGAGCTGCCCGCCGGATCGGGCGAACGGCAGATAACCCAGTTCATCGAGCACCACGAGATCAAGCCGGCTGAGCTGGGCGGCGATGGATCCGGCTTTGCCGATGCGCGCCTCTTCCTCGAGCCGGGTGACGAGATCGACCGTGTTGAAGTAGCGCCCACGGGCACCGGCACGCACGACGCTGGCGGTGACTGCGGTGGCCAGATGGGTCTTGCCCGTCCCTGTGCCGCCGATGAGCACGATGTTGCGGCGACCGGGCAGGAACGAACCTGCGTGCAGGGAACGCACCAGCCCTTCGTTGATAGGGGTGCCCTCGAACACGAAGGCATCGAGGTCCTTGATTACAGGCAGCTTGGCCGCGGTCATGCGATAGCGGATCGAGGCGGCATGACGATGCGCCGCTTCTGCCCGCAGCAGGTCGGTCAGGATCTCGTTGGTCGTGCGCTTGCGCTGCAACCCGGTGGTGACCGCCTCGTCGAAGGCCCCTGCCATGCCCTTGAGCCCGAGCGCTCGCATCGCCTCGATCATCTCATGCCGTTGCATGGAGGCCTCGCACTGTGTCATAGCGCGCACAGTCCGCAACCGGCGGGTGGCTGAGCTTGAGATCAACGACCACGTCCAAAGGGCGCTCGGATGGCGGGTCCCGGTATCGGGCCAGGATGTTGAGGATCACCTCGTCGCTGACGGCCCCGTTATCGAGCGCCTCCCGGATCGCGGCCTCGACCGCTTCCAGACCATCGGTCATTACGGCTGCCAGCACGCGCACAAAGCGGCGGTCGGCTTCATCACCGCCGCCCAGCTTGCGCCGCAACCGCGTTAGTGCCGGTGGCAGGTCCCACCCCTGGAAGGGCGCGCCGTTCCGCAAAGCGCCGGGCTTGTTCGCCAGAACGGGCAGGTAATGCCAGGGATCATAGATCGTCCGGTCACGGCCGAAGTGCCGGGCATGTTCGGCGATGACCTCGTCGCCGAGGCGCACGACAATGCGGTCGGCATAGGCGCGGACCTGGACGGCCCGCCGCGCAGCCTTGGCCATGACCGAGTAGCGGTTGCGGTCGAAGCTGATCAGGCACGTGCCGGTCACGGCATGGGCGGTCTCGTGGAAGCCGTCGAAGGGCGCCAGCATCGGCTGCAGGGCTGGCCGTTCGAGAGCCAGCGCCTCGGCAACGGTCAGCTCCTTCTGCTCGGGATGCGCGTGCGTTGCGGCCCAGCGCAGGCACTCGGCCTCCAGCCACCCGTTGAGCTCCTCGATGCTGGCAAAGCGCAGGCGAGGCTGGAAGAACCGGCCCCGGATCGTCTGGACTTGGTGTTCGACCTGACCCTTCTCCCATCCCGCCGCCGGCGAGCAAGCGGTCGGCTCGACCATGTAATGATCGGCCATGACCAGAAAGCGGCGGTTGAACACGCGCTCCTTGCCGACGAACACGGTGGTGACCGCGGTCTTCATGTTATCGTAGATGCCGCGCAGGGGAACGCCGCCAAAAAAGGCAAAGCCCCGGGCATGGGCGTCGAACACCATCTCCTGCGTCTCGCGCGGATAGGCCCGGACGTAGACAGCCCGCGACGCACACAGCCGCATCTGCGCCACCTTCACTCGCATCGGCTTGCCCGCGATCTCCACATCCTCGTGGCTCCAGTCGAACTGGTAGGCCTCGCCGGGCTTGAACATGAGCGGGATGAACGCGGGCGCCCCATCACCCGCATCCTTGCGCCTCGCTTCCGTCCAGCGCCGGGCGTAGCGCCGGACCGCGTCGTAGGATCCCTCGAACCCCTCACGGCACAGCAGATCATGGATCCGGGTCATGCGCAGCCGATCACGCCGGTGCCGGACCTCGTTCTCCGCCAGCAGCGTATCAAGCCGCTCCTGGAACGGACCAAGCCGGGGCAGCGGCTGAACCGTGCGGCGATAATCGAACGCGCCTTCCGGCGCCCGGATCGCCTTGCGCACTACCTTGCGAGACAGCCGCAGATCCCGCGCAATCGCCTTGATCGCCTTCCCGCTCGCGTGCTCCCGCCGAATCCGAACAACCGTCTCCACCACCAACATCCCGATCTCACCACCTGGAAAACCAGGCAGTCAACTACACCACCAGAATGAGGGGTCCCATTTAGACGCCGATCACCCCGCTAACGGGGTCCCTTTTGCACGCCGGTCCACAGGAAGCGATCTTACTACGCGGAATGGAATTTGATCGAACCCTATTCGCCCGCGTCATGCCAAAGCGGACGGCGACGGCGTTGGCCGATGCGGGAGATCATGAGGCCATTTTCTATTTGCTGCGGGCAGGATGTCCTTGGCGGCTTTTGCCTGACAGCTTTCCACCATGGCGCACGGTCTACCGGTCTACCGGTGGTTCTGCACACTGCGTGATGACGGGATATTCGAACGTCTCAACCACCATCTCGTCCAGATGGACCGCGTCCGAACAGGGCGAGAACCGATGCCGTCAGCAGCGGCCATCGACAGCCAGAGTGTGAAGATCACCGAAGCGGGCGGACCGCGCGGCTATGATGCGGGTAAGATCATGGGCCGCAAGCGCCACGCCATGGTCGATACCGATGGCCGTGCGCTTGAACTGCTGGCCCATGACGCTGATGTGGAGGACCGAGACGGCGCAGTGCCTTTGCTCAGGCAATCACGCCAGCGGCACCCCTTGGTCGCGCACGCCTATGCCGACAGCGCCTACAACAGCAATCGCGTCCGAGACGCTACCTCCATCACGATAGAGATCGTTCGGAAATTCGCCGACCAGACCGGGTTCGTCGTCCATTCCAGACGGTGGGTGATCGAACGAACCTTCGCATGGCTCAATCGAAATCGCCGCTTGGCCAAGGACTTCGAGCGAACCATCAAATCCGCAACTGCCCTACTCTATGCCGCTACTGCCATCGTCCTCATCAGGCGCATCGCTCGTTATGCATGAGATTCAAGACAGGCTCTCAGGCGGACAGTAAATTCCAATGAACGACCCCCTCCATGTCGGGCGTGCCCTTTCAACCGCAAGGTTAATAACCCCCTGAGCTATACGCCTATATTGTCGCGATAGATTTCTGAAAATCATATATATATAAATATTAATGGCATGATGATGCGTAGCGAATAGATATTCTTAATCTATAAACTTCATCGACGAATTCGACGCGCCTTGACGACGAACGGACATGTCGGTCAGCATAATTATCACATTCTGGTCGCTACCCCCTATCTGCGGACGAGAGTGGAAGCGGTCGCCCGGCAAATCGTTCGGTGCCATAGCCAATTTGCAGGATTTGAACCGAGCGCGGCGTGGCTGGACTAAAAGGCAGACGACATGACCCGCTTCAGTTTCCGCCAGATGGACCGGCCCTTGGCCTTCCTTTCAGGCGGCGGCGCCCTGACATCTTCTCCCTGATAATGGCTTATCCGTGGCTGGCCATCGCTGATTGATGCCAGTTCGCGCAGAGCCAGCCTTCCCAGCGCTTCGTCGGAAAAGGCTGGCGTGTAATAGATGCAATCATCGAAATAATAATGCGTCACCTGTGACCAGCGCGTCAAACGATGATCAGCCTGGCGGCTGCCACCATGCAGCAGGTTCGCGCACCAGATCAGCGCCTGCCCCTTGTGTGCCAAGAAAACTTCCTCCTTTGCGTCATGAACTTCACACAGTGCGCGCCAAGCCGGTCCGTAAGGATCCTGTGCCGAACTCAGATCGCCCCCATAACCCCGCCGCCCAATCAGCGCATTCGACATGATCGGCCAGCGATGAGATCCGGGATAATAGAGTAACGGCCCTGCATCGGGACCGACATCCTCCATGGCCAGCCATACCCCGCACATAAATCGTTCCGGCAGGCTCGAAAAATGCACGGAGTCTGAGTGGGCATCCTGTTGCGTGCCGACCGGGAAGTTGAGTGTCTGAAATGGAAAGGCACGACGCCCATATAGCTTACTCAGTAGATCCAGCACCGCCTCGTTTGCGGCAATAGCACGAACATCTTCGTTGACGGCCCAAGCATCCTGGATGCGGCGTTCGCCTATCGTTTTGTCGCTTTGAGGATCGTCGAAATCGATCCCGTAACGAGGTGACAAATTGCGCTTAATCCGATCAATTCGCGCATCGAGATCCGCGTCCGGAAAATCGAACACCGCGTAGCCCTTTTCGTACAGGCTGGCGGCGATCCCCTCTTCCTCAGCATTTAGCCCTTGCTCTGCCTTGAGCACGGGAAACAGCGGAGACTCGATCAGCGGTAAACCAGGTAATGGGTTGGTCACAGATTGTCACGCCTTCTGCTGGATGGCTTCAGCAGACTGTGGGTTACCACAGTTGCTTTGGATCCGGTGTACTGCTTCACGTAGTCCACAATCATCCTCACCATGCGCAAGAAACCGCCAGGGCCATGCCGGACATCGTTCAAAATGCTGGTGAGATCATGCTTTATCGTTCCACGGTCATCAAGACCTCGATAAACCCGCCAGAAAGCCTCCATGCCGATTGCGCGAGGCATGTTCCACACGCCATGATAGCCAAAGCTCCTTTCCAAATCGCCATTTCGCTCGGTGGCGAACAAGTCGGCAAGCGCACGTGGAGCAAAGCGCATCCCTTCCCCTTCGAGCCAAGAGCGATTGGCGCGCCCGATAGCAAGATCCTCGGGATGGGACGCGCTGAACCTCGGATGGAGGCAAGCCTCAAGCAGGCACCGGCTGCGAAGGGAAAAGCCGCCATTGCCTACATCATGGCCATCATCGAACTGCGGCCAACTCGCGCCGATATAGTCATAATCGAGAAACTCAGGACGCCATCTTGCTGCGTCGAGCACATGACCATCCCACTGGACTATCAGGCAATGGGAAGTGGCCACATAATCCACCATCCGCGACAGAACAAATTCGGAATAGGCTGCGGAGGAGTCGAGCCGAGAGATGGGGATGACGGAAATTTCGGGATGATCAGGCCTTACGGGGGCGTCAGTTAACAGCTTGCAAGCAGCGAAATCGATCTGGGCCAAACATAATTCGAGCGCCCGTAACGTTGCCGGCACGTTGACCGAGGTGACCGCGCACAGCGTCACTTGTGGCAAAGCGAGTCGTCTGGAGGGTAACGCCGCCACAGCGTCCTACAGCCCCACCACAAAACGTTCGCTCGCACGGCTGAGTTCAGGGTGATGGAATGGATCAACGACCTTCGCCGTTCCCCACGACCGTTGAAGCGCCGCAAGCTCCCCCGCGAATCTGGCCGCTCCGACTGGGTCACGATCGAAGCCGCGTGAAACCGATTCATGGTGAATCAGCGTCGCACGCGGTTCATAGAGCGACTGCCAGCCTCGCTGATTGAGCCGCATGCAAAGATCCACGTCATTGAAGGCAACAGGAAAATTGCACTCGTCTAGACCACCCGTCGCAAGGAAGCGCTCGCGCGATACAACCAGACAAGCGGCCGTCACCGCTGTGGTGAACTGCGGAAGCGCGTGGCGATAGAAATAGCCTTCTTCATCCGGCTTGAGAAAACGATGGGCATGACCTGCCGCATTTCCCACACCGATCACGACACCGGCATGTTGGATCCGCCCATCTGGATAAAGCAGCCGCGCACCCACAGCTCCGACATCCGCCCTCAAGGCCTGGGCAGCCATCGTCGCCAGCCACATGGGTTCAATCACCTCGATATCGTTGTTAAGGAGGCACAGCAGTTGCCCCCGCGCCTCTCCCACAGCGCGATTGTTGATCGCGGAATAGTTAAATGCACCCGCATGGCGCAGTACCCGATGGCGGGGCAGGTCGAGGCCGGCGAGAAACGCAAGAGTCTGCGGATCATCGCTGTCATTGTCTACGACGATCACCTCGACATCGGGATAGTCAGTCGCCGCTATCCCCTTCAGACAGGTCTGCAACAGGTCCAGTCGATTGCGCGTAGGCACGATGACAGTGACGCACGGTAGCTCCCCCTTCACTTGGCAAGGAACTGCAGGGACCTGAGGACGAGGACGGCTCCCGCGATGGTGCAGAATTTTTCGAACATGCAGAGGATCCGCCTCCCCCACTTTGCGCGTTACCAGCTGCCGCGCCCAGTCAGGTGCCTCGGCAACCGCCTCCAACTCCTGACGCGAGGAGCGCAAGATACAAGCGCCAGTCAGATAGTCGAAATAGTGGAATAGCTCGCTGTTCCAATCTGGCTTGAAATGCGGCGCGGTTCGGCGCCCTTTCCCGTTCAGAAGATCATCATCGGCGTATACGATCCGCGCATCCGTACCGTCAGTGGCGGTTCGGTAAGTTTGCATCGCTCCCCGCGCGAGCTGATCGCCAGCTGCCATAGGCAGCAACCAAGGCTCACCCTCCCAATGGATTTGTCGGGCTGCCTCCACAAGGGAGGGCACGTCCATGGAACCAATCACTAGCGCCCGCACGCCCTCAGCAGATAGGTTAAGGAGGGTTTTCTCCAGTTCCCGCTTACCCGCTCCGACCTCAACAAGAGCTAGGATCGGCGGCCCCGCATCGCAATTCGCCGGAGGAAGGGCGTTCTTCTCCTCCAATGATAACCACATGTCGTAGGCTCGGCGCGAGCCTCCGAGCAGCCGCGCAAACTGGCTATGAGAGCGCAGCCGCTTTCGACGCAGGCGCCACCAGGCAGCCATCGAATAGCCCCGCGGCGAAGCAAGGAAGGCATCGAAATGGATGCACAGCTTCAACCAGAGGCCGGGACTTGCGGTTGGGTAGGTTTCTGTCCTGTTCGACGGCATGGCCGGGTGCGTTAGCGGATTGGCGGATAGAAACAAAGCGAAAGCAACCGATCACTTCATGGTAGCGAGATATCCGCTGTCGACGCCGCCAAGACTCGATAACCGTATGGCGTGCCTTATCTCTGTGAGCCTGACAGCTATCCGGTCTCCCAATGATATCCGAAAGAAAAACGCGGCGGCGGAAAAGCCTTGCGATGGTCTGATTGTTGTCAGAGGTGCGCGGCGCGCACAGTTAAATGCTAATCCTAACCGTTCATCCCCCTCCTGGAGCAAAGGTGCCGCCTCGCTCGACTACCGCTGTTTCGGTGGCGAACACCGCCTGAGATTGATGCGATGGTGCGTCACGATCGGTGTGCAAAAGTGATCGGTAGGTTGCCGAGCGCTTTTTTTCGTTGCACTGAGAGCGAGCTTCACTCGGGATGCCGGGACTGGCTTCGCCGCCCTGTGAGACGTAACGGCCTGCCTGATTTCCCCCGCCATCTGCCTCGATCCTCGACAATCAGAGCTTGCGTGAAACTTGCGTGTAAATCCTTCTAAACCACCGTCTGTTCACTTCTTGTACTCGTTTGCTACGAGGACAACGTGACGTTTTTCAATCACTTACGTTTTCATCCCTGTGTTGACATCGCAGGGGTCGCAAGTTCAATCCTTGCCACGCCCACCATTGAAAACCCCGCTGACCTCGATAGGCCAGCGGGGTTTTTGATTTGGGCCGATCCCCATCAACAGCCTGAGCCATATTCCGCATGAAGCCGGGACTGGACCATCACCTTCGGGATGGACGGTAAAGCGGGGCGCTTCCGGACTTGAGAGGATTGGGCCAATATGATTGGTGCGCGATGATGAACGCTGAACCGATGCTGGCCGGGGTCGAACTCGGGGGAACCAAGGTCTTCGTGCTGCGCGCACGCGGCAGGACGATATTGGGCCGGGAGATAATTCCCACCACGACCCCCGCAGACACGCTATCCAGGGCCGTCGCGATCCTGGAGCGCTGGCATGCCGAGACGCCCTTCGCAGCGATCGGGATCGGCAGCTTCGGTCCGCTTCGTCTGGACCGCCGCGCGCCCGATTTCGGCTTCATGCTGCCAACGCCCAAGCCCGATTGGGCAGGCGCGGATATTTTCGGCACGTTGACCGCGCCTTTCGATTGCCCCGCCGCGATCGATACCGACGTCAACGGCGCCGCGCTGGCGGAATCGCGATGGGGAGCAGGCGCGCAAGCCGATGGGCCATCCGACAGCCTGTGCTACATCACCATCGGCACCGGCGTGGGCGGGGGTTTCGCCTTCAACGGCCGCACGGTCCATGGCGCCATGCATCCGGAAATCGGCCATATCCGCGTGCCCCGCGCTCCAGGCGACCGCTTCGCAGGCAGTTGCCCCTTCCATGGCGACTGCATCGAGGGGCTGGTGTCCGGCCCCGCACTCGCCAAACGCTTCGGCGTTCCAGGCCATGAAATCGATGCCGCCGATCCGCGCTGGGATGATGTGGCGAACGATATCGCGCATCTGGTTTCGACCATCCTGCTCAGCACTGCGGCCCGCCAGGTGCTGATCGGGGGCGGCGTCGGCATGGGGCGGGTCGATCTGCTGAATCGGATCCGCGAAAAGGTCGTCGCCCAGCTTGGAGGCTATTTGCCGCATGTCGACAGCGACAGCGTCAGTCGAATCGTTACCGCGCCGCTGCTGGGCGATCAGGCCGGCCCTCTGGGCACGGTGGCCTTGGCCATGGATGCGTTGGAGGGGGCGGGGATCAATTGACTCTGTGCCCGCGGAAGAGCGGCAGGAAGATCATCGGCACGATCAGGGCGATCACGCCCGCGACCAAGGGATCGTCGACCAGTCGATAGACAATCGTGAAGAACACCAGGACCGCCGCCCCTGCCAGAAGAGGGAAGAGGACACGAACCAAGCCTTCCTCCACCCTTGGAAGAACCTGCCGGGTCCGGGCCATGATGGACCCCTCCCCTTGGCCTAGGCCGCGCCGGTCGGGCAGGCGCACGCCGAACTTCCTGTCCTTGCCGGGCCGGTTCATCTCTTTTTTATCCTCGCTGAAAATACTAGTTTCATATAGAAACTGGAAATCCAATTTCCAGACGCGAAGATCGCTACGCATCGTTTCCAGTCCGGACGGAGGAATGGTCTGCGGCCTTTCTCCCGCCATTGCGGAGCATTACCGTTGCCGACCGCCGCGCGTTTTTCCAACACGCATTCCGCCGCGTCCCGACAAGAGCGCTTGCCTGCCGGGAACGACCGCTCATAAAGAGCCACATGACCACGACCCGCCTTCTCACTCACTTGGTCGAAAAACCCTGGGGCCGCACCGACATCCCCTCCGCCATCGCCTCGACCGAAGGCAAGCGCATCGGCGAAGTCTGGTTCTCGCCGCCAAAGGAGGCCGGTCAGGCCAGGCCACTGCCGCTGCTGGTCAAATATATCTTCACCAGCGAGAAGCTGTCGGTGCAGGTTCACCCCAATGATGCGCAGGCGCAGAAACAAGGGCTGGCGGGCGGCAAGTCCGAATGCTGGTATATTTTGGACGCGGAGCCCGATGCACGGCTAGGCATCGGCCTGACACGCGACCTGCCGGTGCAGGAACTGCGCACCGCCGCCCTGGACGGCAAAATCGAAGCGCTGATGGACTGGAAGGCGGTGAGCGCAGGCAGCTTTTATTATATCCCCGCCGGTACGGTGCATACGATCGGCGGCGGTGTGACCCTGGTGGAAATACAGCAGAATAACGACGTGACCTACCGCCTTTACGACTATGGCCGTCCGCGCGAACTGCATCTGGACGAGGCGATGGCCGTCAGCATCGCCACGCCCCATGCGATGCCGGACCGCATCGTTCCGATCACTGCGGAAGAGACGCTGGTCGCAAGCTCCGATGCGCCCTTCATCCTGGACATGGTGCAGGGCAAGGCAGGAACCGTCCGGCAGATCGAGGGCAAGATGCTGTGGTTCATTCCGCTGGCGGGCTCCGGCACGATCGATGGGCAGGCTTGGCGGCAGGGCGAATGCTGGCTGATCGAAGGGACTGCCGACCTTGCCATCGACACCGGCATGAGCGCGCTGCTTGCCCGCCTGCCCTGAGCGGACATCAATGAAGGAGAGGGGGACGGCCATGCCAAGCGGAGAAATGATCGCGAACAAGCGGGTTCTGTTCGTGATGGCGGTCGAGGATGAATATGGGCCTCATCTCAAGGCACGATTCGATCCGTTGATGATCGGGGTCGGCCCGGTGGAAGCGGCGCTCAGCACCGGGCTGGCGCTCCAGCGGCTGAACCAGGATCAGTCCTTGCCGGATCTCGTCGTTTCGCTGGGTTCGGCGGGATCGCGCAACTGCACTTTAGGGGAGGTGTATCAGGTCGCCAGCGTGTCCTGGCGGGACATGGATGCCTCCCGCCTCGGCTTTCCCAAGGGAGTCACGCCTTTTTCGGATCATCCGGTCGACATGCCGCTGCATACGCCGCTGGAACTGCGCGCTGCCCGGCTCTCCACGGGAGCGAATATCGTGGGTGGGGAGGATTATGCCGCGATCGATGCCGACATGGTCGACATGGAAACCTTTGCGGTGGTCCGCGCCTGCCAGCGCTTCGGAGTGCCGGTGATGGGGCTGCGGGGCATTTCCGATGGCCCCGGCGAACTGGGCGACATGCTGGGATGGACCCAATTGCTGGCGCTGCTGGACGAGCGCCTGGCGAAAGCGGTGGACATGCTGGAGGGCGCGCTTGGAGGGTAGACGTTTAACCTCATAGCGGAGCAATGGGTGGGGAGCGGATTTTCAGTTTCCGTTCGCCCTGAGCTTGTCGAAGGGTCTTGCTGAGCGAAGGGGAAGCATGGGAGCCTCACTCCGCTCGGTTGAGGACTTCGACTTGCCGAAGGCAAGTTTATCCTGAGCGCCTGCCTTGGCAGGCAGACGAAGGGCTCAGCCCGAACGGATATCTCTCGTCAGCAATTGGCCAATTGCGGCCTTAACTGATCAATGCCCTTCAAAGGCAATGATCGCCGCAGACGCCACGCCGTCCGCTTCCAGCGCCGCCATGCCACCCAGATCGGGCAGATCGATGGCAAAAAGCGCCATCAACACGGTCGCACCCTGCTCACGGACCAGTTGAGCCGCCGCGAGCGCGGTGCCGCCGGTCGCGATCAGATCGTCCACCAGCACCACCCGCGCGCCATCCGGAATCTGCCCTTCATGCAGTTCCAGCCTGTCGGTGCCATATTCCAGCACATAATCGATGCCGACGGTTTTGCCGGGCAGCTTGCCTTTCTTGCGGACGGGCACGAATCCCACCCCCAGCGCATGGGCCAACGCCGCGCCCAGAATGAAACCCCGCGCCTCGATCCCCACGATGAACGCCGGATCGAGCGGCCGGGCGACCGCCGCCATGCGCTCCACCAGTTCTGCCAGACCGGCCCCGTCCGCCAGCAGGGTCGTGATGTCCCGGAACTGGATGCCGGGCTTGGGGAAGTCGGGGATGGTGCGGACCAGGGCCGCCAGACTGTCAGCGCTCATCTTTGCCTCATAAGAAAAAGGGGGCCCGGTTTCCCGTGCCCCCTCCCATGTCCGTTTCAGGTCGCGATCAGGCGGCCTTTTTCTTGTCCGCCCAGATATTCTGATAGGCCATATAAGCCAAGCCCGTCGCGATCAGCAGGAAGAAGATCGTCGCCAGACCCGCGCGGCGGCGGTTTTCCAGCTTGGGTTCGGCCGTCCAGGTCAGGAAGGCCGCGACGTCCTGCGCCATCTGGTCGACCGACGCCTTGGTGCCGTCGCCATAGGTCACCTGACCATCGGCCGTCAGCGGCGGCGCCATGGCCAAGTTCAGGTTGGCGAAATAGGGGTTGAAGTGCAGCCCCTCCGGCGTCTTGGCGTCGGGGAATTCCTTCAGCAACTCAGCCGGCTGCGCCTGGAAGCCCGTCAGCAGCGAATAGACATAGGCGCTGCCATGGTGGCGGGCCTTGGTCATCAGCGACAAATCCGGCGGGATCGCGTTATTGTTCGCCGCCATCGCCGCGACATTGTTGGCGAAGGGCTTGGGGAAATAATCCGCCGGGATCGGATCGCGGGTCGACATCTCGCCCGTCTTGGGATCGACGTCGGGGGTCTTGATCGCCCACTGCTTGGCGATCGCCTTGATCTCCGCCTCGTTATAGCCAATGCCCTTGAGGTCGCGGAAAGCCACGAACTTCAGGCTGTGACAGGCCGAGCAGACCTCCTTGAAGACCTGAAACCCGCGCTGGAGCTGCGCCTGGTCGAACTTGCCGAAGGGGCCGTCGAACGAGAAAGCGACATGCTTGGGATCGCGGTGGAATTCATGTTCCACCGTGACCGCCGGCGGATCGGTGACATAGGCCACCGCGCCCACCAGAAAGGAAACCAACAGCCAGCCAGCGAAAAAGAGGCCGACGAGAAATGCGCCAATGCGAACCATCTTCTGTCTACCCCCTTATTCGGCCGGAACCGCGACGGGTTCGCCGTCGGTCTTGCCATATTTCGCCAGCACCGCCTCGGTGATCGAGTTCGGCAACGGCAGCGGCTTTTCAAAGCGCGAGATCAGCGGAAGGATGATCAGGAAGTGCGCGAAATAATAAGCCGCAGCGACCTGGGAGATCATCACATAGGGTTCCGCCGCCGGCGCGCCGCCGCAATAACCCAGGACAAATACATCGAGGATCAGGATCCAGAAGAACTTCTTGAAGGTCGGGCGATAGCTGCCCGAACGCACGCCCGAGGTGTCAAGCCAGGGCAGGAAGAAGAGCAGCAGGATCGACGCGAACATCGCCAGCACGCCCAGCAGCTTCGCCGGAACGAAGAAGAAGTCGACGGTGAAGGCGCGCAGGATCGCGTAGAAGGGCCAGAAATACCATTCCGGCACGATATGCGCGGGCGTCGAGAGCGGGTTCGCCTCGATATAGTTATCCGGGTGCCCCAGATAGTTCGGCGCATAGAACAGCAGGATCGCGAAGATGATCAGGAACACGCCCGCCCCGAAGCCGTCCTTCGCGGTGTAATAGGGGTGGAAGGGCACAGTGTCCTGCGGCCCCTTCACTTCCACGCCGGTCGGGTTGGACGAGCCCGGAATGTGCAGCGCCCAGATGTGCAGGATCACCACCGCCGCGATCACGAAGGGCAGCAGGAAGTGCAGCGAGAAGAAGCGGTTGAGCGAGGCGTTGCCGGGCGCGAAACCGCCGAGCAGCCAGGTCTGGATCGGCTCGCCCACCACGGGAATCGCGCCGAACAGGCCGGTGATCACCTTCGCCCCCCAGTAGGACATCTGACCCCAGGGCAGCACATAGCCCATGAAGGCGGTCGCCATCATGAGGAGGAAGATCACGAGGCCCAGCAGCCACACCATTTCGCGAGGCGCCTTGTAGGAGCCGAAATAGAGACCGCGGAAGATGTGCAGATAGACGACGATGAAGAAGAAGCTGGCGCCATTGGCATGCGCGTAGCGCATCAGCCAGCCCGCATTCACGTCGCGCATCGTGTGTTCGACGGTGCTGAATGCAACCGCAGCGTTCGCGCCATAGTGCATCGCCATGATCACGCCGGTGACGATCTGGATCATCAGCGCCAGACCGGCGAGCACGCCGAAGTTCCAGAAATAATTGAGGTTGCGCGGCACCGGATAGCCGGCGCCCACGGCGTTGTAGACGAGGCGCGGCAGCGGCAGCTTCTCGTCGATCCACTGCATCGCGGGATGCTTGGGAGTATAATGTTCAGCCCATGGAAAGCTCATGACAGTCCCCCTCAACCCACGAGAATGGCGGTGTCGGAAGTGAAGCTGTACTTCGGCACTTCCAGGTTCTTCGGCGCGGGGCCTTTGCGGATACGGGCGGCGGTGTCGTAGGACGAACCGTGGCAGGGGCAGAAATAGCCGCCGAACTCGCCGCGATTCTCACCCTCGCCCGCGCCCAGCGGCACACAGCCCAGATGGGTGCAGACGCCCATGGTGATCAGCCACTGCTTCTTGCCGTCGACCGTGCGTTGCTCCAGCGTCTGCGGATCGCGCAGCGTGGACGGATCGACCTTGTCGGCCTCGGCTATTTCCTTGTCGGTCAGGTGCCGCACGAACAGCGGCTGCGACCGGAAGGTGGTCTTGATCGCCTGACCCGGCTGGATCGACGAGATATCGACTTCGGTCGACGCGAGCGCCAGCACATCCGCGCTGGGGTTCATCTGGTCGACCAGCGGCACGACAACCGCGACCGCACCGACGCCGGCGAAGCTCACCGCGGCGATATTGATGAAATCACGCCGGCGAACACCATCGCCGCCCCCACCGGAGACGGATGCCGCCTCACTCTCCACATGTTCAACGATCGCCATGCACCTCAACCCTTGCAAGAACGTCCCTGGCCCCGCCGCATCGCCCCTTATGGCTATGTTATCAGGAGAGCCGCAGCGCCCATATAAATGGGCGCGCTTTTCCCCCTGGCGCGGTTTGCAGGCCTGATAACCGTAGGATGCGCCATTTGCCAAGCAATTTAGACAGGCTATGAGAATTAACCGGGCTGTTCTATGGCGCGGGCTATGCGTATCGCCCTTTACCAACCCGAAATCGCCGGCAATGTCGGCGCAATTCTGCGCCTTGCCGCCTGCTTTTCCGTGCCCGTGGACATCATCATGCCGATGGGATTCGCCTTTTCCGACGCAAAGCTGAAGCGGGCGGCGATGGATTATGGCGCGTCGGCCGATGTGACGCGCCACGCCAATTTCGAGGCGTTCGATGCCCTTCGCCGGGCGCAGGGACGGCGGCTGATGCTGATGAGCAGCCATGCTTCGCAGCGTCTGCCGGACGTCGAATTCCGTGCCGACGACATATTGCTGATGGGGTCGGAAAGCGCCGGCGTGCCCGATACCGTCCGCGATCTGGTGGACGTGCGCGTGCGCATTCCGATGGCGGCGGGCTTTCGATCCTTGAACATCGCCGTTTCCACGGGCATCGCGATTGCCGAGGCTCTTCGCCAGACTGGACGTTTCCCGCAATGACCGAGTTTCCAACATGACATTGTCTCTCAATCCGCATCAGCAAGCCGCCCGCAACTGGTTCGAATCGCTTCGGGATCGCATCTGCGCCGAATTCGAGGCGATTGAGCGCGAGGCAGGTTCCGATGCCCGCTTCGACTATATAGCCTGGGATCGCGAGGCTCCCGGCCTAGCTGCCGGAGAAGGCGGCGGCGGCGTGCGCGGCGTCATGAAGGGCAAGGTGTTCGAAAAGGTCGGCGTCAACGTCTCGACCGTCGGCGGCGCCTTTTCGCCCGAATTCGCCAAGACCATCCATGGCGCGAGCGACGACCCGAGCTTCTTCGCCACCGGCATCAGCCTGGTCGCGCATATGGCCAATCCCCATGTGCCCGCCGTGCACATGAACACGCGCTATCTGGTGACGTCGAAAAGCTGGTTCGGCGGCGGTGCCGACCTCAACCCGCCCTTGCCGCGCGATGAGGACACGGCCCATTTCCATGATGTGCTAAAGGCCGCCTGTGATGCCCATGACGCGGACTATTATCCCCGCTTCAAGACATGGGCGGACGACTATTTCTTCATCCCCCATCGCGGCGTACATCGTGGCGTCGGCGGGATTTTCTACGATCATCTGGAGGGCGACTTCGACGCCAATTTCGCCTTTACCCAGGATGTGGGCGAAGCGTTCGTCAAGGCATTCCCGCCCATCGTCCGCCGCCGGATGAACGAAAGCTGGTCGGAGGAAGAGTATGCCCGCATGCTGGAATGGCGCGGCCGCTATGCCGAATTCAACCTGGTGCATGATCGCGGCACGCTGTTCGGGCTCAAGACCGGGGGAAATGTCGACGCGATCCTGATGAGCCTGCCGCCGATGGCAAGCTGGAGCTGACGCCGCCCATGAGTCTGACAACCGTCCCCGACGGCCAGATCGCGACGATCGTCACCCATCTGGAAATGCGGGAGCGGCCCCGGCCCGCACCGATGCCGCCCACCCCGCTGCGGCTGGTGCCGTGGAAGACCCCGACGCCCGACGCCTATCGCGCGCTGTTCCGGCGCGTGGGCGAACCGTGGCTATGGTTCTCTCGCCTGATGATGGACGATGCGGCGTTGACGGCGATCATCCACGATCCCGCTGTCGAGGTCTACGCCGTGACCGACCCGCGCGGCGTGGAGGTCGGGCTGCTGGAGCTGGATTTCCGCTCATTGCCCGATTGCGAGCTGGCCTTTTTCGGGCTGATCCCGACGCTGAACGGCAAGGGATTGGGCAAATGGTTGATCGCGCAGGCCAAGACGCTGGCCTGGCGCAAGGATGTCATGCGCTTCTGGGTGCATAGCTGCACGCTGGACAGTCCGGCAGCGCTGGGTTTTTACCAGAAGGCAGGCTTCGTGCCGACCAAGCGCGAGGTCGAGATCTTTGCCGATCCGCGACTGGCTGGTTTATTGCCGCCCGACGCCGCGCCCCATGTGCCGATGCTGGGTCAGTCGGCTACGGCCTGACGATAGAGCCGCGCCAGCATCACCAGCATATAGACCTGCACCACCGTCGAGACAGCGGCGGCGGCCACGCCGCCGATCAGCCGCCCCCCCGTTTGCCCGCCGACCAGCGTGCCGATGACGCCGAAAACGGACTGCGCGGCGCCCCCGATAATGGCCGACAGCAGCGTCAGCGCCAGCACGAAGCCCAGCAGCCGCCAGAAATGCCCACGTGTCAGCGCCCAGCCGTAGCGCAGCGAAGCCATCACCCCCTCCGTCCCGTCGATCACCACGGGGTTGAGCAGCAGCAGCCGCACGCTGGCGAAGATGGTGACGGCGACCACCCCCGCGCCCAGCAGCAGGGCCAGGGTCGCGCCCAGCGGCTTGGCGACCAGCGACAGCGCGGTCACGACCAGCGTCGCTGCGATCACCGCCCCCGCCAGAAAGCCCGCGACCACCAGCGCGGTGCCCAGCAGCACCGGCAAGCGCGCGCAACTCAGCCGCAGCGCCTCCCCCACGCTGATGCCGGGACGAAGGGCCAGCGCAAACAGCGTCAGCGATCCGAACCAGATGATGACGACCGCCAGCATCATCGCCAGCCAGAAGCTGCCCGGCACCTGCGGCATGCTCGCTTCCGACAGGTTCCATTTGGCGAGTTCGGGCGGCGTCATTTCCTGCAGGATCAAGCCCGGCAGCGCCACGAACAGCAGGGCGACCGGAAACAGCAGGCTGCTTTCGCGCGAGACGAAGGCGACCGCCTCCTCCCAAGCCTTGCCGATGGACATTGTCGCCATATCTTTAACCCTGTTGTTTGCTGCCGCATCGCTTCTTGCGCAAAACCGGTTCCCACTTTTGCCCGCGATGCTTTTGGAAAAACGCGGAGGAGACTTGATCGCTCGCTCACGCCAAGTCAAGGAAGCGCCATGTCGTCCCTGCCCCAGCCCTTAGCCGAAACCATGGAATGGCGCGTGGAAAGCGCGCCCGTCGACTATCCCGCGGCGCTGGCGGAGATGGAGGCGCGGGCGGCGGCGATCTTCGAGGGGCAGGCCAGCGAACGGGTCTGGCTGCTTGAACATCCGCCGCTCTATACGGCAGGCACCAGCGCCGATCCGGCCGAACTGCTCGACCCGCGCTTTCCGGTCCATGATGCCGGGCGCGGGGGACGCTATACCTATCATGGGCCGGGCCAGCGCATCGGCTATCTCAATATCGACCTGCGGGAACGCGGCAAGGATGTGCGCAACTTCGTCCATCATCTGGAAGGCTGGATGATCGATGCGCTGGGCGACCTGGGCATTGCCGCCCGCCGCGCGGAGGGGCGGATCGGCATCTGGACCGACGATCTGCAAGGGCGCGAGGCGAAGATCGGCGCGCTCGGCATCCGGGTACGGCGCTGGGTCACGCTCCACGGCTTTTCGATCAATGTCGATCCCGATCTGTCCCATTTCGGAGGCATTGTGCCGTGCGGCCTGGCCGAATATCCGGTAACCAGCATCGCCGCGCTCGGCAAAAAAGCGTCGATGACGGAGCTTGACGCGGCGCTAGCCCGGCATCTCCCGGCCTTTATCGGCCGCCTGCGCCGCTGCGGGACAGGCGACCCCACGGGGGTTGAGCAATGCGAGATGGGCCGCTAGGGTCGCCGCTTTCGCCAGGTGGGGGGCTGCCGGGCATGCTTGAACGCTTGAGGAGACCCGGATGCGTCCTGACGCGAAGACGATGGTGAAGACGCTGATTTTGACGGGCTGCATCGCGCTTGCCGGATGCGGCAGCAAGAAGGAAAGCAGCACCGCCGTTCCGATGAACAATCTGGAAGTGGTGGATGGCACCGCAACCGACGCCATGACCGATCTGGACGGCGTGCAGAGCGAGGGCACCGCCATGGCCGTGCCCGCGAACCGCAGCGACAATGCGGCCGCTCCGGCTCCCGCTCCCAAGAATGAGAGCGCGGAAAAGCCCGCCGCGGATACGGAAGTGCTGTCGGATCAATAGGCTGGCGTCCACGTTCAGGCGTGATACAGACGAACCGGAGATAGTTCGCAGCGGTCGCTTCAAAGAGGGATTTCGATGACATTCCGTTCCATAGTGCACGGATTCTTTGGGCGCAGGGCCGTCCTGGGATTGGCCGCGCTGGCGGCGCCGTTGTTGACGCAGCCGGCCGCCGCGCAATTTTTCTGGTCCCCACCCGATTTCTCCACCCCGCCCCTGACGGATGCGGAGGCAGCCACCGCGCTCGGCCTGCCGGGTGCAAACCCGGCGGAGATCAAGGCAGGGCTGGTGTGGAACCTGCGCGCCGCGCTCAATGTAGCGGCTTTGCAATGCCAGTTCGAACCGACCCTGCTGTCGATCAGCAACTATAATGCGATGATCGCCCATCATGACGCCGAACTCGACGCGGCGCAGGCCACGCTGCTCGGCTATTTCCAGCGCACCGTCGGCAAGGGCAAGCCCGGCCAGATGGCGTCGGACCAATATGGCACGCGCATCTATTCGGGCTATTCGACGGTGCAGGCGCAGCGCGGCTTCTGTCAGGCGGCGGCGCTGGTGGGGCGGCAGGCGATCTTCGCCCAGCGCGGGACGCTCAACGACGTGGCGCGCAATGGTCTTGGCTCGATCAAGAAGTCGCTGATCCTGGCCGGCGAGCAATTTTATGGCGATCCGGGCCGGAGCTATTCGCTGACACTGCCGTCCTTCGACCCCAAATGCTGGAAGAAGGGCAAGATGTTGCCCGCCTGCCAGATCGCGTGGAACCAGAAGACCGGCGTTCAGCCCTGATAGATTGATGGCTGTAATGGCCTATTGCTGACGTCAACGATCATCATCCCAGCGAAAGCTGGGATGACGGAAATGATGTCCGGCAGCCACCCAATTCAGGCAGCACTCTTTATCGCAACCCCAGATATTTGTGCGACTGGAGGCTGAGGCGCCAGCGCGGCCTGTCCATCACCAGGTCCACCACAGCCTGGGCGTTTTTCGCCGCATCGGGGTCATCCAGCGGCTGCACCAGCAAATGATCGAAGGCCCAGCCTTCCATATCCTCGACATCGGCCAGGCTGTGCCCTAACCCCGGCTGCGGCCAGACCAGCTTCAGCTCATTGCCGCTGCGCTGGACCACCTCGCTACCCGCCTTGGGGCTGATACACACCCAGTCCAGCCCGGGATGCGCGGGCAAAGTGCCGTTGCTCTCGATCGCGATGGCAAAGCCGCGCGCATGCAGCGCATCGACCAGCGCATCATCGATCTGGAGCATCGGCTCCCCGCCGGTGAGCACGATATAGCGCCCCTCCCGCCCCTCGCCCCAAAAGGCCAGAGCCGCATCGGCCAGACTGTCCGCGTCGGCAAATTTGCCGCCGCCATCGCCATCCGTGCCGACGAAATCCGTGTCGCAAAATTGGCAGATCGCGCTTGCCCGGTCCTGCTCCCGCCCGCTCCACAGATTGCAGCCGGCAAAGCGCAGGAACACCGCGCGGCGTCCGGCATGGACGCCCTCTCCCTGCAAAGTCAGGAACATTTCCTTGACGGCATAGCTCATGGCGTCAGGGCTTTACTGCATAGATGGTGGGATCGGGCAGCCCCGCTTCCTGGAACCCCTTGGAACGCAGGCGGCAACTGTCGCACAGGCCGCAATGCTTGCCGTCGGGCGTCGGATCGTAGCAGGACCAGCTCAGCCCCGCGTCCAGCCCCAGCCGATGCGCCTCTCGCACGATATCGGCCTTGCTCATATGCTGGAGCGGCGCGTTGATGCGGATAGGATGGCCCTCGACCCCGGCCTTGGTGGCCAGCGCCGCCATCTTCTGGAACGCGTCGATGAACTCCGGGCGGCAATCGGGATAGCCCGAATAATCGAGCGCATTGACGCCGATGAACACATCGCTCGCGCCCGCCACTTCCGCCAGGCCCAGGGTCAGCGACAGGAAGATGGTGTTGCGCGCGGGCACATAGGTCACGGGAATGCCGGGGCCGACCCCGCCCTTGGGCACGGCGATGTCGGCGGTCAGCGCCGACCCGCCAAAGGCCGTGAGGTCGAGCGGCAACACGATATGCGAGATCGCGTTGAGCGCCGTCGCCACCCGGCCCGCCGCCCGCAATTCCAGGCGGTGGCGCTGATTATAATCGATCGAGAGCGCAAGCACGCGATAGCCGGCCTCGCGCGCCAGCCCGCCCGCAACCATGGAGTCGAGCCCGCCCGACAGCAGGACGACGGCGAATTTTCCGCTATTGGCAACCATAAGCCTCGCGCTACCCCTCCCGACGCGTCAGCGCAAGCGCGTCCAGCCTAATTTCATATTCTTCAGCCATATCGGCGTGAATCTTACTTATGGCGGGATCGGTAGCCTCTGAGGCCAATTCACGGGCCGTCTTTGCTCGCCGAGCAAAATAAGCGCGGTCTTGATCGTCGAACATAATTCCTCCTTCCTGCTAGGTGATTCCATCAAAGGATGGCAGGTCGAGTCAAGGCCGACGACTTATGACAAGATTCAGCGTTCGATCTCACCGCGATCTGCAGGGCGGATCGGTTTCGAGATGGTCTTTTGGTGCCCCAGCTCGCGGCCTATGCCGTCGGCAAGCGCAGCAAGACGATCAAGCGCCGGAGCGCCGGGATCGTGCCGTATAGGCCCAGTCGGCCCCAAGCTGCGATTTTGGCCAAGTCGGAGAACGTTTTGGGAACGTGGCATTCGGTATTGACGATGGAAATCATAGAAGTCCCGATCCGCCGGCTCCTAGCCGAAATTCAGGCGATGCCCAATCCGGGGGTCATGCGGACGGGCGATCCCAGCGGCGCAGCGCCATGCCGATCAGCGTCACCGCACCGGCGCCCAGCATCAGCAGCGGCACCGCGACATGCGGGGGCACCGGATGCAGCGTGAAGACGAGCCCCGTCGCCGCCGCGGGCGGATGGACCGCACGGGCCGCCATCATCAGCAGCAGGCCGAGCGTGGCGGCGATGATCGCGACCAGCACCGAAGCGCCGAACATCCAGCCGGCCAGCGAACCGACGAACGCGGTCGCGGCATGCCCCGCCATGATCGGCCAGGGCCGCGCCGAGGGAGCCGAGGGGGTCGTGGCAATCAACGCGACCGAATTGACCAGCGGCATCCACATCGCAACGATCGCGAAATGATAAGCGAGCCCACCGAACAGCGCGAGGGTGGCGAGAAAGACCGAGCCTGCCAGCCCGATCCGCCGCCACGACATCGCATCGGTCGTCGCCCACTTCATCCTGCATTCCCCAAGTGGCGTGTCGTTTGAGGTGAAGATCGCCTGTATCCGAGCGCTAGACAAGGATTTTCTGCCGCAAGCGGCACCTGCGGTCGCGCAGACTGCTGGATCTGGACGGATCAGACCGCGAAGCCGCTGTTTCCTTGCCCAGGGGCGGCGTTTTTCAGCGCAGCGGACAGATCTGTCCAGCCGCTTTCGTTCAGTTTGAGCGTGGATCGCGATCATGCGCATAGCGGTGGCGCTCGCAATCGGCGGATAGCGGCGAGGATGGCGCGTACCATCGTGCCGGTGACAGCGACCTCGGCCAGCTGGAAGGTGATGGTGCGGGCGTGACGGACCACACGTGCCCCGATCTTGATCAGCTTCAGTTGCAGGCTGGTCAACGACCAGTCGGCCATGGCCTCGGGCAGCTCGATGCAGCGCAAGAAGGTGGCCAGGTTGTACGCCAGGGCGTGCAGTTGCAGCCGCACCTCATTGTCGCGGAACTTCCGGCACGACAGCCGCGTCCAGCGAAAGGCGTATTTGCCCTCTTTGATGTGCTGCTCGGCGGTGCCGCGCTGGTTGTAGAACCGCACCACCCAGTCCGGCTCCATCGGCAGGTTGGTGACGATGAAGCCGACACGCGGGAACAGTTCGCCCGGATGCCATTCGATCTTGGCGATCACCCGGCGTTCCTTGTCCCAGGACGCCGCCTGATACTCGAATTCCTCGAAGAACCGCTTGACCTTGGTCAGTGACGGCCGCCCGACAGGGCGCGTTAGCCGATGCGCGATCTTGTCCTTGAGGACCGCGTTTGCGGGCAGCCGGATGGCGTAGAAGAACCGCGCTTCTTCCAATCGCTCATAGATCGCCGGGATCGCGTAGGCAGCATCGGCCCGGAAGAACCTGCCACCAAGGTCGCGCTCCGCGTAGCGCGCAATGACGGGGTCGAGAACATCACGCCAGCCATCGGCGCTGTGGACGTTGCCATGGCGCAGGGCGCAGCGTTCCAGCATCCCGAACTGGTTGAACAGAAAGTTGGGGTGATAGCAGCTACAGTCGAAATGGCCATTCCAGGCGGACCCTTCCTGGTCGCCATGGGTCGGGCTGACCGAGCTGTCCATGTCCAGAACGATGTACTTCAGCCCGTTACGGTCATGGAACCGGTCGATCCATTGCCCGTTCAGGTCGGCCAGCGCGGCACGGTTCCCGGCCAGAGCCAGCGTCTCGGTCTCGAACCGTCCCATCTGCGATGCCGAGGCCGCTTGTGCATCGACCGCTCTGCCGCCGACAACTTGGCGCATGACCGGATCGCAGGCGAGACGGTTGGCGTCGTTGACATCCTCGTATCCGGCCAGCCGCCCAAAGACTGATTGCCGGAACAGGCCGTCGAGCCGATGGACCGTGTTCTTGCCAGAGCGAGTATCGCGCAGCGCCGCTGACGCCAAATCGGACAACCCGAGCGCGTCATCAAGCTCGCGCATCACCAGAAGGCCGCCGTCGGAACTGAGCTGCGTGCCGCGAAATTCCAGCCGCACGCGAGGGTCGAAATCCACCCGATCTGCCCGTTGCAAGCCCGCACCCTCTGGGTGATCCATGAAACGCGCCCCTCGCAGCCTTCAACACCATGTTTTATATAGGAAATATAATGGTCAGGACAGCGAAATCAGCGCCTTACTTGGGAAATGTGGGCTAATGACAGGCGCCCGCCCACCGCCCTTCCAGCGCGAAGGCGAAGGGCGCGCCATTGGCGATGCCCTGCGACTGGATCTGGACCAGGCGCGCGGTTTCGATGCGAAGATCGGTCCGTCCATTGCCCGCCGTGCCGCATTCGTAGGTGACGACCAGCCGCTTGGGCGTTTCGCTCACGGTGAAGCTTTTGCAGCTATTGCCCGCATGGCGGCTTTGCAGAAGCTGGTTCAGATGGGCGATGCAGAGCTTGCGGATCGGGCCATCCGGCCCCCGCTCGCGCAATTCCCACTCGCCCGCCTCCAGCCCTTTGGGTAGGCGCGGCAGGGGCGCCGCCGCTTTGACGGCAGGTCTCGTGACCATCATCATCGCCAAGGCCGCCGCAAGGGCGCGCCGTCCTGCCATCATCGCGATCCCCCTGTCGATCGTCCGTCCATCCGCATCCGCCTTGCCCGTCAATTGCGGCAATTTGATAGCGGAACCGAATCGACCGGCCATAATGGCGCAGGATCGAAAGGTCCGACGCTATCCGAAACTGTCGAGCGCCACCGGGAAGAGGCGTGAGCAAAAGGCGCAATCTACGCCAATGACCCCCCGATCGTCGGCCATTTCCGCCCGCTCGGCCGCCGGAAAGCGGCCAATGACACTGCGGATATGGTCGAGATCGCAGCGGCAGCCCTTGCTGAGCGCTGTCGAATCGGTGACGCGCACCTCATCCTCTTCATGGAACAGCCGCCAGACGATATCGGTCAGCGGCAGCTCGCCATCGGTCAGCTCCGCATCCTTGAGCGTATGGGCCAGCGCCTGGACATGCTCCCATTCCGGATGGTCGTGGCGGACGTGCAGCCGCTCGCGCCCAACCTCGCCTTCGGGCAGATGCTGGAGCAGCAGCCCGGCCGCCAGACATCCCTCGCCCGGATCGTGGCGGGTCGCGATCTGGATGATGCTGGGAATCTGTTCGGACTGGAAGAAATAATGCTCCGCCGCGTCCGCCAGCGATTCGCCGTCCAGCGGCACGATCCCCTGATAACGTTCGCCCGAAACCGCCTGGTCGAAGGTGATGGCGAGGTAGCCCTTGCCGAACAGGCCGAACAGCGTTGGATCGGGACCAAGTTCGGCCAGCCGGTCGGCGTCGAACTTGGCATAGCCGCGCACTTCGCCGCCCTTGTAATCGGCAACCAGCAGGCTGACGACGCCATTTTCGGTCTGCGCCTGCATGGTGAGCTGCCCCCCGACATCCTTGAGCATCGTGCCGAGCAGCGCCGCCAGCACCAGCGCGGAGGCGAGCAGACGCTCGATCTGCGGCGGATAGGCATGAGCGGCCAGAACATCGTCGAGGACCGGCCCCAGCCGCACGATCCGCCCGCGCGCATGGCGCGAAGGGATGGTGAAGCCCAAGGCTTGGTCGAGTGAGGCGGAAGAGGTCAAATCAGGCTCCGTGTGGCGCGCCAGAGCGGGCCGGTCATGCAAAGGCGCTTAGATAGGGGGCGATCGTCGGGCTTGCAAATGGGCTTTGGCTGGGTTGGGTGGGAAGCCGACTGGATGTTCGGTCTGGGTAAACCGTGCTCCTGCGCAGGCAGAAGCCCAGTTCCGCCCTCCGTATATCATCACATCGTCTGAACTGGGTTCCTGCCTGCGCAGGAACACGACGCGCTTACGGCGCCTAACAACTCAAACAACAGCTCACCCAAACTCAACCAAGCCGGCCCACCGCCCAGAGCAGCACCGACTTCTGGGCATGGATGCGGTTTTCCGCCTCGTCCCAAATCACGGACTGCGGGCCGTCGATCACCGCCTCCACCACTTCCTCGCCGCGATGGGCGGGCAGGCAGTGCAGGAACTTCGCCGTCGGCTTGGCCAGCGCCATCAATTCGGGCGTCACCTGATAGGGCATCATCGCCGCCAGCTTTTCCTCGGCATGAGATTGGCCCATGGAGATCCAGGTGTCGGTGACGACGATATCGGCGCCCGCCACCGCCGCCTGCGGATCGCGGCTGTGGATAATCTGCGCGCCCCGCACGCGGGCTTCGGCTTCGAAGGACGGGTCGGGATCATAGCCTTCGGGCACCGCAATCCGCACATCGAACTTCATCAGGCCCGCCGCCTCGACGATCGAATGCAGCACATTATTGCCGTCGCCCAGCCACGCCCACTGGCTGCCGGGCAGCGCCACACCATGTTCCACCACGGTCAGCAGGTCCGCGACGATCTGGCAGGGATGCGACAGGTCGGTCAGGCCGTTGATCACCGGAACGCTGGCATGATGCGCCATTTCCTCGATCTTCGCATGATCGTCGGTGCGGATCATGATGGCGTCGCACATGCGGCTGAGCACCCGCGCCGTGTCGGCAACGGTTTCTCCGCGTCCGAGCTGGCTGGTCGCGCCGTCCAGGATCAGCGACGTGCCGCCCAATTGGCGGATCGCCATGTCGAACGATACGCGGGTCCGGGTCGAATTCTTCTCGAAGATCATCGCCAGCGTATGCCCGGCCAGGGGCGCATCCGCATCGGCCCGCCCCTTGGGCCAGCTCTTGCGCGCCGCCTTCCGGTCGATGGCGTCGGATATCATGGCGGCAATCGCATCGCCGCCGGCGTCACTCAGATTCAGAAAATGTCTGGTCATGATAACCCCCACTCCCGCCCTCCGTTCGTTTCCAGCGAACGGAGGGGGATGTCCGGTGTCAGGCTGTCGCGGGCTCCGCAAAGCTCCGCGCGCCGGCCGAAAGCCTTTCTATGCACTCCGTGACATGGCTTTCCTCGATCACGAGCGGCGGCAGGATGCGCACGACATTCTGCCCCGCCGACACAGTCAGCAGGCCATGATTGTCGCGCAGATGCGCCACGAAAGCGCGGGCGTCGTAGCTGTCCTTCATCTTGACGCCCAGCATCAGGCCAAGGCCGCGCACATCCTCGAACATGTCATGATTGGGGATGAGCTGCTCCAGCGCAGAGCGCAGGCGCGCCCCGATCATGTTCACATGATCGAGGAAACCCTCGCCCAGCACTTCGTCCAGCACGGTCAGCCCGACCGCCATGGCCAGCGGATTGCCGCCATAGGTCGAGCCATGGGTGCCGAACACCATGCCCTTGGCCGCTTCCTCGGTCGCGAGGCAAGCGCCCAGCGGGAAGCCCGCGCCGATACCCTTGGCCACCGCCATGATGTCGGGCTTAAGGCCATATTGCTCATGGGCGAAGAAAGTGCCGGTACGGGCATAGCCGCACTGCACTTCGTCCAGGATCAGCAGCAGGCCCTGCTCGTCGCACAGCTTGCGAAGCCCTGCGAGAAATAACTGGGTCGCCGGGGTCACGCCGCCTTCGCCCTGCACCGTTTCCACCAGGAAACCGGCGGTGTTCTGATCGACGGCGGCCGTCGCGGCCTCCAGATCGTTGAACGGCACCACGGTAAAGCCGGGCAGCAGCGGTTCGAAGCCGTCGCGCATCTTGGGCTGGCTGGTGGCCGAAATCGTCCCCAGCGTCCGCCCGTGAAAGGCGTTGTCGAAGCTGATGATCTTATGCCGGTGCGCTTCGCCCTTGGCATAGTGATAGCGGCGCGCCGTCTTGATCGCGCATTCCACGGCCTCGGCGCCCGAATTGGTGAAGAACACCGTATCGGCAAAGGTCGTGTCGACCAGACGCTGCGCGAATTTCTCGCCCAGCGGCATGCCGTAAAGGTTCGACGTATGCATCAGCGTCGCGGCCTGATCCGCGATCGCCTTGACCAGCTTGGGATGGCCATGGCCCAGCAGGTTGACCGCGATGCCGCTGGCGAAATCCAGATAGCGCTCACCGCGCTCCCCGATCAGATAGCAGCCCTCGCCTCGGACCGGGCGTACATCGCACCGGGGGTAAACGGGCATGAGCGGCGTAATCGACATGATCCTTCCCTTTCTGGGCTGATGCAAACACTTCCGAAACGCAAAAAGGCGGCCCCCGCCGGGCCGCCCTTTGCGAGCGCTGCCTATACAGGCGCGCCTTTGATGGCGCAACCCCATGCAACATGTCCGTCATCCCAGCGCAGGCCGGGATCTCAGACGAGAGGGCACGGCCTAGCCTCCCGAGATCCCAGCTTGCGTTGGGATGACAGATATTTTCAGCCGATCTGGTTCCACGCTTCCGCGATCTCACCGATCATGACGCGGGCCTGATCGACCGGGGCGGCATCATGCTCCTTGGCGCCGGCCAGCAGCAGACGGCGGGCTTCGCGATAGATTTGCGCCAGGCCGGTCGCGATGTCGCCGCCCTTGTCGAAGTCCAGGCTCGATTCGAGTGCGAACAGGATCGACATGGCGCGGGCCTGCTTGTCCGACACCTTCAGGCGGTCGCCATTGCGTTCAGCCAGGGCCGTCGCGTCCAGCGCCAGCACCAGTTCGTCGAACAGCACCTTGACCAGCGCATGGGGCGTCGCGCCCTCGATCCGGCTGCCGGTGTGGACCGCCGCATAACGCCGCGCCGCCGCGCCACCGAAACCGCCATGATTATAGAACATGATCTTCCTGACCCTTTTTTATCAATTGTCGCTTTTGGTCCACAGCGCCACCTGTTGCGTCAGATAGCTCTGCGTTGCCTTGAGGGCGGACAGCCGGGTTTCCATGGCCGAATAGACCTTGGTGAGCTGCGCCTGATAATCCGTCATCTGGGTGTCGAGCTTCTCAAGCTGCTTGGCCAGATCGTCGGCCAGCGCCTTGTACTTGCTTTGCGAGGCGGCGAGCGGGCCGTCGGTCTTCTGGATATTGTCGCGGACGCTGTCCATCAGCCCGGCGAGGCCGATATTGGTGGCGGTCTTGGCCGAGGGGTTCAGCATCTGCGTGATCGCCTTCGGGTCGGCCGCGATCGCCTTGTCGAGCGTGGCCGTGTCCAGCGAGATCGTGCCGTCGCGATTGGTGCTGATGCCCAGATCGTTCAGCGTCTTGTAGGCGCCGGTCGAGGTGAGCTGCGTCGAGACCATCTGCGACAATTGCCGCTTCATGTCGCGGATCGAGGATTCGCCGTTCAGCACTCCCGCATTGGAAGAGTCCGTGCCGGTCGAGGTCGCCGTGTTCAGCGCCTTCATCAGCGTGTTATAGGCGTTGACGAACTCGACCATCAGGTCACGCATGGAGGTCGTCGGCTCGGCCGTGGAGAGCGTGACGCTGGTGCCGGGCGCTGCCTTGTTCAGGTCGATGCGCAGATAGGGGATCGCGCTGTCGATCGTGTTCCCGGCATAATGCTGCTCCACCCCGTCGAGCAGGATGATCGAATCCTTGGGCTGGGCGGCGGAGCTCATCCTGCTGCCGGCAGGCGGGGTGGTCGCGGACCAGGCGAATTGGGACAGGTCGGCGCCCGTCGTCGCATCGGTGGTGGAAGAAACCGTGGTCAGCGAAACATCATTCGCCGCGCCGGTTGGTCCCTTGAGCATCAGCCGCGTGCCCTGGGAGTCCGTGACGACGGTCGCGGTCACGCCCGCCCCCGAACTGTTGATCGCGGCAGCCAGGCCCGTATAGCTGTTGTTGGCCGCGCTGATCGTGATGGAAACGGGGCTGCCGTTGCCGACCTGCAGGGACAATTCCCCGATGCCGACGGTAGCCGCAGCGCCCTGCGCGGCGTCCTGATTGGCATTGACCGTAGAGACCAGGGTCCGCGCCGAAGCGAGCTGATTGACGACGACCTGCGCGGGAAGGCCGGTCGGCGCGCCGCCGGGCAGCGCGCTGACGGAAGCGATGCTGGCGTCGTTGGAGGCAGGCGTGCCCGAATAGCCGGTGCCCGCGAGCAGGCTGTTCAACGCATCGGCAAAGGTATCGAGCGAGCTGGAAGCGGAGGCCAGCGCGGAAATGCGCGCGCTGTTCAGCGTTTGGCGGCTGGTGATGGCCGTCTGCTTGGGCTCCTTGCTTGCGCTGACCAGGCTGGAGACGAGCGAGGCGGTATCGATGCCCGATCCCGCGCCAAGCGCCGTCAAGATGCTGCTGCTCACCGAAGTCATGGGCCGTCCTTTCAAATATGAGAACGGCCCTAAGCCCAAGACCTTTAGGAATGATTTTCACGGGAATGGAAAAAGCCGGAAAAGGCGGGACATCTCAGCGCAAGAACGCGCTGAGACATCATCAGAACGCTTCAGCCGCCGACGGTTATGATCTGATCGACCGCTCCGTGCCGCATATTGGCCTGTGCGACATGGGCGATAGCCGCCTGTTCGGCAATGCGCTTGGCGATGCGGATGGAGCTTTCCACGGCTTCCTTCGAAGCGGGGGGCAGCGGTACCAGAACCTGCGGGGCGGGCAGCATGGACTGGATTTCCTCCGCCGCTCCATCGACCGTCTTGGTCGTGCCTTGGGTGCTCAATTCGGCCAATATGTCGGCTATGCGGGCATGCACCTTGGCATATTCAGCGCTGCTGGCGATGCGGCCTTCCGAGGGTGCCTGATCGTCCGAGGCGGTTTGCGCCGACGATCCTCCGCCCTGACGAACCGTCGCGGAGGAGGAAATAGGCTGAACGGCGGACACGGCGGAAGGCGCGCGAGTGGCGCTGCGTTCAACCGGCGATATCTCGCCCCGCGAAAAATAGTCGTTCATGACGCACCATCGTAATGCGTCCCCGTGAATATTATACGGACAAGAAGCACTAAGCTTTAGTTAAGCATGTGTCATTTTTCGATTGCAAATCAACCGTCTGAAATCAGGTCGTTTTCTTGCCTTCCGCATCGAAGCGCAGATCGTCCGGCACGGTGATGAACGGGCGGTCCATCTCGCTCGCCATGCGGTTCTCGACCCGGAAGACGAAGGCGAGGACCGTGGCGACGGCCATGTACAGCCCCTCATTGACGATCTGTCCGGCGCGCGAGGTGAAGTAGATGGCGCGGGCAAGGTCGGGATATTGCAGCACCGTCACGCCATTCTGGTCGGCCAGTTCGCGGATCGCGGCGGCCACCGCGTCGCAACCCCGCGCCACCACGACCGGGGCGGCGTCATGCCCCGGCTTGTAGCGCAGCGCGACGGCGAAATGGGTCGGGTTGGTGATGATCACGCTGGCCTCCGCCACCGCCTTGCGGGTGGAACCGCTCAGCACCTCGAACTGGCGGCGGCGGATATGGCCCTTGAGCTCGGGCGAGCCTTCGCTCTCCTTATGCTCGTCCTTGATCTCCTGCTTGCTCATCGACAGGCGTTTCGAGCGCTGGATGAGCTGCGCCGGCACATCGATGCCCGCGATCAGGAACAGGCCGCCCGCCATCACCAGGCAGGTCATGATGAACATATTGCCCAGGTCCGCCATGGCGGGGGCGAGACCCGCCTTGCCGAGCCCGACGATCTGCGTCAGCCGGTCCCAGATCATCCAGACGCCGATCGCGCCGAGCAGCGACACTTTGGCGATCGACTTCACCAGTTCGATCAGGCCCTGAAGCCCGAACATGCGCTTCAGCCCAGCGGCGGGATTGAGCTTCGACGCCTTGGGCGCGAAGGCGCCCGGTCGAAAGCCCAGCGAACCGAGCAGCGCCGGTCCGGCAATGGCAGCGAGCAGCGTCGCCAGCATGATCCCCGCCACTGGCAGGGCGATGCCGGACAACAGCGCAAACCCCCGGTCGGCGGGCGCGAAATTGACCACATCCTCCCGCCGGAAGCGCAGCGCCTCGATCAGCATGTCGGACAGGGATTCGACGACGGAGGGGCCGGTAACCGCGATCCAGCCAATGCCCGCCATCACCACCAGCGCCGTCGCCAGATCGCGGGACTGGAGGATGTCGCCATTTTTCGCGGCGTCCTTCAGCTTCTTGGCTGTCGGCTTTTCGGTCTTTTCGCCGCCGCCATTGCTCTGTGCCATGGGTCAGTGCCCTTCCGCAATATATTGGGCCTGGTCCAGCCCGGCCTTGAGCGCGGCGGTGATCCCCTCCCCCATGATCGGCGCGGTGACGGCCAGCAGGATGAGGCCCGCCATCAGCGCCACCGGCATGCCGACCGCGAACAGGTTGAGCGCGGGCGCGGTGCGCGCCAGCATGCCCATGACGATCTGCACCAGCACCAGTGCGAAACCGACCGGGAGCGCAATGGTGACGCCCGCGCCCAGCAGCGCGCCGCCAAATTCGATCAGATGCCAGATGGCGTCATTGCTCAGCATCGCGCCGCCGGGCGGCATCGCCTGATAGCTTTGCACCACGAAGCTCACCAGCATCAGATGGCCGTCCATGGCGAGCAGCAGGAAGGTCGAAAGGATGGAAAGAAACTGCCCCACCGCTTGCGTCGCTTGACCCGAGGACGGATCGACCATCGCCGCGAAATTGAGGCCCATAGTGTTGCCGATCGCCTCGCCCGCGACCAGCGCGGCGGCATAGCCGATCTGCACCGCAAAGCCGATGGCGAGCCCCGCCAGCACCTCGCCCGCAACCAGCATCACGCCCTGGAAACTGGCGACGCCATCGGCGGGCAGCACGATATGCACGCTGTTGAGCGCCGCCATGCCCAGCGCGAGCGAGAGGATCAGGCGCAGTTGCAGCGGCACGGCAGGCGCGCCGAAGACCGGGGCGGCGACAAAGGCCGCGCCGGGACGGATCATGGCGATCAGCCAGATCCAGAGCTGGACTTCCACATTGGCGAAGCCCGGCGCGATCATTGGAGCAGATCCGGAATGCGCTCGAAAATCTCGCGCGTGAAATCCGCGATCAGCACCATGATGGAGCCGCCGAACAGCACCAGCATGGCACCGACGACGATGATTTTGGGAATGAAGGCCAGCGTCTGTTCGTTGATGGAGGTCGCCGCCTGGATCATGCCGATCAGCACGCCCGCGACCAGCGCCGGAATCAGGATCGGCGCTGCCGCCAGCGCCGTGATCCACAGCGCCTGTTGCGCCAGCCCCATGAAGAAATCGGCATTCTCCATCGCCCCACCTCTATGTCGCGAAGGAGCCGGCAAGCGACCCCATGGTGAGCGCCCAGCCATCGACCAGCACGAACAGCAACAGCTTGAACGGCATGGAGATGATGGTGGGGGAAAGCATCATCATGCCGAGCGCCATCAGCGTGGAGGCGACGACAAGGTCGATGATGAGGAAGGGCAGGAAGATCATGAAGCCGATCTGAAACGCGGTCTTGAGTTCCGACGTCACGAAAGCGGGCAACAGGATCGAAAAGGGAATATCAGCGGGCGTGCGGAACGCAGGCGCCTCGGCCAGATTGGCAAACAGCTTGAGGTCGGTTTCGCGGGTCTGCTTGGTCATGAAGCCGTGCAGCACCTTGGCCGATCGGCCTACCGCTTCCTCGATGGGGATCTGGCCCTTGCCATAGGGGTCGAAGGCTTGGGCGTTGATCTGGTCGATGGCGGGGCGCATCACGAAGAGGGAAAGGAACAGCGACAGGCCGACCAGCACCTGATTGGGCGGCGTCTGCTGCAATCCCAGCGCCTGACGCAGCAGCGACAGCACGATGATGATGCGGGTGAAGCTGGTCATCATGAGGATCAGCGACGGCAACACCGTCAGCAGGCTCATGAGGATCAGGATTTGCAGGGAGAGCGAGAGTGAGCGGCCGTCGCCGCCGATCTGCCCCATGGCGCGGGTTAGCGCGCCGCCATTGTCGACGGGCGGCGGGGCTGCGGGCGCGGCTTGGGCGAAGGCGGGGATGGCGATGAACAACGCCGCGAGCAGCAATCCTGCCCACGCCCATTTCGTCATCCCCGCGAAGGCGGGGATCCATCCCCGTACTTCGCATCTGGACGCTACTGTTGGGAGATGGGTTCCCGCCTCCGCGGGAACGACAGCAGAATTAGCGCCCGGCACGATAGGTATCGCCTTCCGCGATCTTCTCGATGCGGCCGCGAGTGACGGAGAGCAGGATCTTCTTGCCCTCGAACTCCACCACGGCGAGCTTGCCGAAAGTCCCCATCGGCAGCGCTTCCAGCAATTTCAATGAGCGGTCATTCTGCCCGACCATCATGCCGGGCTGATATTTGCGCCACAGCCACAATGCGCCAAAGGCCATGCCACCCACCAGCGGCAACAATATCAGCAGCTTGACGAAGTACCAGATCATGGATGGGCTTTCGCGACTATGGTTAATCCGTCATGCGGTCTGCCGATAATGGCGCGCAAGGCAAGCGGTAAAATTCAGCGATATTGCTGTTCCGGGCGATCAACCGCGCCGTTCGATGCCGGCAAGGCGCGTTTCCGTTGCCGCGATCTCCACGATGCGGATGCCGTAACGGCCGTTCACCGTCACCACCTCGCCCTTGGCGATCAGTGCGCCGTTGACCATGATGTCCAACAGATCGTCGGCCTGACGGTCCAGCTCCACCACGCTGCCTTCCGCCAGGTCCATAACCTCGGCCAGACGCAGCGATGTCGATCCAACCTCCACCGACATGCGGACGGGAATGTCCGCCAGCAGGCGGAATTGGCGGTTGTTCACCATGCGGGAAATGCTGTCCTCGCCCACGCTGTCGAGGCGCGGGGCTTCACTCATGTCGCTCATTGTTCGGATCCCCATGAAGGTTGATTGTTGGCCAGCTTTTCGATCTGGAATGCGGCGCGGCCGTCCTGTTCACCGATCGAGCCATGGGCGACGATGCGGTCGCCCACGATGAGCGGCAGGCTGCGGTTGATGGTGACGGGAATAATGTCCCCGGCCTTGAGCTGCATCAGTTCGGCCAGCGAAAGATTGGGGCGCGCCAGCACCGTGCGGGCAGGCAGGCGGATGTCGCGCATGCGCGAAGCGATGCGGGCTTGCCAGACAGGGTCGGCGCGCTCGTCATCGATCGGAATCCTGGCGCCCATCAGCGGCTCGACCCCGCGCAGCGCGGAAAGCGGGAAGATGAGGTCGATCGGCCATTCGGCGTCCCGGCTGATGCTGAGCAGGAAGCGTTGCAGCACCATCTGTTCGCCCGGCTGCGCGGCGGCGGCAAAGCCGATGCCGGTTTCCCGCACGATCAGGCCCGCGTCGAGCGCCAGCATATCACTCCAACATTCGACCAGCCGGGCGATGAAGGCGTCGGAAATGCGGGCGATCAGCCGGTCTTCGGTCGGGGTGAATTCGCCACGCGGCGGCAGCGAACGGTTGCCGATGCCGCCATAGAAACAATCGACCAGCGTCGAGATCATCGCCGCGTCCAGCCGCAGCAACACCTGTCCCTTCAGCGGAGACAGGCGATAGACGCCAATGCTGGAGGAGGCGGGCACGTCCTGGCTCCAGGTTCCGAATTCCAGCGCGCGCGCATCCTGCGCGACGACATGCGGACGGACCCCGGCAATCGGCTCGATCAGGGCACGCAAACGCCGGCCGAGCTTTTCGCCCAGCCGGTCCAGCCCCGACAGCATCAGCGGCGCCTGCGATTCCCCCCGCCCGAAGGCATAGGCTTGAACGTCGGTCATTTCAGTCCCCTGCCGTCCAGGGCGGGGGACTTCCCGCACGTTCAGGCAGCCCTATTGAATAACGAAATTGGTAAAATAAACGTTATCGACGCCGCCATAGCCCGTCTTTTGCTTCAAAATGTCGTTAATGATGGCCTTGATCTTGCCTTGAAGCGCCCTTTTGCCCGCCGGCGTGGAGAGAGCCTCCACCGGCTGTTCGGCCAGCATCATCAAGACCTGGCTGCGAATCGCCGTCTCGTGCGCCTTGATCGCTTCCACCACGCGGATGTCGTAATAGGTCGAAATGGCGATGGAAATCTGCGCGAAGGCGTCCGTATCCGACATGTTGGAGGTGAAGGGCGTCTGCAACTGAAAATAGGTCGCCTGATAGGCCGCCGGGTTCGCCGGGACGGGCAGGTCGATGCCCTTGGCCGGAACATGGACGCCGGACGCGACATGACCGCCGCCGCCACCTTCATGACCGCCGCCTTCGCCGCCACCGCCGCCGCCGCCGGCATAGCCATGGGCCTTGGCGACGTCCTCCGCGCTTTCGCCCGCCAGGACGAGCACGGGCTTGTTCGGGTCTTCCTTCGGCCCTTCTTCCTTCGGGCTGAAGAAACCGGCAGCATACAGGCCGCCAGCGGCCCCCGCGCCGCCCACGACCATGGCGATGACGATGAGCAGGATCATCTTCATGCCCCCGCCCTTTTTCTTCTTCGGCTTCGCATCGTCACTCATGGAAAGTTCCCCGTAAATCCCGCATCTCAGGCATAACGCGCACGCACGGCGTCATTACCCGCCCGGCGCGTCTCGTCATGGTTAAGAACGGCAGGATCGCCGGTATTTTTAGGGGCAAAATTGCCATTTTCCTGAGCGCGCCAACGGCCCTGACCTTGGGCTTGGCCCTGCGACTGCGCCATGCTCTGGCTGTTGTTCGCCCAGGCATTGGCGGTTTGGGACGATTGCTGCTGCGATCCTTGCTGGTTCGCGCTGTCCGGCCGCGCGGTTTCCCCGATATGCGGGGTTCGCTCGATTTTCACTTCGGTGATGCGCACCGCCGACAGGCTGGCGTCAAGACGCAGCCGGTCGCTGTCCTGGCGCAGCGCCATTTCGGCGGCCTCGCTGGCGACCGTCAGGCTGACCGCCGCGCCATCGCTGCCCTGGCGGATATCGACCTGCACCGGGCCAAGCTGGTCGGCATTGATCTGGAAGCGGCCCTGCGCCCCATTGGCGGACAGCCCGGCAATATCGCGGGCGAGACCATCGATCCACTGGCCGGAAACACCCATGTCGACGACCTGCGCGCCAAGGCTAGCCGACAGGTCCACTACCGGCGGCGTGGCGACGGTCGGCTGGACTGAGGGAGCAGTGCCAGGCTGGGCGAGCGGGGCTTGAGGCGCCGCGTCGGTCGGAACCGGTTGGGCGGTGTTGGCAGGTGCAGGCTCGGCCGGAATGGCGGCGCGGCCGGTTTTGGCGCGGACCGCGAGCGGTTCCCCTGCCCGGACCGGCGTGCCTGGCTGGCGGGCGGCGACCTGATCGCGGACCAGTTGCAGCAAGGCAAGAGCTTCGGATTTCACCTGACGGCTCTCGACTGCGGGCGTTGCCGGGACGGGCAGTTCAACCGGAACGGGCGCACTATCGGTGGTCGATGTTGCGACAGTCGTTTTCGGGCGGTCGGCAGGCGCCGATATTGCCGGGGCGGGAATGGCCGACTGCGCATTGCTCTCCACCACGCGCGGCTTTTCGGCCGTCGCCTGAGCGGGGACGGGCTGCTCGGCGGCTTGGGGCTGCATCTGCGCCTCCGCCGGCAGAGTCTTGCCGCTATCCAGCTTCACCGCTGCCGTCTCCGGCAGTGGCGCGGATGTGGCCACAGTTGCAGATGTCGGCAGCGGCTGCGCCGGAACGCTTTGCAGCGTCGGCGTTTGCACGACGGCGACAACGGGCGGCGGAAGCGGCGCGGCTTCGCCCTGCTCTTTCGGCTTGTCCTTGTCGCCCTGATCGGCCTTCACCGGCTCATCCGACTGTTCCGTTGCAGGCGCTTCGGGCAAAGCCTCGGCTTTTTCCAGCTTGGCTTCCTTGACGGGGCGAGCCGCCTTGGACTGCGCATGAGGCTTGATGTCGGGCAGTTCCGGCGCGTCGACTTCGCTATCCTCTACAGCCACGGGCACTGGCACCAGTATGGGCGCTGGCGTTTCCGCCGCGACCTCTTCGACAGGCTCGCCATCAACAACAGGCGCCGGAACCGCATCCGCAGACTCAGCGGGCGCTTCGATTTTCTTGGCAAGGCCGGGCGGAAGCGGCAGCGTCTCCTTGCGATGGCTCTGCACGGCCTTCAGGGCGTTCGCCAAACCGAAGGGCAAGGGAGTGGCGGTTTCGACCCCCCCTTTTTCAGCCTTGGCGCTATCGACCTTGGCCGGTGCGATACCTGCTCCTTCCATCTCCACGCCTTCGACTGCAACGGCATTAGCCGTGACGGTCGGGGCAGCCACTTGCGGGAGGCTAGGCATCTCCGCCGCCTGCTTACCCTCGGGCGCGGCTTCCATTGTGCCGTTCAGCAGCTTGGCGAAATCCACCGCGCCCTCCACCGGCATGGCAAGCACGCCCGCGCCATCGGCGGGCATCTGCGTCGAGGCCGACGAAAAAAGCAGAGCCTTGAGGCTGGTCAACATGTTCACGTCAGACATCTCCTGTCCTCTGCATCCGGCGATAGCGCGGCAGGGCCGCGAGTTTATTCTCCCGCCATTCCTCCAGGTCCGCGCGGGCGCGATCCTTGAGCTTCACGGCGATTTCGCGATCCCGATTGGCCGCCAGGCTAAGGCCTTCCTTGACCTCCACCTTGCGGCGCGCATCGTAGAGCGCACCGTCCAACTGACGCCCCGCCTGTTCCAGACGGCCCGCCAGTTCCTGCATCGCTGCAAAATTCGCGCCAGTTGCGATGCCCTGCCCGGTAAAAAGATCATCGCGCACCGTCCGCAGGCGATCGACATTGCGGGCGATGCCTTCCGCCTCGTCGCGGGCGCGCGCGGTTTCGGCCACGGCCATGGCATGCTGCACATGGCGGACGCGCAGCACGCGCTGGCGGCGGGCGACTTCTCCCTTCACGCGCCGAACTCCGCGATAAGGGCGTTGGCGCTGGTGTCGAGGTCGATGAAGCTCTTCTGATCCTGGCGGATGAAGTCGAGGATGTCCTGGCGGCGTTGCACCGCTTCGTCGATCACCGGATCATTGCCGGGGCGATAGGCGCCCATCAGGATAAGGTCGCGATTTTCCTCATAGGCGGCCCAGAGGCGGCGATAGGAAGCGGCGGCTAGCCGATGCTCGTCCGGCACCACATCGGCCATGACGCGGGACAGCGACTTGCCGACATCGATGGCGGGGAAGATCGACTGCTCGGAAAGGTGGCGCGACAGCACGAAATGGCCGTCGACAATGGCGCGGGCGGCATCGACGATCGGATCGTCCGTATCGTCGCCATCGGCCAACACGGTATAAAGCGCGGTGATCGAGCCCCCGGTCCGGCTATCGACGCCAGCGCGTTCCACCAGCCGGGGGATCAGCGCCAGAGCGGAAGGCGGATAGCCCTTCATCGCAGGCGGCTCGCCCAGCGCCAGCCCGATCTCGCGCTGGGCATGGGCGCAGCGGGTCAGGCTGTCGATCAGCAGCAGCACCTTCTTGCCGCGGGCGCGGAAATATTCGGCAATGGCAGTGGCGCGGGCGGCGGCGCGCAGACGCAGCACCGGCGGATGATCGGCGGGGACGGCAACGACGATGCTCTTGTGCATCGCGCCCTTGAGCTTGGTTTCGAGGAAATCGCTGACCTCCCGGCCGCGTTCCCCGATCAGGCCCGCGACGACGATGTCAGCTTCGGCGCCCTGGATCATCTGGCCCATCAGGACCGACTTGCCGACGCCCGAACCCGCGATGATCGCGATGCGCTGTCCCCTCCCGGCGGTCAGCAGCGCATTGACGGCGCGGACGCCCAGATCGAACGGCTCGGTGACGCGGCCCCGGTCGAGCACATTGCCCTTGACGCCGTTGAGCGGCCACGAACCGCCCGCGATGATCGGCCCCTTGCGGTCCAGCGGCTGGCCCATCGCGTCGATCACGCGGCCGATGAGGCCTTCGCCCACCTGCACCATGGTCGCCTGGCTGTCCGGCTCGACCCGCGCCCCATTTTCCAGCGGCGCGTCGCTGTCGAGCGGCACCAACAGGGTCTTGTCGCCGCGAAAGCCCACGACTTCGGCTCGGCAGATCGACCCGTCCGATGCAATCACCCGCGCGCCCGCGCCGATGGGGCGACGGAAACCGGTGACTTCCAGCATGCCTGCATCATGGCTGACCAGCCGGCCGACATGGCGCGGCTGGCGGTTCTGCACCTGCATATGGTCGAACAGCGTCTCCGCCTGGGCGAGCGCGGCATTGATCATGCCTTACCCTCCATATCGTCAAGCAACGCACGCAGGCGCGACAGGCGTATGTCGGGGCCGTCCTCGACCCAGCCGTCAGCGGTTTCCAGCCGGACGCAGCCGCGTTGCATGCCGTGGTCCGCGACCAGCTTCACGCCGATATTCTCGCCGTCCAGCAGTTCGATATCGTCCGGATGCAGGTGCAGCGCGCCCTTCTCGTCATTATCCTCGATGAAGGCGGCGACGCTGTCGCAACGCTGGAGCAAGCGTTCGATGTCGATCTCGACCTCGCCCACAATCTGTTCGACCAGCCGCACCACGGTGGCGGACAGCATGGTCGACAACATGCCGCTGGGCGCGGGAGCCAACAATTCCAGCGCTTCGGCAAGGCGCTTGCGCGCCTCGGCGTCGGCCGCATTGGCTTCCGCCGTCACGCGGCTGCCTTCGTCAAAGCCCATGGCGAAGGCTTCGATCCGGGCCTGTTCCAGCACTTCCTCTTCGCTTTGCGGCACGCTGTCATGCACCGGCTGGCCGGGCGCGGCATGCACCGGCGCGAACAGGCTGCGGAAGCCGCCGCTCGTCACCTGTCCCATGCCGCCCAGCGGAATGCTGGCGACCTCTGCATTGGCCCAAAGCTTAGACAAAATCATTCCCCTTGCCGCCCAGCATGATGGTGCCCGCATCGGCCATGCGGCGCGCGGTTCCGATGATGAGTTTCTGCGCGTCGATCACTTCGGCCAGGCGGATCGGCCCGCGTTCCTCGATCTCGTCGGATATGGCCTGCGCGGCGCGGGCCGACATGGACCCGAAAATCTTCGCCTTGAGCATGTCGTTCGCGCCCTTCAGCGCCACGACCAGCACGGCGCTGTCGACGGTGCGCATCAGCGTGCCCATATTCTTGTCGTCCATGTCGATGAGGTTGTCGAAGACGAACATTTCCTCCTCGATCGTCTGGGCGACCATCTTGTCCCGCTTGGCCAGCGCCTTGATGATGCGCTGCTCATTATCCTTGCGGACATTGTTCATGATCGCCGCCGCCTCGACCGTGCCGCCGCGCTGGGAGGCGCCGCCCTGCTTCTTCGACATGTTGCCGCGCAGCAGAAGCTGTTCGAGGTCGTCCAGCGCTTCGTTCGACACCGGGCCGAGCGTGGCGATGCGATAGACGATCTCTTCCTGATATTCGGTCGGCAGCAATTGCAGCACGTCGGCCGCGATCGGCGCCTCCAGATGGGCGAGCACGATCGCCATGATCTGCGGATGCTCCACCTCGATCAGCACGGCGATTTCCTTGGCGTCCATCCATTTCAGCATTTCAAGCTGGGTGGAGCGGGTCGGCGGGGTGATCCGGGCCAGCATATTCTCGGCCCGCTCCTCGCCCAGCGCCTTGGTCATCGCGCCGCGGATATGGCGGGTCGCGCCATAGCCGATGGTGGTGCGCTTCTTCGCCTTGGTGACGAAATGGTCGAGCGCTTCGTTGACTTCCTCAACCTGCACATCCGCGACATCGTACATCGCATAGCCGAGTTGGCGGACTTCATCAGGCTCCAGGCGCGAGAGGATCTGCGCGGCTTCATCCTCGTCGAACAGCATCAGCAGGACGGCGGCGGCAGCGCTACCCTTGAGCGCCGTGGCTTCGGCGGCTTCAGGCATTTTCCTTCTTCCCTTCCTTCAGAAGGTCGCGGACGACCAGGGCGGCGCGGTCGGGATCCTGCTTCACGAAATTGCGGATCAGGTCGGCGCGCTGGGCGTAGTCATAAGTCGACGAGATCATGTCGAGCGTGATGGGCGTCGAACCATCGGGGTTCACCGTCACCTGGCGCGTGATCTCGGTCGAGATTTCGCGGCCGATCTTCTTCCCCTCCGCGGCGACCTGTTCAGCAACGGCGGCCTGGGCGGCGGCGCGGCGCTTGAGCAGCGGGCGGCCGATGCCGAAGATCACCAGCAGCGCGACCAGCAGCGCCGAAACATTGCGCACCAGCGGCGACACCCATTCGGCCTCATACCAGGGCGCCTGAACCACCTCTTCCTTGGCGAAGCTGCGCGAGGACAAAGCCACGACGTCGCCCCGCGCCTGATCGAAGCCGACCGCGCCCTTCACCAGCGCTTCGAGGGCGGCGATCTCCTGCGCGCTGCGCGGCTTGCCGTCCGGGCCGTTGTCGAGCGCGACGGCGACCGACAGGCGCTTGACCGTGCCGATGGCGTCCTTGGTCACGGAGACTTCGCGGCCGAGTTCGAAGCTGCGGTTGAAGGTCTCTTCCGTCTTCATCAGCGGATTGGGCGGCGTGCCGGGTTGGGCGGCGGTTTGCGCGCTAGTGGTGCCCTGATTTGTCGAGCCTTGGGCTACGGCCTGGCCATTGGGATTGGTCTGGGTCACGGTCGGGTTGACCGGAGCCTGATTGCTGAGCGCGCCCGGAATGCCGCTCGCCTCGCTACCGGCTCCGTTTCCTTGCCCGCGCGGGTCGGACTGCCAACTGCCGGTTTCGTTGCGCAGACGCGCTTCGTCCTGCGGATAGGTTTCGCGGGTCGCCTGGCGTTCCGCGAAGTTGAGTTCGGTATGCACCTCGGTCGAGAATTTGCCAGCGCCCAAAATCGGGGTCAGCAGTGCGATCACCGACTGGCGATAGCGATCCTCCATCCGGGTCTGGATGGCGAGCTGACGATCGTCGGCGGCGTTGCTGTCATTGTTGCTGATCAGGCGGCCATTCTGGTCGACGACCGAAATATCCTCCGGATTGAGTTCCGGGATCGAGGAAGCGACCAGATGCACGATGGCGCTGACCTGCGCGTCGGTGAGCTGGCGGCCCTGCGCCAGACGCAGCATCACAGAAGCTGAGGGCTTGGCCCGTTCGCGCAGGAACACGCTCGGCGGCTCGACCGCGAGGTGGACCTTGGCGCTCTCGACGCTGTCGATCGCTTCGATCGTGCGGGCGAGGTCCATTTCGCGGGCCGAACGGAGCTTCTCGCCCTCGACGGCGCGGCTGGCCCCCATGGGCAGGCTGTCGATCATGCTGTTGCCGTCGGGCGCGCTCTTGGGCAGGCCTTGGGCGGCGAGCATCATCTTCGCCTTGAAATAATCATCCTCTCCGACAGTCATGCTGCCCGAATTGTCGAAGTCGTAGCGGATGCCATTCTGGTCCAGCACCTGCGCGACCGCCGACTTGTCGGCATCGGGCAAAGCGCGGAACAGGTCGCGCTGCGGCGGTTCGCGCAGCGCCAGCCAGGCGGCGCCAGCCATGGCGACGACGCCCAGCAGGCCCAGCAGCGGCAGGCTTTTCGCCACGGCCGGTTGCCTGACGAAGCCGGTGAAGCGCGCCTTCAGCGCATCCATGCCTTTGGCGCCGCCAAAGGCGGGGCTGGTGGCGGGGAGAGCGGCAGCGCCGCCAACATTGGTGGTGAGTGCGTTCTCGCTCATATTACACCGGCATGCTCATGATGTCCTTGTAAGCGGACAACAATTTGTTGCGGACCTGAAGGGTGGCTTCGAAGCTCACCGACGCCTGCTGCTTGGCCAGCATGACCCCGGCGATATCCGTCGTTTCCCCCCGTTCGAACGAGGCGGCTGCTTCACCCGCCTGATTTTGCAGGCCGTTGACCTGGCTTAGCGCCGATTTCAGCGCGTCGGTAAACCCGCCCGGCGCGGTGGCGCCGTTGGTGCCGACGGCGGAAGGGCCGTTGGTGTTGCCGGTCTGCGCGACATCGCGCAGCGCGGCGTTCTTCTGGAGGATGGCGTTGCGGATCGCCATCACGCTGTCGGTCGGAGAAATGCCGGACATGCCCTATCTCCCCTTAAGCAGCCAGCTCGCGCATCTCGGCAAGCCGATAGCGCAAGGTGCGTTCGGAAATGCCGAGCTTGCGCGCGGCGGCGGCACGGTGACCGTCGGTTTCGCGCAGCGCGGCGCGGACAGCCTCCAGCTTCGAATGATGGGCCACGTCGCGCAGGCGGATCGGATCGGCGGGCGCCAGAACCTGCTCCACGAGGCGAAGCTGCGGCGCGCCGGTGATGTGCAGATCGTCGGCGGAAATGCGGTCGCCATCCCGCAGGACAACGGCGCGCTGCAGCACATTGCCCAGCTCACGGGCATTGCCCGGCCAGACATGGGCGGTCAGCTTTTCCAGAGCGGCGGCGGTCGGCCACACAAAGGCAGCCTTCGCCATATCCTGATGCCGCAGCAGCATGGCGGCGGCGATGGCGGTCACGTCGCCCGGACGCTCGGCCAGCGGGCGCAGCTCCAGCGGCATGACGTTGAGGCGCCAGTAAAGATCTTCGCGGAAGCGCCCGGCGGCGACTTCGGCGGCAAGGTTGCGGTTGCAGGCCGCGATGATGCGGACATTGACCGGCACCGGGTGAGTCGCGCCGACGGGCAGCACTTCGCCTTCCTGAATGGCGCGCAGCAGCTTGGCCTGAAGCGCCAGCGGCAGTTCCGCGATTTCGTCGAGGAACAAGGTGCCGCCGTCCGCCGCCAGGAACAGGCCTTCCGAAGCATTGGCCGCGCCGGTGAAGCTGCCCTTCTTATGACCGAAGAGCATCGCCTCCATCATGGTTTCGGGGAGCGCCGCGCAGTTGACGGCGATGAAGTCATGGGTGGTGCGGCCCGACTGGGCGTGGAGGAAGCGCGCCATGCCTTCCTTGCCGGTGCCGGTGTCGCCCTGGATCAGCACGGTGGCGTCGCTGCGCGCCACGCGGCCGGCCAGCGTCATCAGGCGCGCGCTGGCATTGTCGCCCACCGCCGGGAGAGCCGCCGGACGGGCCAGTTCCGCGATCAACGCGAAGGCAAAGCCCATATCTTCCAGACCGAAAGCCACGCGGGCAGGCAGGCCGCTGGCGGCGGGCACCAGCGAAGGCGCTCCGTCCACCAGGTTGATCAATATGTCGCGATGGGTCGCATGGCCGATCTCGGTCGCCAGCAGGACGCGCCGATTATCCCGTTCAGCGCCCTCGCGCTCACGCGGACTTTGCGCGTCCACGATCCGCACGGAATAGAACGCATTTTCCAGCCAGTGCTGCAGGCCCGGAACGAGCGCGCAGACTCCTCGGCTCACGTCCAACGATGACATGAACTTTTGTCCCCATGATTTGGTAGGATTGTGCCCCCGCACGCCCCTGACCCCTTCGATGGTTTGAAACTGCCGGACTGTGGTTAGCATATGGTTAATGCGGCAAACCCCTTGCCGCATAACGGCAATTTTTTTCCGCCTTGCCGGAACTTTTCCCCCGCTTCTGTATATAGGGGCGCCCATAAGGGTCCATTTAGCCCCGGTTTTCCGGGCTTTCCTGAAAAATATCAGAAAAAACGCGCAACGGCCTAAAAGCTCTTTCGCCCCTGCCGTTATCCCCTTTCGAGGCCGCAAGCAGCCTGATGGCAGCGACCTGATAGTGAACGGAAAGGGATTATCATGACTGTTATCGGAACCAACTCCTCGGCGCTGCGCGCCACCAATGCTTCGGCCATGGCCAACAAGGCTCTCAGCACCGCGATGGAACGCCTGTCGACCGGCAAGCGCATCAACAGCGCGAAGGACGACGCCGCCGGCCTGGCCATCGCATCGACCATGACCTCGCAGATCCGCGGCATGACCCAGGGCATCCGCAACGCCAATGACGGCATCTCGCTCGCCCAGACGGCGGAAGGCGCGCTGGGCGAAGTCAGCAACATGCTGCAGCGTATGCGTGAACTGACGGTTCAGGGTCTGAACGGCACCAACGACACGAAGTCGCAGGGCAACATCAAGAATGAAATCGACCAGCTCGGCAAGCAGATCGACTCGGTCCTGAGCAAGACCCAGTTCAACGGCAAGGACCTGTTCTCCGCGTCCGCCCCGGCCACGATCGACATCCAGGCCGGCGCCAGCGGCACCGACACCGTTTCCCTCACCCTGGGTCAGCTCGACCTGTCTGCCGTCGCCACCTCGGCCGGCGGCGCATTGAGCGGCACCGTGGCCGCCCCCGCTTTCGCAGCCGGCGATCTCGCCGCCTATGACACGGCACTGGCAACGGTGGCGACCAAGCGCGCCGATCTCGGCGCCGCGCAGAACCGCCTCGAATCGACGGTCAACAATCTGACGGCGAACGTCACCAACCTGACTGACGCCCGCAGCCGCATCGAAGACGCCGACTTCTCGGCCGAAACGACCGCGCTCGCCAAGCAGCAGATCCTGAGCCAGGCTTCGACCGCAATGCTGGCCCAGGCCAACCAGAGCCAGCAGGGCGTGCTGAAGCTGATCAGCTAAGGCCTGACAAGAGATTGACCGGCTGGGGTCTTGGTCACCTCAGCCAGTCATGCCGCCCCCGGCACATTATCAGTCCCCACCGTGCCGGGGGCAAAGACTTCGATGAAACGACCAGCTTAACGAAGCCTCCGTCCCCCCGGGCGGAGGCTTCATCGTATTTGTCGATCGGCCATTTTCCAGTCAATGCGGGATCGAAACACTTGCATTGGCAGTTGTCGCACCCATGATGATCGCCATGACCAAGATTTCTTCGACCGGGATGGGGCGGCGCGCCATGATCGCCGCCTCCGGCGCGGCGCTGCTGCTTCCCCGCGCCCTTTTCGCTCAACCCCGCGGCGGCGCTTTTTCCTGGGACATGGTGATCGGCCGGGCGCAGCGGCTGACGCGCGCGCCCTTTGCCGTGACGCCCTTTTTCCCTGGCGCGGACAAGATCGGCTATGACGCCTTTAACCAGGCGCGCTTCCGCGATGAACGGACGATCTGGAACGACCTGGGCGGCGACACCGGCCTTCGCCTTTTCCCTCTGAGCAGCACGGTGCAGCAGCCGGTTGAGATCGCGCTGGTCGAAAGAGGGCGGGCAACGCCGCTCCGCTACGATCCCGACATGTTCGACGCCCCGCCCGGCAATGCGGTGCGCAATCTTGGCCCCGATGCCGGCTTTTCGGGTTTCCGCATCATGAACGCGGCGCGGGACGGCGACTGGCTGTCCTTCCTGGGCGCCACCTATTTCCGGGCGCCCGCCGAAAAGCAGTTCGGCCTGTCGGCCCGCGCCGTCGCGATCAACACCAGCATTTCGGGCAAGGAAGAATTTCCCCGTTTCACTCATTTCTGGCTGGAACGGACCGGGCGGAGCAGCGTCACCGTCTATGCGCTGATGGACAGCGCCTCGCTGACCGGCGCCTTCCGCTTCGCCAACGAGTTGACGCCGCAGGGCGTGCGGCAGGATGTCGATGCCGTGCTGTTCGCGCGCAAGCCCATAGCCGAACTGGGACTGATGCCGATGACCAGCATGTTCTGGTACGATCAGGCCGACCGCGCCAAGCGCACCGACTGGCGCCCGGAAATCCATGACAGCGACATGCTGTCCATCGCCAGCGCCGACGGCACCGCCCATTGCCGCCCGTTGGTCAATCCCTCCGCGCCACGCGTCGATGTCTTTGCCGAGCGCAATCCCAAGGGGTTTGGCCTGCTCCAGCGCGACCGCGATTTCGACCATTATCAGGATGACGGCGTCTTTTACGAACGGCGCCCGTCGCTCTGGGCGACCAGCCGCAAGCCGCTGGGCGCCGGGCAGGTGCGACTCTACGCCTTCCCGACCGACAGCGAATATACCGACAATGTCGCGGCCTATTGGACGCCCGCCGCCTCCATCCGCGCAGGCAGCCGGATCGAGGCGAGCTACCGGCTCGACTGGTCAGCGGCGCGAACGCCCGGTTCGAGCGGCCTTGCCACGGTCGAGAATATCTGGACCGGGCAATCGGGCGAGACCGGGGTCGAACGCTTTCTTGTCGACTTTGCCGGGGTTCCGGCCCAGACTCGCCCGGACATATGGGTCGACCTGGCAGGAGGAACGCTGGTCAAAAAGGCGGGTTATCCCGTGCTGCATCAAAAGGACATGTTCCGGATGGTCCTGGATATTCGTCGGGACCGGGGCAAGTCGACCGATATTCGCGCCCAACTTCGCACTGGCAATCGCCCGTTCAGCGAATATGTGCATTACCCGCTCGGCGCCTGACGGCAGGGCTTGTTGTGGAACCCGGCGGGTTTGGGCCGGTTTGCATAAGGCGGTGAACCGGAAAATGGGTCGGACATGAAAGCAACAGGCGGCAGGCACACGGATAAGACCATGGGATCGGCGCCTGTACGGGCGTTCGAGCATCTTCCCGTGGAACGACCGCTGGCCATGCCCGCGCAGGATTTTTCCGCGACTCCACGCGACCTGCCGCATCGCTCCTTCAACATCGATCTCTGGGCGCGACGGACATTGGTCGTGCTGCTGGCGCTGCTGCCCGCATCCATGGCGGCGCATGAGATGCGGCGGTCGATTGGCCTCGATGGCATTTCGGCGTGGGAGGGGGTTTATCTGGCCCTGTTCATCCCTCTTTTCGCCTGGATCGCCTTCGGCTTCGCGACCAGCCTGATCGGCTTTCTGCTGCTGACCATGGGCAAAGGGCAAGGCGTGCGGCCCTATCGCACGCGTACCGCTCCACCTCTGCGCGGGCAGACAGCCGTGCTGCTGCCCGTCTGCAACGAGGATTTTCAGGGCGTACTGGGCCGCCTGTCGATCATGGAGCGCTCGCTGGCGCAGGTGATGGGCGGCGAGCGCTTCGAATTCTTCATCCTCAGCGATTCCAACCCCGAAAATGGCGAGATCGAACGCGCCGCCTATATGAAAATGCGCAAGGGCTTCTCCCGCCCGGTCCACTACCGCCGCCGCGCTCTTAATATCGGCCGCAAGCCCGGCAATATCGCGGAATGGGTGGAACGCTTCGGCGGCGCTTACGACTATATGATCGTGCTGGACGCCGACAGCGTGATGAGCGGCCAGACCATGGCGCGTTTGGCATCCGATATGGAGCGGCATCCGCATGTCGGCCTGATCCAGACCGTGCCGTCGATCGTCGGGGCCACGACCTTCTTCGCCCGCTGGCAGCAATTTGCCAGCCGCCTCTTCGGGCCGATCTCGGCCGCCGGCATGATCTGGTGGGCAGGGTCGGAAGGCATGTTCTGGGGCCACAACGCGATCCTGCGGACCAAGGCTTTCGCACAAAGCTGCGGCCTGCCCGAACTACCGGGCCGCGCGCCCTTTGGCGGGCATATCATGAGCCATGACATGGTCGAGGCTGCGCTGCTGCGCCGCCGTGGCTGGGACGTGCATATCGTCATGGCCGACGACAGTTTCGAGGAATTTCCGCCCTCCCTGCCCGATCTCGCCACCCGCGACCGGCGCTGGTGCCAGGGCAATATCCAGCATGTTCCCCTGCTCACGAAGATCAGGGGCATGCATCCGGTCAGCAAGTTCCAGCTTTTCGTCGGCGCTTCGGCCTATTGCACCTCCCCCCTTTGGCTAGCGCTGATGCTGGTGGTGCTGGGCGGCGCGGCGGCGGGCGTGTGGCCGCCGAGCGCGATCCTGCCCTCGGGCAGTCTGCTGGCGCTGACCGCCGTGCTGCTGTTCGGGCCGAAGCTGCTGGCGCTGCTCTGGGCGCTGGCCGATCCGGCGCGGCGCATCGGCTTTGGCGGCGGCGTCAGGATGGTGCGCGGGGTGATCGCGGACATCGCCCTGTCGATCCTGATGGCGCCGGTCAGCATGCTGACCCAGACCATCAACCTGTTCGGCATCCTGATGGGCCGCAAGAGCAGTTGGAACGGCCAGACCCGCGACCGTGACGGCATGGCGATACTGCCCGCCATCTGGCTGTTCAAATGGCATATCCTGCTGGGCGCGGGGCTGACGCTGCTGGCGGTCAAATCCGGCACCTCGCTCGGCTGGATCATGCCGGTGGCGGCGGGACTGGTGCTGGCGCCGTTTTTCGCGGCCTTCACGGCGCGCAAGGATCTGGGCGGCCATGTCGCGAAAAGCGGGCTGTTCCAGGTAGCGGAGCCCTGGTGGCGGATGCAGAATTACCAGAAGACGCGCTATCGGCAGTTGCAGCTCGATAATGCAAAGCCGCCGTTCGATGGATTGTCGAACCCGGCGAACGATAGTTGATCAGTCCCAGTCCCGCAGCTTCTCGCGCAGCTTGTCGAGCGCCGCCTTCTTGATCTGGCAGACACGCGCCGCGCCGATATCCAGCGTCGCGCCGATTTCCTCCAGATTGAGTTCCTCGACGAAATAAAGCTGAAGCACCAGCGCCTCGCGCTGCGGCAATTCCCCGATGCATTTGGCGAGAGCGCCTTTGAGCGCCTCCCGCTCCATCACATCGTCGGCGCGATCCTCGACATCCGCGAACCACATGGACTGGTCGGAATAGACCTCATCCATGCTGCTATGCTGCACCATCTCGCAACTGTCGGCCACTTCGCGATAGGCGGCGGCATCCAGCCCCATCTCCGCGGACATTTCCGCTTCCAGCGGCGCACGGCCCAGCTTCTGTTCCAGCCGGCCGCGTATGCCCGCCAACTGCTTGCGCTGGGCCATGGCGGAGCGCGTCATCGTCGCATGGCGGCGCAGATGGTCGATCATCGCCCCGCGCACGCGCAACTGCGCGTAGGAGGCGAAACCCAGGCCCCGATCCTCAAAACCATTGGCCGCCTCGACCAGCGCGACCATGCCGATCTGGAGCAAGTCCTCAATCTCTATGGCGCTGGATACGCGGCCATGGACGTGCCAGGCGGTCTTGCGCACGAGCGGCATATAGCGGCGCGCGAGCTGTTCGGGAGAATTGGCATTGCCGGTGCGGCCATAGGTGTTGGCATCGGAACCGGCGACGACCCTGTTCATATACATTGGTCAGGCTCCTCAGGCGACGCGCTCTCGGGCGGCGGACTCTCTGGGCAAAGGATCATGGCGTGGCGCAGGCCGCTGCTCGCCGCCGACCACGGCGACGACCTCCACGCCCTTGCCATCGGGGATTTCCAGGAAGGACAGCACGGGCGTCTCCGGCAGATGCGGCTTGAACAGGCGAGCCAGCGCGCGGCGTGCGAGCGGCGAGGTGACGATGGCGAAGTTGCGCGCCTGTCCCAGCAACGGGCGGGCGGCCTGCACCACCGCCTCGATGATGCGGTTGGCGAGCGCGGGCTCGATCGGGTGACGCGCATCGCCCGCGACGCGCATCGCCTGCGCCAGCAGCGCTTCCAGATCGCCGTCCAGCGTGATGACCGGCAGCGGCATCTTCACCGGCACCAGCCCCTGGATGATGAGCGAGCCGATGCGCTGACGCACCGCTTCGACAAGCTGGTCGAGGTTCATATCCGGGCGGGCCGCATCGACCATCGCCTCGCAAATGCGGCGGAAGTCCTTGAGCGCGATCCCTTCGGCCAGCAGAGCGCGGCAAAGCGCGGAAATCTGCGTCAGGTTCAGCAGCCCCGGCGTGAGGCCATCGACCAGTTGCGGCGCGGCTTCCTTGAGGTTGTCGAGCAGCTTGCGCGCTTCGTCCAGGCCGAACATCTCGCTGGCGTTCATCGCGATGAGCTGGTTGAGATGGGTGGCGACCACCGTCGGCGGATCGACCACGGTATAGCCCGCGACCACGGCCTCGCTGCGCTTGGCAGGCGAAATCCAGACAGCGTCGAGGCCGAAGGTCGGGTCTTTGGCCTCGCGGCCGGACACTGTGCTCTCCAGCGCGCCACTGTCGAGCGCCAGCAGATCGTCGGGGAAGATCTCGTCCTCGCCCACGACGACGCCGGCGATGGTGATGCGATACTGGTTCGGCTCCAGCGCCAGATTGTCCTTCACGCGGACCATCGGCACGACGAAGCCCAGTTCCTTCGAAAGCTGGCGACGAATGCCGGTGATGCGGGCCATCAGCGGCGCGCCCTTGCGCTCGTCGACCAGGCCGATCAGGCCATAGCCGATCTCCAGCCCCAGCACCGCGCCATCGGACACGTCGTTCCATTCGATCAGCGCGGGGTTCGGCGGCGGGGCAACCGGTTCAGGTTCGGCCGCCTTGCGCTGACCGGCCTTGCGGAGCTGCCAGGCGATGCCCCCCGCGATCGCGGCGGCGGACAGGATGATCATGTGCGGCATGCCCGGCAAAATGCCGAGGAAAGTCAGGATCGCCGCCACCGGAATCCAGGCCTTGCCCGAACCGAACTGGCTGGTGATCTGGCCGCCCAGATCCTGTTCGCTGCCGACGCGGGTGACGATGGCCGCCGCCGCGATGGAGAGCAGCAGCGCCGGAACCTGCGCGACCAGCGCGTCACCGATGGCAAGAACGATATAGGTTTGCGCGGCCTCTCCGATCGACAGGCCATGACTGACCACGCCCAATATGATGCCGCCGACGATGTTGATGGCCAGGATCAGGATGCCCGCAACCGCATCGCCCTTCACGAACTTGCTGGCACCGTCCATGGAACCGTAGAAATCCGCCTCGGTCGCGACTTCGCGGCGGCGGACCTTGGCTTCTTCCGGCGTCAGCAGGCCGGCGTTCAAATCGGCGTCGATCGCCATCTGCTTGCCGGGCAAGGCATCCAGGGTGAAACGCGCAGACACTTCCGACACGCGGCCCGCGCCCTTGGTGATGACGACCAGGTTGATGATCATCAGGATGGCGAAGACGAAGATGCCGACGACATAATCGCCGCCGATCAGGAAATGCCCGAACGCCTCGATGACATGGCCCGCCGCGTCCGACCCTTCATGCCCCTGCACCAGCACCACGCGGGTCGAGGCGACGTTCAGCGCCAGCCGCAGCAGCGTCGCGAACAGCAGCACCGTTGGAAAGCTGGAGAAATCCAGCGGCTTGGCGGCGTTCAGCGCGACCATCAGCACGGCCAGGCTGATCATGATGTTGGTGATGAACCCGACGTCCAGCATGAACGCAGGCACCGGCACCATCATGAACAGCACGACCATCAGCGTCGCAAAGGGCAACACCGCTCCCTTGGCGGCGCTCGTCCAGATCTTCGCTTTGACTTGGGCAGGAGTCATCTTTGGCCGTTACCTTCCGAGGGTGGCGAGCATGAGATAGGCGAGGCGCGCGGTCTGCGGTTCCGGCCGGACGGTGACGTCGGCGGCGGTCGCAAGGCGCTGGGTTTCGATCCGCACATAATCGGCGGGCTGGACCGTCTTCGCGCCGGAGGGCAGCGCGTTGTCGGCATATTGAATATCGCCGGTGCCGATCGAATCGAAACCCTTCTGGAGCTTCGAGGCAAAGCGATCACGGATTTCGGCAAAGCTGCGGGCATTGCCCTGGCGGTCGTAGAAGATCGAGCGGTTGGCCCGCGCCGCCGCCGGGAACATCGACGCTGCCGTCGCGTCGGGCGCGCGGTCGTTCATCGCCAGGAATTTGCTCGCCCCGCCAACGCCCAGGAAATGGGCCATGTAGAGATCGACCGGCTCAGCCTCGCGGCCCAGCCGCTGTTCCAGAGTGGCCTTGTTGTCGGCCGCATGTTCGGCCGCCATGACGGAGGCGGTTTCCGGATGCTTGCGCAGGTCGAGGATCTGCTGACGCAAATCGGGGTCGGACACATAATAATGGCCATTGCTGCCCCGGCTGATCGCGTCGGCGGCCCAGCCCAGGCCATATTCGCTGCCATGCTGGTCGATGACCGCCAGCCAGCTTTGATCGACGAACTGGTACAGCCCTGTCGCGGACGAAGTCGTGGCGCGGGCGGTGGGGTTCAGGCTGCTTTCGATCTTCGCCTGCCCCAGCAGATAGGCGAAGTCCACGCCTGTCCTGCGGCTGGCCATGGCGATCGCGTTGGTCACGCGATTGCCCGCCGAAGCGCCTGTTGCGGTGATGTCTGCGAAAGCCGACACTGGTTGCTCAAATCCCCATTGGTATCGAGGGTCAATAGAGCAAGTGACGTGCCAAGATTTGGTTAACGCGCGGTCATAATTTGCTTTTCGCGTTCGGTTCGACGCAAAAAAGGCGCCCGTGGGCGCCTTGCGGAAACAAGCAGAAAATGGCGGTTTTTTTAGCGGCCGTATACCAGCGGCGCGGTTTCCGCGCCCTGAGCGGCGAGAATGGTCAACCGCTGATTCGCATGATCGGCGAGCAGGTTGGTGCGAACCCGCGCCGATTCGATCAGGGGCTGCAAAGCCTTCAGCCGTTCCCGCACCACCTCATCGGAACGCCACACGCCAATGGCGCGGACGGTGGAGGCGGCTGCGGCAATCCGGCGGGTCGCCGCTTCGATCGCCGCAACGTCCGTGCCGTCCAGCACCGACCGCAGCTCTTCGAAAGCCGCGTTCAACGCATCCAGCGCTGCAAGACCGAGCGGCATGGGACGGTTCAGTCCGCGACCGGCAGGTCGAGGGCGATCATGCGATCAGCGATCGCCGCCGGATCGACCGGATAATTGCCCGACGCGATCGCAGCCTTGATGGCGGCCACCCGATCCATGTCGACCGGCGCGCCTTCCGCCGCCATGCGGGCAGCAGGACTGGCGGAACTGGCCGTCGAAGATGCGCTGACAGCCGAACCGGCCGCCGAAGCACGCGTCGTCTTGCCGCCTTCCTTCAGGCGGGTCGCCTCCAGGGCGGCGCTGATATTCTGGCCGACAGACTTGATCATCGTTTCAATCCTTCATTCGTCCCGCACAGCCTATATACGGCCGGGTTCAAAAATTATTAAATCCCGGAACACGAACTATTCCCATTTCCACGACCTGCGCCAGAATCGGCGCGGCTTTCTTGTCCTCGCGCACGCGGATCGTCTGACCCACCGCGCCGTCCTCGTCCGCGACCATCATGCGCGAGACGCTGAAACTCGCATTGCCCGCCATCAGTTGGACAGGATCGCCCTTCTTCACGACGGCCTCCTTGGGGATGGCCCGCGCGGCAGGCGCGTAGCGCGCAACCGGCCCGGAAGACGCCGCCGCCGCACCCGCGCCCAAAGGCACGCGGATGCGCCAGCCCAAGGCGTCGCATTTGACGATCGCCGCACCGAAGACCGGGCCTTCGACGCCGGGCGTCGTGGGGCAGGCGGCCAGCCGCAACCGCCGGTCCACCGGCGCGATGGGGCCGCCCGGCTCGCCTATATTGGCGCCCACGGTCATCGCAACCAAGCTGTCGATACGATCCAGATTCTCGAACTTCTGCTGCGCCAGCGCAGGATCGGACGCCGATATGGACAGCGCCAGAAGGAGGATCTTGGGGAAATTCGTCACGGTTTCTCTCCGATGAAGCGGACAGCATCAACCATTGAGAAAAGCAAATATCGTGCCAAGCTGCATTACCTGCCCGGCATGACCCGGATGACCTGCCCCTTGCCCGAAGCACCGTCGAGCTGGTCCAACCCGCGAATGACCAGCCGGTCCCGGCCGACGCCATGGCCTTTCAAGCCCCGCGCCACGGCCCCCAGCCGCGCCGCCGCCAAATCCCACGAATCGAAGCGCTGCCGCCCTGGATCGGTCCCCTGGCTGCTGATCTCCAGCCGAGTCCGGCCCGAAGCGAAACGTCCCGCCAAGGCCGCCAGACGCGCCTCTCCCGCTGGCGTGAGCAGCGCCTCGCCCGGCAGGAACAGTTCGGCCGCCCGCATTTCCGTCGCCTTGGCAAGCGCTCGTCCACCAAATTGCTGACGCACCTGCGCCAGCATCGCGTCCCGGCGCTGCCCGCTGGCCTGCAACATTACGAAAAAGCCGAGCAGCAGCAGCAGCAGATCGGCAAAGCTGAGCGCCCAGCGGCTGCGCCGGGCGCCGGAGGATGTCAGGATGCTCATGCGACCTCACGGATCGAGGCGCGGCGCAGCGGCACATTTTCCCGGCGCGCAATCGCCGCCATGCGGTCCGCCACTTCCTTCTGCCAGGCCAGTTCACGTTCCGACAGGTCAGCCAGCCGCGCAGCGATGGGCGCGGCCATGATATTGGCGATCACGACGCCATAGAAAGTGGTGAGCAGGGCCAGCGCCATGGACGGCCCCAGCCTGGCGGGATCGTCCATCCCCGCGAACATGCCGACCAACCCGATGATCGTCCCCGCCATGCCCAAAGCGGGCGCGGCATCGGCAATCGAAAGCCAGACGTTGCGGGCGCTTGCATGCCGCTGCGCACGGTCGGCCAGGGTCTGCGCCGCCCACAGTTCGAACTGATCGGTCTTCTCGCAATTGGCGAGCTTGCGCGCAGCCTGGGTCAGGAAAGGATTGGCAGTCTTCACCCGGTCCGTGCAGGCCAGGCCACGCAGTTGCGCCACCTGATCGATCTTGAGCAGCGCCGCCCGCGCGGCGTCGCGATCCTTGGCCGGATCGGCGCTCAGCAAAGGCGCCAACGCCGCAAAGGCGCGGCCCAGCGCCCGCCCGCCATTCTGGAACAGCGCAACGATCCCGATGCCGGCCATCATCGCCAGCAAGGTCAGGGGATCGAACAAATGCGCCAAGATACCGATCATATCACCGTCCCCAACTCATCCTCCGGTCAGGCGGCAAAGCCCTGCCACCGACCGGCAAATTTCTGCCGCCCTTGCCGCCATGCCCATGCGAACCCCCGGATTTCCGCCATTTCTGCCTTGCCGATGCGTCACCCACGCAAATTGGCACGGCTTTTGCGAATATCAGGCTGGATCAGCCGCAGTTCACGCCATCAGGCCTTAGAACGGCGGAGGATCGGCAAGTTTTAGGCCTTCAGGGTCGAAAAAACGGAAAGACGAAAATGTCGCTGGAAGACGGATTGTTCGGGATACATGGAAAGGCGCTGGCGCTTCGCTCGCAGCGGCTCTCCCTGCTCGCGTCCAACATCGCGAACGCCTCGACGCCCGGTTACAAGGCGCGCGACATCGATTTCGAGTCCGCGCTGAAGGAAGCCACCACGCAGCAGAGCAAGTCGGCCGCCGACGTGTCGCAAGCTGTCGATGACTCGATGGGCTATCGCGTGCCGCTGCAATCCAGCCTTGACGGCAACACCGTCGAACTCAGCACCGAACAGACGCTGTTTGCGGAAAACGCCGTCAAATATCGCACGACCCTCTCCTTCCTTGAGGGCCGCATCAACACCATCACGCGCGCCTTGAAGGGAGAATGAGCATGAGCGGTTACGGATCTTCGGGTTCTGGCCCCTTGAACGTCTTCGACATCGCCGGCCGCGCCATGAGCGCGCAGCTCGTGCGCCTGAACGCGACCGCATCCAACATGGCCAATGCCGGCAATGTCACCGGCAGCGCAGCGGAGGCCTATCGCGCGATCAAGCCGGTGTTCCAGTCGGTCACCGACAGCCCCGGCGTCTCGACCGTCAAGGTCCAGAATGTCGTCACAACCAATGCGCAGCCCACCAAGCGCCACGATCCCAACCATCCGCTGGCCGATAAGAATGGCGATGTCTGGGAAGCGGCCGTGGATAGCAGCGCGGAGCTGGTCGACATGATCGAGACCGCCCGCATGTACCAGAACAATGTGCAGGTGCTCAACACCGCCAAATCCCTGATGCTCGAAACCATAAGGATCGGCAAATGACGACCACCACCGCAACCGACAGCGCGGGGCTTTCGGTCTATAACCCCTATGCCAATGTCGGCACCGGCAAGTCGGAAATGGGCCAGGCGGATTTCCTGCGCCTGCTGACCGCGCAGATGCAGACGCAGGATCCGTTCGAACCAATGGATAACGCCCAGATGGTCTCGCAGATGGCGACCATCACCAATAGCAGCGGCATCGCGGAAATGAATCAGACGTTGAAAGGCCTGGCGTCCGAACTGAGCGGCACCCGGCTGGGCGATGCGGCGAGCTGGATCGGCAAGTCGATGCTGGTCCAGAGCAATATCGCCGCGCCCGACGCCGCCGGCCAATATATGGGCCAGCTGAGCTTTGCCGACGCCACCAGCGGCGCGAGCGTCGATCTGGTCGACGGCAACGGCAACGTCCTCAAGACCATCGACCTTGGCAATCAGCCTGCGGGCAACGTCAATTTCTTTTGGGACGGCAAGGATGACGCAGGCAACACCGTCGCCACCGATGCGCTGAAGATCAAGGTCAACGGCGCCACGCCCAGCCGCGTCGCGAGCTGGACTACCATCGCCGCCGTCCAGTCACCCGCCGACGGCAGTTCGTCCAAGCTCATTACCCCATTGGGCACCTACAGCCCGTCCGACGCCATTTCCCTCGCCTAACTTCACTCGAATCCTTTTCAACCCCAAGATCCTTTTCACCCAAGGAGCAACGCCATGTCCTTCTACATCTCGCTTTCCGGTCTCAAGGCGGCCCAGTCCGACCTCTCGACCATCTCCAACAATGTCGCCAACGTGAATTCGACCGCGTTCAAGAAGAGCAAGGCCGTGTTCGGTGACATCTTCTCGTCCGCGCCGATGCAGACCACGACGCAGGTGTCGGGCCAGGGCGTCCGCGTGCAGGGCGTGAACCAGCAATTCACCCAGGGCACAATCGAAACCACCGACAAGACGCTGGACCTCGCCATCACCGGCGAAGGCTTCTTCACGGTCAAGCGCACCGCCGACAATCAGGTCAGCTATACCCGCAACGGCGCCTTCTCGGTCGATGAGAGCCGCTATGCCGTCGACACCACCGGCGCCCGGCTCCAGGTGATCCCGCTCGATCCGGTCACCGGCGTTTCGACGGTGACGGGCACGGTGACCACCGCGTCGCTCACCGACCTCAAGGTTCCGACCAACTGGCCCGACGGCGGCACCGGCAACCAGCTTTCCAGCGTCGGCGTGTCGGAAGAAGGCAAGATCACCGGCGTCTATGCGGACGGCACCACCGTCTATCTGGGCGCAACCGCCATGGCCGCGTTCAACAGTCAGGAAGGCCTGCGCCAGCAGGGCGACGCGCACTGGACCGCCACCAACGCCAGCGGCACGCCAATGCTCGGCATGGGCAATAGCGGGCTTTATGGTTCCGTCCGCTCGGGCGCGCTGGAACGCTCCAACGTCGATATCACGGAAGAGCTGGTCAGCCTGATCTCGGCCCAGCGCAACTTCCAGGCGAACTCGAAGGCGATCGAAGCGGCCAACACGCTGTCGACCACCATCGTGAACATGCGCACCTAAACTCCTTCGTCATTCCCGCGTAGGCGGGGATGACAGGATTGTTTCCGGCACCCGCAAGAACAGGACTCACCCATGGACCGGCTCGTCAACACGGCACTCACCGCGATGCGCGGCGCGATGGCGCGGCAGGCGGCGATCTCCAACAATCTGGCGAACGTCAACACGACCGGCTTTCGCGCCGAAATCGCCAATGCCGAGACGCGCTGGATCAAGGGCGACAGCCTCAACACGCGGGCGCAAGCGTCCGAACAGGTGATCGCCGCCGACATGGCGCAAGGCGCGGTCACGGAAACGGGCAATCCGCTGGACGTGGCCCTGAACGGCGATGCAATGCTTGCCGTTCAGGGTCCGGACGGCGGCGAAGCCTATACGCGCCGCGGCGACCTGAAGGTCACCGACAGCGGCCTGCTCACGACCGGCGACGGCCTGCCCGTGCTGGGCGAAGGCGGCCCCATCACCCTGCCGCAGATGGACAGCGTCTCCATCGCCAAGGACGGCAGCATCTGGGGCGTGCCGCAGGGCGGCGACCCCGCCAATCCGCAGCAGGTCGACAAGCTGAAACTGGTCAGCCCGGTCGGCTCCGGCATCGCCAAGGGCACGGACGGGCTGTTCCGCGAAGTGAATGGCGGCGCGCTGCCCGACGATCCGCTCGCCAGCGTGACCGGCGGTTCGCTGGAAGGATCGAACGTGAACGCGACGTCCGCGCTGGTGCAGATGATCGAGGCCAGCCGCGCCTGGGAAACCCAGGTCAAGATGATCGACACCGCCAAGCAGCTCGACGACGGCGGCGCATCGCTGATGCGCCTCGACAGTTAATGGTTAATTTTGGCACGATCTTTGCTTTGAAGTCCGCATGAGCCTGCCTCACGGAGATAGACGATGACCAACGCAGCCCTTCATGTCGCCCGCACCGGCCTTGACGCGCAAAACACGAAGATGCGTGTGATCGCCAACAACCTGGCGAACGTCAACACCACCGGCTTCAAGCGCGACCGCGCCGATTTCGAAACGCTGGCCTATCAGCAGATCGTGGCGGCGGGCGCCAACAGCGACAGCCAGAACAAGTTCGCCACCGGCCTCAACCTCGGCTCGGGCGTCTCGTTGCAGGGCACCAGCAAGATCAACGAGCAGGGCACGCTGAACCAGACCGGCAATACGCTGGACATGGCGATCGAGGGTTCGGGCTATTTCCAGGTGCAGCAGCCCGACGGCTCCATCGCCTACACCCGCGCGGGCAATTTCACGACCACGGCCGAAGGCACGGTCGTCACCAGCGACGGCCTGCCGCTGATCCCGCAGATCACCGTGCCGCAAGGCGCGAGCGTCACCATCGGCAATGACGGCACCGTCTCCGCCACGCTTCAGGGGCAGACCGAACCGACCCAGCTCGGCCAGATCGAACTGGCGAGCTTCATGAATCCGGCGGGCCTGACCGCTGTCGGCGGCAATCTGCTCAAGGAAAGCGCCGCCAGCGGCACGCCGCAGGTCGGCGTCGCGGGGCTGGATGGCCGGGGCGTTGTCCGCTCGGGCTATCTCGAAACCTCGAACGTCAATGTCGTGGAGGAGCTGGTCGACATGATCGAAACCCAGCGCGCCTATGAGGTCAATTCCAAGATGATCAAGGCGACCGACGAGATGCTCCAGTACGTCAACCAGCAATTGTGAGGATGACGATGCGCCTCGCTTTGGCCTCCCTGCTCGCCCTGTCGATGGTCACTCTTGCCGCCTCCCCGGCCATGGCCGGCAAGAAGCGCGATGCCGAGCGGCAATTTTATGCCCCCACGGTCGTTGCCGCTCCTGCCGCGCCTGCGGCCAACGGTTCGATCTTCCAGGCGTCGATGGGCTACACCCCACTCACCAGCGGGGCGCGGGCGACCAGCGTCGGCGACATCATCACCATCGTCCTGGTCGAAAGGACGCAGGCGACCAAGAGCAACAGCGCCGACACCAAACGCGACGGCAGCATTGCGCTGACGCCGCCCAGCACCGGCCCGTTGTCGAAGCTCTTTTCCGCCAGCGACATCGGCTCCAGCGGCAGCAATGCCTTCACCGGCAAGGGCGCCGCCACCCAGTCCAATGCGCTGAATGGCGAGATCACCGTGACGATCGCGGCGACCTATCCCAACGGCACGATGCTGGTGAAGGGCGAGAAGGCGCTGACGCTCAATCGCGGCGACGAATATATCCAGATCAGCGGCCTCGTCCGTCAGGCCGATATCGGCCCGGACAACCGCATCGCCTCGACCCGCGTGGCCGACGCCAAGATCATCTACACCGGCAAGGGTGAGATCGCCCGCGCCAGCCGTCAGGGCTGGTTGCAGCGCTTCTTCTCCATGATCAGCCCCTTCTGATGGACATGCAAGCCATGACCCGCCTGTTTCGCTTCCTCCTGCCCCTGATGGCGCTGCTGGCGGCTCCCGCCCATGCCGAGCGGATCAAGGATCTCGGCACCTTCCAGGGCGTGCGTCCCAACCAGCTCACCGGGTACGGCATCGTCGTCGGCCTCGCGGGCACCGGCGACGACAGCCTGGACTATGCGACGCAGGGCATGAAGGGCGTGGTCTCGCGTTTCGGCCTGACGCTGCCGCAGGGGATCAATCCGGCGCTCAAGAACGCGGCGGCGGTCCTAGTGACGGCGGACCTGCCCGCCTTCGCCAAGCCCGGCCAGCGGCTGGACGTCACCGTCTCGGCGCTCGGCAAGGCCAAGTCGCTGCGCGGCGGCACGCTGATCATGACCCCGCTGCGCGGCGCGGATAACGAAATTTACGGCATGGCGCAGGGCAACCTCGCCGTCGGCGGCCTCGGCGTGTCCGGAGCGGACGGCAGCCAGGTGTCGGTCAACATTCCCTCCGCCGGGCGCATTCCGGGCGGAGCGACCGTCGAACGCGCCGTAGCCACCGGCTTCGACACCGCGCCTACCCTCACCTTCAACCTTTCGGAAGCCGACCTCACCACCGCCCTCCGGGTGGCGGACGGCATCAACCGCACCTTCGGAGATCACCGCGCCAAGGCCACGGACGCCGTTTCGGTCTCCATCGACGCCGCGCCGGGTGCCACCGACCGCGTCATGATGATGGGCCTGATCGAGAATATCGAGGTCTCGCCCGCCGATGCGCCCGCCAAGGTGATCGTCAACGCCCGCACCGGCACGGTCGTCATCAACGGCGCGGTGAAGATCCATCCCGCCGCCATCGCGCACGGGAAAATCACGGTCAGCGTCAATGAATCGCCCCGCGTCGTCCAGCCCGCGCCCTTCTCTCAGGGACAGACGGCAGTGGAGCAATCCAGTTCGATTTCGATCGATCAGGAAAAGAGACCGATGATTAATTTTAAAGGTGGAGCCTCTTTGGCCGATATAGTCAAAGCGGTGAACGCCATCGGCGCCTCCCCCGCGGACATGGTCGCGATCCTCGAAGCCTTGAAACAGGCGGGCGCGTTGAAGGCTGAACTGGTGGTGTTGTGATGCAGATACACTCGACTTCGACGGCGGCGGCTCAGGCCGGCGGAACCCAGAGCAAGGCGTCGCTGGAAAAAGCCGCGCAGCAGTTCGAGGCGATCTTCCTGCGCCAGATGATGGGCGCGATGCGCTCTGCCAGCCTGGCCGAAGGCATCAGCGATTCCAGCGCCACCGATCAGTTCCGCGACATGGCCGACGCCCGCACCGCAGACAGCATGGCGAGCCGGGGCACGCTCGGCATCGCTGAAATGCTGATGCACCAGTTCGGCGCGAAGCTGGGCGCATCCAGCCCCGCCGCTGCGGGCCAGGCTGAAGGCAAGGTTGAATGAGCGACCTCTTCATCATCGGCGCGTCCGGCACAAAGGCCTATCGCACCGCAATGGCGGCGGTGGCGGAGAATATCGCCAACGCCAGCACGGAAGGCTATTCGCGCCGGTCGGTTACGACGATCGAGTCCGGTTCCTCCACCGCGACCATGGCCGTCTATATTTCCCGCGGCAATTTCGGCGGCACTGATGTCAAGAGCGTCAACCGCGCCACCGATCCCTATCTGGATGCGACGGTACGCTATACCAATATGCAGCTCGGCAGCGCGGTGGCGCGGATGCGCTGGCTGACCGATTCGGAAACGGCGCTCAACGACACGGAAACCGGCGTCGGCCAGCTCATGACCGGCATGTTCCAGAATATGGACAAGCTGGCCGCCCGCCCGAACGACAACTCCCTGCGCGTGACGACGCTGGACAGCATCAGCCGCGTCGCGCAAGCGTTCCAGCAGACGGCGGCGGATCTGACCCAGGTGTCGAGCGGCATCGCGACCGAAGCGCAGGCGTCCGTGACGACGATCAACCAGGCGCTCTCGGCGCTGGCCGACATCAACAACAGCCTGCTGCGCGCGGCGCCGGGCACTTCGGCCTATGCGCAACTGCTCGACGGGCGCGACGCGGCGCTGGGCACATTGTCGTCCAATCTCAATATCGACGTCAGCTTCGGCGCGCATGATCAGGCGCAGGTCACGCTGAACGGCCAGACGCTGGTGCAGGGCAGCAGCGCCACACCTCTGGCCCTTACCGTCAATAGCAACGGCACGCTGGCGCTGGCGACGAGCGGCGGCACCGCGCTCGCCGTGCCGACCAGCGGCGCGCTGGGCGGACTTTTTTCCGTCGCCGTTACCGTGGCCGATCGGCACGCCAGCCTCGACACGCTGGCGCAGCAGTTCGTCACCGACATGAACGCGTGGCATGCCCAGGGACGCACCGATGCAGGCGCCGCCGGCGCGGCGCTGCTGTCCGGAACCACCGCCGCCAGCGTCACCGCGCTGATCAGCGACCCGGCCCAGCTTGCCGCCAAATCGTCGGACGGCACGCCGAACGGCAATCTGCTGACCGTTTCGGCGTCTCTGCGCGGCAATGGCAGCGTCGAACAGGGCTGGACCGCGCTGATCGCGACCCATGCCAACCTCCTCTCCTCCACCAAGGCCGAGCAGACCACGGCGCAGAGCCGCAGCGATCAGGCCGTGTCCGCGCGCGAAGCGGTGAGCGGCGTCGACCTCGACATGGAGGCGGCCGATTTGTTGCGCATCCAGCAGGCTTATTCGGGCAGCGCGAAGATCCTTCAGGTCGCGAAGGAAACCGTCGACGCGATCCTGCAGATCATCTGAAGGGCAAGGAACCGAACCATGGTAGGCATCACCAACAAGACCCTTCTGGCCGAAATCCGCCGTCAGCAGCAGCTCTCCCAGGGCATTGTCGACGGCCAGACCGCTATTTCGACCGGCAAGACGCTCACCAAGCCATCGGACAATGCGCTCGCCTGGGTGCAGGTGTCGGACATCGGCCGGGCGCAGGCGCAACAGGCCGCCTGGCAGTCCAATGTCAGCACCGGCACGACACGCGCCGCCAATGCCGAATCCAATCTCGGTGAGATGAACACGCTGCTGACCCGCGCGCAGGAACTGGTGACGGCAGCGCGCAACGGATCGCTGAACGACGCCAGCAAGACCGCGATCATCGAGGAAATGAAGACGATCCGCACGACGGTCGATTCGCTGCTCAACCAAAAGGATTATAACGGCGTCCCAACCTTCGACGACGGGCAGAGCGTGCTCGTTCCGGTGAGCCGCGGCCTTAATCTCGCGGTGGTCGGCACCCGGCAGGAAGTGTCCGAAGGGATCGACGTGAACGGCACGCCGATGACGCTGGACGACATATTGGGCCAGAGCATCACAGCCTTGCAAAGCGGCACCGACACCGATGTCATCGCCGCGCTGGACGCCATAAAGGCGGGGCAGAATCACGTCATCTTGGAACAGACCAAGCAGGGCGTGCGCAGCGACCGGCTGGACGTGATCGGCACGCGCCTCACCGATATCGACATCGATCTCAAGGAACGGCGCGCCGATCTGGAATCGACCGATCTGACCGAGGTCATTTCCTCGGTATCGGCCAAACTGCTCCAGTTGAATGCAGCGCAATCCGCCTTTGCGCGGATCAACCAGCAGACGCTGTTCGATCTGATCAAATAAGCAATAAGCTGTCGGGCTGACTTGGCTCCGTGCTCCTGCTCTCGCGGGAGCACGCCGCGCTTATATGACGCCATCCCCCTATAACATACTGAAATGTTTTTATTTCCTGTCGGCAATACCGCCACGGATTTTTCGACTGGCGCCCTAAACCATCAGATAACCAAGCCGTATTAACCAATCGAGAGCGTCTTTCATGCGATGCTTCGATCAAGACGGCGCCTTCGGGCAGAATTTCGGGGATAATCATGTTCGCAATCATCGGCCTGGTCGTGCTGCTCGCCATGGTGTTCGGCGGCTTCATCTTTACAGGCGGCGACATCGGCCCGGTTCTGCATGCGCTTCCCCATGAAATGATCATCATCGGCGGCGCGGCCGTCGGGGCGCTCATCATCGGCAATTCGGGGGCGGACCTGAAGGCGCTGGGCGGCGGACTGGGCAAGGTGTTCAAAGGGCCGAAATACAAAAAGCAGGATTTTCTCGACTGCATCTTCCTCGTCTCCAAGCTGATGAAGACGCTGCGGGTTGAAGGGCCGGTGGCGCTGGAGCCGCATATCGAGGACCCGAGCAGCTCGGTCATCTTCTCCGAATATCCCCGCCTGATGGGCGACAAGACGCTGATCCACCTGATCAGCGACACGCTGCGGCTGGTGGTCGTCTCCTCCGGCACGCTCGATCCCCATGCGGTCGAGGAGGTCATGGATAATGCGCTCAAGACCCATCATCATGAGTCGCTGAAGCCCGCCGACAATCTTCAGGGACTGGCCGACGCGCTTCCCGCGCTGGGCATCGTCGCGGCAGTGCTGGGCGTGGTGAAGACCATGGGTTCGATCGACCAGCCCCCGGCCATATTGGGCGGCATGATCGGTTCGGCGCTGGTCGGCACTTTCCTGGGCGTGTTGCTCGCCTATGGCATGGTCAATCCCTTCGCCAATCGCTGCCGCGCCGTGATCGAGGCGGACGGGTCGATGTACCATGTCGTCAAGCAGATCATCGTCGCCTCGCTGCACGGTCATCCGCAGCCGCTGGTGATCGAGGCGGCGCGCTCCAGCCTGACCCATGCGAACCAGCCGGCCTTTGCCGAAGTGTTCGACGGCATGCGGGGCAAATAAGCCATGGCGGAGAAGAAGCGCGGGGCGAACGAGCCCGAACCCCGGCCGATCATCGTCAAGAAGATCATCGTCGAGGGCCATGGCGGCCATCATGGCGGCGCGTGGAAAGTGGCCTATGCCGACTTCGTGACGGCGATGATGGCCTTCTTCCTGCTGATGTGGCTGCTGGGCGCGACCACGGAAAAGCAGCGCAAGGGGCTGGCGGACTATTTCACGCCGACGCTGGTGCAAATGAAGGAAAATTCGGCCGGCTCCAACGGCATGTTCGGCGGCGACAGCATGATGGGCAAGGAAAATTACCCGACCACCGGCGGTCAGGGCAATCTGGCCATCACCATGCCGCGCGACGCGTCGGGCACGAAGGATCAGGGCGGCAAGGCCACCAAGGCGGCCGACCGCGCCAAGTTCGAATCGATCAAGAAGGAACTGGAGGCGCGCATGGCCCGCCGCCAGGGCATCAACAAGCTGCGCAAGAATGTCCGCTTCACCGAAACGCGCGAAGGGCTGCGCATCGACCTGATCGACGAGGCCGATTTCGCGATGTTCGCCATGGGGACCGACCGGCTGCTGCCGCAGGCCCGCGAACTGGTGGACGAGGTGGCGAAGACAATCCAGACCATGCCCAATCCGCTGATCGTGCGCGGGCATACGGACGGGCTGCCCTATAGCTCGGGCCAGACGATGAACAATTGGATGCTGTCATCCGCCCGCGCCGAAGCGACCCGCAAGGCGCTGGCTGCAAGCGGCATCGGCAATGACCGCTTCGCCCGGATCGAGGGCGTGGCCGACCGCGAGCCTTTCGCGAAGGGCGATGTCTACGATCCGCGCAACCGGCGCATGTCGATCATCCTGGGGTGGAGCCGGGGTGCGGGGGACAGCGATTCGGATGAGCAGGTTGACGCGGAAACCAAGGCGGCGATCAAGGAACGCGACAATCCGATGACCATCGCCCGCAGTGAAGCGCAGAAGCTGGACATGGGCGGAACGAGTCTGCCTGCCGGGGCGCAGTTGCTCAACCCAACCGCGAAGGGCACCTCGAACAAGCCTGGCAAGCATTGAGGCGAATTGGCTGATTTGGGTGGCTTTGCGACTGACTGCAATTCGATACAAAAACGTCCATAGCAGTCATGCGTCAGAGGGATTATTGAACCTGTGATATCGGATCAACAGCAACAATTTCAGAAAGCCATATATCGGAGTTTGCTGCGCGTCACCCTCGTTTGGGGCGTCGATCTCGACAATGCCAAGTCCAATCCCGTTTTTTGGCACGACGGGGCATTGAACTATATCTCACCCATGTCTCATGATGAAGCGGTGTTTGATTACCTTCGAGGCAGAGGATTGATGAGCGAGGGGCATAATCACGCTCACCGGCTCGAATTTCTATTCGATAAACTTGATGAAGTGGCCGACGCCGACTTCACAAGGGGTTTGGATTTCGAAGAAGTTTTAGGTTTTCTGGTAATGCAACTGGCTTATCGGTTTAATTATTTGAGCCTATCTCAACATGGCGAATTTCGGTTGCAAACTGGCAACGACGAGAGGGACAATGAGGTCAACGCACTTCTGCGGCAAATATCGGCGTTGGGCTATTTAGAGGAAGTATCGCAGCAATCCGCTGCGAGCGCTTATCGATGGACGAATAAAGCCGCACCCATGCTCAAAAAATATTTATTTTGCGAGTTAAAGGAATAGCGTCCGCTATGTGCGGCACAAGCTCGATCGTCTAACGTCCGCTAGTGGTCGATTTCAGCCCCTCCCCTTATGGCCCAAGCCAAGCCTCAACTCACCCGTAACCCAATGGCCACAGGCTCCTCACAAAAACATCCTATTACTCCATCAACGCACAATTAAGCCTGTCCTATTCCGCGCCGACCGGCCTATCCCACATCCCTTCTTTGAAACGTCCGACACATCACGCCCTCACGCCTACGCGCGCCCAGGCACGCGCGCGCATACACTGTGAACTTCGGCGGAAAATGGCCATTTCAAGCCGGCAAAACCAAACTCGCCTCCAACCCTCCCTGCGCCCGGTTGGCCAGTTTCAACGCTCCGCCATGCTCCGCCATGATCGCCCGCACCAGCGCCAGACCCAGCCCAGCCCCCCCGGTTTCCCGATTGCGCGAGCCTTCGAGCCGGGTGAACGGCTCCATCATCTCCTCCATCCGATCCTCGGATATGCCGGGGCCGTCATCCGCCACGATCATGCGGATCACATCCTCGCCCCGCTCCACCGAGACATGCGCCCGCTCGCCATAGACGATGGCGTTTTCAATGAGATTGCGCAGCGCCCGGCGAATCTGCTGCGGGCGCACATTGGCGACTGCGCGGTCGCTATCGGCCAGATCGACCGGCGAACCCAATTCCAGAAAATCCTCGACCACCGCATCGGCCAGCGCCGACAGGTCGACCTTCTGCCGGGCCTCGCTGCTGCGGCCCGCGCGGGCCAGCGAGAGGATATCCTCCAGCATCCGGTTCATTTCCTCGATCGTCTCGGACATGCGGGCGCGCTCGCCCTCGTCCTCGACCGATTCGGCCCGCACCCGCAGCGATGCCAGCGGCGTGCGCAGATCATGGCCGATCGCGCCCAGCATCCGGTCCTTCTCGTTCAGCATCGCGAAGATGCGGCTGCGCATGGCATTGAAGGCCATGGTGAGTTGTCGGACATCGCCGGGACCGCGTTCCTCGACCGGGTCCGCCGATCCGGTGCGGGCGAATTGCTCCGCCGACCCAGTCAACTGTTTCAATGGCCGCGCCAATCTGCGCCCCACCCACAGCAGCGGCAGCAGCACGATCCCGTACAGGATCAGCGTCTGCCCCACCAGCCATCCGCCAAAGCGCGGCGGCCGGTCCCCGATGCGCGCCTGCGTCAGCGCCCATTTGCCGGGCTCATATTCCACCGCCATGGCGAGGCGCGCCATGCGCATATTGCCGGGCCTTCCCCCGGCCGCCCGCCGACGGAAATTGTCCCAGCGCCGCGGCGGCAGCGCCTGGCTCTGTTCGACCGCATGAATGGAACGGACCGCAAGGCCGATATCGTCGAACATCGCCTTGGCACGACGTTCGACATCGGGGCGGGGTTGTCCCTGCAACACCGGCGCGGCGGCAAGGAAACGCACGCGGCCCCGCCGGTCGGTGTCATCGCCGCGCCGGTCCGGCCGGTTGTCGAGCGCGTCGACGATCCGATAGACGCCCGGCGCGGTCTGGGACGTCAACTCGATCCGCTGGCGTTCGCGCAGCAGCAGGGCAAAATTGATCGCCTGCGCCACGAACAGCGCCAGCGCGACCAGGATGATGATCTGGCCGACAAGGCTTTGCGGCCAAAGACGCAGCCGCTTCACAGCCTGCGCACATCCGCGGACAAAGTATAGCCGCCGCCCCAGACCGTCTTGATCAAGGTGGGATTTCTGGGGTCCGGCTCGATCTTCTTGCGCAGACGGCTGATCTGGTTGTCGATCGCCCGGTCGAAGGCATTGGCCTCTCGCCCCTGGGTGATGTCCAGCAACTGGTCGCGGCTCAACACCTGATTGGGCCGCGTCGTGAAGGCCAGCATCAGATTATATTCCGCCGTGGAGAGCGGCAGCGCCACCCCCTCGCCGTCGACCAACGTGCGTTCCTGCGTCTTGAGCAGCCAGCCCGCAAAGGCATAGGTGGCGCCATCAGGCGCCGTGACGCGCTGGCCGCCGGTCGCGACGCGGCGGAAGATCACCTTGATGCGAGCGACCAGTTCGCGCGGGGAAAAGGGCTTCAGCACATAATCGTCCGCCCCCATTTCCAGGCCCACGATGCGGTCGGTCTCTTCCGATTTCGCGGTGAGCAGGATGACCGGGATCTCACTGGTTTCACGGATATGGCGGCAGAGCGACAGCCCGTCCTCGCCCGGCATCATGATGTCCAGGATCACCAGATCGATCGCATTGGCGTTGAGGCGCATCCGCGCTTCCCCCGCATTTTCGACAGCCGTGACGCGAAAGCCGTTGCGGACGAGATATTGCGCCAGCGGCTCGCGGATCGAACGCTCGTCGTCGACGAGCAGCAGATGGGGTCGTTCGCTCATGGTCCAGTTCTTGTCATGGCTGGTGTGGGGTGGAAGGGCGAAGGCGTGCGATCAACGCCTTCGCCCCTGCCCTTAGTTCGCGGGTGGCGGTGACGGCGGACCCTTGCGGTCGCGCCAGCCGTCGCGGAAGGCCTGCCGCGCCGCCTTCATTTCGTCGGCGGTCACCTTGCCGTCATGATTGGCGTCGGCCTTGTCGAACATGGCGAGCGGGCGGGCCATGAACTCGGCCTTGGTGATGGCGCCGTCCTTCTTCATCTCGCCGCCCGGACCGCCCCCCATGCCGTGTCCCCATCCGCGATGGCCCCGGCCGTCCGGCCCATCGGGCTTGCCCATATGGTCATGCATGCCATCGTGGCCCTGATGCCCGGCGGCAAATTCCGCCTTGCTGATCTGGCCGTTCTTGTCGGTATCCAGCGCGGCGAAACGTTCATCGAGCCGTTGCTGACGGAGGATGTCGCGATCCGCCTGATCGAGCGTCCCGTCCTTGTTCGCGTCGAGTCTGGCGAAGCGGGCTTCCAGCGCGGCGGTCAGTTCCGCCTTGGTGACGGCGCCGTCCTTATTGGCATCGGCCATCATCAACATGCCGCCGCCACGCGCTCCACCAGCGTGGGGGCCGTCATCCTGCGCGAAGGCTAGGTGCGTGGCGGCGAGCCCGCCAACGAACAGCGAACCAACAGCCACCGTGGTCATGAATTTGCGGATCATTGGGGTCTTCCTTCAAAACGCCTGTCACGAACGGCGCCTCGCCGTCCATGAAAACGCTTATCGGGGAGTTTTGTCCCGCAAATTTGTCACGTCACCCGATAAAATGTCGCAATTTGTATCGGGTGACGGACTTTCTTCAGCGGTCGCGGCGTCCCAACAAACGCAAGCGAAGCGCGTTGAGCTTGATGAAGCCCGCCGCGTCGCGCTGGTCATAGGCGCCGGCATCGTCCTCGAAAGTCACGACCTTTTCGCTATAGAGCGAGTTGGGCGATTTGCGGCCGACGACATAGACGCCGCCTTTGTAGAGCTTCAGGCGAACGGTGCCGGTCACCTTTTCCTGGCTATGGTCGATCGCGGCCTGCAACATCTCGCGCTCCGGCGAGAACCAGAAGCCGTTATAGATGAGTTCGGCATAGCGCGGCGCCAACTCGTCCTTGAGATGCGCGGCGCCGCGATCCAGCGTCAGTTGCTCGATCCCCCGATGGGCCAAATGATAGATGGTGCCGCCCGGCGTTTCGTACATGCCGCGCGACTTCATGCCGACGAAGCGGTTCTCGACCAGATCGAGACGGCCGATGCCATGCTTGCGGCCATAGTCGTTCAGCGTCTCCAGCAGGGTCGCGGGCGACATGCCGACGCCGTTGATCGCCACGCCGTCGCCACGCTCGAAATCGACGGTGATATATTCGGGCGCGTCGGGGGCATCCTCCGGATTGACCGTGCGCGAATAGACATAGTCCGGGGTTTCCTCCCACGGATCTTCGAGCACCTTACCCTCGGAGCTGGTGTGCAGCATGTTCGCGTCGGTCGAAAAGGGGCTTTCGCCGCGCTTGTCGCGGGGAATCGGAATCTGGTGCTTTTCTGCGAATTCGATCAGCTTGGTGCGGCTGGTCAGATCCCATTCGCGCCACGGAGCGATCACCTTGATGTCGGGCGCGAGGCCATAATAGCCCAGTTCGAAGCGAACCTGGTCATTGCCCTTGCCGGTCGCGCCATGCGACACCGCATCGGCACCGACCATTTTCGCGATCTCGATCTGGCGCTTGGCGATCAGCGGGCGGGCGATCGACGTGCCGAGCAGATAGAGCCCTTCATAAAGCGCGTTGGAGCGCATCATCGGGAAGACATAGTCCTTCACGAACTCTTCGCGCAGGTCGTCGATGAAGATATGCTCTTCCTTGACGCCCATGAGCTGCGCCTTGGCGCGCGCCGGCTCCAGTTCCTCGCCCTGGCCGAGGTCAGCGGTGAAGGTCACCACCTCGCACTGGTAGGTCTGTTGCAGCCATTTCAGGATCACGCTGGTATCCAGCCCACCTGAGAAGGCAAGAACGATGCGGTTGATCTTGTCGGACATGGGCAACTTTCCTTGAGGCGGGCCTGAGCGGCCATGCAATTACCGGCGGGCCGGTATCAGGCCGGACGTTCCAGTGCAACCGAATCGACGGAACTATAGCATGACGAAGGGGACGCCGATCGAAACCGGCATCCCCTTTTCGACAGAAGTCGATCGGACTCAGCTTGTCCGTGGCTTGAAGACGCCTTCGCGCCTCCGGTCGGAACCGAAGCGATAGACCGTCTGCGCGGGCGTCGTCATCGGCCGGGGCGAATCGGCCGGGGCCGTGACCGGAGCCGACTGGATTGCCGCTTGCTTCTGTTGCTGGGCAAGCAGGAATCTCGCGCGAGTCATCCGCTTCGCATGGGTGCGGAACGGGTTCTCCGGGCTGGGCGGCGCTGCCACCATCGCCTCAAGGGTGCGATCCTCTTCACTATGCGCGGTGACGCTCACCGGGGGCGGAGTCATCAGCGGCATGGCCGGAGCAGGCGCAGGTACGGCTTCCATCGGCGCAGGCTGCCTCACCTCTTCCACCCATTCCTCTTCCACAACGCGCCGCTTGCGCCCGCGCAACAGCGCCGCGCCCGCCAGCCCGACGAGCAGCAGAGAACCGCCGCCCAAGGCCCATAACAGCGCTGGATCGATCCCGGCTTCCGACGGTGGAACGGGCGCCTGGGGCGCAGGCACTGCTGGTTCAGCCGGGGCCGCGGTTTTGGCGGGCGGCGGCGGTGTCGGAGAGGATGCGGCACGCTGTACCGGCGGTTCGGCGCGAGGCGCAGCCGGTTCAACTGTCCGCGCCACCGTCTTGACCGCAGGCTTGGGCACGGCACGCTTCACCGCGACAGGCGGTGCGGGTTCAGCATTCTCAGCCTTGGAAGCCGCGATGGCGGCATCCAAACGCTGCTCGACCGGGGGTGTAGGTTGGACCATCGGCTGTGTCGGCGCGAAAACCGGAGCAGGCGCGGCAGCCTGCGGCGCGGGTTCGGCCTGGGGAACCGCCACCGCCGGGTCGGGGGGCGGTATGACGGTCTGCGCCAACAGCGCGGGGGAACTGAAGGCCAGAACAGCGGCAATCGCGGCCCTGGCCGGGCGAACTGAGCGAGTGTATCCAGTCATAGCCCAGGTTGAACCCGCAAGCTTGACGATTCAGCGCAATGCTCCGCCACCATTCCAGACCAATCGGGCGAAACTGCCGACGAGTTGATCCGAACGCGACCAATCTTAGCAGCCGTTCATCCTTATCAAACACATTCAGCGATCGGCATATTTTCCATTTCCATAGGAAATAAGGAACGGTTACTTGGGATCATCGTCCTTATTGTCCAGACGCGCGCCCTCGATCTGACGGTTCTTCCGTTCTTCTTCCAAAGACTGCGCCTGACGTTCGGCCTTTGTGCGCCCGAATTTGGCGCGGTTGCTCTGCGCCAGACGGTCCTTGTCCGCACGCGCCTTGGCCTTGCGGGCCTGCCGAAGATTGATGATGTCGCCCATAAGAAGGACGGGCCTCTATGAGGAAATGTATTTTAACGGTGGAGCGGGTAGCGGGGATCGAACCCGCATCACAAGCTTGGAAGGCTAGTGCTCTACCATTGAGCTATACCCGCCCGTCAGGTTGAGCGCCCTGCCATCATCGGACAGGGTTCGTCAATATGGCAAAGTGACAAAAGGGGCCAATATCCGCCTTAACCCCACGCGATATTTGCACTAACAGGTGGCATGACCACGCCTTCCCTGCGCCAGTTGGACATATTCGCGCAGATGGTGGCATCGGGCAGCCTTTCGCGATGCGCTCGCGATCTGGGCGTCACTCCTGATGACGTGGCGCGGGATTTGGCATCGCTGGAACTGCGCCTGGGCTACCGCCTGTTCGACGATCTGGCCGGAGAAGCCCGCCTCACCGCGGCGGGTCGGAAAACGGCGCAGGCCATGACCCTGCTGTCGCAGGATCAGCCGGACAATTGGCAAGTCGATCAGGCCGACGACATCGCGCCACCGCCGTCCGGCGCTTCCCTCCCGCCCCCATCGCCCTCGCGGGAGACCATCGTCCTGGCCGCGCCCGCGCCGGTCTTCGGCCATTTTCAGGAGGCTCTGGCAGCTTTCGAGGCGGCAAATGACGATATCGCGATCACGCTCGACCTGACGGTCCATCTGGCCGACGAAGCCGCATGGGCGCTGCATCGGGGCAAGGCCGACATCGCCTATTTCTACGCTTTGGGCGAAACGGAAGACCCGCCCTCCCGCTATGGCTGGTCGGAGCAGATCAACCTCTATGCCGGCGTCGACCACCCACTCGCCCGCAGCGAAAGCGTGGCGATGGCGGAGCTGGCCGACATGCCGACGCTCGCCATGGAACCGCGCAACGGCTTGCGGCTGATCATCGACGAGGCGCTAATGCGCGGCGGCGTGCGGCTGGGCAATCCCGTTCTGGAAACCGACAATCTCTTCGACATCATGACCATCCTGCGCGAAGGGGCCGGTTGCTTCGCCGCCTTCGGCCCGCTGGCGCGTGATCTGGGGCGGATGACGGGGATCAGGCGGATTGCGCTCGAACGCCCTCTGCCAGCCATAGAAGTGCGGCAGGCCGTCCGTCCGCAAAGCCCTGCCGCCGCCGCCGCGCTGGCAGAATTTCTCTTTCTTTAACTGTTATTTGCGGCTGGATGAGGCGATTTCGCGGCCAATGCTTATTCATACGCCGAAGCGGTATTGATATGCTATATCATTTCAGATAGGAGAGCGCATCTCCTCCCGATTCAAGGATGACGAACCGAATGTGTCGTTCCGCGCTGTTGCGTGCCGGTTGCGCCCTATCCGCACTTTCTGCCGCCTTTCCTGCATTTGCCCAAGACGCCGCCAGCGACACCGCGCCACAGGCCTATCATGATCAACGAGCGGACATCGTCGTTACCGCCATCATCCCCCGACGGCAGGGCGACATATTGTCGGGCACCTCCGTGGTTTCGGGCGAAGCGCTGACCCGCGCGCTGCGCCCCACCATTGGCGACACGCTGGCCCACCAACCGGGCGTTTCAGCGACCTCCTTCGGCCCCAACGCCTCCCGCCCCGTCCTTCGCGGCTTCCAGGGCGAGCGCGTCCGCATCCTGACCGACGGCATCGGCAGTTTCGACGTGTCGAACACCTCGGTCGACCATGCGGTGGCGATCAACCCGCTGACCGCCGATCGGATCGAGGTGCTGCGCGGACCGGCAGCGCTGCTCTACGGGTCGTCGGCCATTGGCGGCGTGGTCAATGTGATCGACAGCCGCATCCCGCGCCGCGTGCCCGACGAGCCGGTCCATATCGACGGCATCGCCACCTATGGCAGCGCCGCCAATGAGCGCACCGGATCGGGCGAGATCGAGGCACCGATCGGTGACAAGATCGTGGTCCATTTCGACGGCAGCTATTCGAAGAGCGGCGATCTCGATACCGGCAATTACATTCTGACCCCCGCCCTACGCGCACAGGCCGCCGCCAGCAGCGATCCGGCGATTGAGGAGCTGGCCAGTCTGCGCGGCAAGCTGCCCAACAGCGCGGCGCGGACCTGGGAAGTGGCGGGCGGCGCGGCGCTGATCACCGACGGGGGGAATCTGGGCTTCTCGGTCGCGCATACCGACAATTTCTACGGCGTGCCGGTGCGTTATTCGCTCGATCCCAGTGGCACGGCGGAGCAGGTTCGGCTGCACATGAAGCAGGACCGCGCCGATCTGCGCGCAGAACTGCCGGTCAATGGCGGCTTCCTGGAATCCATCCGCCTGCGCGCGGGCTTTGCCGATTACCAGCATCAGGAAATCGAGGAATCGGGCGCGGTCGGCACGACCTTCTACAACCAGTCGATCGAATCGCGGCTGGAACTGGTGCAAGCCAAGCGGGGCGGCTGGGACGGCGCGATCGGCGCGCAGTTCTTCGCCCGCAATTTCCATGTCGTGGGGGAAGAGAAATTCCTGCCGCGCAACCAGACCGAGCAGCTCGGATTCTTCACGCTGCAGTCCTTCGACCTGGGCACGACGCGGGTCGAACTGGGCGGGCGTTACGAACATACGCGGGTCGGCGCGGATGCCGACGAAACGCTGCTCAACCCGACCTATCATCGCAGCTTCGACGCGCTGTCCGGTTCTCTGGGGATCAGTCAGGAAATCATCCCCGGCTGGCGCGCCGGGCTGAACCTGTCCCGCACCGAACGCGCGCCATCGGCGGAGGAATTGTTCGCGCGCGGCAACCATGCGGGCACACAGGCCTTCGAGCTCGGCAACCCCAATTTCGGGCCGGAAAAAAGCTGGGGCATTGAAGGCACGCTACGCGGCCAGGGCAAGGGCTATACGATCTCGCTGTCCGCCTATCACAATTGGTTCGACGGCTATATCTATGATTCCCTGGCCGATGACAGCGTCTGCATGGCGGTCAATGGCGGCGAACCGCTCGACTTCCCCTGCTATCAGAACCTCCAGGCCAATGCCCGCTATCTCGGCTTCGAGGCGGAAGGCACGCTGAAAGTCGGGCAGATCGGCGGCTATGCCATCAATCTCGATGGGGTGGCCGACTATGTCCGCGCCACCATCAAGGGATCTGGCCCGGCTCCGCGGATTCCGCCGCTCCGCCTGTTGGGGGGCGTTGAATTGCAGGGCGATCGGCTGAACCTGCGCGGCGAGGTCGAACATAGTTTCGCGCAGGATCGCATTGCCGACACCGAGACGCCGACTGACGGCTTCACGCTGGTCAATGCGTCGCTTTCCTTCAAGCCCATCAAGGGCAATGACCGGACGACCATCACCCTGTCCGCCAACAACATCTTCGATGTCGAGGCGCGGCGAGCCGCCAGTTTCCTCAAGGATTACGCGCCCTTGGCGGGACGCGACATCCGGGTGACGGCCCGCCTGTCGATCTGACAAGCGGATCGATTGCGCAATGTGACGATTTTGTTACAAGGCGCCGGTGATTCAGGGGTGGCCATTCATAAGTCATGCACGCCTCGCGGCGTATAAAGGCGGCTGATGCGTCAGATCGCCGCCCTTCCCTATGCGACCGATCCCGATGGGTCGATGCGCATTCTTCTGATCACCTCGCGCGAAACGCGGCGCTGGGTGATTCCCAAGGGCAATCGCATCAAGGGCATGGCCGGCCATCGCGCCGCCGAACTGGAAGCCTTTGAAGAAGCGGGCATTCACGGCATCGCCTGCCCCGCGCCGATCGGCCGCTATCGCTATGACAAGAAGCGGCGGCGGGGCGACACCAAAGAGGCGACGGTCGAGGTTTTCCCGCTTGCAGTGACCGGCCAGTTGCCGCAATGGCCCGAACAAGGGCAGCGGGAACTGCGTTGGTTCCCCGTGGCCGAAGCTGCAAAGGCCGTCGACGAACCCGATCTGCAATCCATTATCGCAGCCTTTCGCGAACCCCCGAAAGACCCGGGCCTGTTCGTGCGGACGTTGTTGCGGATCAGGGAATGGCAAACCGAAAGGACTGGAATGCTGCGCTGGTTTCACGCGCTGATGCCCAAGCAAGGGCGCTTTTTCGAGCAGTTTGAGGATCATGCCGTGACCTTGGTCGCCGGCGCCGATGCGCTCGCCAAGCTGCTCAAGGGCGGGCCGGACATCGATGCCCATATCAAGGAGATTTCGGACCGCGAGCATGAGGCGGACGACATCATCCGCGAAGTGCTGCAGGACGTCCGCCGCATCTTCGTGACGCCGTTCGACCGCAGCGCCATCACGGGCCTGATCGGGGTGATGGATGACGCCATCGACCAGATGAACAAGACCGCCAAGGCGATCTCCCTGTTCGAGGTGAAGGAATTTCCCGCCCAGATGCAGGATATGAGCGCGCTGATCGTCGAATGCGCGCGGATCACGGCGGAGGCGATGCCGCTGCTGCGGTCGCTGAACCTCAATTCGGCGCGGCTGCATGACCTGACCGAGCGGCTGGTGAAGCTGGAGGGTCACGCCGACATATTGCATGAAACGGGCCTCAAGGCGCTCTATGCCCAGGCGCGGCAGGGCAATCCGATGGACTTCGTCGTCGGGAACGAGATTTACAGCCATCTGGAAAAGGTGACCGACCGGTTCGAGGACGTCGCCAATGAGATTTCCGGCCTGGTCATCGACCACGCCTGACCCGGCCAGAGCAAAATCATGGAAGCCCATATCGCTTTACCGCTGCTGGTCGCGCTGATCGGCGTCGCGCTGCTGTTCGACTTTTTGAACGGACTGCACGACGCAGCCAATTCGATCGCGACCATCGTGTCGACGCGGGTGCTGAAGCCGCAATATGCGGTCGCCTGGGCGGCATTCTTCAACTTCATCGCCTTCCTGTTCTTCGGCCTGCATGTGGCGGAGACGGTGGGCAAGGGCATTGTCGACGCCAGCATCATCGATCCGCAGGTGATTTTCGGCGCGCTGATGGGGGCGATTGCGTGGAACCTGATCACCTGGGGGCTGGGCATACCTTCCTCCAGCAGCCATGCGCTGATCGGCGGGTTGCTGGGCGCGGGGACGGCCAAGGCGGGACTCTCCGCCGTGGTGTGGAGCGGGGTGTTCAAGACCAGCGCGGCGATCGTGCTGTCGCCCGCCATCGGGCTGGTGCTGGCATTGCTGCTGGTGCTGATCATCAGTTGGATCTTCCGCCGCTTCACGCCGCAGGGCGCGGACCGGGTGTTCCGCAAGTTGCAGCTCGTGTCGGCTTCGCTCTATTCGCTCGGCCATGGCGGCAATGACGCGCAGAAGACCATGGGGATCATCGCCGTGCTGCTCTATTCGCAGGGCATGCTGACCGGCGATTTCCACGTGCCCTTCTGGGTGGTGCTGAGCTGTCAGGCGGCGATGGGCATGGGCACGCTGTTGGGCGGGTGGAAGATCGTCCACACCATGGGGTCGAAGATCACACGGCTGACCCCGGCGCAGGGTTTCTGCGCGGAGACCGGTGGGGCGATGACGCTGTTCCTGGCGACGCATCTGGGCGTGCCGGTGTCGACCACCCATACGATCACCGGCGCCATCGTCGGCGTGGGGGCTTCGCGGCGGTTGTCGGCGGTGCGGTGGAATGTGGCGTCGAGCATCATCGTCGCCTGGGTCGTGACCCTGCCCGCCGCCGCCGTCATTGGGGCGGCTTTCTATGGCTTGACCCGGCTGTTCTGATACGAAGAGGGTGCGGTCGATTGACGACCGCACCCTTCCTCTCCTGAACCTTTGGGAACGATCAGCTCACCCGGCCGAGGCGGTGGTAGAGATTGGCGTATTTGACGGATTCCGGCTTGTCCTGAACCTCGCGCAGATAATGGGCGATGGCGGTGCGGATCAGGCCGAAATCTTCCTGCGAGAAAACTGCGCGGGAACGGGTGGGTTCGCGTGTTTCGGTCGTTTCCATCTGGGGTTCCTTTCCGTTGGGATGACATCAGAAACCATGAATGACCCCACAAGGTAAGGGCGATTAGTGGCGCGGTGTCATGAGGTGACTTGTTCATACTGTCATTATTTGACATAGTGACAATATGGCTGACGACCGGAAACTCTATCTTGGCCCCAAGCTGCGCGTGTTGCGGCGGGAGCTGGGGCTGAACCAGACGCGGATGGCGGAGGAATTGGGGGTTTCGCCCAGTTACCTGAACCATCTGGAGCGCAACCAGCGGCCGCTGACCGCGCAGATGCTGCTGCGGCTGGCCAATGTCTATGACATCGATATCCGCGATTTCGTCGCCAGCACGCAGGAAGGCGCGGCCAGCGCACTGGGGGAAATCCTGTCCGATGCGCTGGTGCGCGACATCGGGATCGCCCGCGACGAGGTGTTGGAGGTCGCGGAAAATTATCCGGGGGTCAGCGAGGCGATCGGTCGGTTCTACCGCGCCTTGAGCGACTTGCGCCGCCTGCCCGAGCAGGTCGCGGCGGGTCCGGGAAGCGCGGCGCCGCTGCATGCGCCGCTGGACTGGCTGCGCGAGACGATATCGCGGGCGGGCAATCATTTTGCCGAACTGGACGCCGCGGCGGAATCGCTGGCGGAGGAGTTGGGGGACGATCCCTCGGCCATGCAGGCGGGCATCAGGGCGCGGCTGAAGGAACGCCATGGCATGGCGGTGCAGATCGTGCGGGAGGATGTGCTTGCCGGGACGCTGCGCCATTATGACATGCACCGGCGGCGGCTGTTGCTGAGCGAGCGGCTGGCCTCTTCGGGGCGGCTGTTCGCGGTCGCCTATCAGCTTTGCGCGCAGGAACTGGCGGACGCGATCGGCAGCCAGGTGACGCGGGCGGGGCCGCCGGACGAGGACAGCCGCCGCCTCGCCGGGATCGCGCTGACCAACTATGCCGCGGCGGCGCTGATCATGCCCTATGACCGCTTCGCCAAGGCGGCCGAGCAGAGCCGGCACGACCTGCCGCTGTTGCGGGCGCGCTTCGGCGTGTCGATGGAGCAACTGGCGCATCGCCTGACCAGCCTGGGGCGGACGGGCGCGCGGGGCGTGCCCTTCTTCATGGCGAAGGTGGACCGGGCGGGACAAGTCTCCAAGCGCTTCGATGGCGAGGCCTGGCCTTTTGCGCGGCTGGGCGGCACCTGCCCGCGCTGGGACGCGCATGAAAGCCAGGAGCCGGACGCGGTGCGCCCGCAACTGATCGAGACGATGGATGGGCGGCGCTTCGTCAGTCTGACCATCGGTCTGCCAATGGAGGGCGGCGCGCGGGGGCGGTCCGCGATCGCGCTCGGTTGCGAGGCGAAGCATGGGCCAAGGATCGTGCATGCCGACGGGATCGATGTGGAGAAAGGCGCGGCGACGCAGGTGGGGCCGACCTGCCATCTGTGCGAGCGGCGCAACTGCCCCGACCGAGCCCTGCCCCCGGTGACGCGGGCGCTGGATTTACATGGCTATGAGCGGACGGTGGCGCCGTTTCCGTTTCGGCGGGTTTGAGGGAATAGCTGACTCCAAAATGGCAGGTTCCGACCAAAGGCAGGCGTTCATACCAACGTCACCCCGGCCTTGAGCCGGGGTCTCGCTTCCTCATCTACGACGCGTGGAAAAGAAAGCGGGATGCCGGGTCAAGCCCGGCATGACGAGGAGGCTTTGGCTGCTAGCGACCAATGTAAGTCGCTTGAGATTTCGATCAGCGTTCTCAAAAGCGGACATTCCCCGTCGACCGAGCAAATCAAAACACCTTTGCCAGAAATTACATTAGCTTATTTGAATTTGGCGCTATAACAGGCTCCACATGGGGGAAGCGTAGAATGATCGAGGCACGTTCATTTGTTGTGGCAATTGCCGTAACTGTCACAATCCACTTTTCATCAAGTATCGCTGCAACAAAACAGGAGCCTGCCCCTCCGGGTTCGCCTCCCCCTCTAACGGAGGTCGAGCGTAATGTGGGAATTCCTGGCGTCCAGTTTTCTGATGTTATTGAGGCGAAGGGAAAGCCGATTGTTGCGAACGGTGCTATTGGCCCGGATGATACTCTGCTGACCATCCCTTACGCCTATCGATATACGGCCATCGTTACCGAGGATGTAAAGGGTTTCAGTTTCACGGTGGGAGGGGTTCAGGCACCAGCAGGTTCGCCAGGCTATTATGCTGGCTCATTTGTCGTGTCGGGCGGCTACATAGGTTTCGGTCAAACGCCACCAATGGACATGTGGTGCTTTCTACCGCGCGTCGTTGGCGGGAAACGAGAGAACATATGTCTGTTGCGCAATAGTCCGAAACGCGCAGCCATAGCCCCTACGAGAATGAACCCTTATCTATGGGACCACTTCTCGCCGATGACCGGCACGTTTGATTATGTGAACACCCCCATTTTTAAGCGTCAAGCCGTGGAACTGCCTATCAAGCCGATCCTTGAGTATCGGTTTCTCAATTGGAAGAATGACACCGCGCAACTCAGGCTTTATGCCATGGGAAGTCCTGTCAGCCAGATTAGCCTACCTAAGAATGCGAACGGTGACTATCGATTGCGGACTGTAGGCGGTGACTTCCTTCTCAAAAAGGATAGTGCCGAACCGAATTCGGCACGGATCATTGCTGGCGAGAGTGAGCCGCCAATGAACAGTGGTTTCATACGGGTAAAATTAACGATCGATGCAGACTCCCATGCCTCGAACTGCGAAGTGCTTGAGAGCGATGCTCCCAAGCAATTGCAGGAAAAGACCTGTGAAATATTACGAGAGAGAAAGGAAAATTCTCGGTCAGTTCTACCACGATTGAGCAGACGGTCCGATTTCGGCTCCCAGCCGACCAATGGCTGAAAACCTCGCCCACGGACACACCCATATCTGCTAATCCCCGCTAGCGTCCAAATCGACTTTGCTGATCGGTAAGCTGACTTTCCGCTAACCACCCTTGGCAGCCGCTTTAGAAGGGTAATTTAAGCCCTCAGATGGCCCCAATAGAACGGGAAGCCGTACAGCTACCGGGACAACTTCTTGGCGCAGGAACGCCAAGTGAAACATACGGCTTACAAATCTTGTTCCAGTACGAAAAAAGGGGCCGCCGGGCAGGCGACCCCTTCTATCCTCTCCGCGAAAGCGGTCAGATGTTTATCAGTCGGCCTTCGACTGAAGGTTCACGGCCGCGTACTTGCCGCGACGGTCGACTTCGAGTTCGAAATCGAGACGATCACCTTCATTCAAGGCGCTCATGCCGGCGCGTTCTACGGCGCTGATGTGCACGAACGCGTCGGGCTGGCCGTCGTCGCGCTGGATGAAGCCGAAGCCCTTCATGGCGTTGAAGAACTTGACCGTGCCGCTGGCGCGCTCACCCGTGAGCTGGCGCTGCGGGCCGCGATCGCCGCCGCCCGGACGATCACCGAAGCCGCCTGCGCGGGGTTCGCGAGGCGCGCGATCGGTGACGGGGAGCGGTTCGCCCTCGATCTTGAGGTCGGTTGCCGACACCTTGCCGCCGCGATCGACCAGCGTGAAGCCGAGCTGCTGACCTTCGGCCAGGCCGGTCAGGCCCGCCTGCTCGACAGCGCTAATGTGGACGAATACGTCTTCCGCGCCATCGTCACGGACGATGAAGCCGAAACCCTTCTGGCCGTTGAAGAACTTGACCACGCCGGTGCCTTCACCGACGACCTGGGCAGGCATGCCGCGGCCACCGCCGCCGCCACCGCCGAAGCCGCCACCACCGCCGCCAAAGCCGCCGCGGCCACCACCGCCGCCGCCGAAGCCGCCGCGGTCACCGCCGAAGCCACCACCGCCGCCGCCGCCGCCAAAACGATCACCGCCGAAACCGCCACCGCCAAAGCCACCGCGATCACCGCCGAAGCCGCCGCGGCCACCCTCATAGAAACCTTCGTCGCCGAAACCGTCGCGCTTGTCCTTGCCGCGCCCGCCGCGGCGACCTCTATCAAAACTCATGCCCTGTTGGTCACTTTCGCTTCGCCCCAGACTAAACCGGACAAACATGTCGGGCGAATGACATGCAGAATCCACCGCTAGCACGCGGTTTGGGACTCACTATATCAACTTTTCAGGGGAGCGCGAATGATTTTTGAGGCAGGCAAAGGGCCGGAAATGGCGATTTTGGGACCGATTGGGCGCCTTTCGTTCCCCCATGCAGGCGGTGATTGCGATATGGCGGCTTTAGCCATAGAGGGGAATCATGACCGTCCATTTCCATGAAGAGGATCTGCCCGAGGGCGTCCTTGCCCCCGGCCCGATCGCCGTCGATACCGAAACCATGGGGCTGATCACGCCCCGCGACCGCCTGTGCGTGGTGCAGATCAGCGACGGCAAGGGGGACGAGCATCTGGTGCGCTTCAACCCCGGCAGCGATTATGCCGCGCCCCATCTGCGCGCGGTGCTGGCCGATCCGGAGCGGCTGAAGCTCTATCATTTCGGGCGGTTCGATATTGCGGCGCTCAAACATTATCTGGGCGTGGTGGCCGCGCCCGTATATTGCACCAAGATCGCCTCGCGGCTGGTGCGGACCTATACCGACCGCCATGGCCTGAAAGAACTGGTGCGCGAATTGCTGGGGCAGGAGCTGTCCAAGGTGCAGCAGTCGAGCGACTGGGGCGGGCCGGTGCTGTCCGACGCGCAGAAGGAATATGCGGCGTCCGACGTGCGCTATCTGCATGCGTTGAAGGCGGAGCTGGACAAGCGGCTGGTGCGCGAAGGGCGGATGGAGCTGGCGCAGGCCTGTTTCGATTTCCTGCCGCATCGGGCCGCGCTGGACCTGGAAGGATGGCCGGAGATCGATATCTTCGCGCATATGTAAGGGTTTCCATGTCGATTCAGGCCGATCAGCAACGCAATCTGCGCCGCCATTGGGCTAGGCCGGGGGGGAGCCATGACCGGCTGGTCGGGCTGCTCAAGAACTGGCTGCCGGCGGCGGTGGGCGTGCTGGCGGCGTTGCTGGCGACGGCGCCCTTTACCGGCGGGGACAAGGTCAGCTTCGTGCTCGACAAGAACAAGGTCGAGGTGGCGAAGGAGCGGATGCGCGTGACCGAGGCGCTCTATCGCGGGGAGGACAGCAAGGGGCAGCCCTTTTCGCTGCGGGCAGGCTCTGCGGTGCAGAAGAGTTCGCGAGAGCCGATCGTGGATCTGAACGATATGTCGGCGCGGATATTGCTGTCCGATGGGCAGGCCTTGTTGCGGGCGCAGAAGGGCCGGTACGACATGGATACGGAGCGGGTCGCGATCGACGGGCCGGTGCAGTTCGAGTCTGAGGGCGGATACAGGATGACGACGCGGGATGTGGGCGTCGACCTCAAGACGCGGCGGATGCAGAGCGCCGGGCGCGTGGACGGGCGGATACCGATCGGCACGTTCAGCGGCGACCATCTGGAAGCGGATCTGGGCGCGCGGACGGTGACGCTGAACGGGCGAGCGAGCTTGCGTATCGAACAAAATGGCCTCAAAGGGCGAAAGTGATGAAAAAGCCCCTTCTTTTGGTGTCCTTGAGCGTTCTGGGTGCGGCCGGACTGATGTATGTCGGGGCGGATGCGCAGGTGCTGAAGAATCATGACAGCAATGCGCCGGTGAACTTCACCGCCGACCGGATCGAGGTGCAGGACCGCGCCGACCGCGTCGTCGTGTCCGGCCATGTCGAGGTGACGCAGGCGGGCATGACGCTGAATGCGGCGCGGATGACGGTGGCCTACCGGAACCAGCCGGGCGGCGGGACCAACGGGGTTGAGATCGACCGGATCGATGCTTCGGGCAATGTCGTCGTGACCAAGGGGAATGAGACGGCGAAGGGCAATGTCGCCATCTACGACCTCAACAGCCGGCTGATCACCATGTTGGGCAATGTGTCGCTGACGCAGGGGGCGAACCGGCTGACCGGCGGGCGGCTGGTGATCGACCTCAACAGCGGGCGCTCTACCGTGGATGGGCGGGCTGCCGGGGGTGGCGGTTCGGGTGTGACGGGCAGCTCCGGCGGGCGCGTGTCGGGGACGTTTACGGTGCCGCAGCGGAAGAATTGAGCGGGCGTTCGTCCCAGCGGATGAGCTGGGCGCGGCCCGTTTCGTCGATCGCCAGTTCACCGAAAGCGCCGGTGCGGAGTTTGAGGTTCGCCAGCGGCAGGCCTAGCGCGAGGAGCGCAAAGCGGGCGGCGCCGTTGCTGGTGACGAGGAGGTCGGCGCCCTCCCCTGCTTGCGCGAACCAGTCTTTCCAGGCGGCGATGCGGGATTCGGCATCCACGATCCAATCTTTGGGCGCGATGCCTTGCTCGTCCCAGGCGGTGAGAGCTTGCGCGCCGAGGCGGGCGAGGACTTGCGCTTCGGGACGGCCTTCGTCGGGGCCATGATCGATTTCGTTGAGCCAGGGCAGCGGGCCGTCGACGGGGTGGCCGGTGGCGGCGGCGATGCGGGTGGCGGTTTGCCGGGCGCGGAGGAGCGGGCTGCTGTGGAGGCGGCGGATCAGGAGATTTTGCGTCGCGAACCAGGCGCCGAGGCGATCGGCCTGGGCGCGGCCGCTTTCGACCAGCGGAATGTCGGTGCCTGCGCCGATGCGGCGGGCATCGGCGCTGCTTTCGAAAGTGTTGCCGTGGCGGATGATGAAGATGCGGCGCATGTTACGGGACTAGTGGCGGCGTCGGGTCGCCGTGGGTGGCGATCAGGGCTTCGACGCGGGCGATATCGGCTTCGGTGTCGATGCCGGAGCTGTCGAAGCTGGGCGGGCTGACCGGAACGGTGGTGATGGGGATGCCGAGTTCCAGCAGGCGGAGTTGTTCCAGGCCTTCGAGATTTTCGAGCGTCGTCGGCGGGGTGGATTCGAAGCGGGTCAGCGCGTCGAGCGTATAGCCGTAGAGGCCGACATGGCGCCAGACCGGGGACCGATCCCGGCTTTGCCGAAGGACATGCTCGTCCCGGATCGCCGGGATGATGGTTTTGGAGAACCAGAGGGCGCGGCCGTCGGGGGCACGGGCGCAGGTGGTGCCGCTGAAGGGCGAGCGCGTCTTGTGGTCGCGCAGGGCGTCGAGCGCGGGCCAGTCGAGGGCGATGACCGGAGTGGCGACATCGGCGCCGGATTCCAGCGCGGCGATGACGGCCCGGACCGTGCCTTCGGGCTGAAAGGGGCTGTCGCCCTGGAGGTTGACGATGAAGCGAGGTTGGTTCTCGCATTGGCGGGCAGCGGCGAGGGCGCGGCCGGAGCCGGTGGCGATGGCGCTGTCGGTCATGGCGGCATCGCAGCCTGCGGCGCGGGCGTGGGCGGCTATTTCCTCGTCATCCGTGGCGACCAGCAGTTTCGCGTGAGGGAGACCGGCGGTTGCGGCGCGGGCCATGGCGATGGTCCGGTGCAGCAGCGTGCGGCCTGCGATCAGGCGCAGGGGCTTGCGCGGTAGGCGGGAGGAGCCTGCGCGCGCGGGAATGACGACGAGCGTGGGAGAGGTCATCTCAGGTGGAGCGGCGTTGAGGGGCTGTGCGAAATGGCATGTGAAGAAAAGCAGTCAGGCGGCGGGACCGGGCTGTCGCAAGCCACTTGTCTCGCGCCAGTGCCTTCGCAGGAGCACGGTTGCTCTTGGGGCGAGTGACGAGCGCCTCTCAGGCGACGCCTGCGTGGAGCAGGTCGTGCATATGGACAGCGCCGACCAGCCGATCCTTTTCGCAAACGAAAAGGAGGGTGATATTATGGTCGTGCATCAGCCGCAGGGCTTCGGAGGCCAGTTCTTCCGGGCTGACCGAAACGGGTTCCACCGTCATGTGACGGCCGACCGGCTCGTTCATATGGCGGGTGCCGGTGACGGTGCGGCGCAGGTCGCCATCGGTGAAGGCGCCGATCAGTTCGCCCCTGCCGTTGACGACAGCCGTGCCGCCCAGACGGGCGCGGGTCATTTCGATGGTCGCGTCCAGCAGCGAGGCGTCTTCCTCCACGCGGGGCACGTCGCCGCCCGAGGCCATGAGTTCGCGCACCTTGACGAGTTGCGCGCCCAGCCGGCCATTGGGGTGGAATTTGTGGAAATCGTCCGCCGAAAAACCGCGCATTTCCATCAGCGCGATGGCCAGCGCGTCGCCAAAGGCCATCTGGATCGTGGTGGAGGTCGTCGGCGCCAGCGAATTGGGGCAGGCTTCCTTCACATTGGGCATCAGGATGCAGATGTCCGATGCCGCCGCGACCGTGCTGTGCGACCGCGCGGTCATGCCCAGCAGGGGGATGGCGAAGCGCTTGCAATATTGGATGATAGGGCCAAGTTCGTTGGACTCGCCCGAATGGGACAGCATCAGCACCACGTCGTCCGGCGTCACCATGCCCAGATCGCCATGACCGGCGTCGGCGGGGTGCAGGAAGATGGCGGGCGTGCCGGTGGAGGTCAGCGTCGCCGTCATCTTGCGCGCGACGATGCCGCTCTTGCCCATGCCGGTGACGATCACGCGGCCCCGGACATTCATGATGACGCCGATCAGCCGCAGGAAATTGGCCGAAAATTCCCGATCGGTGAATTGCGCCTCAAGGGCGTTCAGCCCCTCCGCCGCGATGGACAAGGTGCGTCGCGCGGTTTCCGCGATCCGCCCGCCTGAGCCGAATGGCACGATCTTCGTTACTGTCGACACGCGTAAGCCCTTTTTTCCACCATCGACGCCGGTTTTTCCAGACTGACGCCTGGTTCCCAGCTTACGATAGCGGCGACGAACCACCGCCCCACGGTGTTCCGCCCTTACCTCGTTCCGCGACCCGACCGGTTGGAACCAACCGGCACCCGGCTGATGTGGATAGGCGTCTTCCCTTAGAATTGGCAATCTATTTCGCAAGTGCGAATGAAGATTTACGCGCCATTAACGCCACAATGGACCAAAAAGCGATCAATCGCTCAATAAGTTCGGCCGATGGCGGAACCTTTTGCCGCCGGGGCTGTTTTGCGCTGCTTTTTGCGGCGCGCCACCTTCATTCGTGATAGGCGCGATACCAGTCGACGAAACGCGGCACGCCGGTTTCGATGCCGGTGGCCGGCGCGAAGCCGATATCCTGCGCGATGGCGCTGATGTCCGCGAAGGTCGCGGGGACATCGCCCGGCTGCATCGGCTGGAAGTCGATTTCCGCCTTCCGGCCGCAGGCATCCTCCAGAACGGCGATGAGGTGCATCAGCTCTTCGGGGCGGTTGTTGCCGATATTGTAGAGCCGGTGGGGCGAGCGGCTGCCGCCCGCCTTGGGCGCGCCGTCATCCTCCGGCGCATGGTCCAGGCAGCCGATCACGCCGCTGACGATATCGTCGATATAGGTGAAGTCGCGCTGCATCCGGCCATGGTTGAACACCGGGATCGGCTCGCCCGCGAGGATTTTCGAGGTGAAGATCCACATCGCCATGTCGGGGCGGCCCCAGGGGCCGTAGACGGTGAAGAAGCGCAGGCCCGTCATCGGAATGCGGAAGAGATGGGCGTAGGTCTCGCTCATCAGCTCGTCGGCGCGCTTGGTCGCGGCATAGAGCGAGACGGGATGGTCGGCGCGGTCCTCGACCCGGAAGGGCAGCGTGTCGTTGCCGCCATAGACGGAGGAGGAGGAGGCATAGACCAGATGCCGCACCCGCCGTTCCCGCGCCACTTCCAGCATGTTGACGTGGCCCGCCAGGTTGGAGCGGACATAGGCGTGCGGGTTGATCAGCGAATAGCGCACGCCCGCCTGGGCGCCGAGATGGATGATCGCGTCGATGGGATGGTCGTGCAGCGCCGCCTGGAGCGCGTCCATGTCGGCAAAGTCCAGTTCGGCAAAGGTGAACAGGCCGCCATGGCGATCATGCAGGGCGGCGATCCGGTCGCGCTTCAGCGAGACGGGGTAATAGTCGTTCATATTGTCGATGCCGAAGACGGCGCGCCCTTGCGCCAGCAGCCGGTCCGCCACGGCCATGCCGATGAAGCCGGCGGCGCCGGTCACGAGGATTGTCATGCCGCGTTGTTCCTGTCTTTGCTTGGCTCGGTTCTTCACAGACTTTCCGGTGGGGGATGTAAAGGGCTTTCCCCATAAGGGGCGTATCAGTCCCTAAAATTGTTGGGGTTGGGGATGGGAATATTGGGGCCGGTCATGGGTGGAAGGTGGAAGGCGGACGCTTCCTGTTTTGTCATTCCCGCGAAGGCGGGAATCCATCTCCCAGCGTTGCATCAAGCGGTTAGGTCAGGAGATGGATCCCCGCCTTCGCGGGGATGACGAACTTCGAAAATGTCCGGAAATGGCCATGATCCACCCGGATTAGCCTTTCCCTAATCATTGGCGGCTAAGGCCGGGGCCATGGACATGGCTTCCCATCCCGCATTGGCGAATGCGCGCGCCTATGCCCCGGTGCAGCGCGCGCGATGGGCCGCGCTGGCGGACGAGGCGGCGGAGGCCAATGCCTTCTACATGCCCGAAATGCTGTGCGCGGCGCTGGATCATCTGGCGGGCGACAGGATCGTGCGGGTGCTGGAAGCGCAGCGGGGCAGCGATCTGATCGGGCTGATGCCGGTGGTGGTCGCGCCGCGGCATGGGCGATTGCCGGTAAGCTGCGTCACCAACTGGATGCACGACCATATTTTCTTCGGCGCGCCGCTGATTCGGCGGGGCGAGGAAATCGCGGCCTGGCGCAGCCTGTTGGGGCAGTTGGACGACGCGCCATGGGCGCCGGGCTTCCTGCACCTGCGCGGGCTGGATGCGGCGGGCGCCAATGCGGCGGCGCTGGAGGCGTTGTGCGTCGAGCAGCGGCGGGGGCGGCGCGAGGTGCATCGCTACGACCGGGCGATGTTGCGGTCGGATATGGACGCGGATGCCTATTGGGAAGCCAATGTGCGCGCCAAGAAGCGCAAGGAATTGCGGCGCTTGCAGAAGCGGCTGGCGGATATGGGCACGGTCGAGAGCCGGTTGCTGGCCGATGGGGCGGAACTCGCGGCGTGGTGCGGCGAATTTCTGGCGCTGGAGGCTTCGGGCTGGAAGGGGTCGGAAGGGTCGGCATTGGCCTGCAAGGTCGATGATGCGGCTTTCTTCCGCGCAGCCTGCGCGGCGGCGTTCGAGAGCGGACGGCTGCATTTTCTGCGCATGGACCTGGATGGGCGGGCGATCGCGATGCTGGTCAATTTCCGGCATGGCGAAGGCGCCTTTTCCTTCAAGATCGCATTCGACGAGGCTTTGGGCCGCTTTTCGCCGGGGGTGCTGATCGAGATCGCCAATCTGCATGCGGTGCTGGGCGATCCCGGCATCGGCTGGATGGATAGCTGCGCGGCGGCGGATCATCCGATGATCGACAGCCTGTGGGCCGAGCGGCGGACGATTACCCAATATCGCATTGCCTTGCGCGGCGCGGGCCGAAGTGCGGCCTTTGCGCTGGCCAATGGCGTCGAGGCGCTGGGGCGGCGCCTGAAAGGTCAGGATTGAGAGGGCAGCTATGAACGCGGTGTTTTCGGAAGGGGCGCGGGCGGATTTTGCGGCGGCCTATCCTGATCGGGCGGCGCAATTGAGCCATGGGCTGGTGGGGCATGAGCTGCTGACGCTGGAGGCTTTGGCCGGGCTGGCGGAGCGGATGCCTGCCGCTTGCGTGGAGTATAATCTGGGCAAATTGCCGCTGGGCGTGCGGGCGGAGGATACGCCTTCCAACGGGCTGAGCCTGGGCGAGACGATCCGGACGATCGAGACCAACGGCAGTTGGGCGGTGCTGAAGAATGTCGAGCGGGATGCGGATTATGGCGCTTTGCTGGACCGGGCGCTGGGCGAGCTGGCGGTGCTGGTGGAGCGGGAGACCGGGCCGATGCTGCACCGGGAAGCCTTTATCTTCCTGTCCTCGCCGGGGAGCGTGACGCCGTTCCACATGGATCCGGAGCATAATATCCTGCTCCAGATCAGGGGGGAGAAGACCATGACGGTCTTTCCGGCGGGCGACGAGGAATTGGTGCCGGCGGTGCAGAGCGAGGCCTTCCATGCGGGCGGGCATCGCAATCTGGACTGGCGGGAGGGGTTTCGCGACCGGGGCATGGCGGTGACTCTGTTGCCTGGGGATGCCCTTCATGTGCCGGTGAAGGCGCCGCATTTCGTGGAGAACGGGCCGTCCGTCTCGGTCAGCCTGTCCGTCACCTGGCGGTCGGAGCGGAGCGTGGCCGAGGGCGAGTTGCATAGCCTGAACGCGCTATTGCGGCGGCGGAGGTTGCCGACGGCGCGGATCGGCGCGAGGCCGGAGGCGCAGGGGGTGCGGCGGATCGCCTATCGGATCATGCGGAAGCTGGGCGCTTAAGGATTTTGCGGAGGATGGCTTCGGCCTCGAGGCGGGGGCTGAAGCGGTCGATCTGCCACCATTCCAGTGCTTCCTCGCGGGTGGCGAGGCTTTGCTTGTAGCGATCCTTGCCGGCGAGCAGGGAGTAGAGTTTCAGGTTGCGCGCTGCATAATGGCCGACGGCGGCGGCGTGGCAGAGCAGGCCGGGCTTGTCCTTCGCGGTGCGCGGGGCGGCGAAGGCGGACTGGTAGTTCATCGCCGTGCCGTCGTGGAGGAAGTTGAGGAGCAGGCCCACGACTCCCTCCCTATCGGTGAAGCGGAGCAGTTCGACCTTATCGCTGCGGGTGGCGAGCGTCGCGGCGAAGCGGCGAAAGGCCGGGTCGTCCCAGGCATTGTCGGCGTGGCGCCCGGTGTTGAGAGCCTGCATCTCCGCCAGCCATGGCTCGATCTCGGCGGCGCTGGCCTTGGTGATGGTGGGGAGCGCGCCGTCATGATCCTTGATAGCGCGGCGAATCTGGCTGCGGCTGTTGGCGCTGAGCAGCGCGAGATAATCGGAGGCGCGGACGGCTTCGAGGTCGACCTGATAGACGGGGGAGCGGTCGAGGCGGGTCTTGCGACGGGCGGGGATTTCGAGAAGCGGCGAACCGGGCGCGATGCCGCTGAAGCGGAGGGTGCGCCAGTCCTTGCGTTTTTGGAGGGCTTGAAGGGCGGCTTCGGTCGCCTCCCCTTCCCTGCCCTTCGCGATCAGCAGGCCGTTATATTCGATGAAGGGGCGATCGGCGGCGGCATCGCCCGACTGGTTGAGCGACAATGTGGCGGTGGGGCCGAGCAGGCGGGGCTGCATGGCGTGGCCGAACAAGGCGAGCGCGATGTCCTGTCCCTGCGGGTCGGTGAGGGCGAGGAGTTCGGGGCGGACGCCGTAGCTTTCCAGCCAGGCGCCGGTCCACGTCCAGCCGAGGAAGAAGCTGGGGGTTGCGCGGGACTCCAGCGCTTGCCAGCGGGTGGCGAGGATCGCGGGATCGGGGAGGCGGGTGAATTGGGCGGTGAGGGCCATTGCGGCCCTTTTGGCAGAGCCGTGGCGAGGATCAAGGGACTATAATTGGCGGCGCAGGGCGGGATCGACCGAACCGTCGGGGCGGACGCCCGCGCGTTTGAGATCGCGGCCCATGCGGCCGGTCATGAAACGGAACCACATCACGAAATCGGCGCGGAGCGACCAGAGGGGATAGCGGAAGGTCGCGGGGCGGTTATGTTCGATCAGGCTGTGGCCTGCCCAGGCGAAGCCATAGCCCGCCAGCGGCAGCGCGGGAACCATCCACCAGCTTCCCGCGATGGGCAGCGCGGCGAGCAGCAGCACGACCAGGCTGGTGCCCGCATAGTGCATCGCCCGCGTGCCCGCATGGGCATGTTCCTGGAGATAATAGGGCCAGAAGTCCCTGAACGCAGCCTTGCCGTCCATCGCACTCCCCCTCCTCCATCGCCTTTCAGGCTAACGGGAAAGGTGATCGAAGTTAAGATCGATGCGTCAGGCCGTGTGCCGATCGGGGGCGAACAGGAAATAATCATAAGCGGCCCGCGCCGCTTCGGCCATGATGCGGTCGCGCATCTCATGCCCCTTATAGTCCTTCATCACAAAGACCGAAATGACGAATATCCGCCCGTCCGGCAGGGTGATGATGCCCGTATCATTGCCAAGGCCGTTCAGCGTCCCGGTCTTGTGCGCGATGCGCGTGCCGGGGGGCAGCATGGCGCGCAGCCGGGCCTTGCCGGTCTTGCAGCGTTCCATGATCGACAGCATCAGCGCGGTCGTCTGGGGTTTGAGTAATTTGCCGAGGCGGATCGCGGCGAGCAGGTCGTCCATCGCGCGCGGCGTGGCGGTGTCGCGGGGGTCGGCGGTGAAGCCGATATTGGGCATGTCGCGCGCGTCGCGCTGGGCGGCGGAAAGGCCCGACTCCATGGCGGCTTCATCCCCGAAGCTCACGCCGGCCACCTTGGCGCGGGCAAGCAGGTCGCGGGTGTTGCTGTCGACGCGCAGCCCCTTGATCCCGGCGGCATGGACCCAATCGTTCACCGCCTGCGGACCGCCTGCGCGGGCGACGAGGGCGTCGGTCGCCTCATTGTCGCTCAAGGTCAGGCTCATTTCCAGCAGCGTGCGCACCGGCAGCGGACGGCCGAGGCGAAGCAGCGGTTCGTCGAGGCTGAGGCTGCCCGCGTCAAGCAGCGAGAGAATCTTGGCCGCGACCGCCACCTTGTAGGTGCTGGCCATCGGGAACAGCGTGTCGCCATTATAAGCCAGCGTCTCCCCGGTGCCGAGGTCGCGCACGGCGATGCCGACCGTGCCGTCGGTCAGCGTCGAGAAGCGGGCGAATTCGGCCATCAGACGCGATTGCGCGTTATGTTCGACCGGGTTCGCCGTCGGCCCGAAGGCGTCGGCGGTGGGCAAGGGGGCGAGGAAAAGCCCGAGGAAGGCGATCAGCTTGGTACGAAGGCGCAGCATCCTGCTTATTTTCCCGATTCGCCGGTCCAGCGCAAGGGCGGGAAAGAAGGATCGTTGACATCGGTTCACGCCCCGGTTCATCACGCCGGGCCATGAGCGACACTATCAAGCTGGACGAGAGCTGGCGCGCGCCGCTGCGCGGGGAATTCGCAAGCCCCTATATGCAGGGGCTGAAGCGCTTTCTGGAAGAGGAGAAGGCGCAGGGAAAGCGCGTCTTTCCCAAGGGCAGCGAATATTTCCGGGCGCTGGACCTGACGCCGCTCGACAAGGTGAAGGTGGTGGTGCTGGGGCAAGACCCCTATCATGGCGAGGGGCAGGCGCATGGGCTGTGCTTTTCGGTGAAGCCGGGGGTTCGGACTCCGCCGTCGCTGGTCAATATCTACAAGGAATTGCAGAGCGATCTGGGTTTGCGCCCGCCGCGCCACGGCTTTCTGGAGCATTGGGCGGGTCAGGGCGTGCTGCTGCTGAACAGCGTGCTGACGGTGGAGATGGGCAAGGCCGCATCCCACCAGAAACGCGGCTGGGAACAGTTTACCGACGCCATCATCCGGCTGGTCAACCAGAAGGTCGAGCCGGTGGTCTTCCTGCTGTGGGGCGCCTATGCGCAGCGCAAGGCGGAGTTTGTCGACGGGACGCGGCATCTGGTGCTGAAGGCGGCGCACCCCTCCCCCCTTTCAGCGCATAACGGCTTTCTGGGCTGCGGGCATTTTTCGAAGGCCAACGCCTTTCTGGACGAGAAAGGGCGCGGGTCGATCGACTGGGGTCTGCCTGAAACGGTGCCGGTGCCATGAATTTCGACGATCAGTTGCACCGCTATTTCGGGGTGCGGGACGTGGACGCGCTGACGCCCGACGCGCTGGCGGCCGGGATCGAGCATATGCGGGTGGATTTCGGGCTGGAGACTGATGGGCGGCGGCGCTTTGCGCTCTGGTCGCTGATGTTCCTGCTGGGCGATGCGCCCGATCTGGACGAGGCGTTCGCGGACCCGGCCGACCGGGACGCGGCACGGGACTTCATGGAGATGATGGAGCGGGCTGAGGGGGACGGAGACTAAGTCAGTTCCTGCCCGCGCAGGAACACGGTATCTTGCCGAGCATGCGAATCTTCACCATCGGCTATGAGGGCGCGACGCAGGACGAGGTGATCGCGGCGTTGCAGACGGCGGGTGTTACCCTGTTGGCCGATGTGCGGGCGGTGCCTTTGTCGCGGCGGCCGGGTTTTTCCAAGAATATCCTGGCCGCCGGGCTGCGGGAGGCGGGGATCGACTATGTGGGGTTGAAGGCGCTGGGCACGCCCGCCGCCGGGCGCGAGGCGGCGCGCAAGGGCGATCACAAGCGGCTGGCGGAGATTTATGAAGGGCAATTGGCGCTGCCTGAGGCGATGGTGCAGGCGGCGCAACTGATTGAAATGGCGCAGGAGCAGCCGGTGGCTGTGCTCTGTTTCGAGCGGGATGCGGCGGCGTGCCATCGCTCGCTGCTGCTGGATGCGGTGATGCCGGATGCGGAGCGGGTGGATTTGTTGCCCTGACAGAATCTTTGGGCGCAAAACGATTGTATATTGCATTGCAGCAGGGGGTGGCGTTTCATCGCTTCCATGCTGAAGGCCGCGCTCCACCACCTGACGTCCTATCGCTACAGCCGCCCGATCAGGCTTGGGCCGCAGGTGATCCGATTGCGGCCCGCGCCGCACAGCCGGACGAAAATCCCCAACTATGCGTTGAAGATCGAGCCTTCCGGACATTTCCTGAACTGGCAGCAGGACCCGCATGGCAATTGGCTGGCGCGGATCGTCTTTCCCGATCCGGTCGACCATTTTTCGGTCGAGGTCGACCTGCTGGCCGATCTCGACATCATCAATCCCTTCGATTTCTTCGTGGAACCTTATGCGGAGGAGTATCCCTTCGCCTATGACGAACAGCTGAAAACCGACCTTGCTGCCTATTTCGAGCTGGAGGATCAGGGGCCGCTGTTCGAGGCGCTGGTGGAGAGCCATCAGGGTTTCGAGGGGCGGACGATCGATTTTCTGGTCGAGGTGAACCGGCAGCTTCAGCAACGGGTCGGCTATGTGATCCGCATGGAAACCGGCGTGCAGGGGCCGGAGGAGACGCTGGAGATCGGCACCGGATCATGCCGGGATTCAGCCTGGCTGCTGGTGCAATTGCTGCGGCGGCTGGGCTTTGCGGCGCGCTTCGTGTCGGGCTATTCGATCCAGTTGGTGGCGGATGTCGAGCCTTTGGAGGGGCCGAAGGGGGTTTCGCAGGACGTGGTCGACCTGCATGCCTGGGCGGAGGCCTATGTGCCGGGCGCGGGTTGGGTGGCGCTGGATGCGACGTCGGGCATGTTCGCGGGCGAAGGGCATATTCCGCTCTGCGCGACGCCGCATTATCGATCCGCCGCGCCGATCAGCGGCATGGCCGAACCGGCGGAGGTGGATTTCCACTTTTCCATGGGGGTCAGCCGCATTGCCGAAGCGGTGCGGATCACCAAGCCCTTTACCGATGCGCGCTGGGATGCGGTGATGGCGCTGGGGGCGAAGGTCGATGCCGACTTGGCTGCGCAGGATGTTCGCCTCACCACCGGGGGCGAGCCGACTTTTGTGGCGGAAAATGGCGGCGACGAAGGCGAGTGGAATGGCGATGCCGTCGGGCCGACCAAGGCGGGCTATGCCGACCGGCTGATCCGGGGGCTGCGGGAGACGTTCGCGCCGGGCGGGCTGCTGCATCATGGGCAGGGCAAATGGTATCCGGGCGAGAGCCTGCCGCGATGGGCCTATGCGGTATATTGGCGGCAGGATGGGGTGCCGATCTGGCGGGATGCCGGGCTGATCGCCGATGAGGTGGCGGCTGAGGATGCGCGGGCGGTGACGGCAGAGGATGCCGAGGCCTTTATCGCGCATATGGCGGGCGCGATGGGCTTTACGTCCGAGCATATCCAGCCGGTCTATGAAGACCCGGCGGTCTGGGCGGTCAAGGAAGCGGACCTGCCGGTCAACACATCGCCCGACGATCCCAAGATTTCCGATCCCGAAGCCCGCGCAAGAATGGTGCGGGCGTTCGAGCGGGGGCTGGACCAGCCGGTGGGTTTCGTGCTGCCGGTGCAGCGTTGGCAGAGCCAAGTGCCGACGCCGCGTTGGCAGAGCGAGATATGGCAGTTGCGGCGTGGCAGGCTGTTCGCGGTGCCGGGGGATTCGGCGCTGGGCTATCGCTTGCCGCTGGGGTCGCTGCCGCATGTGCCGGAGGCGGCCTTTCCCTATATCCATCCCCGCGATCCGAGCGAGCCGCGTGGACCTTTGCCGGATTTCCGCGCCACGCTGGATGAGGTTCATGCCCAGCCGGTGCAGCGGGTGCCGGATGCGCCGGGCGGGACTGTCGCGCAGGAGCGGGTCGAGCAGTTCCATATCGAAGGGGCGGTGCGCACCGCCGTGACGGTGGAGCCGCGCGGGCATTTCCTGTCGATCTTCCTGCCGCCGGTGGAGGCGCTGGAGGATTATCTGGAACTGGTGGCGGAAATCGAGGGCGCGACGGAAGCGATGCGGATTCCGGTGCGGATCGAGGGCTATGCGCCGCCGCCCGACCCGCGATTGCAGGTGCTCAAGGCCACGCCCGATCCGGGCGTGATCGAGGTGAATGTGCAGCCCGCCGCGAGTTGGGACGAGACGGTGGCGATCACCGAGCGGCTCTATGCGCTGGCGCGGACCTGCGATCTGACCGCCGACAAGTTCATGGTCGACGGGCGATCCGTGGGCACCGGGGGCGGCAATCATATCGTGCTGGGCGGGCCGAGCCTCATCGACTCGCCCTTCATCCGGCGGCCCGATCTGCTGAAAAGCTTTGTGCTGTACTGGCAGCGGCATCCTTCCCTCTCCTATCTGTTTTCGGGGCTGTGCATCGGGCCGACCAGTCAGGCGCCGCGCATCGATGAGGCGCGGCATGACGGGCTTTATGAGCTGGAGATTGCGCTGGCGCAGGTGCCTGCTCCGGGCGAGGGTGATGCGCCGCCGCCCTGGCTCGTCGACCGGCTGTTCCGCAATCTGCTGGTCGATGTGACGGGCAATACCCACCGCACCGAAATCTGCATCGACAAGATGTTCTCGCCCGATGGGCCGACCGGGCGGCTGGGCTTGTTGGAGTTTCGCGGCTTTGAAATGCCGCCGGAGCCGAAGATGAGTCTGGCGCAGCAATTGCTGTTGCGGGCGCTGACGGCGTGGTTCTGGCGCCAGCCGCAGCAGGGCAATCTGGTGCGCTGGGGGACGGCGCTGCACGACCGCTTCATGCTGCCGCATTTCGTCTGGGCGGATTTTCTAGAGGTTTTGGGCGACCTGCGCGGGGCGGGGTACGACTTCGATGCCAACTGGTTCGAGGCGCAGAAGCAGTTCCGCTTCCCGATCCATGGCGCAGTCGATGCGGGCGACGTCGGGCTGGAGATCGCCCACGCGCTGGAGCCGTGGAACGTGCTGGGCGAGACGGGCGCGATCGGCGGCACGGTACGCTATGTCGACAGCTCGACCGAGCGGTTGCAGGTGCGGGCGACGGGCCTGATCGCCGGGCGGCATGTCGTCGCCTGCAACGGGCGGCGCGTGCCGATGACGCCGACCGCCGTGCCGGGCGAAGCGGTGGGCGGCGTGCGTTATAAGGCCTGGGCGCCGGCGGCCTGTCTGCACCCGGCCCTGCCGGTCAATGCGCCACTGACCTTCGACGTGCTGGATAGCTGGAGCGGGCGGTCGCTGGGCGGCTGCGTCTATCATGTCGCGCATCCGGGCGGGCGCCATTACGACACGCTGCCGATCAACGCCTATGAGGCCGAGGCGCGGCGCAAGGCGCGGTTCCAGGATCATGGCCATACGCCCGGCCCGGTCGACATGCCGCCCGCCGAGGCTCCGAGCGAGTTTCCGATGACGCTGGACCTGCGTTTCCGGCATCCATGAGCATGGCGGACGCCCTTCCTGTAGACGCGGCGGGCTGGGCCGAGACCTATCTGGCGGGAGCGCCGAAGGGCGATCTGTTCGCCGGAGCCAGCAAGGAGATGGCGGGCCATTGGCGGGCCATGCTGGAGCGGCTGTCGGTTCAGGCGCAGGGCGATCCGGCGGTGCTGGCGGGCAATGTCGAGCGGCAGGCGGTCGATCTGGGGCTTGCCTTCCGCCTGACCGGGGATCAGCAGGAACGGCCCTGGCCGCTCAGCCCCGTTCCGCTGCTGATCGGCGCGCAGGAATGGACACATATCGAGCAAGGCCTGGTCCAGCGGGCGCAGTTGCTGGAGCGCGTCATCAGCGACATATACAGCACGCAATCGCTGGTCCGGGACGGCAAGCTGCCCGCCAGCGTCATCACCGGCAGCCCGCATCATTGGCGGGTGATGACCGGCGCGCCGCCGCCCCATGGCCATTTCATCCATTTCTACGCCGCCGATCTGGCGCGGGGGCCGGATGGCGAATGGCGCGTGCTGGCGGACCGGGTGCGCACGCCGGTGGGCGTGGGCTATGCGCTGGAGAACCGGCTGGCCTTGTCGCGGGCGACCGGGGATTTGCTGGGCGCGCTCAATGTGCGGCGGCTGGCGCCTTTTCTAAGCGATTTGCGGCGCGGGCTGGCGGCCGATTGCGAGCGGAGCGATCCGCGCATCGGCCTGCTGTCGCCGGGACGGTTCAACCAGAGCTATGCCGAGCAGGCGCATCTGGCGCGCTATCTGGGCCTGTTGCTGGTCGAGGGCGAGGATCTGATCGTGTCCGACGGGCAATTGTTCGTGCGCACGATCCAGGGATTGAAGCGGGTCGATGGGCTGTGGCGCTGGATGGACAGCCGCTTCATCGATCCGCTGGCGTTCGACGCGGAATCGCGCATCGGCGTGCCGGACCTGTTCGACGCCTGCGTGAAGGGCGGGCTGATGCTGGCCAACTGGCCGGGCGTGGGCGTGATCGAATCGCGGGCCATGGCGGCCTTCCTGCCGGGGCTGGCGCGGGAGGTGCTGGGGGCGGACCTCATCCTGCCCAATATCGCGACCTGGTGGTGCGGGCAGAGCGCGGAGCGGGCGCATGTCGCGGACGCGATGGACGAGCTGGTGGTGGGATCGGCCTTCGACCGCGATGTGGCCGGGCTGACGGGCACGCGCTTCCTGCCCGGATCGGCCATGGATGCGGCGCAGCGGGCGGCCTTGCTCGACGCCATGGCGCGGCGGCCGATGGACTATGTGGGACAGGAGGTGGTGCGGCTGTCGACCACGCCTGCGATCGTGGACGGAAAGCTGACCCCCCTGCCCTTTACCCTGCGCGTGTTCGTGGCGCGGGACGAGCTGGGGCAATGGCGGATCATGCCGGGCGCCTTCACCCGGCTGGCGGCGCATGGCGACATTCGCGCCGCGCTGATGGGCGAGGGCGACCTGTCAGCGGACATGTGCGTGCTGGACGGCAAGCCGGTGCCGCAGGACGGGCTGTCGGCGGTGGCCGCAGCGCCCGCGATCCGGCGCGTGGGCGGGATGCTGCCCGCCAAGGCGGCGGACAATCTCTATTGGCTAGGGCGCTATATCGAGCGCACGGAGATGACGGCGCGGGTGATCCGGTCGATCGTCGGCGGGTCGATCGAGGCCGATCTGGGACCGGCCGTCGGATCGCCCACCATGGATCGGCTGATGGGGCAGCTTGCCCTTTGGGGGGCCATTCCCGACGCGGCGGGGGCGGTCGGGCCGCTTTGCGCGCAGGCGTTGGGCGACGGCGTGCAGCCGGGCAGCGTGCGGGCGTTGCTGGCGGCGGTGGCGGGGATTGGCGAAGGGCTGCGCGACCGGCTGGCAGTGGATTATTGGCGGCTGGTGCGCCTGCCCCTGCCCGATTTCGACGGCGGGGTGACGGAGACTTTGCTGGAAGCCTCTTCCCGCATGATCGAGCGGATTTCGGCGCTTTCCGGGTTGGCGGCGGAGAATATGGGGCGGACCGAAGGGTGGCGTTTCCACGACATGGGGCGGCGGATGGAGCGGGCGATCAACGGCTGCCGCCTGGCCATGCTGTTCGGGGCCGACTGGGCGTCGGCGGATGATCTGACCGTGCTGCTGGATTTGAACGACAGCCAGATCAGCTATCGCAACCGCTATCTCGCCGGGCCTGCGCTGGCGCCGGTGCGCGATCTGGTGGCGCTGGAACCGCAAAATCCGCGCTCGATCGTCTATCAGGTGCAGAGGTTGGCGGAGCATGTCGCGGCGCTGCCCGCGCTGCATGGCGACGGCATGCCGGAGGAACCGCAGCGGCTGGCGGCGATGCTGGCGGCGCGGTTGGTGCCGCTGACCGGGGATGCATTGGGCATGGCCGATCTGGCCGACACGGAGAGCCGGCTGCTCGGTCTTTCGGATGCCATCGGGCAGCGCTATTTCCTGCAACGGCGCAAGGAAAAGAATGAGGGCGTCAGCCTGCTGTCATGATCTACCACATCCGGCATCAGACCATCGTGCATTATGATGCGCCGGTGCAGTTGGCGCGCTTCAACCTGCGGCTTCGGCCCGCGCCATGGCCGGGGCAGTGGACGTCGGATTATCATCTGGCGGTCGATCCCGCGCCCGCTTCCATCGAATCGCGACCGGGGGCGTGGCCGGTGAATGTCGCCCGGCTGGAGATCGACAGTCCGTTGCGCCGGATCAGCATCGAAAGCAGCTTCCGTGCCGGGGTGCAGGGCGGCCCGCCCATCGAACCGCAAGAGGATGATCCAACCGTCGGCGCGGTGGCGGAGGCGGCTTTGGCGGCGCGGGACATGGGGCCGGCGGGGCCGGCGCATTATCTCTACGCCTCGCCGCGTGTGCCATTGGCGGCGGAGATCGGGGCTTGGGCGGGGGATTTGCTTGCGCCCGGGCGGCCGATTGTGGGGGCGGCGCTGGAACTGGCGCAGCGGATCAAGGGCGCGTTCGCCTATGTGAGCGGGGCGACCGATGCGGCGACGCCAGTGGCGGAGGCCTTTGCGGCGCGCCATGGGGTGTGTCAGGACTTTGCCCATGTGATGGTGGCGGCGCTGCGCTGGTTCGGGCTGCCTGCCGCCTATGTGAGCGGTTATTTGCGCACCGATCCGCCGCCGGGCATGGCGCGGCTGGTCGGCGCGGACGCGATGCACGCCTGGGTGATGCTGTGGTGCGGGCCGACGCGGGGGTGGATCGGCTTCGATCCGACCAATGGGGTGATAACCGGGGACGGGCATTTGTTCGTCGCCATGGGGCGGGACTATGCCGACGTCGCGCCGATGGATGGGCTGTTCGTGGGCGGCTCCGGGCAGAATGTCCAGGTGATGGTGGACGTCATGCCGGAGGAGGAGCGGGTTTAGAGGCTCGCACCACGTGCTCCTGCGAAGGCAGGAGCACCGGAACCTATTTGCTACTCGAAATCATAGCCCACTTTCAGCCCGAAAAATTGCGGCTTGGTCGGGTAGGTCCGGGCATAGGCGCCGCAGATTTCCGTGGCGCAGATGGTGTTCTTGCCCAGCGCGCCATGGCTGTTGAAGGCGTTCTGGATGAACGCCTCTATCCGCCAGCTATCCCAATGGGTGCCGATCGAGAAATCGGCGGTGGTGAAGGGTTTGGTCGGCCCGACCGCCGCATAGTCCGCGTCGGTCAGGAAGGTGCGCGTGCCGCCCTGATGCGACACCGATCCCTGCACGAAGGCCGTCATCGCGCCGAGCGGCCATTCATAGCGCGCCGTGGCCGAACCCTTGAAGCGCGGCATAATCGGCAAGCGCGTGCCCTTGGCCGCGGCGGGCGGGACGCCGGGGTTGCAGACGATATTCTTCGTCACCGGATCGACTTCGCAGAAATCGCTGGTGAGCTGCGCGTCGACATAGGTGGCGCTGGCCGACAGGCTGAGGCCGCCGAAGCGGGCCGACAGGTCGCCCTCCACGCCATAGATGCGCGCGTTGCCGGCATTATAGGTGTTGGTGACGCCATTCTGACCCACCGGCACCAGCCCGAACTGGAGGTCGCGCCATTTCTGGTAGAAGGCGGCGCCGTTGAAGGTGAAGCGCCCGAAACGGCTTTTCCAGCCCAGTTCGAAATTGTCGAGCTTGTCCGATTTGAACGGATTGACCCCTGGCCGCCGGTTGTTGCCGCCCGGCCGGTAGCCGCGCGAAACGGTGCCGTAGAGCATGATGTCGCTCGACACCTGCCATTTGATGCCGCCGCGCCAGATGACGCCCGATTCCACCTGCTTCTTGTGCACATTGGCGCAGGGGACGTCGGGTAGGCTGGTGGGGAAACAATTGGCCGGATCGAGATTGCTGGCGCTGTTGGTGCCGGAAAAGCCGTAGATGGTGTTGTGGGCCACATAGCCGCGAACGCCCGCGATCAGCGTGACATTGGGCACAATGTCATATTCGCCCTGCGTGAACATCGCATAGTCGCGGTCCTTGCGCTTGACGCGGGTGAGGAACACGGTGTCGCTGGTGCCGAAGGGAGTGAGCCAGATCGGCGTCGGGATCGAACCGATGCCGACCGTCTGATAGTCGGCCCCGATCTTGTCGGTCTGGACTTGCAGGAACATGCCCGCGGCCAGCCGGAACGGCTTGTCGGTGGGCGAGTTCACGCGCAATTCCTGCGTGTGCTTGGTATATTTGTCGAACTGGTGCGCGGTTTGCGTCGGGTCGATGGGATGGCCGTTGGCGTCCGGGAAAAAGGTGGTGAAGCCCGGCTGCGTCACGCCGTTATCGTCGACATAGGTGTAGCTGTCGTAAGCGACCGAATAATAGGAATAATCGGCTATATTATCGACCTTGCGCTCGAAATAGCCGCCCGAATAGGTGATGTCCCAGTCGCTGAGCTTGCCCTGGATGGTCAACGCAGCCTGCCACCAGCGGTCCTTGTTGCGGCTGGGCAGATAGTCGGTGACGTTCAGATAGCCCTTGGTCGGATCGTAGAAGAAGCCGCCATGGGCGATCTGGCTCTGATAGAGAAATTGCGGCGTGACCGTCCAATTGTCGTCCAGGTCGACGCGCAGCGCGGCGCGGCCGCCCCAGGTTTCGACGTCGTTATAGTCGTTTTCGACCAGCGCGTTGTTGTTGACGGTGAGGTTGGTGCTGGGGTCGTTATCGTCCAGCGTGAAGGTGCGCGTGCCGGGGATATTGTCGATATAGCCGCCGGCCCGGTCATAGAAGCCGACGACGCGCAGCGCGGCATTGTCGCTGATCGGCAGGTTGATATAGCCTTCCGCCGATCCGCCGAAATCGCCCTTGCTGAACTTGTTGACTTGCAGGTCGATGCTGCCGGTCGTCTTGCCCAGTTCCGGACGGTTGGTGATGATGCGCAGCGTGCCCGACAGCGAACTGGCGCCGAACAGCGTGCCCTGCGGCCCGGCCAGCGCCTCGATCCGCGCGACGTCATAGAGATGGACGTCGACCATGCCGCCGATGGTCGTGACCGGGATTTCGTCGACATAGGTGCTGCTGGTCGGCAGCGGGCCGATATGCAGAGGCGGGCCGCCCGATCCGGTGGCTACGCCGCGGAAGAAGACCTGCGCCTGGCTGGGGCCGAAGGACTGGATGGAGACGCTGGGCAGCAGCTTGGCATAATCGTCCAGCGCCTTGGCATTGGCCTGTTCCAGCTTGGCCTGGCCGAGCGCGTTGATGCTGATCGGCACATCCTGCAACCGTTCCTCGCGGCGCTGGGCGGTGACGACGATCACGTCGCTGTAGGCGGGCGGCGCGGCCTGTTGCGCCGGTTCCTGCGCGAGAGCCGGAAAGACCAGCGCGCTGGTCACCAGCAATGCGGACGAAAACTCCATCAAGCGTAAGCGACCTGACATCGGCTACCTCCCCTCAGGTGCACGAGTTTCTGCGGGAAATTGTCATCAACTGCCGGAAGCGCGCAATGGAAAATCGTTGCGTCCCGACAATCATGCGCTTTTTCAGGCGATTGTTACCCGAAAGCCACGGTCAGGGCGCGTCGGGATAGCTGTCCAGCACAGGGCCAAGGGCAGCGATCAGGGGCCGGAGCTGCGCTTCGACGGCGCGCCATTGACCCTCTCCATCGCGGTTGATCGGGCGGCGGACCTGTTCGCTGCTGGCGGTGCGCACGGCGCGGCGGTTCTGGTGGAAGTGCAGGCAGGCTTCCTCGAACGGCAGACCTAGCGCGGCGAGCAGGGCGCGCACCTCCGTTTCCGGATCGTCGAGCAGCCGTTCGTGGACGACGCGGTGGACGCGCCCCGGCAGCACGGCGTCGACATGCGCCATCAGCCGGACATAGTCGGCATAATAATGGCCGATGTCGCCAAGGTCGTAGCTGAACGCCTGCCCCCGCGCGAAATGCTGGCGGAAATTGGAATAGCCGCAATCAAGCGGGTGGCGGCGCGCATCGATGATCCGCGCATGGGGCAGGATCAGGTGGATAAGGCCGACATGCAGCCAGTTATTGGGCAGCTTGTCGATGAAATAGGGCCGCCCTTCGCGCCGCTGGATGCGGGTGCGCTCGATATAGGCATCCCCCAAGGCGCGGAGGCGGGCGGGGTCGAGGTCGCGCAGCATGGCGGGCCAATCGCCCTCCTGCCGCAGTTCCGCGACCAGCGCGGGCAGGTCGGGCAGTTCCATCGTCCCTTCGACCTGGCTGTGGCTGGAGAGAATTTGCTCGATCAGCGTGGAGCCGGCGCGGGGCAGACCGACGATGAAGATCGGGTCGGGCGCGGCGCAGCCCCTGCCCTGCCGCGTGGCGAAGAAATCCGGGGTGAACAGGCTGACCGCCGCATCGACTGCGCGGGTGGTGCGCGCCGCCTCATAGGGTTGGGCGATGCGGCGCAGGCGGTTCGCTTCGGCATAATGAGTGAAGGCGGCGCCGGCCTCGCCCTGGTCGCTTAACGCCTTGCCCAGCGCGAAATGGAGGTGGAAGCGGTCCTCCGCGCTGGCATGCGCGTCGTTGAGCGCGTTGGACATGGCGGCGATGTCGGTGGCGTCGAAGGCCGCCGTCTTCAGATTGGCGATGCTCCACCACGCCTCGCCAAAAGCCGGGCGCAGCGCGGTGGCGCGGCGGTAGGCGGCGATGCTGTCCGCCGTGCGGCCCACCGTCTTGAGCGCATGGCCGTAGCTCATCCAGATTTTCGGCTGGCCCGCCACCTGAGCCAATATCTGCTCGTAGAGCGCGATGGCTTCGTCAAAATCGCCCAGCCGGCCCAGTACCGCGGCGCGCAGATTGGCGTGGGCGGGGTTGGACTGGTCCTGCAACCGATCCAATTCCTCCAGCGCCTGCCCAGTCTTGTTCTGGCGGTGCAGCGCGGTCGCCAGATTGGCGCGGGCGGCGGTGAAAGCGGGCGCCAGTTCCAGCGCCCGGCGCAGCAGCTTTTCCGCATCGGCATTGCGCCCGATCCGGCCCGCCAGTTCGGCCAGCATGCGGATCGCCGCGACATCGAAGGGATTGTCCTTGAGCCGCCCGCGCAGGATCGGTTCGGCCAGATGCAGGCGGTTGTCGAGCAGGGCGACGGCGGCCTGCTGGAGCGCCGGGTCGGTGGCGGCGGCGTCGATCGCGGCGGATTCATGCCGTTCCGCCTCCCCATCCCGCTTCAGGGCGCGCAGGGCGCGGGCGGCGAGGCGATGGGCTTCGGCATCCCCGGCGGCCTGCCCAAGCCGGTCGAGGCACAGCGCAAGCGCCTGCGCGGGGTTCTGCGCAAGCGCTTGCCGGATGGAAGAATAGCTTTCGCCCCGCATCCACCCCTAAATGTCAAGCCGCACGCGGCTTAGCAAGCGGGACATGTCCGGCTAGCGGCCGGAGCCATAGACCCGCACCTGGCCGGGGCGATAGCCTTTCTCGCGCATTTCCTTCACATAATCATGGCGCGCATCGGCCAGTTCGATGCGATATTCGTCCCAGGCGTCCCGCTCATCCTCCGCATCGGTGGCGTGGCGCAGGTCGTGGGCCAGCTCCTTGCGGGCTTCGGCCAGGTCGGTGCGATAGTTGAACCAATATTTATTCTGCACACCCGCAATCGGCGCGGGCAAGGTCATGTCGTCCTCGGCGGCGGCGAGCCTTTCTTCATAGCTCATCGCGCCATAGGGCGCGGCCATCGCGGAAACCGGCGCCATGGCGAGGATGGCAAGGGCGCTGGCGACAATCGAGCGGTTCATGTCTCTTCTCCTCTTCCTGATGCGAACTCTGCTGGGTCAACGTCCGAAAAGGAGGATTTTGTGCATGAACGGATGTGCAGAATGGATGAAATGCGCTCCAGCGTCGACCGGGGGAGCGCATAAAATGACATTAAATCAAATAATATCAATAGTTTGAATAAAATCCGCCCGTGGCCTGTGCAGGGGCCACGGGCGGTCGGAGGAAGTCACATCTTGATGGCGTTGCGGAACATGACGAAGGCGATGACGACCAGATAGACGCCGAAGAATTTCTTGAGCGGTGCGGCGGGCAGGCTGTGCGCCGCCGCCACGCCCAGCGGCGCGGTGAGGATCGACATGGAGGCGATGGCCAGCGTCGCGGGAATGTTGACATAGCCCAGCGATCCCCAGGGCAAGCCGCTTTCCTTGAGGCCGATCAGCGCGAAGCCGATGGCGCTGGGAATGGCGATCAGCGTGCCGATGCCCGATGCGGTGGCGATGGCGCGGTGGATTGAGCGGCCGCATAGCGTCATCACCATGATGGCGATGGTGCCGCCGCCAATGCCGAGCAGCGCGGAAAAGGTGCCCAAGCCCCCGGCTATGCCGACCCGCGCGATGCCAGAAGGCATGGTGTCGCTGATCACCTTGCCGCCGACCTTGGGCAGCAGGAAATTGAGCGACATAAGGAACACGCCGACCGCGAAGATCATGGTCAGGATGTGCCCGTCCACATGACCGGCCAGCAGCACACCGGCGCCGTCGCCCAGGATGATCCACGGCGCCCATGTCTTGAGCACCTCGAACTCCACCGCGCCGCGCTTGGCATGGGCGAGCAGCGAGCGGATCGACGTCACGATGATCGTCGCCGCCGATGTGCCGATGGCGACATGGGCGATGGCATCATGCGTGCCGCCCAGCAGCGGCAGCACCACGAAGAGCGCCGGCACCACCACGAAGCCGCCGCCAATCCCGAAAATCCCCGCCGCGAAACCGGCGAACAGGCCCGCGCCCAGCATCGCGACCAGGGGTACTAGCCAAGTCATCATGTCACCCTGCATCAGCGCTGCTCCCCCGACGCTATGGCGCAGGCGGCACTGTTGGGGAAGATGCCTCTATGGATCAAGGCGGCGGAAGCTGTGCAATCGACCATGTTGGAAACCCATGCCTCTCTTCGGCGGAACGTGCGTGGCAGGGACGATCAACAGCCCCCACATCCACGCAAAACGAACGAAGCCGGGGAACCCGCAAAGGGAGGAGCAATATTGTGGAGAGTGGGGGGAGGAAACGGAGATGGGTGGGAAGCGGAAGGTCCGCTTTTGCGTCGCTTTCCTTGAAGTGCACCGTGCTCCTGCGAAGGCAGGAGCCCAGTCCCGCCGTTCGTGGATCGTCGCACCGTAGGAACTGGGTTCCTGCCTTCGCAGGAACACGTGCCTCTCAATGGCTGGAACTGACCAAACCTGCCGCCACGGCCCTCTATCCAATAGCCTCTTCCGCCGGCGTGTAAGGCAGGTCCAGCTCCTGCGCCACGGCCTGGTAGGTGATCTGGCCGTTCCACACATTCAGCCCGTCCAGCAGATGCCGGTCCGCCCGCAGCGCTTCCTTCCACCCCAGGTCCGCGATCTTCAACGCGTGGGGCAAGGTCACATTGTTGAGCGCATAGGTGCTGGTCCGCGCCACCGCGCCCGGCATGTTGGCGACGCAATAATGGACGATGCCATCGACGATATAGGTGGGGTCGTCATGGGTGGTGGGATGGCTGGTTTCGAAACAGCCGCCCTGGTCGATCGCGACGTCGACTAGCACCGCTCCCTTTTTCATGGTCTTGAGCATATCCGCCGACACCAGCTTGGGCGCGGCGGCGCCGGGGATCAGCACCGCGCCGATCACCAGATCGGCCTCCTCGACGCATTCCGCCAGATTGGCCCGGTTGGAAAAGCGCGTCTTCGCCCGCGCCTCGAAATGGATGCCCAGCCGCTCCAGCACTTCCGGACTACGGTCGAGAATGGTGACGTCCGCGCCCAGGCCCGCCGCCATCTGCGCCGCGTTGAAGCCGACCACGCCGCCGCCGATCACCGCGACCTTCGCCGGAAGGACGCCCGGCACCCCGCCCAGCAGCACGCCCCGCCCGCCATGCGCCTTTTCCAGCGCGGTCGCCCCGGCCTGGATCGCCATGCGTCCGGCGACCTGGCTCATGGGCTTGAGCAGCGGCAGGCCGCCATGGGCGTCCGTCACCGTTTCATAGGCGATGCCGATCGCGCCCGACGCCATCAGCTCCCGCGTCTGATCCGGATCGGGCGCCAGATGCAGATAGGTGTAGAGAATCTGGCCGGGGCGCAGCAGGGCGCGCTCCTCCGGCTGGGGTTCCTTGACCTTCACGATCATCTCGGCCGCCGCGAAGATGCTGACCGGATCGTCCACAATCTCCGCCCCGGCGCGGGCATAGAGGCGGTCATGCGCGCCGATCCCCTCCCCCGCGCCGCTTTCCACCAGCACGCGATGGCCGTGGGCGGTCAGTTCATGCACGCTCTCCGGCGTCAGGCCGACGCGATATTCGTGATTCTTGATCTCCCTGACGGTGCCTACGATCATGACCATCCTCTCCATCCTTGCCGGCGAAGCTGTAATGTCCTTTAGATAGGCATCGTTCCGGCAATTTGCCCGTTTTGACCGACCGGAGCCTCAGGGCGCCTGCCGCACCGGCACCGGCGCGTTGCAGAGATCGACCCCGCCCGCCGGACGATCGTAGAAATCATCCTTCCGGTTCGCCCGCAGCCGGATGTAGTCGGCAAAGCTCTGCGACGTCACGTCCATGACCTGATAATGCGGCTGCTGCGCGGCTGGCAGATCGCTGGCAAGACGGACGGAGACGATGGGAAGGCGCTTTTCCCCCGCGGCGTAGAAGCCCAGATCGCCCGATCCGCGCGGCAGGCTGGCGAGCAGGCTCATCCCCTGGATCACCCGGCCGACGACGGCGATATTGCGGTCGAGCTGGCGCGGGGCTTGGCCGATCACGGCATAGAGTTCAGCCCCCGTCCCCGCATCGGGCGACAGGTTCCGCGCCACGCCCACCATGCCGTAGCAATGGGGCAGCCAGGCCGACGCCTTGTCCATCGCCACTGGCCAGCCGTCGATAAAGCCCGTGCGCGGGGCATAGGCGTCCGGATAGGGCAAAGGCACCGGGGCGGTTTTGAGTGCGGCGAGCGGGCGGACATAATCCGGCTTGATGTCCGTGACGATGCCGGCGGGAAGGGCTTTCTTCTCGGTCACATCGCCCCATTGGGCGACATAATTGTCCTGCACGCGATAGACGCTTTCGCCGTCCCACCAGCCGGCGCGGGCGAGCGCGCGGATATTGGCGGCATGGGCGGGCGCGAAATCCGGGGCGAGTTGAATCACCACGCGCCTGCCCCCTTCCAGCGTCATGATCAGCAGCGTGTCGGGCGCGATGGTCCGCCATGCGGTGGCAGGCGCCTGCGCGACGATGGCGGAGGGGGTCGCCGGAAGAGCGGCAAGGGCCGGAACAGGCAGGAAAAGCGCGGTCAGGAAAGCGAGGAAACGGATCGGCATGGCGCAATCAAGCATGGGAGAGAAAGGAAAGTAAAGCATCCCCTTGCCTAGCGCGCCGACGCACGATAGGGAGCCGCCTCCAGTGCAATGCGGAGCGGTGGCCGAGTGGTCGAAGGCGCTCGCCTGGAAAGTGAGTATACGTCAAAAGCGTATCGAGGGTTCGAATCCCTCCCGCTCCGCCACTTCGGTACAACGGTGGGCACTCCGCCCGCCGCCGTGGCTACGCCGTTAGCGGCAAGCACACGCAACAGGTTGCTCTTGCTGCCCATGATGCGAACCTCGCCCTTGTCCACTTCGACCCGCTGTGCGAGCGCGCGGAGATGGTCGCGTCGGTAACCGCCGCCCTCCCGCCGGATACGTCGCCGCGCGGTAGAGGCGAAGTCGCGTAGCATCGTCGGCGTGATCGTCTGTTGCGCCGAGCTTACGAGCAGCGCCGAGGCGCGCTCGGCGTCCGCTCGCGCCTGATCGCGGGTCGCCTTCAATCCGTCGATGCGATCCTTGAGCGCCGGGTCATCGAGGTCGGCGACTCCGCTTTCGATCGCATCGTAAAGCCGCTTCAAACGAAGCTCGGTCTCCGCAGCTCGTTTGTTCAACTCGGCGATGTGCTCCCGGCGTCGCTCGGATCGTTCCTGTCGCCGATCCAGAACTTCCGACAGCACGTTCTCCAGTCGATCGGGATCGAGCAGCCGTTTGGCCAGATGATTGGCGACGAGATCGTCCAGCCGCTCCATCGCGACGGTCATGCCCTCGCAGGCCGTCGCGCCCTGCCGCGCCTTCATCGAGCAGGTATAGTAGCGATAGCGTCCGCCCTTGCCGGTGCGGATCGTCATCGCGCCGCCGCACTTGCCGCAATGGATCAACCCCGTCAGCAGCGTCGGGCCACCGACGACCTGCGGATGCGCGACCTTCGGGCTACGCGCCTTCAAATGCGCCTGCACCGCATCGAACGTGGCTTGGTCGATGATCGCCGGAACCTCCACCGCGATCACTTCCTCGGCGGGCTTCAATTCCTTGTTCTTGCCGCGCTTGTTGAACTCATGCCGCCCCGCATAGGTCGGACGGGTCAGCATCCGATGCACCGTTCCGATGCCCCAGCGCCCGCCGTCGCGGGTGAAGATGCGGCGTTCGTTGAGATGCTTGGTGATCGTCTTCACACCCATCGGGCCGGACGTGCCGTCGCCTTCCAGCGCCAGCTTGAACGCCAGCCGCACCGTGTCGGCGTGAAGCGGGTCGATCTCCAGCTTCTTCTTGACCTTGGCCCCGCGCTGCTCGGCCGCGACAATTCGATAGCCGATCGGCGGCAGCGAGCCATTCCAGAAGCCCTGTCGGGCATTTTCCTTAAGCGCGCGCAGGACGTGCTTGGCGTTTTCCTTGGACTGATACTCATCGAAAAGGGCCATGATCCGCCGCATCATGTCGTGCATCGGATCGTCGCCAAGCTCCTGCGTGATGGAGACGAGGCGAACGCCATTCTTGCCGAGCTTCCGGTAATAATATTCCATCTCGAAAGCATCGCGAAAGAAGCGCGAGAAGCTGTGGACGACCACCACGTCGAAGGGCGAAGGCTTGCTCGTGCCAGCCTCGATCATCCGCTGAAATTCGGGACGGCGATCATTCGTGGCCGTGTTGCCCGGCTCAACGAACGTCTCGGTCAGTTCATAGCCGCGCGCGACGCAGTAGGCTTCGCCCTGCTTGCGCTGATCGGGGATCGAAACATCATGCTCGGCCTGCCGCGCCGTCGAGACGCGCAGATAAAGGGCGGCGCGCAGCGGCACAGTCATGGCAACTTCCTCACATCATTGGCATGGCCCGAACAACTCGTCGAAGACATCGCCGAACCATGCCTCGAACACGTCCACTTCGACACTCGTGACCGGCACCCGATCAGGCCAGTCGTCTGTAACGGTCCAGGTGGAAATGTCGTCTTTGGACGGCCGACCGGCACAGGGCCGAGCCGAGTTAACCGGCGATCGGGCGTAGTCGAGCAAATCGTCCGGGCAGTATGCGGGACAGCGCGGCGTTCGGCGACGAGGCTTGCGAAACGTGGCCATGCGGGCATGGTGCCGCCCGTCCTGCCTTGGTGCAAAGGCTCCGATGTGTCGTAGCGCAGATAGGGGCGGACGGCGGCGCGGTTCATGGCTCGCCCCACGGGTTCACGACCGTAATGCCGCAGTCGGTGAAATCACGGACGTTGCGAGTCGCCAGCCGCGCCCCGCGCGAGCGCGCGATGGCCGCAATCTGCGCGTCAATCTGGCTGATCGGCCTTCCGCCCTGTTTGCGACCAGCGGCAATGTCGGGGTAGGCCGTCGCGGCTTCGGCATCGAACGGCAGGACGCGCCCTGCCAGATCGACATCGAACATCGGGCGTGCGGCCGCGAGCAGATCGTCGCGGCGGCGGCCATCGGGCAGCAGCGCCAGTCCGTAGAAGATCTCCGCCTGGGTCAGCGTCGTGGTGAACACGCCCGCCATAGGCTGGTCGGCGATCCACGCCATGACCCTCGGATCGGGCTCGCGCCGCATCAGTTCGGATATGACATTGGTGTCGAGGACGATCATTCCCCAAAGTCCACCGGAGGCCGCATCGCCTCGCGCGGCGTCACAGGCAGATCGACGCCGCCCAGCTCACCGAAGCGTTCGTTGATCGCCTGGCCGAGATTGCGGGGGCGCGGGATTTCGGTCGAGAGCGCCGAGCGCAGGATGTCGCGGGCCTCATCTTCCATCGATCGACCATGCATGGCCGCCCGCAGCCGCAGACGATTCTTGATCGCGTCGTCGATGTTTCGGATCGTCATGACCGCCATGCAAACCTCCATAAGTCAATGACAGCATTTTAGTCGATGAGGCTGAGAAAATCAAGGAAGGGTTGGCGCCTCCCTACGGGACCGCCGCTCTATCTCCGCTGCGCTCCGACCGAGCCCCTGACGGGTCTCGGTAGGGTGGGCGCGAGACGCCTCTTTCGAGGACGCCCCAGCGCCTCCCCCCGAACCGTGCTTGCACCTTTCAATGCACACGGCTCTCCATTCTGTCGGGCATCCGACCACCATGGTGTGCGACGTGACATTTGCGGCACAGAACGATGGTCCTGCGCCGCCGCGCCGATTGTTTCCACAGTGTCAGTTGGTCGCCCCGTTTGTCTTTCAGGCGGTTGGGATGATGCATCTCGAACGGTCCATCGGTATCGCCGCATGCTTGGCATTCTTCAGCGGTGAGGCGGGTAACGAGGTCGTTCGAACTCTGCGCAATGCGCGAGCCGACCGTGATGGTATCGACGATGGGATTGCCCCACGTCTTCACGATCAGATGTTTCAGCTTCCACACCTTGTGGACGCGCGGTTTGCCCCGGACCGTGGTGGTGACACCATAGTCCGCCCCCATTTTCAGGGATTTCATGACCTGCTTTCTACTCGTACGCCGTCGACAGGCTATCGTCGCCAACAAGCTCCTGAACATGACCAGCTCAAGTTTGTCGAGCGACGCTTTTACGCCGTCGGCGATCGCATAATAGTTGGCGAAGCCACAGAACTCCGAGTTATAGGCAACGATAATTTCCGCGACACTGGAGTCGAGGAACTGCGGACGTGCTCGGCCATTCCTCTTGTCGAGGTTGCCGAGCTTTTTCCGCCTGCAGAACCCATAGACCCGATCCCGTGGCACCCACAGCTTGATATTCCCCCGCGTTGGCCGACGAAGGACGCGACGCATCCCACCGCCGACCTTCTGCCGTCCCGCCATCGTGCCGGCGGAGCGCAACGTGAAGGCGCATACATGGAAGCCAAGGAACGGCGATCCCTTCGACGCATCGCGAACCCCGGTTTTCTCCGGTGATACCGCCAGATTGAGCCGCTCAGCGAGGAAGTGCTGTATATCGGCCATGATCCGGACGGCGTCCGCCTTGCTGCCGATCACACCGACAAGGAAGTCGTCGGCATAGCGGCAATAGCGCAGGCGGCGGAAGTTGGGGTCCATTTGATCGACGGATGATATTTTCCGTCGATCCCGATTGATGGCTTCGATCCGAGCCAGACAGGCCCGGACTTCTGCCTCGTCCGCGCCACCGGCACGGATTGCGTCGATCTTCTTACGAAGTGCGGCGATCTGCTGGCCCTGAGCAGCATAGGCAGGATTGGCCCGCCGTTTGACGCCCTTGTCGAAGCCCGCCCGCATTTCCTCCATGAACAAGTCAAGCTCATGGAGATAGATGTTGGCAAGCAAGGGCGAGATGACCCCGCCCTGTGGAGTGCCGCTATAGGTCCGTTCGAACTTCCATTCGTCCATGCACCCTGCCTTGAGCATTGTTCCGATCAGATCGATGAACACAGGATCATCGATGCGCCGGGCCAAGAGGCCGAGCAGGATGTCATGGTCGATGTTGTCGAAGAACCCGCGAACATCCACTTCGATCAGCCATTTCGCACCCGTCCAGGTTTTGCGGATCTCCTCGAGAGCCGTGTGGCAGGAGCGACCCGCGCGGAACCCATGACTATGTTTCGAGAACACAGGCTCATAGATCGCCGCGAGGATCATTCTCGCCGCCTCCTGAACGATGCGATCATCCGCCGTAGGGATGCCCAATGGGCGCATTTTACCATTGCCCTTGGGGATATAGACCCGCCGCACTGGACGAGGGCGGTAACGGCCATCCGCCACGCGTTCGACCAGACGATCAAGCCTTGCCAGCGTCATGCCGTCGAAGGTCTGGCCGTCTACTCCCGGCGTCATGGCACCCCGATTCCGGGATACTCTGTCATAGGCCCGCTCATATAAGCAGCGGTACCGCATGAGGCGGTGGAGACCATTGATCCGCTTGCCCGCCCGCGACAGGGCCGGAAGCGTCTCGATCCGTCTCAGGATAGTAGCGGTCTGCATCAGCAATCCCTTTCCCTTGATCCATCGAGGTTACAGAACTGCCGTCCTTCGCCCGGATGCTGCGGATTTCGACAAGGATCACTCCCGCTTATACCGCTGCTCCGTCCGCCTCGCGGCGGCTATCCCGGCCATTACACCGGGCATTTGACTACTATGACGGCTCCGTCGCCATGCAGGTCCGAACAAGCCGTCCTGTTTAGGCGATCCCGCAGTTGCGCGAGTGAGGAGTCGCGGCGTGTTTAGGTGCCCCGTTCGTTTCCTTAATCCCCTTACCGGGGCTGCGCCGAGCGGACTGGCAGCGATTCACTAGGACGTGCTCCTCGCTCCGCTCGGAATGGTGTGACAACCGCGTTCACCATCGCCAACCTGATAGCCGCTGGAATCTGGGATTCAGACAATCCAGTCTTCACCATGCACACCTTGCCTGTTGGTCAACCGTCAGGTTGCGGCACCCGACTTCGATCCATTCCCCGACATGCTATGGTCCCGTTTCCCTTTCGGAATCTCAGCCGGTTCATCACCAGCACCGGTAAGTCGGTCAGGCATAAGCTACGCCAGTAAGCTCAGTTCATTCGAACACTCCTTTCTTCTTCGCGCCACAACGGCGCACTCCCTGTCGGGTGACGATCCGCATGGCGGGGTGGCGCCGCTGCGCCGTTCGGGCAATCCGCCGCGCGGATTGTCGTCTTTCCGGTCTGCGGAGATCGGGCCAAGGCTGCGCCGGCCCGATCGCGTTGACGGTCGTTGCACTCCCCGAGATGGGGTGGGCGTCGCTTCCCTCTAGGCCCGCCGCGCCGGGCCGCAACGCGCGTGCCGCGCTTACCTTCTCTGCGTTCCGGTCCTCACGGATGCTGCCCGGCTCCGCCGGCGGGCCTGCCGGTCGCTCTTTCGCCGCCCACCCCATTCCGGGGTGTGTGTGGTTTTGAAGGAGTAAGGAAGATGAACGCCGTTATCGAAACCGTTGCCACCGAGCCTGTGTCGGGCGTCGAGATTTTCGTACCGCTCGCCAAGCTCAAGAAGTCCCCGCGCAATGCCCGCAAGGTGCCGCATGGGGAGGCTGCTATCGAGGCGCTGGCCGCGTCGATCCAGCACAAGGGGCTGATCCAGAACCTTGTGATCGAGCCGGAGACCAAGGAGGACGGGACGCCGACCGGCTATTACCTCGTCACCGCAGGCGAGGGCCGCAGGCTGGCGATGCTGCTGCGCGCCAAGCGCAAGCAGTGCAAGAAATCCGAACCTGTGCGCTGCTGGCTGGACACGGCCAACGATCCTTCCGAGGTGAGCCTTGACGAAAACGTCACCCGGACGCCGATGCACCCCGCCGACCAGTTCGAGCGGTTCGTGGAGCTTTCCAACGAGAAGGGATGGGGCGCGGAAGAGATCGGCGCGCGGTTCGGCGTGTCGGCTGGCGTGGTGAAGCAGCGGCTTCGCCTTGGCGCTGTCTCGCCCAAGCTTTTGCAGGTCTATCGCGAGGACGGCCTTACGCTGGACCAGCTTATGGCCTTTGCGATCAACGAGGACCATGCCCGTCAGGAGCAGGTGTTCGAGAACCTGCACCACAATCGCGAGCCGTGGATCATCCGTCGCGACATGACCGCTGCCAACGTGCCCGCCGCCGACCGGCGCGCGGTATTCGTCGGAGCCGATGCCTATATCGAGGCGGGCGGCAACATCATCCGCGACCTGTTCAGCGAGGACCGGGGCGGGTTCTTCGAGGATGCGAGCTTGCTTGACATGCTCGCCGCCGAGAAGCTGCGCGAGATCGCCGGGACCGTGCAGGACGAGGGCTGGAAATGGACCGAGGCGCATATCGACTATCCCCACGCCCACGGGATGCGGCGCTTCTATCCGCAGACGGTTCCCCTGTCTGACGAGGACGAGGCGCGGCTGGATGCGCTGTCCACCGAGCATGACACGCTGGCCGAAGGCTATTCGTCCTATGACGAGATGCCCGAGGACGTGGCGGCGAAGCTGGAGGTGGTTTCCGACGAGATCGACGCCATTTCGGCTAAGCGTTCGGCCTACGACGCAAGCGTGATCGCGCATGGCGGCGCGTTCGTCGTCCTTCACCATGACGGCACGGTCAGGATCGAGCGCGGTTTCGTCCGAGCCGAAGACGAGGCGCTGGCCGACCCGCAGCCGGAGGATGGGGGCGAAGGTGAAGCCATCGACCGCGAGGCGGTGGAGGACGAGCAGGCCGAGGGCGGCGACGAGGACGTGCAGGAGATCGAGGAAGAGGACGAGGAACCGGGCAAGCCGATTTCCGACAGCCTCACCCGCGACCTGTCCGCCCATCGGACCTTGGCGCTTCGCGTAGCGCTGGCCGAGCAGCCCGATATGGCGCTGATCGCGCTGACCCACACGCTCACCGCACAATTGTTCTACAGCTATGCGGAGGCCGGTTGCCTTGAGGTTCGTCCGACCGTGACTCCCTTGGGGAGCCATGCGGACGGGATCGAGGATACCCCGCTGGCCGCGCGAGCGAGCGAGCAGCACGAGGCATGGGCCGAACGGATGCCGCGCGATGTGGCGGACCTGTGGGGCTTCATCGTGGGGCTGGACGAGGCGAAACGGACCCTGCTCCTGGCGCATTGCGCGGCTCGTACCGTCAATGCTCTGCGGTTGCCGTGGGATCGCAAACCCCGGTCGCTGCAAACGGCGGACAGGCTGGCGGGCGCGCTGGCGCTGGACATGGCGAAGGACTGGACGCCGACGGTGGACAGCTACCTTGGCCGTGTCACCAAGGCGCATATCGTGGAGGCCGTGACCGAAGGCGTGTCCGAGGACGCCGCACGCCGCATCGCGGACATGAAGAAGCCGGACATGGCGCAGGCCGCCGAGCAGCTTCTGGCCGGGACCGGATGGCTTCCCGCTGTGTTGCGGACGCCCGAACCGGGGGGAGCGGTCCCCGCGCCTGTGGAGCCGGAGGATACGGATAGCGTGGAGCAACCGCCCGAAGCGGAGGACAGCGAAGCCTCCTATGCTGTCGCCGCCGAATAGCGGCACGGAGCCGGGACCGCGCAAGCGGTCCCGGCCTTCTTTTGTGCCCGGCGCTCCGCTGGCCCGGCTAACGGAGCGCTCGCTTGTAGGGAGGTCGATCATGCGCCGTCTGTTCCGAGTCATCGAGCGCCGCAAAAGCCAGCCCGGAAGATTGTGCTGCATCCGCTGCGGCGAACCGATCAACGACTTTTCCGACGAATGCGTCGTCACGCATGATTATGTTCTGCACGGCTGCGCTGCCTTCGTGATCGAGCATCGCGCCTGCATGGGAAGCCCGCTGTTCAACGCGGCGGCGGCGCGCCGCTGGCGCGAGGCGCAGCGCTGAACGCGCGCAGCGCCATCATCCCCGGCTGAAATCGTGGCCGCGCCCGTTGGGGCGCGGCCGCTTTCCCATTGCACAGGCGCCCCGCTCCGAGGGAGCGGGGCGCCGTTCTGATGGCGGATCGACTGTCGCGTTTCTGGGGCTCGGTTCGCCGATTGCTATTTCAGACCCGCGCGGTAGAATCACCTGGCGACCATGATGCGCGCGGTGAGCGACGTCCATTCCAGCCTCACGCTGGATCTCGGCAAACACATGGGCAAAGAATCGGCGCGTCCGCTCTGTCGTCATTTCTGCGAAGGGTTACTGGCAAGGTCATCCAGCGAAGGTTAGCAACGCAGCCAATGCCTCCGACTGACAGTGCCCGTCCTAGCCACGGCGTAGAATTTCCGGTTCGGCGACAACCGCGCGGCCTCTCGATTGGCTTGATCTAACCGGGGCCGGCTTCGCCTTGATCGGCCTGACGCAACGGTGCCGCGCGGCTTTTTTCCGCTGCCTTCGGCTTTGCATCGCGAAACAAAAAAGCCGCGCGTCGCCATCCTCCGCTGCGCTCCGGCCGCAAGCGGTGCGCGTCCGATCATCCCCGCTTCACCGATCGCCATCGAGGCCGCGGCGGTCGTGGCCCGAAAGCGAAAGGAACTTCGACATGGCGACCATCGGCACCTTCACCCAGGCGGGTAACGGCTCCTTCACCGGAACCCTCAAGACGCTCACCCTCAACGCCAAGGCGGCTCTTCGCCCGATCGACAAGGAGAGCGAGAAGGCCCCCGATTTCCGCCTCGCGGTCAGCACGGTCGAATGCGGCGCGGGCTGGAAAAAGACCAGCCGCGAGAACCGCGACTACATCTCGGTCAAACTGGACGATCCGACCTTCGCGGCTCCAATCTACGCCACTCTGGTCGAAACCGAGACCCCCGGCGAATACGCTCTCATCTGGTCGCGCTGACCTCGACACGGCGCCCCGCTCCCTCGGAGCGGGGCGCCTTCGTGTGCTGGTCCGCCAGTTCATAATATGGACGGGCCAGTGGCCCGGCATGTTGTGAGGTGCTTGGGGCGCCGCCCCGAGCGCCCTTCGGAGCGGCTTCCGCCCAGCTTCCTCCACGCTGCGCGTTACGTGCAGCCGGTTCCCCGCGAAGCCGCCCACTCCGGTTGCACCCCCGGTCTCGCCGACGGGCAGGGTTTCAGCGCGGCGCTCCGCTGCGCGGAAACCCAAGCCCAAGGAGTTCAGCCATGTACCATCAGCTTGCCACCCGGTTCGGCCGGAACGCCCATCAGATCAGCGGTTGGGAGCCGCTCGACAACGAGGCGCTATATCGCCACGTCCCGTCCATCTTCGCCCGCGAGGCGCACGACAGCCGTTCGGAGCGGTATGTCTATGTCCCGACCATCGACATCGTGGAGGGATTGCGCCGGGAAGGATGGTTCCCGTTCTTCGCCGTCCAGTCGGTTCCGCGCGACGGTTCGCGCCACGGCCACGCAAAACACATGCTGCGCCTTCGTCGTGACGAGGGTATCGGCAAAGCCGAGGCCGCAGAAGTCATCATCGTGAACAGCCATGACGGGACCAGCGCCTACCAGATGTTCGCCGGGATGCTGCGCTTCGTCTGCACCAATTCCATGATCGCGGGCGAGCGGTTCGAGGAGGTCCGCGTGCCGCACAAGGGCAATATCGAGCATGATATTATCGAAGGCGTTTACACCGTCGCCGAGGACTTCCCCCGCCTGATCGGCGCGAGCGAGGCCATGAAAGAGGTCCGGCTTTCCGAGGACGAGCGGCGGTTGCTTGGCGAGGTCAGCTTGGTCGCCCGCTATGGCGAGGATGAAAGCCCGCTACGGCCTGAACAGATCATCGAACCGCGCCGCCGCGAGGACATGGGCGATAGCCTGTGGACCACCTTCAACGTCATTCAGGAGAATGTCGTGCGGGGCGGTTTGCAGGGCCGCAAGCGCAACGCCGAGGGCCGCATACGCCGGGCGCAGACCCGCGCCATCAACGGCATCGACCAGAATGTGACGCTCAACCGGGCGCTCTGGACGCTGGCCGAGGGAATGCAACGCCTCAAGGCCGTATGATCGTTCGTCACCGCAGGGTCGGAATTTCGGCCCTGCGGTTGGCCCATCTCGCGCCGATCCGCTGTGGCGGATCGGCGGCGGCAGCGCGTCCCAAGGTCCGCGCGGCCGCAAACGCGCTCGCCGGGCTCCGCCCGGCTCGCGGTTGGTAGTGGCATTCTCGCTATTGCTGACTTAAAAGAAGCGTGGGTCGCTACGCGGCGGCCTGGGGCGTGGAAACCCCGGAATATCCGGTTTGGCGTCGGCCGTGACGATGCCGCCATCCTTGACCACATGGTCGGGGAGCCTGTGACGTATACAACAGGCTCTCGGGCTAAAGGTCATAGGGACCGAGATATTCCGGTTTTCCAACTCCCCGATCACGGGTCCAGGAGCTGTTTGCGGGGGCGCACCGCAGACCAGCAGCCCCTTTGAGAAGGTATTGGCAGCGCAAATTCCGCAAGCAATCATGCCGATTACGCGCATCGAAAATGCTGCGCTCCCGGTCTATTGGTTAACGCGGGCGCGGATCGGGGGTATGATGGACAAGATGAGTTTCGACGATCGCGCGCCCGAGTCGCCGCAGCTTACCAGCTACGACGAGCGCCATCTGACGGACTATCTGCGGCTGCTCGACGCCGAAACGGACGGAGCCGATTGGCGCGAGGCGGCGGGGCTGATTTTCGGCATCGACCCTAACGCCGAACCAGATCGTGCCAAGGTCATGCACGATACCCATCTCGCCCGCGCCCGGTGGATGACCGAAGTCGGCTACGTGCATTTACTTGGCTGCGAACGACCGGCAAAGCGTTAAAATTACGCACCATTATGGATCGAGTTCGGCGCAAACCCGCCGCCTGCCCGGCATGGTTGTGTGCGCTCTCCGCTCTAGTTTTTGGTGGCGCCGCCGCAGATGGTCGCCTCTCCAAAAATCCGCGCAGCAGCGCGGTTGGGAGGATGCCATGCCGACGCCACCTGGGCGTCGCCAGCGCGGCGCCGGAAGACTGTCCGACGCCCTCGGGCGCGCCGATATTGCCGCCGAGTTTCTGCGGCGAAACCGCACCTATCGCGCCGAACATGCGCAGATGCAGACACGCATCGCCAGCGGCGCCGTCGCGAAGGACGCAGCGGAAGCCGCGTTCGCGCGGCGCTGGGGGTTGTCCTTTCGCCACGTCGCCGGATGACCTGTCGGCGCCGGTTGTCTGGCGGCCGGAACTGACCGCTGTCACGGTCATCCTGGACGTCGCACCGGAGGGGTTCGAGCACGCCACACCTGTTGATCCGCAAATGCTTGGCGCACTGCTCGCAGACCACGCCGGCATCGTAGGTCGCCACGTCATCGTCGAGGACGCGGCCGGCGAGCATCGCCTGTGGCTGCGGGCTCCCGAACCCGGCCGGCCGCTCGCCGCCGTCGTTCCGCTCGACAAGGACTTCATCACGAGGGTGTTGAGCTTGTTGCGCTTCCATCGCCGCCTGCTTGGCCGGGCGACGGGGCCATTTCCGCGTGGCTGGCCGCTCACGGCGCAAAAGCTCGCGCGGCTCGACCTCATCCTGCGGGCGCTCGACCTGCATGACAGCGGCGCGACCTATCGTGAGATCGCGATCGCGCTGGGACGCGACGATGCGGAGCGAATGTCGTCCAGCGACTGGAAAATGTCGGCCTCGCGTTCCTTCGCCGTGCGCCTCGTCCGTGACGGCCTCGCGCTGATGAAGGCCGACTACCGCAAACTGCTCCGTATCCGCTGATTTTCCACGGCGACGGCCCCCTGCGAGGGGGTGGTCATATCCGTGCGGTTACAAATCTACGTCCCCTACGGCGGGCAATCCGATCTGCCATTTACGCCTCCTGCCGCCACTGCCCGCAGGAGTCGTCACTTGTCCGATACGCCCTCCAACCTACCGCCCCGCTTCCTGCGCACGCCGGAAGCCGCGCGCTTTCTTGGCCTCTCCGGCCGCACCCTCGAAAAGCACCGCTATTTCGGAACCGGCCCGGCCTACCGCCGCATCGGCGGCCGCGTCGTCTATTCGGTCGATGACCTGCGCGCCTGGGCCGACATCGGCATCAAGCATTCGACCTCCGATCCGGGTCAGGACGACCTCATGCCACGCGCGGATTCGGCCATCGCCCGGAGCCGGCGATGACCGTCCCGCCGTCACCCATGCGTCACCGCCAGCCGTCCGATGACGGCATGACACGCGTTGAACTGACCTGGATCGAGAAGCAGATCGAGCACTGGATCAGGTTCGGCCGCGTCGCCGTGGACGAGATCGTCGATCGCCGCCGCCGCATCGTCCGCTTCCGGCCCGGCGCGATCTTCGCGTTCATCCGCTGGGCGGCGAACGACTACGGCACGGTAGTCTCGCGCATCGACATCGTGCGCGCGGTCGGCGCGGACGAGCCGTTCACGACGCTGCCGTTCGTGCGGCCGGGTGGCGACATCCTGCTCAAGATCGAGGGCTGGCCCAAAGTCAGTCAGGTTCTCGCGGCGATCGACGCGACCGAAGCGGCCGGCGTCGATCCGTGTGACGCCGCGCCCGACCATTGGCGGCACGTCCATAACCGCATCGCCGCCGGACAAGCCCCGCGCCCTTACACGCTGGAGCGTCATCGCGCCTGGCTCAAGCGCCGGAAGATCGAGGGATGACGCGCCGCTTCTATCTCCGCGCGACCGCCGCCGCCGCGTCGGCGTTCGCCGCGTCGTTCGTCACCATCGCGATGACAGATCCGCTGCCGCGCGTTCTCTGGAACGCCAGCGCGAGCGCGCCGCTCGGCCTCTACCGGATCAAGCCCGATCGCAATCCATCGCTTGGATCGCTGGTTGCCGTCACGCCGCCGGAACCGCTGGCCCGGTGGATGGCCGGGCGCGGATATCTCGGCACGGATGTGCCGCTGTTGAAGCATGTCGCGGCAAAGCCGGGGCAGCGGGTTTGCCGGATCGGCGTGACGGTTAGCGTCGATGGACGGGCGGTTGTCGTCGCCCTGATCCGCGACCGGATCGGCCGCCCGCTGCCGGTCTGGCACGGCTGCCGCACGCTCGCGGCCGGCGAACTGCTGCTGCTCAATGCCGATCGTCCCGACAGCCTGGACGGCCGCTATTTCGGTCCTCTGCCGGCCGCGTCGGTGCTCGGCCGCGCGATCCCGATCCTCACCCGTGACACGCCCGATGCGCCGCTGCGGTGGCGCGGGACGGCGCGTGATCGAACCGCAGAAAGGACATTGCCATGATCGACATCGGCACATTCGAAGTCGTCGACGACGGTTTCAAGGGGCGTATCCGCACGCTCTGCCTCGACGCCGAAATCGTCGTTCACGCGCTCCGGTCCCACGATCGCGCCATATCCGGCTATGACGTTCGGCTCGGTCCCGACGCTTTCGGGACGCGCATCGGATGCGGCGTTTCCCGCGTGAACGGCGCGCTCGGCCCGTGCATCGAGCTGTTGCTCGACGATCCCAGCTTCGCCGCGCCGATCCGCGCGACGCTCTATCCGTCGCTGCTCGGCGGAGGCCGGCACGACCTGTTCTGGTCCAAGCCTTCGGGCCGCTGGAAAATCGAATGACCGGCCGCCCGCGCGCCCGGCATTGGCCCGCGATCACGCTCCGCGCAGCGCCTGCCCCCCTTGCTGCGACTGCTGACCCAACTTCCCACTGCCAACCCAAAGGAGAGTCCCATGCAGATCGGCAGCTTCATCCGCACAGCCAATGGCTATGAAGGCATCATCGAGACGGCAACGCTCGACATCCGCATTTCCATCGTCCCGGCCGAGCCGGGCGACGCCGATAAGGCGCCCGACTGGCGCGTTCATCGCGGCGACGGCGGCGAAGGCCCGGAGATCGGCGCGGGCTGGAACGAGACCGGCGAGCGCGCCGGCGATTACGTCTCGCTGCGCATCGACGATCCCGCCTTCGCGCAGCCCATCCGCGCCGCGCTGTTTCAGAACACCGGCGACAAATCGGCCTGGTCGCTGCGCTGGAACCGCCAGCCGAAGTCGCGCGAGCAGGATTGAGATCGTGCGATTGTCCATCATCCCTTGGTTCGCGGGAAGGCCGTCTCATCCCTTCGTCCCGCTCGGTCGCAGGCCGGCCGGCGCGCGCAGCGAAGGTCAAGGGCGGCCGAAGGCCGGCGCGCCGCGCGCACCCTTTACCGCAGCGAGCACGCTGGCAGGCTGGCGGCGGAGCGGAGTCGGATCGGCGGCGGCGCTTGCCGTGCTGCTGCTGTCCGGCGGCGCTGCGCCTGTCCCTGCGATGGCGCAGGATGCGCCGGCCACACGATCGGTCCCCGTCCATCCCTACGCGGGCCATGTCACCGAGGCCGCGCGCCGGTTCGGCATTCCCGAAGCGTGGATTTGGGCCGTGATGCGCGTCGAGAGCAACGGCGATGCGCGCGCTGTGTCATCGGCCGGGGCGATGGGCCTGATGCAGATCATGCCCGCGACCTGGACCGATCTTGGCGCCCGCTACGGCCTCGGGTCCGATCCGTTCGACGTTCGCGCCAACATCATGGCGGGCGCGGCCTATCTGCGCGCCATGCACGACCGCTACGGCAACGCGACCGCGATGCTGGCGGCGTATAATGCGGGGCCGGGCCGCTACGACGATTATCTGTCGCGCGGCCGTCCGCTGCCTGCCGAAACGCGCGCCTATCTCTCGCGTCTCGCGTCGATCACCGGCGGCAGTGACGACCTTCAACTTGCCGCCGCGCCGTTGCCCGATCCGTTCGCCTGGCGCCGTGCGGGGCTGTTCGTCCGCACCGCGACTGCTGCTCTTGATGCGGTCGGGGCGCAGGGCGGCGGCTCCGAAACCGCGTCCGAACCGCAATCCGATCGCCCCGAGTCCGGCGAGGTGGAGCCGGCCGATCGGTCTCGCCGTGAACCCGCCGATACGCTGTTCGTGTCCCGCGCCCGCGCGGGCCGACCGCAATGATCGCCCGTCGTTTCAGATTGCCGGTTGCAGTCAGGAAAGTGACTGAAGGGGCAGGAAAAGGCCGAATAGTGCGAGGGCAAGATACAAGGCCCGCCCCGTTTCGCCGAAAAGCCGAGGCTTTTCCGAGGCTTCACGCGGGGGCATCGGTCGGCGCGCGTGCCGCGCGGAAGAGAAAAGCCAGCAAAAACAACGCCTCGAATGGCACCACAGGCCATTTTCGGCCGAAAGCGGCCCGGCCATGAGCGAGGACAGCGACTTCCGCGTCCGGCCGGGTAAGGCCAAGCGCAGCAAGGCGCAGGGCCGCAACGCCCGCGGCCTAGTCGCCGAGGTGCTGCGCGCCGCCGCCATGAGCGGCGGCAACCCTCGCCGCGCCTGGAGCGGGCCGTCCCGCCGCGGCCAGTCCAACTTCGGCCGGGGCCGCACCGCATTCGCGCGCAGCCGACTGTTCGGATCGGGCCGGCGGGTGCTGGTGAAGGCGCTGCCCGTTAATCACCGCGGCCGGGGCGGATACCGCATGGCGCCGCTGTCCGCGCATGTCGCCTACTTGAAGCGAGAGGGCGTCACCCGCGACGGCTCGCCGACGCGCATGTTCGATGCGGCCGGCGACGACGCCGACGATCGCGGCTTCGCCGATCGCTGCAATGACGACCGGCATCATTTTCGCATCATCGTCTCGCCCGAGGATGCGGCCGAGCTGACGGACCTGCGCGAATATACCCGCGACCTCGTGCGCCAGATGGAGGCGGACCTGGGGACGCGGCTCGATTGGGTCGCGGTCGATCACTGGAACACCGACAACCCGCATGTCCATCTGCTCGTGCGCGGCGTGACCGACACCGGCGCCGATCTCGTCATGGCGCGCGACTACATCAGCCACAACCTGCGCTCCAACGCCGAGGAACTAGCGCAGGCCGAACTTGGCCCGAAGCCCGAGCATGAGGTTCAGCGCACGCTCGAACGCGACGTGGCGGCCGAGCGCTGGACCCGGCTCGATACCGAGATCAAACGCTCGGCCGACGAGCTGGGCGTGATCGACCTGCGGCCCGAGCGCCCCGGCCCGGACGATCCGCGCCTCCGCCGCTTGATGGTCGGGCGGTTGCAGCATCTGGAGTCGATGGGGCTCGCCGCGCAGGGCGAGCCGGGCGAGTGGGCGGTTGCCGAAGGCGCGGCGGCCAAGCTGCGCGAGCTGGGCACGCGCGGCGACATTATCCGCACGATCGGCGCGGCGCTCCGCGAGCATGGTCAGGACCGGCCGCTCGATAGCTATGCCGTCGTCACCAGCGCGCCCGAGAAGCCGATCGCGGGCAGGCTGATCGACAAGGGCTTGCACGACGAACTGATCGGCACGGCCTATGCCGTGATCGACGGCACCGATGGCCGCACCCACCATGTCCGGCTGCCCGGCGTCGAGGCGCTGGAGCACACACCGAAGCTCGGCGGCATCGTCGAGCTGCGTGCGATCGGGCGGCCGGGCGAGGAGAAGCTGACGCTGATGCTCGCCACGCGGTCGGACCTCGACCTCGCCGCGCAGGTAAAGGCGCCCGGCGCGACCTGGCTCGACCACCGGCTGATCGAGCGCGGCGCGAGTGTCGCGGATGGCGGGTTTGGCGCGGAGGTGCGACGCGCGATGGACGCGCGAACCGACCATCTCGTCAAGGAAGGGCTCGCGCGCCGGTTCGGCGAGCGGACGGTGTTCGAGCGCGGGATGCTCGACACGCTGCGAAAGCGCGAGTTGGACGCGGTTGGCGCGAAGATCGCGGGCGAGACCGGCCTTGCTTATCGCCCCGCCGCGTCCGGCGAGAAGATCGCCGGCATCGTGCGCCAGCGTCTCGCGCTCGCCTCCGGCCGCTTCGCCATGATCGACGACGGCCTCGGCTTCAGGCTCGTGCCGTGGGCCAGCACCCTCGAACAGCAACTCGGCCGTCAGGTGTCCGGCGTCGTCCGCGCCGGCGGCGGCATCGACTGGACGCTCGGCCGCAAGCGCGGCCTCGGCATCTGACTCAGGAGACCTTCCATGTCCGCGACCAAAATCCTCTGGGGCCAGATCATCATCGTGTTTCTGATCGTGCTCGCCGGGGTGTGGGGCGCGACGCAGTGGACCGCCGCCGCGCTCGCCTACCAGCCCGAGCTTGGGCCGCCTTGGTTCGAGGCGTTCGGGTTGCGCGTCTATCCGCCGCCGGCTTTCTTCTGGTGGTGGTTCAGCTTCGACGCCTATGCCCCGGAAATCTTCAAGACCGGCGCGTTCATCGCCGCATCGGGCGGGTTCGCGTCGATCGCCGTGGCGATCGGGATGTCGGTGTGGCGCGCGCGTGAACTGAGAAACGCCGAGACCTACGGCTCGGCGCGCTGGGCGACCGATCGCGAGGTTCATGCTGCCGGGTTGCTGGGGCCGAACGGCGTCGTGCTCGGCAGGCTCGCGCGCGACTATCTGCGCCACGACGGCCCCGAGCATGTGCTGTGCTTTGCGCCGACCCGTTCGGGCAAAGGCGTCGGCTTGGTCGTGCCCTCGCTGCTGACCTGGCCGGCCTCGGCGATCGTTCACGACATAAAGGGCGAGAACTGGACGCTGACCGCCGGCTTCCGCGCACGGCACGGCCGCGTGCTTCTCTTCGACCCGACCAATGCGGAATCGGCGGCCTACAATCCGCTACTAGAGGTGCGGCGCGGCCAGTGGGAGGTGCGCGACGTGCAGAACGTCGCCGACGTGCTGGTCGATCCCGAAGGCAGCCTGGAGCGCCGAAACCACTGGGAGAAAACCTCGCACTCGCTGCTGGTCGGCGCGATCCTTCATGTTCTCTATGCCGAGCCCGACAAGACCTTGGCCGGCGTCGCGGGCTTCCTGTCGGACCCCTCCCGCACAATCGAACAGACGCTGGCGGCGATGATGGCGACGCCACACCTCGGCGAAGCCGGCGTCCATCCGGTCGTCGCCAGCGCGGCGCGCGAGTTGCTGAACAAGTCGGACAACGAACGATCGGGCGTGCTCAGCACCGCCATGTCGTTCCTCGGGCTCTATCGCGATCCCGTCGTCGCGCAGGTCACGCGGGCGTGCCAGTGGCGCATATCGGATCTGGTCGAGGGCGAGCGACCGGCCACGCTCTACCTAGTCGTGCCGCCCAGCGACATAGCGCGCACCAAGCCGCTGATCCGCCTGATCCTCAACCAGATCGGACGCCGGCTGACCGAGGAGCTGACGCCCAAAGGCAACCGTCATCGCGTGCTGTTGATGCTCGACGAGTTTCCCGCGCTCGGCCGGCTGGACTTCTTCGAGTCCGCCCTGGCGTTCATGGCGGGCTACGGGCTCAAGGCGTTCCTGATCGCGCAGTCCCTCAATCAGATCGAGAAGGCTTACGGCCCGAATAACGCGATCCTCGACAATTGCCATGTCCGCGTGAGCTTCGCCACCAACGACGAGCGGACTGCCAAGCGCGTGTCGGACGCGCTCGGCACGGCAACCGAGATGCGGGCGATGAAGAACTACGCCGGGCATCGCCTGTCGCCGTGGCTCGGGCATTTGATGGTGTCGCGGTCGGAGACCGCCCGCCAGCTCCTCACGCCCGGCGAGGTGATGCAGCTACCGCCCGACGACGAGATCGTCATGGTGGCGGGCGTCCACCCGATCCGCGCGAAGAAGGCGCGCTACTTTCAGGACCGCCGGCTGTCCGAACGCATCACCCAGGCGCCGAACCCGGAGGCGGTCAAGGCGCGAGCGGACGACTGGACCGGGCGGCAGGCGGCCGCTGACCCGAAGCAGGTCGCGCGCATCGTCCGCGATGCGGAAGACGCCGCCAATGGCGGTCTGCGCCGCGAGCCCGAGCTGCCCGAGCACGTCGCGATTGCGCCGGAGACGCCGGCCACACCGAGCCAAGAGTTTGCGATCGTGGAGGACGAGCAGGACGACGCGGCGCGGCAGGCGGCTGTGCGCCGCCGGATGCAGGGGATGGCGCGGCAGGCGTCGCTCGATCCTGGCGACGGGATCGACTTGTAGGAGGCCGACATGCGAACCCGGCTCAACGTCTATTTTCCGCCCGCACTCGCCAAGCAGGTCGATGAGCTGGCGATCCGCCGACGCATCTCGCGATCCGCGATCGTGGAGGCGGCGGTTGCGTCTTACCTGTCCCCGGACGGCGCCGACCGGATGGAGGCGGCTTTCGCGCGCCGGCTCGATCGGCTGTCGCGACAGGTGCAGCGGCTGGAGCGCAACACCGGCCTTTCCACCGAGGCGCTGTCCCTGTTCGTCCGGTTCTGGCTGGCGGTGACGCCGCCGCTGCCCGACGAAGATCAGGCGGCGGCGCAGGTCAAAGGCCGCAAGCGCTACGAGGGCTTCATCGAAACGCTCGGCCGGCGCTTCGCCAGCGGCAAGACCTTAATGGACGAGATTCCCGAAGATGTCTGGCCGCGCTCGATATCGTCCGAGTCGGACTGAATTGCACGGCCGATCATGATGTAGCGGAAAGCCGCTTCCGCCCTCGGCACCGTATCTGCCGCCCCCTCTACTACGCCGACAAGTGGCTGTTGCGGCCCGAGTATTCCTGCGTCTCTTGATGTGCCCCGACAGCCGGGCGGCGGTTCGCCCGGTCCTTTGCAGGGGCCAGTAGTTGACCGTCCACCCGATCCGATCCGAGGCGAAATCACGCGGCGCGCGGATGCTGCGCACCGCGCTCGGGCCGTCGATCGCGGGATGGCTCGACGACCCCGCCGTCATCGAAGTGATGCTGAACCCGGACGGCCGGTTGTGGCTCGATCGGCTCGGCGAAGGCATCAGCGACACCGGCGAGCTGCTCAGCGCGGCGGACGGCGAGCGCATCGTCCGCTTGGTCGCGCATCACGTCGGCGTTGAGGTTCACGCTAAGTCCCCGCGCGTTTCGGCCGAGCTGCCCGAGGGCGGCGAGCGATTCGAGGGTCTATTGCCACCCGTCGTCGCCGCGCCGGCCTTCGCGATCCGCAAGCCCGCAGTCGCGGTGTTCACGCTCGACGACTATGCGCGTGCCGGCATCATGTCGGCGGAGGAGGCCGAGGCGCTGCGCCACGGCGTCGAGACCCGCGCCAATATCCTTGTCGCGGGCGGCACCGGCGCGGGCAAGACCACGCTGGTCAACGCGCTGCTGGCCGAGGTCGCCAAGACCAACGACCGCATCGTCCTGATCGAAGACACGCGCGAGCTGCAATGCGCCGCGCCGAACCTCGTCGCCATGCGCACCAAGGACGGCGTGGTGTCGCTGTCCGAGCTGGTCCGCTCGTCGCTGCGCCTTCGGCCCGACCGCATCCCGATCGGCGAGGTGCGCGGCGCCGAAGCACTCGACCTCATCAAAGCCTGGGGCACCGGCCATCCCGGCGGGGTCGGCACGATCCACGCGGGGACAGCGCTCGGCGCGCTGCGCCGCATGGAGCAGCTCATCCAAGAAGCCGTCGTGACGGTTCCGCGCGCGCTGATTGCTGAGACGATCGACCTGATCGCCGTGCTGGTCCGCGATGCGCACGGACGCCGGCTGACCGAACTGGCCCGCGTCGATGGGCTCGACCCCGCGACCGGCGACTACCGCCTCGCACCTTTCACCACCCCCAAGCCCGGAGACCTGCCATGATCCATGCCCTTCGGCATGGCGCACGCCGCGCCATGCTCACCGCCACCGCCAGCGTGATCGCGCTGACCTTCGCCGTCCCGGCCCGCGCGGGCGGTTCGTCGATGCCGTGGGAAGCCCCGCTGCAATCCATCCTCGAAAGCATCGAGGGTCCGGTGGCGAAGATCGTCGCGGTCATCATCATCATCGTGACCGGCCTGACGTTGGCCTTTGGCGACACGTCAGGCGGCTCGCGCCGGCTGATCCAGATCGTGTTCGGCCTATCGATCGCGTTCGCCGCCAGCTCCTTCTTCCTCAGCTTCTTCAGCTTCGGCGGTGGAGCGCTGGTTTGATGGCGGACGGGGCCGAGCCAATCCCCGGCTACTTCGCCCCGGTCCACCAGGCGCTGACCGAGCAGATTTTGCTCGGCGGCGCCCCGCGCTCGCTCGCCATCGTCAACGGGACGCTGGCGGGCGCGATCGGCCTCGGCCTGCGCCTGTGGATCGCCGGCCTTGTGATCTGGGCGATCGGCCACGGGCTGTCCGTCTGGGCCGCCCGCCGTGACCCGCAATTCGTGGACGTGGCCCGGCGCCACCTCCGCTACCCGACATGGATGCGGCCATGATGAGCTTGCGTGAATATCGCAGCAAAGCTGCAAACCTTCCCGACTTCCTGCCCTGGGCCGCACTGGTCGGCGAAGGCGTGGTGCTGAACAAGGACGGCTCGTTCCAACGCACCGCTCGGTTCCGCGGCCCCGATCTCGACAGCGCCACGCCCGCCGAACTGGTCGCCACGACATCGCGATTGAACAACTCGCTGCGTCGGCTCGGCTCCGGCTGGGCGATCTTCGTCGAGGCGCAGCGCTCGCCCGCGCTGGACTATCCCGAAGCTGCGTTTCCAGATCCCGTGTCGGAGCTGGTCGAGTTCGAGCGCCGCGAGCAATTCCGTGAGGAAGGCACGCACTTCGAGAGCCGCTATTTCCTTACCCTGCTGTGGATGCCGCCGGCCGAGGTAGCCGCGCGCGCCGAAGGCTGGCTCTACGAGGGCCGCTCCACATCCGGCGTCGATCCTTGGGAGCTGCTCAAGGGTTTCACCGACCGCAGCGACCGGGTGCTCAACCTGGTCGAAGGCTTCGTGCCCGAGGTCCGCTGGCTCGATGACGCCGAGACGCTGACCTACTTGCACAGCACGGTTTCGACCCGCCGCCAGCGCGTGCGCGTGCCGGAAACGCCGATGCACCTCGACGCGCTGCTCGCCGACGAGCCGCTGACCGGCGGGCTCGAACCTAAGCTCGGCGATCATCATCTCCGCACGCTCACCATCGTCGGCTTTCCCAACGTCACGTTCCCCGGCTTGCTGGACGAGCTGAATCGGCTCGCCTTCGAGTATCGCTGGTCCACCCGCGCGATCATGCTCGACAAGACCGACGCGACCAAGCTGCTGAGCCGCATCCGCCGCCAGTGGTTCGCCAAGCGCAAGAGCGTCATGGCGATCTTGAAAGAGGTGATGACCAACGAGGTGTCGGTCCTGATGGACAGCGACGCATCGAACAAGGCGGCCGACGCCGACACCGCCCTGCAAGAGCTGGGCGCCGACTATGCCGGCATGGCCTATGTCACCGCGACGGTGACGGTGTGGGACCGCGATCCCGCCATCGCCACCGAGAAGCTGCGGCTGGTCGAGAAGGTCATCCAGGGTCGCGACTTCACCGTCATCCCCGAGGGAATGAACGCGATCGAGGCATGGTTGGGGAGTCTCCCCGGCCACACCTACGCCAATGTCCGCCAACCCCCGATTTCCACCATCAATCTCGCCCACCTGATCCCCCTGTCAGCAGTATGGGCGGGGCCGGAACGGGACGATCATTTCGGTGCTCCCCCCTTGCTCTACGGCAAGACCGAAGGATCGACCCCGTTCCGGTTTTCCCTTCACGTCGGCGATGTCGGCCACACGCTGATCGTCGGCCCGACCGGCGCCGGCAAGTCGGTGCTGCTCGCCCTCATGGCAATGCAGTTCCGCCGCTACGAATGGGCCCAAGTCTTCGCCTTCGACTTCGGCGGCAGCATCCGCGCCACCGCGATCGGGATGGGCGGCGACTGGCAGGATCTTGGCGGGATGCTCGCCGACGAGGCCGGCGACGGCGTGCAGCTCCAGCCGCTCGCCCGCATCGACGATCCGACCGAGCGCGCCTGGGCGGCCGAATGGCTGGCGGCGATCCTCGCGTCCGAAGGCGTGGCGGTCGATCCGCAGGCCAAGGAGCATCTGTGGTCGGCGCTCGGTTCCCTTGCTAGCGCGCCCGTGCCGGAACGCACGCTGACCGGGCTCGCCGTGCTGTTGCAGAGCCAGCAGCTCAAGCAGGCGCTTGCCTCCTATTGCCTTGGCGGGCCGTGGGGCCGGCTGCTCGACGCCGAGGCCGAGCGTCTCGGCGAGGCGTCGGTCCAAGCGTTCGAGACGGAGGGCTTGGTCGGCGCCGGATCGGCCGCCGCCGCCGTCCTGTCGTACCTATTCCACCGGATCGAAGGCCGGCTGGATGGCTCGCCCACGCTCATCATTATCGACGAGGGCTGGCTTGTCCTCGATAGCCCCGACTTCGCCGCACAACTCCGCGAATGGCTGAAAACCCTGCGCAAGAAGAACGCCAGCGTGGTGTTCGCCACGCAGAGCCTCGCCGACATCGAAAGCTCGAACATCGCGCCGGCCATTATCGAGAGCTGCCCGACGCGCATTTTCCTGCCCAACGAGCGCGCGGCCGAACCGCAGATTGCCGCCATCTACGAGCGCTTCGGACTCAACGCCCGCCAGATCGAAATCCTCAGCCGGGCCACGCCCAAGCGCGACTATTACTGCCAGTCCCGGCGTGGCAACCGGCTGTTCGAGCTAGGCCTCGGCGAGGTCGCGCTGGCCTTCGCCGCCGCATCTTCCAAGACCGATCAGCTCCGCATCGCCGAGCTGGTCGAGACCCACGGCCGCGAGCGCTTTGCCGCCGAATGGCTGCGCCATCGCGGCCTCGCCTGGGCGGTCGATCTTCTTCCCGAACCCCCACCCGATCCGCTGGCCGGTCGCCGGGAAGATGCCGGCCAGCTCCCCCTTGCCTTGAAGGACATGACCCCATGAAACCCGATATCCTGCGCCGCGCCATGCTGGCGGGCGCCATCGCCACGTCGAGCATGATCGGCATCACCGCCGCCACGCCGGCGCACGCTCAGTTCGGCGGGATCGTCTATGACCCGACCAACTATGCGCAGAACGTGCTGACGGCCGCCCGGTCGCTCCAGCAGGTCAACAACCAGATTCAGCAAATCCAGCAGCAGGCGACCAGCCTCATCAACGAGGCGCGCAACCTGGCTTCGCTGCCGTTCAGCTCCCTCCAGCAATTGCAGCAGCAGGTGCAGCGCACCCAGCAGCTTCTCGGCGAGGCGCAGCGGATCGCCTACGACGTGCAGAACGTCCAGCAGGTGTTCAATGGCCGCTACAAGGGCGCGGCGCTGACCGGCACCCATGCGCAGATGGTCGCCAACGCCAATGCGCGCTGGGAGGATAGCGTCGGCGCGTTCGAGGACGCGCTGCGCGTTCAGGCCGGTGTCGTCGGCAACATCGACGGCGCGCGCACCACGATGGACGGCCTGGTCACGTCCAGCCAGTCGGCGACGGGTGCGCTCCAGGCGGCGCAGGCAGGCAACCAGCTTCTCGCGCTGCAATCGCAGCAGCTCGCCGACCTGACGGCGCTGCTCGCCGCGCAGGGCCGTGCGCAGGCGCTGGACTCGGCGCGCAACGCGACCGTCGAAGCCGAAAGCCGCGAACGGCTCCGCCGCTTCCTGACGCGCTCCACCGGCTATCAGCCGGGCAACGCCCGCATGTTCCACGACTGACGCCCGTGGACAGCAAGCTCCTCGCGCGCATCGGCGCCATTGTCTTCATCGCCATCACCATCACGATGACGGCGATCGAGATGAGTCGTGCGCCCGAACCACCGCGCGCGGCGCCAGCGGCCGTCTCCGATACCTCGGCGACGGACCCGCTGCTGATCGAGTTGCGCCGCTGCCAGTCGATCGGCGCGGCCGGGGCAAGCGATCCCGATTGCCTGCGCGCCTGGGGGGAGAACCGTCGCCGGTTCCTCGCGCCCGGCGCGCGCCCCGCCGCCCGCATCGCCGATGGCGCTACCCCGCAGGAGAATTGATATGGGCGGCACCGGCGTCGTCGATCGCTTTCTGGATGTCTTCACCCGCTACATCGACAGCGGGTTCGGCCTGCTCGGCGGCGAGGTGGCGTTCATCGCCACCACCCTGATCGTCATCGATGTGACCTTGGCCGCGCTGTTCTGGACCTGGGGTGAAGGCGACGACATCATCGCGCGCCTCGTCAAGAAGACCCTGTTCGTCGGCGTCTTCGCCTACATCATCGGCAACTGGAACAGCCTGGCGCGGATCGTCTTCGAGAGCTTCGCCGGGCTCGGCCTGAAAGCGTCCGGCACGGGCTTCACCGCCGCCGAGTTGCTCCAGCCGGGCCGGGTCGCGCAAGTCGGGTTGGAAGCCGGCGAGCCCATCCTCCAGTCGATTTCCGACCTTATGGGCTGGGTCGCGTTCTTCGAGAATTTCATCCAGATCGCCGTGCTGCTGATCGCCTGGCTGCTGGTCATTCTCGCCTTCTTCATTCTGGCGATCCAGCTCTTCGTGACCCTGATCGAGTTCAAGCTGGCGACGCTCTGCGGCTTCGTCCTCATCCCGTTCGGCCTGTTGGGCAAGACCGCCTTCATGGCCGAGCGCGTGCTGGGGCTCGTGATCTCGTCGGGCATCAAGGTGTTGGTGCTCGCCGTCATCGTCGGCATCGGCTCCACCTTGTTCGACGAGTTCCGCGCCGGCTTCGGCGGCGCGCAGCCAAGCATCGAGGACGCGCTGGCCGTCGCGCTCGCCTCGCTCTGCCTGCTGGGGCTCGGCATCTTCGGCCCGTCGATCGCCAATGGCATCGTCTCGGGCGGCCCGGCGCTCGGCGCAGGCGCCGCGGCCGGCACCGCGCTCGCGGCCGGCGGCGCGCTCGCCGGTGGCGCTGCCGCCGCCCGCCTCGGCGTCGGCGCGGCGGCGGGTGCAGTCGGCGGCGCGGCCCGCGGCGCTGCATTTACGTCTGGCGCTGCCAACAGCGCCTATGCGCTCGGCTCGGCCGGCAAGACCGGCGCGGCAGCCGTTGGCGGTGGCGCTGGCGGCGTCGGTCAGGCCGCTGTGGGCGCAGCCATGTCGCCGCTGCGCAAGGCAGCCGCCTCGCTTAAGGACAGCTACCGCTCCGGCGGCCGCGCCGCCGTCACCGCAACGGGCGGGACCATTTCAGGCGGCAGCTCCACGCCGTCGCCGGACGCACCGGCTGGCGCTCCGGCCTGGGCGTCCGCGATGAAGAACCGCCAGACCATGACCCACGGCGGGACCATCGCCGCCCACACGCTGCGCTCCGGCGACGGCGGCGGCAGCGGCGCGTCCGTCGACACCAGCCAGAAGGATTGATCCATGTTTAAGCGCCCCAGCATCCGCTACGGCCAGACGCCCGAACCCGCGACCCCTTATCAGCGCGCGGCGCAGGCATGGGACGACCGCATCGGGTCCGCGCGCGTGCAGGCGAAGAACTGGCGGCTCGCTTTCTTCGGGACGCTGGCGCTATCGGGCGGTCTAACCGGCGGCCTCATCTGGCAATCGGCTCGCGGCCACATCGTCCCGTGGGTGGTGCAGGTCGATCGGCTCGGCGAGGCGCAGGCGCTCGCGCCCGCCGAGGGCGGCTACCGCCCGACCGATCCGCAAGTCGCGTTCCATCTCGCGCGCTTCATCGAGCAGGTTCGCGCGGTTCCGGCCGATCCGGTCATCGTGCGCCAGAACTGGCTTCGCGCCTACGACTTCACGACCGACAAGGGCGCGCTGTTCCTCAACGATTATGCACGCGCCAACGACCCGTTCGCGCAGGTCGGCAAGGTGCAGGTCGCGGTGGATGTGTCGAGCGTGATCCGTGCTTCGTCCGACAGCTTCCGCGTCGCCTGGACCGAGCGGCGCTATCAGGACGGCAGCCTCGCCGCGACCGAGCGCTGGTCGGCGATCCTCACCGTCGTCGTGCAGCCGCCGCGAACGCCCGACGCCCTGCGCAAGAACCCGCTCGGCGTCTTCGTCAATGCCCTCAACTGGTCGAAGGAGCTGTCGCAATGACCGGCATACCCATCCGCCGCGCGGCCACGGCCGCGCTGTTCGTCTCCGCATCCGCGCACACCGGCTGCGCCACCACGTCGGCCAGGCCGCCCGTCATCGCGTTCGACGATCCGCCCCCGGCGATCGTGGCGACGCCCGCGGCCGAGCCGCCCCGCGCGGTCGAGATCGTCACGATCCCCGAGCCGCTGCCGCTGCCCGGTCAGTTGAAGCCGGTGACGGAAGGTCCGCGGCCGGCGGAGCCCGCCGATCCACGCCGCCGCGTCGGCGACGCCAACGACGCCGCGCGCATCCAGCCGGTGCGCGACGGCTTCCTCAACGCCATCCAGCAATATCCGTGGACCGAAGGCGCGCTCTATCAAGTCTATGCCGCGCCCGGCCAGGTGACGGACATCGCCTTGCAGGAAGGCGAGCAGCTCGTCGGGCCGGGGCCGGTCGCGGCCGGCGACACGGTGCGGTGGATCATCGGCGACACGGTGAGCGGCAGCGGCGCGACCGCGCGCGTGCATATCTTGGTGAAGCCCACCCGGCCTGACCTCGCCACCAATCTTGTCATCAACACCGACCGTCGCACCTATCATCTGGAGCTGCGCGCCACGCCCGCGACCTACATGGCGTCAGTGTCCTGGTCCTATCCGCAGGACCAGCTCATCGCCTTACAGGGTCGCAATGCGGCTGCTGTTGCCGCCGCGCCGGCAGCCACCGGCGTGGACGTGACGGTGCTCAATTTCCGCTACCGGATCGAAGGAGACCGCGTGCCGTGGACGCCAGCCCGTGCGTTCGACGACGGGCGGCAGGTGTTCATCGAGTTTCCCGCAGGGATCTCGCAGGGCGAGATGCCGCCGCTGTTCGTGACCGGCGCGCACGGCGACGCCGAGCTGGTCAATTACCGGGTGCAGGGCCGCTACATGGTGGTCGATCGCCTATTCGCCGCCGCCGAGTTGCGCCTGGGCGACCGGCGCACCGAGCAGCGCGTCCGCATCGTGCGCGACGACGGGCGGAGGGGGCGGCCGTGACCGACAGCCACGATGCGCCAGCCGAAGCGCGGTCGGAGCCGCAGGCCGCTCGCCCCGATCCCGCCGCGTTCCAGCTTCGCGGCCATCCGCCCCGCGTCATGCGGCTGTCCCGCAAGGCGCTCGCCGTCGTCGGCGTGGCCGCCGGGCTCGGCATAGGTGGTTCATTGATATACGCGCTACGGCCGCCGGGCGATCGAGCCGCGCAGGAACTCTACAACACCGACAGTCGCGCTACGTCCGAGACGATCACGTCCGGCCCGCGCGATTATGCGCAGGCGCCCCGGCTAGGCCCGCCACTCCCCGGCGACCTCGGCCGCCCGATCGTGTCGGCGCAGCAGCGCGGCGAGGACGTGCCCGTGCCGCCGATCGGCGCGCGGCCAGGTCCGCCCGATCCGCGCGCGCAGGCCGCGGAGGCGGCTCGGCAACGTGCGGCGCAGGAGCGCGATGCGGCCCGCACCAGCTCGGTGTTCCTCGGCAGCGGCGGCCCGCGCGCGGGTGCGGAGCCGGTCTCGACGCCGGGCTTGCCGGCGCCTTCCGCGCAGGAACCGACTCAGCAGGAAGCGCAAGGCGATCAGGCCGGCAAGCGCGCCTTCATGGCGCCGGCGGCCAACCAGCGCACGGTCAGCGTCGAGCGACTGACCGCGCCGGCATCCCCGAACCTCGTGCAGGCCGGCAGCATCATCCCGGCCGCGCTCATCACCGGCGTCCGTTCGGACCTGCCCGGCCAGATCACCGCCCAAGTGACGGCCAACGTCTATGATAGCCCAACCGGCCGCATCCTGCTCATCCCGCAGGGCGCCCGCCTGATCGGCGAGTATGACAGCAAGATCGCCGCCGGGCAGACCCGCGTGCTGCTCGCCTGGGATCGGCTCATCATGCCGGACGGCCGCTCGGTCGTTCTCGAGCGCCAGCCCGGCGCCGACGGTGCAGGCTTCGCGGGCCTACAGGACCGCGTAAACCAGCATTGGGGCAATCTGCTCAAGGCCGCGGCCATCTCGACCCTGCTTGGCGCGGGCGCCGAGCTAGGCGCGGACGATGAAGACAACCTGACCCGCGCGTTGCGACGCGGCTCGCAGGACACCATCAATCAGACCGGCCAGCAGATCGTTCGGCGGCAGCTCAACGTGCAGCCGACGCTCACAATACGACCGGGGCATCCTTTGCGCGTGGTTCTCACCCGCGACCTGGTGCTTGAACCGGTGGGAGCAACAAGATGACGAAGTTAAAGCTGGGTCCGCTCGCCGACGACCGCCCCGTGAAGCTGACAGTGGAGCTGCCGGCTTCCGTCCACCGCGATCTTGCGGCATACGCCGCTATGCTCGCGGCCGAGACCGGCGGGGACGCCATTCCTCCCGAAAAGCTCGTTTCGCCGATGCTGGCGAAGTTTATGGCGAGCGACCGGGGCTTCTCCCGCCGCCGTGACGCCAAGGGCTGAGACGTCCGGCTAGGGTCAGTTACCCAAGAACCGCCTGCGGCGCTCCTGCGCGTCCAGCTTCGTGGGCCGGGGCCGCGCGTCATGTGCCTGTCGAAGAAGGCGCTGGCCGCGTTCGGCGTAGTGGTCGGCCGCAGCCTCAGCGGCTCGCTTTGCGATGTTATCGCGCCCAAAGAGGAAAAGGCGGACAAGTAACTCTGCAATACCGAAAGCCGCGCCGCATCCTAGACCATCACGTCGGGACCGAAGGATTTCGGTCAGGTCCCCAAGCATGACGAAGCCCGCTCCGAACTGGACGACCAGCGTAAGCAGCACGATGGTGATTATCTCGCCTTGCGCCATGATGCGCTTCTTTGTCCGGTTCCAAATCAGTCCGGCCGTTGGTTGCGATCCGGCCTGTTAACGTCACATCTCACTGCATCGCGCGTTCACGGGATGTCGAAGGACAGCGCATGGCGGTCGCGCACGAAGGCGAGGAAACGCCTCAGCGCGGGATTGCAGTTGTCCTTTCGCCAGTAGCCCGAATAGCTGATGAAGGCCGGCCCCTGCTCGCCCTGGACGGGGCGATAGACGACATCGGGATAGCGCGCGCCCGTCGCGCCCTCGCAGACGATCGACACGGCCGACCCGCCGCCCAGCACGCTCAGGATCGCCTCGCGGCTGGCCTGATGCATCCTGATGTCGGGAGGCTCGCCCGCCACCATCAGGCGGCCGAGCAGCAGGTCGCGAATTTCCGGGCCGGGATCGGCGGCGGGCAGCAGAAAGCGCTCGCGCCGCAAATCGGTCCAGTGAACGGTTTCGCTCGCGGCAAGGGTATGATTGGCCGGCAGCGCGGCCATGACACGCTCAGTCCAAAACGGCTCGCGGCGCAAATCGACATGGTTTGCTTCCCCGATCAGGATGGCAATATCGATCTCACCCGTGTCCAACCCTGCCAGCAGCGCGCCCCGATCGGCTTCCATACCGTCGATCTCTACATCTGGATTGGCCGCCAGCCAGCCCAGCATCGCCGCCCGCAGATAACCCGTCGAGATCGCGCTGTTGTGCCCGATCGCGAGGCCGCCGGCGCGGCCCTGACCCGCCGCCCGCATGGTCGTAACCATCTTGTCCGCGCTCGCCACCATGTGCCGCGCCGCGCGAATAAACTGTGCGCCGGCGAGCGTTATGCTGACACCGGCCTGCGAGCGGTTGAAAATCCGGCCGCCGATGACGCGCTCCAGTTTGAGGATAGCCCGGCTCAACGTGGACTGCTCCACGTTCAGCACGCGCGCAGCCCGGTAGAAACTGCCATGATCCGCCGCGGCGATTGCATAACGAAGCTGACAAATATTGAAAGGCAACTACCACTCCGCCAATCATACATTTTCTACATAAAATAAATATCCCCCCCCTATTAAATACATCTGTAGATACTATTCCGATATCAAATGCAGTTTAGTAGCATCAGATTTGTCCTGATCGCGCTGTTAGCATCCCCATGCCGGTGATCCATTCAGGTATGGGTTCATAATATTGGCTGACAACCTGGTACGGACGGGACCGGGCAAGCGCTGCCATGGCGGCAATCCAACAGCGCACTTCATTGACGCCGCCCCCACACGACTCAATTAGATCGGACTCATTCCAGTGGTCTGCGATGCTGATCTCTCCATTCGCCATTGCGGCCATGAAATGCCTGTCCCACTCGGGATTGAGGTTCCGCAAACCTGTCCCGCCGCTTTTGAAAGCCGCAGCGGCCCGGAAGACATTGCCCTGTCGCGCGGCGCGATCGGCAAAGGATGTTTCGCCCCCCGCGATCATCCGTGCCCGCGCTTCGGGGCTGGCAGTGGCGATGTTGGGGAGCGGCGGATCGTGCGACAGGCCGCCGGAGCCGATGAACACGATCCGTTCGGGTCGGCCCTTCGCCCATTCGCCTACGGCCTCGCCTAGCACACGGGTACGCTGGAAAGGCGGGCGCGGTGCGGCGGCGCAATTGATGAATATCGGGACGAGCCGCGGCAATTCCGCCCCTATTTTGGAAAACAGCAGCTCGAGCGGTTGGGTCGCGCCATGGTCGACCAGCATGTCAAACGACAAGGCAGCATCCACGCCTTGGTCTATCACCGAGGCCGAAAGCGAAAGGGCCGCTTCCTCGTCCACCGGCATTGCTCCCGGCACGGAGCCATAGTCTCCTAGCGAGCGAGCCCGGGCACCGATGCAGAATGGCGGCAGGATGTTGTATTGAAAGCCGTTCATATGGTCGGGATAGAAGACGACGAGAAGATCGGGGCGCATCTCCTCTAATATTCGCGCACTCTCCGCCACGGCCGCGTGGAAACGCTGCTCGGCTTCCGGCTCGGTGCGGTTACGGTCCATGAGCGGGGAATGGCTCATGCAGATGGCCCCCATAATCATCGCCTCGTTCCTCTCCCCGCTTTTGCGGGCTCATGGTGCAGGTGTAGCCGTAACCGATCAGTGGCGCAGGAAATCCAGCACCATCCGGTTGAACTCATCGGCATGTTCCCACTGTGCCCAGTGTCCGCACTGGTTGAAGATGTGCAGCCGCGAATCCGGGATGCCCGCGACCAGGCGTAGGCCTGCGTCCATGGGGACAACCCGGTCCTGACGCCCCCAGACGATCAGCGTCGGTGCAGCGATGGCGGGCAGTCTGGGGCCGAAGTCCGGGAACTGGCGCGGATTGAGCTCAGAGGACTTTAGAAAATTCTCCAGATGGTCGCGCCGATCCAGCATATTGGCAAGCCGAACATTGAGCAGATCGCCTGTAAGCACGCTGGGATCGAACACGAAGACGTCATTGAACCGCTTCAGGTTCTCCAACGTAGGGTCGCGATATAGCGCGTTGAGCAACTTGATGCCTTCGGTCGGCATCGGGGCGAACAGGCTGGCCCCGCCTGTTCCGCCTCCCATCAGCACCAGCTTGCCGGTCTGCTCGGGATAGGTGAGCGCAAAGGCGACCGCGCTGTGCCCGCCCATAGAATTCCCGAGCATATCCACCCGGTCGATTCCGAGCGCGTCGATGACGCCCTTCACGATGCGGGCATTGAGGTCAGAACGCGAACCGGCGTTGACGATGCTGTCGCTCTTCCCCCAACCCGGCACGTCGATCAGCAGGACGCGAAAGCCAGCATCCACCAGCGGCTCGACATTGCGGTGAAAGTTCGCCCAGCCGCTCGCGCCCGGACCGGACCCGTGCAGCATCACGACCACTCGCGATCCGGCGCGGAAGTCGTTATAGTGAATATTCAGTTCGCCATCGCCTTCCGCAACGGTGACGAAATGGCTCGCATTTTCTTCACTGATGGTCATCATCACGGCTCCAGCCAGAATGTGTGTGGGGCGTGGCGCATCAGCCGGCCTTGTCGTTGAGCATGTCGAGAGCAACGTCGACGATCATGTCTTCCTGTCCGCCCACCATCTTGCGGCGGCCCAGTTCGACCAGAATTGCGCGGGTATCGAGGCCATATTCGGCCGCCGCCTTTTCCGCGTGACGCAGGAAAGAGGAATAGACCCCCGCATAGCCGAGCGTCAGCGTCTCCCGGTCCACCCGCACCGGGCGATCCTGCAAGGGGCGGACAAGTTCTTCACCGGCGTCCATCAGCGCGAACAAGTCCGTGCCGTGGTTCCAGCCCATCACGTCAGCGGCCGCAATGAATACTTCGAGCGGCGCATTGCCTGCCCCGGCGCCCATGCCCGCCAGACTGGCATCGACACGCACCGCACCGCCCTGAACCGCAACCACGCTGTTCGCGACGCCAAGGCTGAGGTTGTGGTGCGCATGAACGCCGCGCTGGGTTTCCGGCTTCAGCACGCGGTCATAGGCCGCAAGGCGCGCGGCATACTGGTCCATCGTCATCGCACCGCCGCTGTCCGTCACATAGACGCAGTGGGCGCCGTAGCTTTCCATCAGCAGCGCCTGTTTGGCCAGCGCCTCCGGTTCTGACATGTGGCTCATCATCAGAAAGCCCGACACGTCCATCCCGAGGCCGCGCGCATATTCGATATGTTGCTTCGCGACGTCAGCCTCGGTGCAGTGGGTCGCCACCCGCACCGAACGCACGCCCATCTCGTGAGCACGTTTCAGATCATGGATCGTGCCGATACCAGGCAAAAGCAGCGTCGTGAGTACGCTGTGCTCCAACACTTCGGCCACCGCGCCGATCCAGTCCCAATCGGTGTGTGCGCCAAAGCCATAGTTGAAGGAGGAACCTGAAAGGCCATCGCCATGGGCGACCTCGATCGCATCGACCTTCGCACGGTCCAGCGCCCTTGCAATCGCGATCACGTGATCGATTCCGTACTGATGTCGCACGGCGTGCATACCATCGCGCAGAGTGACATCCTGGATATACAGCTTGTCGCGGGTTGGATCGAAGGTCATGCCGAAACTCCTTCGCGAAGACGCTGCGCGATCTTTTCGGCGGTCCGGAGCGCCGCGGACGTCATGATGTCGAGATTGCCAGCATACGCAGGCAAATAATGGGCGGCGCCCTCGACCTCGAGGAACACGCTGACCTTCAGTCCGGTGAACTCGGTTTGACCGGTGTCCGCCATTTCCGGGATGCGGAGCGGGTAATTGGATCCGACATGTTCAAACTGAACGGGCTGCTTCAGACGGTAGCCCGGAACATAGTCCTGCACCTGCGCCACCATCTGCGCCACCGACTGTTCGATGGCGGCCGTATTGGCCACCTCGGTGAGGCAATAGACCGTGTCGCGCATGATCAGCGGCGGTTCGGCGGGATTGAGAACGATAATAGCCTTGCCCCGCGTCGCGCCGCCGACCTGCTCGATGGCCTGGCTGGTCGTCTCGGTGAACTCGTCGATGTTGGCGCGGGTGCCGGGCCCAGCACTTTTCGACGCAATTGACGCTACGATCTCGCCATAGTGGACCTTGGCGACACGGTTGATCGCGTGGACGATCGGGATCGTTGCCTGACCGCCGCAGGTCACCATGTTCACATTGCGGGCATCGAGATGATCGTCACCATTGACCGGCGGTATGACGTGCGGGCCGATGGCAGCGGGCGTCAGATCGACCACATGCTTGCCGTGGCGCTGGAGGATCTCGTTGTTCCGGGAATGGGCTCCTGCAGACGTCGCATCGAAGACGATGCCGATCTTTTCGAACCCGGGCATTGCTACCAGGCCAGCGACACCTTCAGCAGTGGTGGGGACGCCGAGCCGCTCGGCGCGCTTCAGGCCATCCGATTCAGGGTCGATGCCGACAAGGGCACCCATCTGCAGACTGTCGGAAAGACGCATCACCTTGATCATAAGATCGGTCCCGATGTTGCCGGATCCGATGATCGCAACGGGAAGTTTGTCGCTCATGAGTCAGTCCCTGTAAGAGAAGGAGACAGTGCCAAGGCCACCGATGGTGGCCCTGACAATGTCGCCCGCGGCGATCGGCACCATTGGGCCGAGCGCGCCGGTAAGGATCAAGTCGCCCTTGCGCAGCGGTTCTCCCTGCTCGGCAAGCAGGTTTGCGAGCCAAATGGCTGCGTTGAGGGGGTGGCCCAGACACGCTGCGCCCGCGCCAAGCGACGCGATCTCCCCGTTCTTCTCGAGCACCATACCGCAGGTCCACAGGTCGAGCCCGGCGAGTTCATGGCGGGTATTGCTCAGCACGTAGAGACCTGATGAGCCGTTATCGGCGACGGTATCTGCGAAACTGATCTTCCAGTCCGCGATCCGGCTGTCGACGATTTCGATGGCCGCCGCCACCTCGGCAATAGCTGCCTCCAGTTCCTCGCGAATTACCGTACGATCCGGCAAATCAGCCCCAAGGATCAGCGCGACTTCAGCCTCCGCCTTGGGCTGGAGCAGGCGGCTGACGGGAACGGTGCCACCATCGGCCACCGCCATGTCTTCGAACAGCACGCCGAAATCGGGTTGATCCACGCCAAGCTGCGCCTGCACCGCCTTGGCCGTCAGTCCGACCTTGCGCCCCGCCACGCGGCGGCCCTGATCAATCCAGTGACGCGTGTTGATCGACTGAATGGCGTAAGCGCCCGCGCCATCATCAACCGCGAGGATATCGCGCAAGGGCGCAACGGCTCCATTGGAATAGGCTTCACGCAAGCGCTCGGCGGCTATGTGTTGCTGGGACATTTATCGGTATCCGGTTTTGTGTTGACGAACCAAGAGTTGAGAAGAAGAGCGCATCACCCGGCGGACATGCCGCCATCGACCGGCAGCGCCGCGCCGGTCACATAGGCAGCGCGTGGGGACATGAGCCAAACAACTGCTTCGGCCACTTCCGCGGGCTGGCCGATGCGCCCCATGGGCACGGCATCATCCATCGCATGTGCGTCTCCGCCGGTGACTTTCAGGAAATTGGGGGTAAGTGTGCCGCCGGGACAGACCGCGTTGACCCGGATACCCGCCTTGGCGCCGTCCAGCGCGGCCGCCTTGGTCAGCCCGACGACCGCGAACTTGCTCGCGACATAGTGGGACAGGCCCGGCATCGCCTTGAGCCCGAAGATCGAGGCATTGTTGACGATGGCGCCGCCTGTCTCCGCCATCGCTTCGAACTGGTATTTCACGCCCCAGTAAACGGCCTTGAAATTGAGGTTGATCACCCATTCGGCCTCGTCCTCAGGGATCTGGTCGATTGGCTTGAAATCGGCATGGCCGCCTGCGTTGTTGAAAGCGAGATCCAGCCTCCCGAAGCGGCTGACCGCCGCGTCCACTACGCCCTTGATCCCGTCACGTACCGAAACGTCCGCGCTGTGAGCAAAGGCTGTGCCGCCCAGGCCCGCGATCTCCGAGCAAAGGTCTTCCAGCGGCGCAAGACGGCGGCCGACCAGAAGCAACGTCGCGCCCTCTCGTGCCATGGCGAGAGCCGCAGCGCGGCCCATGCCACTTCCGCCCCCGGTTACGATCCCGTATTTTCCGCGCAGTTCCATTTCGTTCAGTTCCCAGAGCGTCTTGCTGTCAGTCAATCGGGCGGTTCAGGTGCCAGAGCGTCTCGCGCTGGAAGGCGATTCCCGCGCGCAATAAAAGGTCTTTACGCCCCCGCGCCGCCGCAAGCTGAAAGCCAAGCGGCGCTCCGTTCGCCGCTGGCGCACACGGCTGACACGTCATGGCCGAAGCTTCGCGGCCAATATCCACAGTCGCCAGATCAGCATAATGGAGGTCGTTGACAATCATGGTAGCGTTCTGTCCGATGCCAAAATGCGAAGGCGGCAACACCGCCCCGCAGGTCTTATTGCCCGCCCCCGATCAGGATGGACGCCATGCGCGCAGGCTTGTCGCCAAGATTGCGCCACGCGTGGCGCGTGCCGTTCTGGATGACGACATCCCCGGCCTTGAGATGGGTAAGCTCGCCATCATCCAGCTCCATCCACAGTTCCCCTTCGAGGATGATGTCGTAATCGACCGTCATGGTCTTGTGCTTGCCCGAACCATCGGGATCGAACGTCTCGGCAAGACCGGGCAGGAACTTCATCTGTTCGGCGCCGGCGGCTTCGGGATCGAAATCGGGAGAAGCCATCACACTGTCAGGCGGGAACTGAACGATGATGAACGAGGAACCGTGCGGCGAAGGCAGCATGGAAACCACCTGCGCAACAGGATCTTTCCCGTCAAAAGGCAGGCTGGGCACCGCTGGAGCTTCCCACGCCAGCGTCGTCTGGAATCCGGGCACCGCAGCAAAGTTGTGCGTGTTGCTGACCGGTCCATCAGACATGACATAGGAACGTCCATCGCGCTCCGCCGTTACCACACGTCTTACCATCTCAATTTTCCTTTCCTTGCGCGTTCAAGCGCCGTGCATCAGGGCTGGACGACCACGTTGACGAAGCCGCCCGCGCGCTTTTCAGCGACGGCAAGCGCCTCGTTCACCTGATCGAGCGGGAAAACACGATGTTCGAAAACGGACAGGTCCAGCGTTCCGGCAGCAGCCATCGCGGCCACGTCCTGCCCTTCAGCCACGGTGAACCAGAGTGAGCCTACAAGGCTGATCTGCGCGCACATCAATTGATGCATGTTGACCGAAATCGGCGCGTTCATCCCGCCCACGTCGACCAGTTTGCCGCCGCGCCGCAGCGCGTCGATGGCATCGATCATCACTTGCGCGGGCGCACCCGGCCCCATTGTATCGAGTACGGCATCCACGCCCAGCCCATCGGTCAGCCCCTTGGCCCAATCGCCAACAGGCTCCTCACCAGATGACAGCACAAATATTCGCGAAGGATCGATCGCCCGCACCCGCCCCAGCAGTTCCTTATTCCGCCCCACGCCCAGAACCCGCGTCGCGCCCATGGCCAGCGCCAGCAAGACAGCGCCAAGGCCCAGCGTGCCGCTCGCCCCGTTGATAAGCACCGTCCGCCCCGGTCCAACCCCGGCTTTGACAAGGCCCGAATAGGCGGTGCCGAGGTATCCGAATCGCGCCGCCTGCTCAAAGCTCACCGCTTCGGGCAGTTTCACCAGTCCGTTGGCAGGCGCGGTCGCATACTGGCTGAAACCGCCATAGGGATAATTGCGATAGACTTCCGTTGATGCCGGACCAAAGCCGAAATAGCCTTGAAAGGTATAGGCCGTACAATTGATCGCATCGAGCGAACGGCAGGCGTGGCACGATCCGCATGAGCGGCCGGGATTGATATAAACCCGATCACCGGGCGCGATGCCCGTCACCATCTCTCCCACTTCCTCAACTACGCCTGCGGCATCCAGCCCATAAATAGCCGGAAGCGGCGGCACCGTGAGATAGGCCCGGTCACCATAATTGCTCATCACGTTGCGCAGATTGGGAACAACGCCAGCCGCCTTGACCGCGACCACAACGTCGAGCGCGCGGGGCGCAGGGCGATCGATTTCATCTACCAGAAAGGACCCGCCGGGCGCGTGGACACGCGCCGCGTTCATCTTGGCCATTTGCTTCTCTCCTCGTCGTCGGTTCGTGTTTTCAAAGGCCCAGTTCGCTGCGCGGGCGGGTCAATGTGTCGATCAGTGCGTAGGCAATCTTGCGCGCGCAGGGCATCAGATCGGGCACGTAAGTCGCGCCCATGCCACCCAGTCCTTCCGCCACCGGTTCGGGCGATCCACTCGCTGGCCAAGGCCAGCCGATCCGTGCAGTGGGTACCCCATATCGGCGCAGCGCGGCGCCATCGGTCTGCCCGCCCAGCGGATCGGGCACGGGATGCGGACGCCCCTCCTCCGTCTCCCAGCCACGCCGGGCAGACTGGATAATCCAATTATCGGGATCGGTCGTGCCGCCAGGCACGGAACCATACATGTCCCATTCCAGCTCCAGATCGGGAAAACGCGCCGAAAGATCGCGCACGAAAGCCGCAAACTGCGCCTTCACTTCCGCCGGACTGGTGCGCGGGTTGATCCGCAAGTCGAAGAACAGCTCGGTCACCGCCGAAGGGAACGAGGGCCGCTCGTCAGAGCCGGAACGGATGCCCGCTATCCAGCCGTGCGGCTTGATGACGCCCGACTCATTGCGATCGGCATAGTCGATCAGCCATTGTTCCAGTTCAGGAATGACTGTGGCCGCCGGAATGATGGAACTGCGAAAGCCCGGCGTTCCGCGCGGTACTCCGGCGTAACCATAGCTGCCCAGAACACGCAGGCGGAACCAGCCGATGCCCGGCTCTTCGTGATAGACGAAGTTCCACGGCTTCATGATAATGGCGAAATCCGCCGCCGCGCCGCGCGCCAGCAGGTGATGCAGGCCATTGGACATGCCCGCATGATCGCGCGCGGCAATGTCCACCGGCATGCCGCCATCGGCAAGGCCGAACAGCAGATCGCCGGTAAGCGGCACTTCCGCCTCGATCAGCGCGGTCGCCACCTCGGTCAGCGTGGCGATCATCCCCTTGGGATTGGATGCTCCCAAACCATAGACCCAGTCCCCCAGAATCTTCGCCTGCGGATGAAGATCAATGAAGTGGGACGGACCGACCCATGGCTGATCGTCCGCATTGCCTTCCAGATGCGTATCGATTGGGCAATAAAGCATCACCGCTGCACCGCCGCCGCTGCCACGCTTTTCGGCAAGCACATTGCCGGTGATCTCGTTTATCGGCATGTAGCGCGCATTCATGCCGATCTTGCCAAGCCGGGATGCCATGAACTCGCTGGCTTCGCGGGTTGCGCCCGTCGGGCTATGAATATCCGTCAGATCGAAGATCAGCCGCTGGAGCCGCGTGGGATCAAGCCGTGCGACCGTCGCATCCAGCCATTGCTGACGCTGTTCGCCGAAAGGCACCTGCACTGTGGGCTTCATGGATTTCCTCCCGCGGCTTCGCTGGGCACGAACTGTTCGGCAAAGATGTTGTCCGGGTTGACGCCCAGCTCCTCCAACCGGGCGAAGGCGGCCTCGATCATCCGGGGCGGACCACACAGATAAGCGACCGTATCGGGGTGGGTGACGTCATCCGGCCCCAGCGCGTCCACCGGATTGCCCGCCAGCAAAGAACCCGTTGCCCCGCGATCGACGGATATGCGCGAGCGCAGGGTCGGCATCCACTGTTCGCGCAAGCGGATTGCATCGAGACCGAACAACGCATCGGGATCGGTGCAACCGAAGCTCAAGACGGTCCTGGGTTTCGGACCGGACTGGGCTCGCAGTCCGTCAAGAATGGAGAGCATCGGCGCAAGACCAGTACCGCCAGCTACCAGGATATGCGGCGCACGTACCTTGTCGCGCAGAAAGAAGGCGCCGAACGCACCTTCGATATCCAGCACATCGTCCGGTTTGGCTTCGTCAGTCAGCCATTGCGACATAACGCCGCCCGGCAGGAGCCGGATGAGGAAATCCAGATGCGGCAGATCCTTCGGGGTGCTGGCGGGCGAATAGCTGCGCACAGCCTCGGCGCCGGGAACTGAAATCTGGAAGAACTGCCCCGGACGGAAATCCACCCAGAAGCCGTCCGCCAGTTCCAGCCGCAGCCGCACGACATTGGAGGCAATGCGCTCGACCTCGTTGACGAAAGCCTTCGCCTTGGTCGCCCGGACCGCGCCTGCCTCGCTGTCATAGCCGAGTTCGAACCGGCAAGAGCCGATCGCCTGCGTCTGGCACAGCAGCCGCATTCCAGCTTCGTATTCGCTGCGGAGCAACGTGGTGTGTCCACCCGCTTGCCGCGTTTCCCCGGCGATCAACCGGGCAACGCAACTGGAGCAGCTTCCCGACCGGCACTGGTAGAGCAGCGGCAGATCGGCAGCGATGCCTGCATCCAGTATGCTCTCACCCGGCTTTACACTGACGGTGCGCTCGACACCGTCAGCGAAAGCCAGGAGCACGTCGGCAGAGCCGGCCACCGATCAGTCCTCGATCTTCTGGACTTTGTAACCGGGAGGCACGCCCTCGGCTGTGCGGCGCATGCGAAGGCTCGTGGTCGGAATTTTGCCCTCCACACCGCGCGGCGGCTTGGCGATGCCACGGTTCCAGCGCGAGGCGAGCTTGCGCCAGGTGATCGGTGAAACATCGGTGGAGACGAGTTGTTCGTCATCCCAGCCGCTACCATCGGCATAGAAGTCCTGCATCGCCTCACGAGCGTAGATATCGCAGTCATTGAAGCCATTCAGCGCCAGCGGCTTGTAGAATGTCTTGTAGCGATAGTCGTAAGCCTTCCGGTCTTCCTCGGCGGGACATATCTTCACCAGGACCTCCCAGTATTCATGGGTGTCGTGGGTGATCGGAACATACCATTCATACTGGACGACATGTTCTTCCGGCCAGTTTTCGACCATCAGAACGCCGGGCAGCACAACCGAGGTTCGATAGAAACGTCCGTTCATCCCTTCGATCTTGAGGCCGAGCCGCTCGTTCTCGAGAACCGGCGCCCACTTGTCGGTGAACAGCCACTGCATCATGCCCTTGGGCTGCCCCTCGTCCTCGACCACCTCAATGCAGTCTTCGGAGGTCGGCAAAATGCCGAGCGGCAGCGTCCAGTTCAGCGCATGGACGATGCTGTTATCCTTGTGGACAAGGATATGTGCGTTATCGAAGCCGTTTTCGCACGCGATGCGCCAGTCGCCAAAGCCAGTGCGATGCATCCCCTTGGTCACCGCACCCTCATCCAGAATGCTGGGCGCCGCAGGCCAGAGCGGGTGCGGAAAACGCTCGCTGTTCTGCGGGAACCGATAGGGTAAATCTTCGGCCAGCGGCGGCACGTCTTCGAGCGCAAAGTCATCCTCGCGTACGAACACGAAGATCATGCCCGCCACCTCTTCCACCGGATAGGTGGTTAATCCCGTCGTGCCGATCAGCGGATCGTCGGGATTGGCGACGATCGTCGAAAGCTTGCCGTTTTCAAGATCGAAGGTGAAGCCATGATACCAACAGCTGATCGAATCCTTGGTAAAGCAGGTCGGCTTGGCGGACAGACGGACTCCCCGGTGAACGCACTGATCCTTCAATGCATAGATCTTGCCCTCCACCCGGCGCAGCACGATGGGGATTCCACAAATCTGAATTCCTTCGACAGCTTCCTCAGGAAGTTCCTCGCTGAACAGCGCGGGATACCAGTGATTGATAAAACCCCAGGCTGCGTCCTTGTATGGCTGATACTGGCTTTGAAGACCGGTATCGTTCACCCGGGCCGCGCCAGCGTCGTCGCCTCCACGGACCTGGCGCCGTCGCACGATCGAAGTATCGCTCTCGCTCATTAGTCTCTCCGCCATTTTTGATGCCCGGCCGCCCCCCCCCGCATCGCGCTAAGGGACATGGCTGCACTCGAAGGCGAGAAGCCAGTTTATCAAGAGAAAGTCAATAGATTTTCAATCGAGCATGGATAAAAAGGATTCGCAACTTGAAGGGATTGTCCCGTTGCGGTAGGCCGCGCGCCATGCGATTTTCATAGAAGGTCCTGAAAAATCGAGATGAACAGCGTCATGGAACCAAAATATTATCGAGGCTGGCACTTGGCGAAATCAGATTTCGAATATCGCGTTACCGGTTTCGAATGGTCGGTGCTGCGCTTCTCAGAATCGTTTGCCCGGTTTGTCGCTGAAACGGGTTCAGTCATCTTCACAAGTGACCTGAAGATGTCGGAACATATAATTCTGCACATAATTCGCATGCAGGATCGGCCGAAGAATGGCGCTACCATTGCTCGACTTATGAACCGGGATGATCTTCCGAATATACAATATTGTCTTCGGAAACTTGAATCGGCTGGCCTGGTCCAAAAAATCCGTGAAGGAAAAGGAAATCAATTCGCCTATGCGGTCACTGAAAAGGGCGAAAAAGTTACCGACGAATACCACGGTATTAAGGCGCAGATCTTAATGAATCGCCTGATGCAGATTCAGGATGTGCCAGAAAAGCTGGAAATGCTCACCAATTTTCTCTCGATACTGACGGGAGTTTATGAAGAGGCTGCTCGTGACAGCGCAACCATCACGCCGAACGAACTGCCACCCTCCTGAGCGGATTATTTTCCATGTCGGTCGACCTGCTCGCAGGCTGGAGTCTGCGTGCAAGGATCAGCGACTGATACAGCGCCGCAATCTGGCTGAGGATCGAAAGCGCCAGCGTTTCAGGGTCACGTGTTGCCGGGATCAGGCCGATCGGCCCGACCAGACGCTTCAACGCTACGTCTTCGACACCGCGTGACCGCAGTTCCGCCAGGCGCCGCGCATGCGTTGTTCGGCTTCCCATGGCGCCTATGAACAATGCGTCCTGTTCTAATGCCTGCATGATCAGATCCGGTTCCCAGTCATGATCGTGGAACAGCATCACCACAGCCGTATAACCGTCTATCCGCAAATGATCCGACCGCGCCGGTGTCTTGAGCAAGAAGCCCGGCACGCCCCATTCCGCCACCCTGGCGAGGAGGTCCGCGTCGGGACTGATGACGGTGACCTGCGCGCCATAAGGGTAAGCGAGCTGAGCCAGGACTTCGGTCTCTGTGCCGTGTCCAACGATGACCAGACGGAGGTCGGGATGATGATGTGCAACAAAGGCATTCCCACGCCAACCGATTGTGGAGGCATGAATCTCTTCCGTAGCAAGGCCGCCGTCACGCCCGACAACAAGCGCGACCGCGACGCGGCCGTCCAGCATCCGCTGCGCCGCCTTTATGCTCTCCTGGGCCGGATCGGGAATGATCAGCAAGTCCAGTCCGCCGCCGCAGGGGAGCCGAATGTCGATATAGGGCGAACCTGCACCGAAACGCACACATTCCGGAATGCACGACTTCATGATGCGGAGCGCCTCGCCAACGACGGCTGCCTCCACACAGCCGCCCGAAAGAGAGCCGTGATAGGTCCCGCTTTCGGCGACGGCCATGTGTGTTCCTGGCGCACGCGAGGATTGGCCAACAACGCCGGTGATCGTCACCAGCGCGGTGCGTTCGCCGCGGGCTGCGGCATCGTTCAGAAACCGGAAGAGGGCCGAGGCACCTTTCATGGCAAACGCTCGTTCAATCGCTGCGGGTCATTGCAGGCGAACGATCAAATAGATCAGCGTCGCCGCGGAGATCAGCAGATGAATGATCGGCAGGCTACGCCGAAGCACCGGTGCCCAGGCTAAGCCGACGAGGTCGAGCGCTTCATTCTCCTCTTCCGGCCAGTCCTGTCGAGCCGATGATGCAGTGGCCATCGCAGGTTGCGGCATTGATGGTGGCTTTGAGGTAGCTCCTGCCGGGACGGACTCCTGCGAACCACTGCCTAGGATCAGTTTCTCAAGACGCCGGGCAAATTCCTGCATCAACTTGGCGCCGATCTCATCTATCATACCCGTGCCGAATTGCGCGGCGCGACCGCTGAGTTCATATTCGCTGTCGATTGCGATGTCGCAGCCGCCCGGAACAGACGAGGCCTGCATCGTCACAACCGCCTTGGCGCCGCCGCCGCCACGCACCTCGCGGCCCACGCCTTCCACTTTCATGCGATGCGCGGCTCCGTCCCGCTCTACGAAATGGAGATCTCCACTATAGGCCATCTCGATCGGGCCGACCTTCACTTTCATGCGGCCGACATAATCGTCCCCTTCGCCGGATTCGATGCCTGCCCCGGGCATGCAGGATGCCACGCGACGAACATCAAGGAGGATGGGCCATGCTCGTTCGACCGGTACGGGCAGTTTGAAACGATACTGGAAATTCACCGGTCTGGTTCCTCCTTAATGCCGTCGAGGTGTTCGGCCCGTGCCCACGCACCGGCTTTCGACAGGGCTTCGAAAATCCGCTGGGGCGAGGCAGGAAACTGCTCGATCTTGGCGTCGAGGCAGGCGAGCGCGTCGTTGACCGCACCTGCGACAGCCGCAGGCGCCGAAATCATCGCGGACTCGCCCATGCCCTTGATCCCGCCAGGCACGAGCGAGGACGGCGTTTCCAGATGGGATATCTCAATGTCCGGGATGTCGAGGCTGGTCGGCAGCAGATAGTCCTGAAACGTGGACGTTATGAGCTGTCCCCGCTCGTCATGAACCAGTTCTTCGAGCAGGATCATGCCCACTCCTTGTGCCAGGCCACCTCTGATCTGGCCCTCAACGATCATCGGATTGACCATCCGACCGCAGTCCTCGACGGCATAGGCCTTCTCGACGCGCGCCAGACAGGTCTCGATGTTGATCTCGACGATCACCGCATGGCCGCCATTGGCGAGCACGATGTCGGACGGGTCGAACGCGGCAGTGGCTTCCAGCGCCGGATCGAAATTGTCGGGATGCGTCGCCTCAGCAAAATAGGCCGCGCCGGCAACGGCTGCGAACGGCATCTTGCGGCCAGGATCGTCACGGACGTGGATCATGCCGCCGCTCATCTCTATCTCGTCGGGCGAAGCCTGAAGCAGCCGCGCGGCGACGGCGCGCATCCGCCCTCGCACGATTTCGGCGGCACGGCCGATTGTCCCCGCTCCGAACACGGCGGACCGACTGGCCACGTTGCCGAATCCGACCGCATGATTGGTGCTGCCAGCCAAAATGGTGACATCGTCTACGGACACGCCAAAGGCGTCTGCCGCGATCTGGGCAAGCGTGGTTGGATTGCCCTGACCGGATGTGACAATGCCGGTCGTGACCGTTACCTTACCGGTGGGCTCGACACGAACGGTCGCCGTATCGTGAGAGGTCAGCGGATAATCGAGAAAATTGAGCGCGCGCGTGCCGATCCCGCTGATCTCGCTGAAAATCGAGATGCCCAGGCCGAGCAGACGGCCTTGCCCGAGAGCTTCCTTCTGCCGCTCTCGAAAGTCTTCGTAGCCGACCATTGCCTCGAGCCGGTCCACGGTTTCGAGGAAAGTACCTTCGCGGATCGTCATGCCGGCCCGGGTCTGATAAGGAAAATCCTCCTGTCGCAGAACATTGCGCCGTCGGATCTCGAAAGGCGACAAGCCCAGTTTCCGCGCCGCTCGGTCAATCAACACCTCGCGCGCGAGAGTAGGCGCGGTAAAGCCCACACCGCGATACGCGCCAATCGGGCATTTGTTGGTCGTGACGGAGAAGGATTCGGCGGACAGAAGTTCGATCTTATAGGGATCGGCAACAACCAGCATGCCGGAATGGCCCTCGACCAATGGAGTCCACGGCAGGGAATTATAGGCACCGCTGTCGGTCGTCACACGATCGCGCAGCGCGAGAAAACGGCCCTGATCGTCCAGCGCGAGCGCAATTTCGTTGATCTGCTGTTTGGCTTGGGGGGCACGGAAGAGATTTTCCTGCCGGTCTTCGATCCAGCTGATCGGTCGCCCCAGTTCTATGCTGAGCAGGCACGTCAGCAATTCTTCGGGATGAAGATGCGCCTTCTGCCCGAACCCGCCACCGACCATCGGCGTGATGACTTCGATATTCTGCTCGGGGAACTGAAGAAAGATCGCTGTCATCGTTTTAATGAAGCTGGGCATCTGCGTTGCCGACCAGCAGGTCAGCATATTCGTGGTCCATTCGTGCCGGGCGACGAAGCCGCGCGTTTCCATCGGCGATGCGTTGATGCGTGGCGTGAGGAACCTTCCCTCGACCGACAGGGCGGCTTGGGCGAAGACATCCTCCACCGGATCCGCCACCCGATGCGAGCGATAGACGAGATTGGCCGGCACCGCGGCATTGGCCAGATCGTCCGTGCCGATGGCCGTTACGACATCGGTGACGACGGGCAGCTCCTCGATGTCGACTTCGATCCGTTCGAGCGCGTCTTCCGCCTGGGCCCGGCTATGCGCGACCACGACGGCAATGCTTTCGCCGACGAAGCAGATCTCATCATAGGCAAGCAGCGGCTGGATGGTCGCGACGAAGCCCTTATGTTCGAGCGCAGACGCAATTCCCGGGCAGCGCGCGCCGCTGTCCTGGCCTGTCCAGACCAGCTCCACTCCGGGCATTGCCAACGCTGGGGCAGTATCGATGTGCCTGATTCTGCCATGCGCGACAGGACTGCGCAGGATCGCAACGTGCAGCATGTCGGGCAAGACGATATCGGCGATGTAACGTGCCCGACCCGTCAACAGACCGGGGTCTTCGCGGCGCGGGATCGACGTGCCGATCGATTGGGGTCTGAGCTGGGCGACTTCGCTCTTGCTCATTCGGCACACTCCCGATCGCCGTCAGCGATGTCGGGCCGTCCGGTTTCCGCATAGTCCATGATCGCATCCACGATCGTCTGGTACCCTGTGCAGCGGCAGATATTGCCCGACAGCGTTTCGCGCACCTCACCGCGCGTTGGATGGGGGTTTTCCGCGAGCAAGGCCTGTGTCGTCGCGAGGATACCTGCGGTGCAGAAACCGCATTGCAGTGCATGATGCCTGCGGAATGCCTCCTGCAGGGGATGCAGCGTATTGCCCTTGGCCAGGCTTTCGACAGTCCGGATTGTCTTGCCGTCCGCCTGTACGCCAAGCATCAGGCATGAGCGGACCGCCAGGTCGTCAACGATGATGGTGCACGCGCCACAGACGCCGTGTTCGCAGCCCGTCCGGACTCCATAGAGGCCCAGTTCCTCGCGCAATGTGTCCGCAAGGCTCAGACGCGGTAAGACGCTGAAGCGCCGCTCGCGCCCGTTGATGGTGGCGATCACCTCCAGCGTTTGGTCTTCTTCGGCCCTGCGCATCAAAACGCTCCCGTTGCGAGGCGGGTGAGCGCGCGGCGCATCAACGTCGTGGCCAGTGACATCCGGTATTCGGCGCTCGCATGGGTGTCGGACCGCGCATGAATGTCCGTCGTCGCCAGAGCGGACGCCTCGCGAATGACCGATGGGGTCAGTTCCCGGTCGATCAGATAGGCCTCGGCGGCTACCGCGCGGATGGGGCGGTCGGAAATGCTTCCGAGCATCAACCGGGCCTTGCGGCAGATCCCGTCCTCGATACGTAGGCCCGCGGCCGCCATCGCGATCGCGAGATCGCCCGACCGCCGTGCCAGTTCCTCAAACGCCCATTCCATGTCAGAAAAGGGGACCTCTACGCCGGTCAATATCTCGCCGGGCTCGATCGCGGTGGTGTAGTGGCCTTGAAAGAAATCAACCGCTGCAACGGAGCGCGATCCCCCGGGCCCCTCAAGCAGCAACATGCCGTCCAGCGCAGACACCACGAGAGGCATTTCCGCCCCGGCATCCGCATGGGCGAGGCTTCCCCCGAACGTTCCCCGGCTTCGTACTGCCTGATGGGCTACATGATGCAGCGCCTCGGACATGAGCGGGAAATGCATCCAGATATCCAGTGATGACGCATTGGCAGCATGCGTGACCATCGCGCCAATCCGCATCGACTCCGGGAGGACGCTGCTTTGCCGAAGCCCGTCTATGCCTCCAAGGTCGACCAGCATCCGGGGCGCGGCGACGCGCAGGGCCATCATCGGAAGCAACGACTGCCCGCCCGCCAGCGGACGGGCATCCTCATCATCGCTCAGCAATTCGATCGCATCTGCGAGGGACGTAGGACAGGCATAAGAAAAAGGCGGAAACTTCATGAATTCAGTGCTCCGATTCGTCTCATACCTGCCCCGCCGCTCAATTGAATTTGAATGCGACCGTCACACCATATGTCGCCGGTTGTCCGGCGAACCGCGCAATGGTGTCGTAGTCGGTGAATATGCTCGTCACATAGTATTTGTTGAACACGTTCTTGCCAAACAGCGTCACGCGATAGCGGCCATCGTTGAAGGATGCGCCGGCGCGCACGTCCACCAGCGAATAGCCGGGGATGGTGTAGGTATCTTGGGGGGCTACGGACGATGCGAAGTCGGGTGTAATCACCAGTCCGCGCGCCCCGCCGATATTGGCATTGGCCTTGCTGCGCGTCGAGAAGACGATGCCCACGAAGGGTTCGGCGTTGCCCATCTGCCATTTATAGTCGGCAGCCAACCTCAACTGATTTTAGGCGTATAGGGAATGACTGATCCCTTATAGTCCATCGGCCCGCCGGCTGTATCCAGGCCAACGAATTTCGTGACCTTGCTGTCGAGGATGGAGCCCGACGCGGCAAGCGTCAGGCCGGGAACGGGCGTGAGCGTCACATCCAGTTCGGCACCGATCATCCGGGACTTGGGGATGTTGTCGAGCGCATCCAGTACGCCAAAAATCGGGTCGACGATCTTCGAACGAAGCTGCTTATCCTTGTAGTCATAATAGAAGCCAGCGCCGACGATCTGAAGGCGCCGCTCAAGCGCAGACAGTTTGAAGCCGGCTTCATAGGACAGCAGCGATTCCTGCGTCACCGGCAGGAACTGCTCGAAAGTCGCGGCCGATGCGATAGGGAAGCTGCCCGCCTTGTACCCCTTTGCGACATTGACGTAGAGCAGCGCGTTCCCCGACACCTTGAAATCGACACCCGCGCGCCAGGAGACATTGTCTTCCTTCAGCATGTCCCGGAATTCGCCGGGGAGATAGGTCGCCGGCGTTCCGTCGAGCGTGGTGTTGTCGAGCGGCGCGCAACCCGCGCCAATGGGCGGCACGGGAACGCCGGTGGGGGTGAAGCCGGCGACCGGGAAGGATCCGAGCTGGATCGCATTTGCCAGACCGTCGAATGCAGCGGCGAAGGTGCCATCCCCGGGATCGCCCGTACAGGTCGCTGCGGTCCTTCGCGCATTCGTATACCGGGCGCCGCCCTTCAACGTAATCCGTTCGTTGATGTCGTATTCGGCGTTGGCGAAGAACGCGTAGTTACGCATGCGCTGGTCTGAATAGACATAAGCACCGGTGTAACCAAATATGGGAGCGGTGCTGATGTCAGAAAGTGTCTGCAACTGATATTCGTAGACATGACTCTTTTCGTAGTTCGCCCCCAAGACCCACCGGAGGGCACCACTCGGTCTGTTCGCGATTCTAAGCTCTTGGCTGAAGGATTTGATGCGCCCTTTGTCGACGATGAAATCATCGGCCATAAGAGTAGTGCCATCGGTTTCGAATCCCTGATCGGGCTTGTAGTCTACATAGGATGTGATCGAGGTCACGGTGATATCGCTTGTCACATCCCAATTGATACGCGCCGACCCTTGCAGCAGACGGTTGTCTGCATGCGGGCGGGTCGAGGGAGTCCAGTCGGCCGCGCGCGCATTGAACGGGGAGAAGGGGAATGCCCGCAAACCCGGAACCGTGGTTGCCGGGGATTGTGACAACAAGGTCTGATATTGCGGGGCCTGCGGATCACTCCGGTCGCGCCAGCCATTGAGGTTGATCTCGACGCTGACGGTATCGACCGGATCCCAGTCGAGTAGCAGACGTGCGCCGTAGTAAGCGACTTCGCCCAGTTTGTCATTACGCGTATAGCTGCGTTGCCAGTCATCGGCATGCGCGCCGGTGACGGCAAGACGAGCGCGCAGAGTGTCCGTCAGCGGTCCGCTGACATAGGCATTCCCCTCGATACGATTGAAGCGGCCATAGGATATATCGCCGCCCATTTCGAAGCTGTTCGTCGGCTTGGCTGCGATGAAGTTGATCGCGCCGCCTGTCGAGTTCTGGCCGAACAGCGTCCCTTGCGGTCCCTTGAGAACTTCCACCCGCTCCAAGTCGAAATTGGCATGGGTAGAGAGCGCCGGAAACGACAGCGGAACCTGATCGACGTAGACGCTGGTCGTCGGATAGGCCGCAAGGGAAGTCTCGTAAAAGCCGACGCCGCGCAATGTATAGACCGGGGTCTGTGTGGCCGAAGGGGCATAGCTGAGACCGGGAATGGAATTTGCCAGGTCGCTCAGGGAGACAATGTTTTGGCTCTTGAGCGTGTCGCCGCTAAGCGCCGTGATCGCCAGGCCCACCTTGTTGATCGACTGCTCGCGCTTGTTTGCCGTGACGACGATATCGGTGCCGCTATCGACCGCGTCCTGCGCGAGCGCGGCACATGGCATTAGAGCGTACAGCGACGCCGATCCCAGACATAGCGTTAGTATCCCTGATCTATGGGCTTTCATCCCAATATCTCCCCTTTCGAGTAAAACCTGGCGCGCAAGCTTCCGGTGCTCCTTCGCGGACGGAACGGCTCCTGCATCGTCCTGACCTAGCCGATCCTATTTTGGTGCACGCTGGGTAACTCGCATACTTCCCATCATTAGTCAATAGATAGTCCATTGAGTATCAATTGTAAACCACACTTAGGTCGCGTTGACAAAGTGGATTCCCAATCGGCCTGATTTCTGATTCAGAGCTTCTCTTTGCGAGGAGCGACGATGGGCCGGGGCGATCTGACGGATGAGGAATGGGATGTGATCGCGGGACTGCTGCCATCGGAGCGCGGTCGCAAGTCCCGTCCTGCCCATGATAACCGGCGTTTCCTCAACGGCATGCTGCATGTTTTGCGGGTCGGCTGTCCGTGGCGGGATATGCACGAACGCTATGGTCTGTGGAACTCAGTCTATGTGCGGTTCCGGCGCTGGGCCGAGCAAGGCGTGTGGGATGCGATCCTGGCGACATTGGTGGAATTGGGACTGACCGACGACTGGCAGCATATGATCGACAGCACCATAGTCCGCGGCCACGTATCGGCGGTGGGCGGAAACGTATGGCCCGCCCCGTCGGCAAGCGGTTTGTTTCTGACGATCTGAGCAGTCTGCGAAAACGTATCCGGCCTTTCGGCATGATGCCGTTGGCCAAGATGGAGATCCGCGCGTCCTGGTCCTCATAAAGGGGCCGGCATCGAAGTGCCATTTTGCGCCATAGGGTTCCAAGACACCGGTCGACTGTCAGGCCATCTTCTTCTCACCTCCCGCAGACATCATGCAGCGGATGCCAAGGGCATCGGCCGATCTCGTTCACGCCGCCAGCAATGTGGGTTCGTAGGTCCGTCCGTGGCGCAGAAGTGCCCAGACGATCCGCGCCATTTTGGCCGCAAGAGCGACGACGACGGTGTTTTGATGCGCTCGCGAGAGCAGGCCGCGCACCCATGCGCCCAGACGTGTATCGCTCTTGCTCATCGTCGGCAGCGACGAACGTGCACCCTGGATAAGGATCTTACGCAGGTATCGGCTGCCGCGTTTGGTAATGCCGAGCAACCGAGGTTTGCCGCCGGTGGTGGCCTGACGCGGGACCAGGCCCAACCATGCAGCAAGATCGCGACCACGCGCAAAGGTCCGGGCATCGCCGACGGCAGCGACCAGTGCAGTCGCGTTGAGGGCGCCAATGCCGGGAATGGTCAGCAGGCGCTGCGTTCGCTCGTCGGTCAGCGCTGCTTGCGCGAACTCGGCGTCGAGGTCCGCAATCCTCTCGTCAAGCGCTATCCAGCGGGCGCGCATGTCCGCGACGAGCCGATGAATGCGAAACCCCAGAACGGGTTCTTCGGCTTCGAGCATCTCGCCGAGCCGAACCGCGAGCTTCGCACGCCCTTGCGGGACGATATGCCCGCGCTCGAGGAGCAAACTCCTGATCTGGTTCATCAGTGAGGTCCGCTCGCCGACGAGCTGGTCGCGAATCCGGTGCAGTGTCTGCATGTCCAACTGCTCCTGGCTCTTCAGCTCCACGAACCGCATAGTCGGCCGTGTCGCCGCCTCTGCGATAGCTTCGGCATCGCGATCGTCGTTCTTCTGGGCCTTCACTAATCATCAGGTTCTCAAAATGCGAAGGAACGTGGACAGATCGGCCGATTATCGGCGTTTCTGCCCAACACTCCTTCGCATTATTTTACAGCGTATCAAGCCAGGCGAGCAGGCTCGTATCGCGTTTCCAGGATGGTGAACGCCCCGTCGCCGACGGCACGGCGACCTGCTCCAGCGCCTTCCGCTTCGTTTCCAGATTGGCCTTGGCATAGTGATTGGTGGTGTCGAGACTCACATGTCCAAGCCAACTGCGGATGACCGTGATGTCCACGCCCGCCGATACAAGGTGGACGGCGGTCGCGTGGCGGAAGCTGTGAGGCGTTACGTGCTTTGTTTGAAGCGACGGCATGGTTTCAGCCGCCGCCTTCACATAGGCGGCAAGCTTGAACCGGACGCCCGAAGCGCTGAGCGGCTCGCCGTAGCGGTTAACGAACAGCCGCTGGTCTGGTGCTCGCGGCTGCCGGTCAAGCAGCCTTTCCAGCAACAGTACGGTTTCCGGCCAAAGCGGGCAGATGCGCTCTTTTCGGCCCTTGCCCATAAGTCGGACGCAACTGGGACTATCGAACCGGATCGCTTCGGGGCACACATCGAGCGCTTCCTGTATTCGCGCGCCGCTGTTGTAGAGGAACGAGAGCAACGCATGGTCGCGCATGCCTTTTAGGGTCGATTGGTCTGGCTGGGCAAGGATCGCCGCCACTTCCGGCGGATCCAGATAGCAGGGTTCCGATACCGGCGCCCGCTTGATCGGGATGTTGAGGATTTCGACGCATTGCGCGATCGATGCGGGATCCCTGGTAGCCACGAAGTTGAAGAAGCTGCGGATTGCAGCAAGCCGGCAGTTGCGGGTACCGATCGTACCACCGCGCTCGTGCTCGGCGTGCCTCAGGAACGCCGTGACCTGCGCGGCAGTCAGATCGGCCAGCGAGATCATCGCAACCTTCTTTTCCGCGCGATCAGCGACGAACCGGAGGAAGAGCCGCCAAGTGTCGCGGTAGGAACGGACCGTGTTGACCGACGCATTGCGCTGCTCAACGAGCCATTCGTAGAAGAATGCGCGCATCAGTTCCGGGAATGGATTGGTCCTGCTCATGGCCGCACCTCCCGTTCAGGATTGAGGCATGGCGCGCCCAGGGCCCTGAAGCGTTCGTTCGCGAGATGCAGCAGATCCTGCGTAACGGTGATGTAGACCAGCGTGGAGTTGATATCTCGATGTCCGAGGTAGGTCGCGAGGAACGGCAGCCGATCCTGCGGGTTGATCCCCAGACGGTACCATTCAAGGATGCGGTTCACGACCATCGAGTGCCGAAGATCATGAACGCGAGGTCCGTCGTGCCCCTGCAATGGCTTCAACCCGGCGCGACGTATGACGTCTGTAAGCACCCAGGTTATCATTTCGGGCGTGTAGCGGGACCTACCCTGGACGTGCCAGAACAGGGCGGAGTGCGGATCCTGCGATGCACCAGCCCGACGTCGGGCTGCGATGTAGGTCCGCAACTCGTTCATCACACTGTCGGGGAGCGGCAGGATTCGGGTCTTGAAGAACTTGGTCTGCCGAACCGTGATGGTGCCGTCTCGGGGATTAACGTCACCAAGATCCAGCCGGGCCAGTTCTCCGCGTCGCAGACCCGCACAGTAGGCCAGCAACAGCATGGTGTAGATGCACAATGGTCGAAGGGTTGCGCGTGGCGAGGGATACGAACGGGCAATGTCGAGCATTCGCCGAACGTCACCAGGAGAGTAAATATGGGGCTGGCGCCACTGCTTGCGCACCTCTTTCCGGGGTCGCGGATCCGGCCGACGCCGAGGAACTGACGGGTCGCGGCGCCGTAGGATTTTTGCGAAGATACGTTCGAGGTTTTCGCGTTCATATGCATGGTTGCGGGTGCCCTTTGTGGCCGCCCATTGATCGATCATAACGCTCAGCGGCTCGGTTTCCAGTTGCGGATTCAACTGTAGGAACCGGTCGAACTGCAAGAACCGCTCGGGTTGCGAAGTATATTTGTACCCCCTGCGCCGCATCATCGCGACATGTTCGGCCATGGCCTCGCCCAGCACGCTGCCGAACGGTTTGGGCTTGCGCAGTCTGGCAAGAGCCTGTTCTGGATCACGCGATATCAGCGCGCGCCAGATCGGCATGCACTGCTTGATATGACATGCCTCGCGTAGAGCTTTGACCGGGTGGTGATCGATCCCCCCGGTTGCGAGCAGATGATCGAGGAACCGGTCGATGATTCGGGTGCGATGCAGAAGGGTAGATGTCGCCCAGCGAGTGGCTAATTCGCGCAACCAGGCCTGCAGGGCTTGCTGATCGAGCGCTCCATGCCGTTCGACAATATCCTGGAAGCTATGCAGGACCTGTTGATAGCAGACGCGGCTTTTGGGATTGCGCAGATCAAGGCTTGAGACAAAGCGGCCAATGCACGCGCGATCGGAATCGGGCCAACGGGAGGTCATGCCAGCACCTCCGGTCCCGGCACATCCAGAGCGATGGCTCTCAGATCCTCCGTGGCGAGCTTGAGATAGGGCGCCGTCGATCCAACGGAGCGATGTCCCAACAGATCACCGATTACCTTTTTCGACACTGCGGCGCGCAGCAACTCGGTCGCACGAGCGTGACGGAAGATGTGAGGCCCGCTCCTGCCTGAGGGTTTGACGCCGGCATCCCGGAGCCGCTGCCGAATCAGGCTGTATATCTTCTCAAGCTTGCAATAGGGCGCGCGCGTTCGGATGAAGAGTTCCCTGGCATCAGTGGCGGGCCGACCAGACCGCAGATAGGCGAGGATCGCTTCGCCAACCGGTCCCATCAATGGCAGGAACGTGTAGGCTTGCGTTTTATTGTGGCGGACGCGGATGACTTCGGCCCGCCAGTCTATGTCTTCGATCCGCATGTTGCGGACTTCGCTTGCGCGAAGGCCATAGGTGGCGAGGACCTGTAATATCGCGTGGTCACGCAAACCGGCAGCCGTCTTGTCCTTGCTCACACTTGCCAGAACCGCGGCGATCTGGTCGCGCTCCAAAATCGACGGCACCCCTTCGTAAGCGTAGAGCCGCGGCGCGATGATATGCGGTGTCAGGTCTTCCGCAACGCGGGCCGTCCAATGCAGGTAACGCAGCAACGAGCGCAGCCGCTCGGCTGTGGATTTCAGAGAACTGCGCGTCAGTTTCGAACCGCGCAAGTCCATGTAGCTGTCAATTTCACCCACGGTCACTGCCTCGAGGCCATCGGCCCCGCACCGGTTGAGTTGCCAGGCAAGGAAGTAGCGCGCTTCCCACAGGAACGCGTCGATGCTGGCCTGGGCAAGGCCACGCTCCTCACGAAGCCAGGTTTCATATTCATTGCAGATCGTAATCCGCAGCGCATCGGCGTCGCATGTTACTTTTTCAGAGGGTGGCCACTGACCCTGCCCAAGCCGTAGCAACGCGTGAATTGCAGATCGCGGAACTGCGTGCCAGCGCTCGCTGGGATGCCTGCCACGACGTTTCCGGAATAACGCGATCGCATAATCCAGATATCGCTCAACTTGCGCCTCAGTCACGTCCGTGACACAGATTCCTCGATGCTGGAGATAGTCGAGAAACTCCTGCGCATAGGTACAGTGATTTCGGATTACCGTCGGATTGTAACGCTGGTTTGTCAGTATGGCTCTGAGCTCGGTGAGCAGCTCATGCTCGGATTGCAACATCAATTCCTCCTCTGCTGGTCAAACGACCGCAGAGGTTCGCAGCAAAATAATGCGGAGCAAATTGCCGATCCAAGCCAGAAATGCGCGGATTTCCTACACCGAGCCCGCATTCCTTCGCATTTTGAGAACCTGATGATTAGTCAAGTAATGGATAGGTGAGCATTACTTCACGTATGGACGGACATATTCCGGCGACATCAACCGGACGGTATGTCCATGCGCTACCAGCGCACGGCCCATATGGTGGGCACCGCAACAGGCCTCCATCGCCACAACGCATGGCGCGAGTGACCCTGCAAAGGCGATGACCGTCTCACGTCGCATACGCCTGCGAACGACAACCCTACCGGTGCCGTCCAGCCCCACCACGCTGCAGCTGTTCTTGCCGAGGTCGATCCCCAGAACTGAAACTTCCATGACCTTCTCCTTCCTCAAACGATCCGATGTCGGTTAAGCAACAACGGTTCGGTTAAGGGGCGGGCCATCCATAAAGGGGGGCCTTTGCGCAGGCTCTTGGTCGATCACGCGGCGGCTTTACGTGCAAGGTCCACGCCCGCTGTGACAATCAGGGACGCCCTATCGGCTTCATCCTGACGGGCGGTGAAGCGTCCGACTATGGCGCTGTCGATGCCCTGATGGCGATCCCCGTCGCCAAGCCCAAGGCGCTGTTGGCCGACAAGGGCTATGACAGTGATGCTGTCCGCGAAAATCTGCTGATGCACGGCATCCTGCCGATCATCCCGCCCAAGGCCAATCGCCGCGAACCCATTCACTGCGACTTCCGCCGCTATCGTGACCGCAACCGCATCGAGCGCATGTTCGGCCAACTCAAGCAGTTCCGCCGGATCGCAACCCGTTACGACAAAACAGCCCTATCCTTCGCAAGCTTCCTGAACCTCGCCGCCATTCGCAGATGGTTGCCACACTTTGTCAACGCGGCCTAGGTCATGGCCTAGTGTCCTAGGTGCGAAAAAAGGGGCGGTGAAACTTTAACCGCCAGAAATAAGAGGATAAAAAATTGGAATGCGGAAGGGCTCGGCCATAGGATCTCGCGACGGTTCACCGCGTTGTTCGGGGCAACCCCGCTATCCTCCAAGCCCGAGCATAGCCCGCTTAGACTGTCAGCCGTGGACCGAGGAGACCTGCCGCGGTGACATTGTAGAGCCAAGGCTGTGAGTGCGTCTCGAGCGGCGGCGGGCCCGGCAGCTCCAACCGCTTGGTATAGTCGGTCTTCGACACGCCAAAGCTCAGTTCACCGACGCCCTGCCAGCGACCTTCATAGGTGATCCCACCTGTCCATTGGCGCACGCGGTTCTAGATTCGCTCGGTGAAAGAGAATTCAGGCTCGACCGGCCTGCTCCCCGATCCGGGTTGGGCCGTAGTCGATCACCGCCGAGCCGGAATATTGTTGCCGCAAATCGCGCCCGCGCGCTGAGAGGTGGATGACGTGCAGCCGCCGTCCTTCGATGAAGCTGCGCGTCACCCGCAACTCGCCGCTAATCGATTTGAAGCGGCTGCGAGGATCAGCGATCATCGTCCGATTGGCGACGCCGTCGCGCGTCACGCCCGTCAGCAGGTTTGCGAACGTCGTTCGATCATCGAAGACCGATCGTAATAGCCCAGCGCGCATAAGGCTAAGGCGACCCGGCACGATAGGCACCGCGGCGTCCGCCTCGATCGAGGCCAGCCGCAGCTGTGCACATTGGCGACCGTCGATAGCGATGCCACGTCCCCGGCCTCCGGAAGCTGTAATCAAAGATCCCTGTGGGGGAGGGAAACAGTTACGCCGCTGCGCTCGCGGCCGAGACCGGCGGGGACGCCATTCCTCCCGAAAAGCTCGCTTCGCCGATGCTGGCGAAGTTTATGGCGAGCGACCGGGGCTCTCCCACCGCCATGATACCAAGGGCTGAGCCGTCCGGCTAGGGTCAATTACCCAAGAACCGTCTGCGGCGCTCCTGGGCATCGACCTTGATAATCGCTTCCTCGGCATTGGCGCATTCGCCGCCGCGCACCGAGCCGTCGCGGCATCCGGCCACGACCTGTCGCGCTTCGTCGAGATGCGCCATGAAATACTTTGTCCCGCGCGCCTCGCTCGATGCCGGTGACATGGGTGTCAGCGCACTGGCGACGACGGTTGCAGGCGATGGCGAGATGACAGGCCGCAAGATGAATCCGCCCGCGAAACCGATCGCCAAAGTGACGATCAAGACGATGATTGTCTTACCTTGCGACATGGCTTTGCACTCCAAAGATCACTGGCTCATCTTACTGGAATCTCGGTGGAAAATCAAAAGACAGCGCGTATTGCGTTTTGATGAACCCAAGGGATCGTCGAAGCGCAGGATTGCCGTTATCGTCTCGCCAGCAAACCGCGCCAACTTTCGTGCCCTCGATCAATTGCTCACTCCCCCGACTTTTTCTCTCTAGCCGTCTCAAGCAATGGAGACGCAAGCGAAACTAACGGCCAGTCAGACTTTCGCCCGACATACCCGCACGCAGGCTGGCGGTCTTCCCGGAGCACTGCGACGCATTCGGCGTATGCGGGCATCGGCCCAAACTTCCCGGACATACACGATTTTTTTGGAAAAGGTGTGCCGCGTCGCGCGCCGTCTGCTTCCGCTAGTCGCCTGACGGAAGTCTGCCTGTCCGCAATCGTTGAGAGTTTCAGACGCCGTGAGGCGTCAGAAAGTCGACGGTGCCCGAACCCGCGGTTCCCGCGCGTGATCTATGGGGATTTGCGTTTTGCGCGAGCCTTGGGGTGATGGATGTCTGCCCCAAAGTGGACGGTATCGAAAGCAGACCGGCGGTTTTTGAGCACCTCTGACGGTCGTCTCAATGAAGACGGTCCGCTTATGAGGCGACTTCGTCTGCTTTTCGGGTGACGAGGCACGAGCGTAGCGGTCCTCCGGAGCACAAGGCCTTCGGAGGGTGGAAACGATATGCCGCGCCGGGTCACGACGTTGTTCTCCCGGTGGGCGCCGGCGGAGATGGCGGTCCGCGTGGGTGATACCGTCGCTCAAAGGTCTCGATGATGACCATGTTGCCACCGCAGCATGGGCATGGCGGACATGAGCCTGAAGCGTCCGGCGGCATTTCTTCGGCGGCGGGTGGCTCCGTCCCCAGCAGGCGGCGAGCCCGTTCGAGATTCTCCCTTCGAGCACCGCTGGCGAGCAGGCCGTAATGACGGATACGATGGAAGCCTCTGGGCAGGTCGTGCAGCAGGAAGCGGCGAATGAACTCCTCGGCGGCAAGCGTCATGACCTGTTGCCGGTCTGTGCCGTTGCGGCGGTAGTCTTTGTAGCGGAAGACGACCTTGTCCCCGTCGAAGGCGAGAAGCCGGCTGTTCGAAATGGCCACGCGGTGGATGTAGCGCGACAAATAGGCGAGTACCGCTTCGGGACCGGCAAAGGGTGGCTTGGCATAGACCACCCAGCGCTTCTTTCGCACCGGAGACAGGTGACGCAGGAAAGCCCGGCGGTCGGCGAGATGTGCCATACCGCCGAAGAAGCCAAGCTTGCCGGCCTGGTGGAGATCGAGGAGCCGCGTCAGGAACAGGCGGCGGAAAAGAGCTCCCAATACGCGCACGGGTAGCAGGAACGCCGGGCGGGCTGAGATCCAACGTTCGCCGTCGAGCGAGAGCCCGCCTCCGGGCACTATCATGTGGATATGCGGATGGTGGGTCAGGGCTGAACCCCAGCTGTGGAGCACCGCCGTGATGCCGATGCGCGCGCCGAGGTGTTTTGGGTCAGCAGCGATGGTTTGCATGGTTTGAGATGCGGCACGAAACAGCAGGTCGTAGAGCTCCCTCTTGTTCTGCAGCGCGATGGAAGCGACCTCAGCGGGAAGGGTGAAGACGACATGGAAATAGCCGACCGGCAGCAGGTCGGCTTCGCGCTCGGCCAGCCATGTGCGTGCGGCTGCGCTTTGGCACTTTGGGCAGTGCCGGTTGCGACAGCTATTATAGGCGATGCGCCAATGACCACAGTCTGTGCAGGCTTCCACATGCCCGCCCATCGCTGACGTACGACAATATTCAACCGCCGACATGATCTTCAGCTGGTGCAAGCTCAGATGACCGGCGCGCGCGCTGCGATATGCCGGGCCCGCACTCCTGAAGATGTCGGCGACCTCGAGCGAGGTCCGCACCTGGCTCAGCCGTCCGTTGCGGCTCCAGACGGCAGCAGCAGCTTGTCGAGTGGACTGGTGATGGAGCGCACCGTCTTGGTGGCGACGCGCGTGTAAAAGGCGGTGGTGTTGAGCTTGGCATGGCCGAGCAGCGCCTGGATGACGCGGATATCGACACCGTCTTCGAGCAGGTGGGTCGCAAAGCTGTGCCGCAAGGTGTGCATGCCGACACGCTTGTTGATGTCGGCCGCCAGAGCCGCCTCGACGACGACACGATAGAGTTGCCGCGTGCTCAGCGGCACCTGGGCGTTTTGCCCCGGAAAGAGCCAGCCATTTTCTCGCATGATGCCTTGCTGGCGACCAGCACGCCACCAGTCCCTAAGCAGCAGGAGAAGCCCCTCGGGAAGCATGGCGTTGCGATAGCGCCCGCCCTTGCCACGCTCGATGCGCAGCAGCATGCGCTTGCTGTCGACATCGCTCACCTTGAGCGCTGAGACCTCCGATACGCGCAGGCCCGCGCCATAAGCCACGGACAATGCCGCCTGGTGCTTCAGGCACGTGGTGGCTTCGAGGAGCCGTTTCATCTCCTCAAGGGACAGGACCACCGGTATCTTGCGGATGTGAGCGGTCCGAACCAGCTTGCGGGCGAGCTCAGGTCGGTCGAGCGTATGGGTGAAGAAGAACCGTAGCGCTCCCACCACGCTGTTCATCGTCGGCACCGGCACGCCAGCATCCTGCTGCTCGATCTGGAACCGGCGGACATCTTCCGCCGTGGCTGTATGCGGCGAACGTCCCAGCCAGGTCGCGAACCGCCCAACGTCCCGGAGATAGTTGCGCTGCGTCTCGCGCGAGAAGCGGCGCAAGGTCATGTCGTCGATGAGGCGCTGGCGCAGCGGGCTATGGGGGACAACGGGTATGAGGTCGGTCATCGTGAGGCTCCTCAGTTGAAGGAACCTCGATGGTCTGCTCGCGCCCTACCGCCCTCAACTCAGGACCTGCCTACCGCCTGGGCCTTAACCTGTTCCCGAGCACCCCTCCCGCGCAGCGGGTTCGTGCATCGCCCAGAACCCGACTCGTCGAAACGTCGGCTAAGCCATTGTCGGGTTCGTAGATCGAGCGGCGCGAGACGGCGCCAATAGACGATAGTTGGCATCTCCCGGCGGCTCTAGGGTAGTGCTATGGCGAAGGTAAAGTGCCCATCCTCATCGGGCGTGGCCCGCCACCGGCTTACTCCCCCCGCCCTAATCGGCGTCCGGATTGCGGAAGTTGAGGCGGCGGGTCACGGTGTAATCCAGCACGCCGACCAGGAAATAGCTGATCCACTGTTTGATCAGGGTCGGCAGGCTGCGCTGGGCGCGGTGTGTCGCCAGCGTGATCTGCCGGCTTTGCTCGACGCGCCGGTCGATGAAGGCGCGCATCGCTTCAGCAAAGCCCGCATCCTCCACCCGCAGCATGATCTCCAGGTTGAGGAACAGGCTGCGCATGTCGAAATTGGCCGAGCCGATATAGACCGCGTCGTCCACCACGATCAGCTTCATATGCAGCTTGCAGGGCTGATATTCCCATATCTCCACCCCGCGCTTGAGCAGGGGGCCGTAGAGCAGCCGCGCCGCCGCGACGGTGGCGCCATTGTCGGACCGGGAGGGCAGGACCAGGCGCGACCCCTTCCACCGCGCCGCATAAGCGAGGCGTTTCAGCATCCCCCGGCCCGGGGAAAAATAGGCCGCCACCATGTCGAGCCGCCGCGCCCGCTCCAGATCATGCTTCACCAGTTGCGCCCAGGGGCTGAGCCGCCGGGTCGGGCCGCCGATCACCCAGCGCATCGGCTCGCCCGCAACGCTGTGGAGGGGGCTGTGCCAGTTGCGCACCATGCGGCGCAGCGTGCGGAAACGCTGCTTGCGCGTCGAAACCCAGCGCCAGAGCTGGCCATACCAGCTCGCCATCGCCTGCACCTGCGGCCCTTCCACCAGCAGCCCGATGTCGTGCCAGCAATCCTCCGCCGGAATCCCGAAATAGCCGTCCTCGACATTGAAGCCGCCCATCAGCAGCCGTCGGTCGTCGGCAATCGCCAGTTTCTGATGATTGCGGATCAGATAGCGCATCGAGCGGCGCGCGCCGAAGCGGCCGAAATGCCCGCCCGCCGCCGCCAGCGGATCGAAAAAGGCGAGCGGCGTGGCCCCCGATCCGAAGGCATCGATCATCAGCGTGACCGCCACTCCCCGCGCCCGCGCCGCGACCAGCCGGTCGAGGATCAACTGCCCGCTGCCGTCCGCGGCGAAGATGTAATAATAGAGCTTGAGGCTCTCATGCGCGCCGTCGATCAGGTCGACCAGCGCCTGCCGCAGCGCCGGTCCCGCCTCGATCACGCGCAGGCGGTTGGCGTGCAGCGACAGGCCGATCTGCTCCTCGCCACGCCGCGGCTCTGCCTGCCCGATGCTTGCCATGCTCCGTTCATGCCCGCATTTGGGGCGGCTGGCCACGACTTTATGGGCTTTTCATTGACTCTTGATGCGGGCGCTGTTAGGCGCGCCTTTCACGATTTCTCTTGGTTCAGGAGCGCCCGTTTGGCCCGCGTTACCGTCGAAGATTGCGTCGACAAGGTTACCAACCGTTTTGACCTCGTCCTGCTTGCCGCGCAGCGCGCCCGCGAGATTTCGGGCGGCGCAGAGCTGACTCTGGACCGCGACCGCGACAAAAACCCCGTCGTCGCCCTGCGCGAGATCGCGGAGGAAACCGTCCTGCCGGTCGATCTGCATGATTCGCTCGTCGCTTCGCTGCAGAAGGTGCAGATCGACGACGACGATACGCCGGACGAAATCGGTTCGATCGCCCAGTCGGCGGAGGCTCTGCGCCTGACCGCCGCCGCGCCGCCGCGCAACCAGAATATCGGCGGCGATTACGACGGCTGATCCCGTTCATCAGTTTGGAGAGGGAATGAGGCTCGGCCTGCGCTAGCAGGACCGGGCCTCACCGTTTTTGGGGTGGGGTTTGGGCATGGCTGCTGGCGACCAGAAATGGCCATCCAGATTGACAGTCATATTCCCCGAAAGCAGATGTCGGTTTGGAGATTTAGGATTATTCGAATGGCTTATAGAGGCAAAGCAATAATCGGGGCCAACCTAGGGCTGTTGATATATGGGGCCGCTTCAGTTCTTCCCGTAGAGTGTGTTCGCGCCCAACCCAAGCCTCCGGTCTTTTTATCGACTTCGTTCTGTGATCGAATGGATGTCCTCAACTGTGACGTCGCTAAGAGATTTAGCCATGATTTCACGATGCAAAACTGGGGAAGCATCGAAAAATATATCGATGAAAGATCAACCATCAATTATAAAAATGGTAAAAATGATTTTTCCAGTCAATCAGGATTGAAAGGCATTAAGGATAGTTCACGGATTATCTATTCAGAATTCAGAGATATTCGTTTAATATCATGCCAGTTTATCACTAAACTTGAACCTGATAAATTCATTTTAGTCTGTGAATTTTCTTTGAATGATGCAAAAGCCGCCCGCGATGGTAAAAAGCAAATGCAAATTGCCCTTTCCGTTCGAGAACAAGGAATCATCGATTACGTGGGGTTTAGCTTTCCTAAGATCATGAAAACTGCGACTGATACGCCATAGGACGTGATGCTGGACATATCTCGGCAGGAATTCGCACTCGGCTCCCAGAACCGGACTGTCGCCAATCCACCCTTTTAGCGTCGCTCAATTCCGGCTCGCTCCACCGAAAATCTCAACCCACGCCCATCGACGCCAGAGGCTCCGACAACGCGTCGTTCCCATCGTTCAATCCCACCGCAGGCGATGCAACCGGCCTGCGCCGCCTTGTCCGTGTCGCCGCGCTTCCCGGTCCGCCGCCGACCAGCTTTTGCAGGTCGATCATCCCGCGGGACAGGGAGATGCCGCGCGGCCCGGCGATGAAGCGCGGCTCCCAGCGGGGGGCATATTTGTCCTTATAGGCGCGCAGCCCCTCAAAGCCGTAGAAGCTCTCGCCATGGCGGAAGAAGAAGGCGCCCGCCTTGGCCCAGAAGGGCGAGAGACGCCGCGCCTCTATGCCCGAAAGCGGGGCCAGGCCCAGGGTGAACCAGTCATAGCCTTGGCTGCGCGCCCATTGCATCAGGCGGATGAACAGGAAGTCCATCGCGCCATAGGGCATTTGCGTCGCATGGCGCATCAGGTCGACCGATAACTCGCGGCGATTGGCGGTCGCCCAGATATTGGCGAAGGCGACGATGCGCCCATCCTGCCGGACGAGGGCGCAATCGCAGGCCGCGATATAGGCCGGGTCGAAGCGGCCGACGCTGAACGCCTTTTCGCCATGGCCCTTGGCGGTGAGCCATTCGTCGGAAATCGCCTCCAGTTCCTCCAGCAACGGCGGGACGGCGGGCGCGGGCACGATCTCAAAGATCGCGCCTTCGCGCATGGCGCGGCGTTCGGCATAGCGCAGCGGCTTGGCGTCCGGCCCCTCCAGCGTGAAATGATGCAGGTCGACGCGGGCCTCCTCGCCATATTTGACGATGGCGAAACCCAGGTCGATCGCCAGCGGCAGGGCGTCGAGGCTCAGTTGATAGAGCAGCAGGCGGCCCTGTTCGGCATCCGCCATCTCGCGCAATTGCCAGAGCAGGTCGGGCCATTCCGTCCGGTCTCCGACAGGGTCGCCCATGACGATCCAGCTATGCCCCTGCACCTGATACATGACGAAGGCCCGGCCAGTGTCGGAGGTCAGGAACAGCTTGTCGCCGGTGGTCGCAAGGAAGGCGTCGGTCCGCTCAGCCAGCGCCAAAGCGTCCGCGCTGAAGGCGGTGGAGGGGCGGTCGACATGCAGGGGCGCGGTCGCGGGGCGGAACATGCGCCAGAAGGCGGCGCCGACCGCCAGCACCGCGCTCGCGAGGCCTGCGCGCAGGAAGCGGGCGGCGTTGGCGTGCGGGCCGAAATGCCACCATATGTCGTTCTGATAATCGACATGCTTATAGGCGAAAAAGCCGATCCAGATCGACAGGCCGACCGCCACCGCCAGCGTCGCGATCCAGGCGGGGGTCAGCGCTTCGGCAGTGAAGCTGGTGCGGCGGTAGAAGGCGCCCCGCGTCCATTGCAGCAGCGCGGCGATGAGGAGCAGCGCGCTCGCTTCCTCATAGTCCAGTCCCTTGATCAGCGAGAAGAGCGCGCCCGCCAGCAGCAGCGCTCGGGTCATCCAGAAGGCGGCGTCGAGCCTGCGATAGAGGCCCGATGCCAGCAGGATCAGCAGCGTGCCGATGATGCTCGCGGCGAAGTGGGACGCCTCTACGAAGGTCAGCGGCAGCCAGTCGGTGACGATGTGCATGCGGTGCTGGATCGCGGGCAAGGCGCCGGAAATCAGCAGGATCACGCCGCCCACCGCCACCAGCAGCGACAGCATGACCGGCGCCATGCCGGATGCAGCCGCCTGTGCCCCATCCAGCACCCGGCTGACGGGATGGCGCCAGCTATTGCCTTCATGCAGGGCGATGGCGATGACGCCCAGCAGCAAGGGGATCAGATAATAGATCAGGCGATAGGCGATCAGCGCCGCCAGCAGGCTGGGCCTGTCCACATCGGGCAGGGCGGCGAGGATCACCGCCTCGAATATGCCGAGGCCTCCGGGCACATGGCTGACCAAAGTGACGATGATCGCCAGCGCATAGGCCAGGAACAGCGTGGGATAGAGCGCCGGTGCGATGCCCGGCACCAGGATGAACAGCGCGGCGCTGGCGGCGGCGAGGTCGATGCTGGCGACGCCGATCTGGGCGGCCGCCTGCGTCCTGGTCGGCAACGCCAGCCTCCAGCCGAACAGGCGCGGTGCGCGGCCGGGGCCAAGGACGAACAGCGCCGCCATCGTCAGGATCAGGATCGCCCCGCCCGCCAGCCTTTGCAACGGCATGCCGATCGTCCATCCCATGATGCCGATATCCGCCGGATGGACCAGCATCAGTGCGCCCGCCAGCACAAACACCCCGCCCCAGAAGGACAGGCCCGCCGAGGCGATGATGCGCGCAATGTCGCCGCCCTCAAGGCCAGCAGCGGTGTAGATGCGGTAGCGCGCCGACCCGCCGGTCAGCAGCGACAGGCCCAGATTATGGCTGAGCGTGTAACTGCAGAAGGAGGCGAGTGCCGCCGTCCGCCACGGCAAGGGCCGCCCGACGATCCGCAGCGCGACATAGTCGTAGAAGGTGAGCGCGACATAGCTCGCCGCCGTCAGCGCCAGCGCCCCGGCCAGCCGCCAGCCCGCGATCAGGTGCACGGCATGGCGAATATCCTTCAGCCGCACCTCCGCCAGCAGGCCGTGCAGCGTCACCAGCCCCAGCGCCGCCACTGCCAGCGTGACGGCGACCGTCAGCGGCGCTTTCCAGGCCTTGATCCGTTCGACCAGGATCATATCGTCAGCCCCTTGAGCATATGAGTCACCAGCAGCGGGGCGTTGCGGTCGAAATGATGGCCGCCGGGCACGACCACCATCTGCGCCAATCCTTGGGGGATGGAGGGGCAGGCGCTGTCATTTTCCAGCGTTCCGCGCACGCAGAGCATGGGCAGGCCGCGCAGCCGCGCTATGGCGGGAATGGTCGGATATTGGCGGTTCGAATCCATGTTCAGCCAGCTACTCATGTGAAACTGGAAATCGGCGCTGGGGCTGAGGCCCAGCAGCGAGAGACGCCGCACCTGAGCGCGCTGGGGCGCGGGCAGGCCGCCGACGATATAGGGCAGCACATCCGCGCCGAAGCTGTAGCCGACCAGCAGGACGCGGGGCCGCCGCCAATGGCGGGAATAGCCCCGGATGATGGCGCTGAGATCGCGGGCGGCGCCGTGGGGCGTGCGCTCGCTCCAGAAATAGGACAGGCTGTCCACGCCGACGACGGGGATGCCCGCTTGGGCGAGCTGGCCCGCCACATCCTTGTCCAGCCCGACCCAGCCGCCGTCGCCCGAATAGATGACCGCCATCATGTCGGTGCGCGGCGCGGCGGCGTCGGTGACGATGTTCAGCGGCAATCCGGTGGGCAGCGCGGCATCGGCGGGTGGCGCGGCGAGGAAAGGCCGAATCTGGGAGAGCAGCGCGACCTCCCCCTCTCCCCTCGCGACGGTTACCAGCCTGCCGCTGCCGGTGCGGGCGACGAAGCGCTGCAATGCGGGGCGCGGGGCTTCGGCCAGCGCGATCCAGGGCGAAGGGAGTCGGCGGCTGGGGGCGAAGGCGAAGCCATGATGGGGACGAGCGATGGCGGCGACCTTCAGGCTGCCCGACCGGCACCAGGACCGGCCACCGTCCAGAAGCGGCGTGAAGTCCTGCGAGAACACCGCCTTGTACGCGCCATTGGGTCCGGCGGCGAGCGTCGCATAGGCGAGCGCCGCCCCTTCGCCCCGGCCGATCAGGATCGGCTTGCTGTACATGGGCAGCGCCAGCCGGTGTTGCAGGTCGCGAGCCAGGGCGATGATGCCGTAATTGGGATTGATGCAGCGGTGCGAAGCCTGCAACGCCGTCAGAAAGGAGGGGGTGGAGATGCCCGCCACCAGCGCGCCCCGCGCCGCCAGGGCGCGGGCGGTGTCGGCGCTGTCATCGTCCCAGCCATTGCTGCCTGAGAGCGCCAGCACCACTCCGTTCGGCACGCCCGCGGGCCGGTAGACTGCGATTAGCCCCATGGGCGGAAGGCTGTAGCGGCTTTCCGCGATCGGTCCCGTCGCGCCGGGCACAGGATCGGCCGCCGCCCGCGCCGGGTTCATTACGTTGACGGTCGACAGCAGCAAGCCCGCCCCCGCCAGCAGGCCGGGTATCAACCAGAGACGGGCGTGGCGAAAATCGATCATGACTGCCCCGGCAACCGCTCGATCCGGGTCCAGAGCTGCGACTTGCAGATCAGACCGCCCAATATGCAGCCCTTGACCCGCAACTGGCCCGGCGAAAGCTGGCTGATCTGCGAACTGAAGCGGCGGCCCAGATCGGGGACGAAGACGGTGCCGCGCCATTGTCCCTTGCCCTCGGCGCGATAGTCTTCCAGCAATTCGGTGCCGACCAGCCGGGCTGTGCCGCCGTCGCGCGCATCGGCCTGCGCTTCGCGGTCGGCCCAGACGATCCAGCCGCACAGCCGGTCGCCGCAGGGTCCGGTGCGCACGGCGACATTATTATGCGGGCCGAGCCACAATCCTTGGGGTTGTCGGCCTTCGGGCTGAGGGACCGGCACATTTGCGGCCGTAGCCAGAAGCGCCAGCGCTGCCCAAAGCCTCCCCATCGCCATATGACCCATCCTTCCCCGGAACGATCACCGCTTCTGGACCCTTTCAGATTGCGGGAGGCTCTGCTCTGTCTGAACTTTTGGCAATGTTCGGGGCGGTTGGCAGGGCGCGGAGCAGGGTTGCCGCCACCAGCGCGCTGTCGTCGCGCAGGAAATGGCCGCCGGGCAAGCCGATGATGCGGACATTGGACTGGCGCCAGCCGGGGCAGAGGCTGCCGCTCTCCGCCAGACCGTGGATGCAGATCACCGGCGCCCAGTCGAGCGCATGGGCGGCGGGCGCGGCCGGGCCGTCGTCGCCAAAGTCGAACACCCCGCCCGGCGTTGCGCGGAACAGCATGGTGTCGGCGGGCACGATCAGCGCGACCATGGCTATCCGGGCGCGCAGCGAAGGCGGCAGGCGTTCCAGCCCGGCGAGCAGCATGTTCGCGCCGAAGGATTGCCCGGCCAGCACCAGCCTGCGCGCGCCGGGCAGGGCCAGGGCGCGGCGGGCCGCCTGCTCCACCAGCTTGCCGCTTTCCTCCGGCGATTGGCGGCGGGCGAAGGCGGTCAGAGAATTGAAGCCCAGCACCGGCAGACCGCCCTGCGCCATATGACCGGCGATCACTGGCCCCATGCCCGCATTGAACCCCATATCGCCGGAGAAGAAGACCGCTACGGTGCCGCCCTCCCCTGGTGTCGTAGCCGGAACGACGGTGAAGACCCGTCCGTTCGGATAGCCGAGATAGCGGCAATAGGCGGCAGCGCCCGCGAGCAGCGCCGCCAGGAATGCGAGCGCCAGAATGAAGCGAGGTCGGAGCCGAGTCACATCTTCAATCTAGGCCGTAAACTCATTAATGTCGCGCTCGAGGTTTGAGGCAAAAAGGCCCAGCACAAGGAGAGAGGGCGCAGGAATATGTCGATATTTCAAGCCCTCTCGACGCCGGGATGGGCCTTTTTGGTCAAATCCGCAGGACGCCAAAATGGCTTCCATCTCGAACCAAAATGCGCTTGCAAAGGTGTCCAACCTTCGCGGCGCGCATTTCGGCCCGATATGTTCGCCATTTTGGCGCCTCGAACGCGACATTCATGAGTTTACGGCCTAGCGTCGGTCATTTTCCTGTAAACGCCCCGCATCCGGAGGGAATAGACCGCCCCCGCCCCGCGTATACCGGGCATGAACAACGCCGCCGACCTTCGCGCCGACCATATGCGCCTTCCCGAATCCCGCCTCGCGCTGACGGGCGCGCTGGGCCGTCCGCTGCGTGTCGCGCTGTTTTCCGGCAATTATGATTGCGTGCGCGATGGCGCCAATCAGGCGCTCAACCGGCTGGTCGCCTATCTGCTGCATCGCGTGCGGGCGCAGGTGCGCATCTATTCGCCCACCGCGCCGCGCAAGGCGTTCGAGTCGGTGGGCGATGTGCGCTCCGTCCGATCGATCAGCATTCCCGGCCGTCCCGAATATCGCGTCGCGCTGGGTTTCCCTCCCGCCACCCGGCAGGATTTTGAGGCGTTCGCGCCCGACATCGTCCATCTCTCGGCCCCCGACCTGCTGGGGCGGCAGGCGCAGAAACATGCCCGCGCACAAGGCATTCCGGTGGTCGCCAGCCTGCACACCCGCTTCGAAACCTATCTCGACTATTACCGCCTGTCCTTCCTGCGCGGGCCGGTGGAGCGCTATCTCGACCGCTTCTATGGCGATTGCGACCGGATTCTCTGTCCCACCTGGCCGATCGCGCGGGACATGGAGGCCCGGCTCGGAACCGGGCGCGTCGCCCTGTGGGGGCGCGGCATCGACCCCACCTGTTTCCGCCCGGCGCTGCGCGATCAGGCTTTGCGGTCCAGCCTCGGCTATGATGCGGAGGATATGGTGCCGCTGTTCTTCGGCCGGCTGGTGCTGGAAAAGGGTCTGCGCATCTTTGCCGAAACCATCGACGCCGTCCGGGCGCAGGGGCTGGCCGTCCGGCCCTTGATCGTCGGGGAGGGACCGGCGCGGGGCTGGCTGGCCGAACGGCTGCCCAACGCCACCTTCATGGGCCATTTGTCGGGCGAGGCTTTGGGCCGCGCCGTCGCCAGCGCCGACATCCTCATCAACCCCTCGGTCACGGAAGCCTTCGGCAACGTCAATCTGGAGGCGATGGCATCGGGCCTCGCCATCGTCTCCGCCAATGTGCCCAGCGCGTCGGCCCTGATAACCGAAGGGCGCACCGGCCTGCTGGTGCCGCCCAAGGATGTCGGAGCCTATGCGGCGGCGGTTGCCGGTTTGGTCCGCCAGCCGCATCGCCGCGCCGCGCTGGGCACTGCGGCGGCCGAGGCGGCGGCGCGCTTCACCTGGGACGATGTGCTGGAGGATGTGGCGCGCAGCTATGCCGAGGCGTTGCACATGCCGCTTGCCACCCCGGCGGCCTGGGCGGCATGACAGCAGGATGATGGACGACGGTTCAGACATCAGGGACGATCTGGCCGCGATGCGGCGCTATGCCCGGTCGCTGACCCGCGACGATCAGGAGGCCGACGATGTGGTGCAGGACGCCCTCGTCCGCGCCATCGAGCGGCAGGAGACGTTCCAGCCCGACCGCAACCGCCGCCGCTGGCTGCTCGCGATCGTCCATAATGTCTTCTTCTCCGCCAAGCGGCGCGAGGCGGCGGAGGCGCGGCGCAACAGCCGCTTTGCCGAAACGCTGGTCGACCGGCTGGAGCCGGGGCAGGAGGAACATGCCCGGCTGGTCCAGATTGCGCGGCAGTTTGCCGCCTTGTCCGAACATCATCGCGCCGTGCTGCACCTGACGGCGATAGAGGGTTTCAGCTACCAGCAGGCGGCGGAAACCCTGGGCGTGCCGGTGGGCACGGTGATGTCGCGGCTGGCGCGGGCGCGCGCGGCATTGAGAGAAAGGGAACAGGGGCAGCCGGGTGGAGCTGGCCTCCGGCTGATAGGAGGAAGCGATGACTGATCGCCCAACCGATCTGAAAATTACCGATCAGGAGATTGACGCCTATGTCGACGGCGAGCTGGATGTGGAGCGGCGCTTCGTCGTCGAAACCCATCTCTCGCATCAGCCCGACCTTGCCGCCCGGGTCATGGGCGACCTCAGCGTCCGCAGCGGGCTTTGCATGCTGACGCAGGACGGCCGGCCGGTGCCTGCCGGTCTGGCGGAAATGGCCGAACGATTGGCGCACCCGCCGAAAAGCCGCTGGCGCCGGATGATGCCGATGGGCCTGGCGACATCGGGGCTGGCGGCGGCCTTTGCCGTGTGGATGGTGGGCTTCGAACGCCCGCCTGCCTATGTCAGCTATGCGGTCGCCTCGCACCGGATCGCGATGCTGCGCGCCGACATGAATTCGCAGATCGAAGCGCCCCGCTTCGATGCGCGGGAAGTCGCGCTCAACACCCGCATCGCCATGCCGCAACTGCCCGACGACTGGCATGTCACCGACGTCCAGCTATTCCCGACCGACAAGGCTCCCGCGCTGCTGATGGCGGTGCGCACCGATGCGGGGCACAGGATGACGATCTTCGCCGTGCATGAAAAAACCGCCGCGCCCGAACATCCCGATGCGGTGCGGGAGGGCAGGCAATCGGTGGCCTATTGGCGGCGCGGCGACATGTCCTACGCCCTGACCGGCGATCAGGAGCCGGGGACGATGGACGCGACGGCGGAGGCGCTGGCGCGGATTTGAGGGGGGGGGCTTCATGCAGCACCGCGTTCCTGCGGAGGCGGGAACCCAGATCAGACGTTGGAACTGGGCTCCTGCCTTCGCAGGAGCACGGTGTGCAAATAAGATTTAAGCGACTCTATCCCGCCTTACGCCGGGAAATTGCCCGCCGTGACGAACTCCGCGATATCCTTGCGGCCGCTCGGCGCTTCGCGTGACTGGAGCGCTTCGGGCAGGATCGCCTTGTCCGCGATGCGGCCGATCGCGACGGCGGCTTCGATGCGGAAACGGTCGGGCACGCCCAGTTCCACCCGCGCCTTGTCGAAATCGACGCCGGTCATGGCGTGGCTGTGATAGCCGAGCCGCGTCGCCTGCAACGCCAGCAGCGCCCAGGCCGCGCCCGCGTCGAAGCTGTGGCTGTGCGAGGGCTTGGCCTCTTCCGAACCCGGCGCGGCGATCAGCGTGTCGGACAGGATGTAGACCAGCGCCGAGGCATTCTGCACCCAGCTCTGGTTGAAGGGCAGCAGCACGCCCAGAAAGCGGTTCCAGTCGGCGCTGTCGCGGGTGGCGTAGAGCAGGCGCCAGGGCTGATAGTTGAAGGCGGAGGGCGCCCAACGGGTGGCGTCGAAGATGGTGTCCAGATCCTCCTGCGGGATCACGGAGGAATCGAAGGCGCGCGGCGACCAGCGGTCAAGGAAAAGCGGTTCGACGGCGCGGGTCACGGCGCGGGCGGTGGCTGACATAATATCTCCCTGAAATCCATGGATGGAGCGGCGCGAAAGCCGTCCGGACGATGGCCGCGATATCGGAAGCGGAGTCGGGAAGGACAAGCCCGTTAGAGCATTTTCACCGCAGATCGAGCGACGGTTCCAAAATCTCCGCCCTATCGCTGGCGTTGTCCTGCATGAGCGCGACGGCGTCAGGCCCGCGATCGATCAGGACGCGGTCCGGCTCCCGCAGCAATTCACGCTTCATGGCGTCGCTCCAGCGACCCCAATGCCGACCGATTGCCGAGCGCCATTCCATCTGTCCTCTCCCCTGCCGAATCGAGACGGCTTCTTATCTAGTTTGCAGGTAGAGATTTGTCTTTCAAGCTTTGCTGATCGAGGGGGTAGAAAAGCTTGATTGGGCGGACATAAAATCCTCCCCCACTCCCGATCATGACCAATATTTCATGAACGGCTCATCGGCCCGGCAAGGCCTGGCGCGTAAAGGCGGACCCCTAAAACAGGGCGACAGCGCGAACCATGAGCAGACCGATCTTCTTCGATCCCACCGGCCGCAGGGGGCTTTGGGCGCGGCGCCTGCTGGCGGGCGGATTGCTTTCGATCCTGCTCGCCGCCATCGCCTTTGCCACCACGCTGGTCGCCGTGCCGTCGGAGCGCGATCTCGCCCTGCCGCTTCCTCAGCCCCATGCGGCGCGCCTGTCGGGCATCTCCACCCTGCGCCGGGACATCGCCAAATGGCTGCCGCATTGGGGCAAGCATCAGGTCCAGGCCCGGCCGCTGAATGTCGGCTTCTACGTTCCCGGCGAAGAAAGCAGCATTGCGTCGCTGCGCCGCCATGTCGGACAGCTCGACTGGGTGGTGCCCGCGCTGATCGCCGTGCCCGGCCCCGGCAAGCCGATCCATGTCGCGACCGATCCGGCGTTCGACCGCATGATCGCCGCCATGCCCCGTCCGCCCAAGGTGCTGCCGATGGTGCAGAATATCGGCAAGGAAAGCTGGGACGGCGCGGGCGCGGCGCAACTGCTGCGCGATCCCGCCGCCGCGCAGGCGCTCGCCCGGCAGCTCGGCGCTTATGTCGCGCGCCGCCATGAGGCCGGCATGGTCATGGACTTCGAATCGCTGCCGGGCAGCGCCATGCCCGGCTATCTGCGCTTCCTCCACATGCTGCGCGCCGCCATGCCCCATGGCACGAAAATCGCGCTGACCGTGCCCGCCGGCGAGGAAGGCTGGCCGCTCGCCCGCTTCGCCGCCGTGGCCGACCGGGTGATCCTGATGGATTACGACCAGCATTGGCAGGGCGGCGAGCCCGGTCCGATCGCCGCGCAGGGCTGGTTCGCGCGGCAGGCGGAGATCGCCTTGCACGAGATCGGCGCCAATCACATCATCGTCGCGCTCGGCAGCTATGCCTATGACTGGCATGGCGCCGAAGGCCGCAGCACCGCCGATGCGCTATCGCTGGACGAAGCCTGGCTCGCCGCGCATGACAGCGATGCGCGCCCGCTTTACGACGCGGCCAGCGGCAATGCGGGCTTCGCCTATGACGAGGCGGGGCAGCGCCACCAGATCTGGATGCTGGACGCCGCCGCGAGCTGGAACGAACTGCTGGTGCTGAAGCGCCTCGGCATCCAGAGCGTCGCCTTGTGGCGGCTGGGCAGCGAAGACCCCGGCATCTGGGCGGACCTGACCGCCTGGCGCAATGGCGGCCGCCCGAACCTGAGTATCGTAACGAGTATGCTCAGCACCGATGTCGAGGGGGCGGGCGAGATATTGCGGATCACCGCCACGCCGACGGAGGGCCATCGCGCCGTCGCCTTCGGGCCGCAGGGGGCGATCGAGCATGAAAACTATGATGCGCTGCCAACGCCCTATCAGGTACAGCGCACCGGCGCGCAGCATCCGAAGATGCTGGCGCTGACCTTCGACGACGGGCCGGATGCGGACTGGACGCCGAAAATCCTGAAAGTGCTGGAGCAGATGCATACGCCCGCGACCTTCTTCGTGATCGGGGAAAATGCGCTGGAACATCCGGGGCTGCTGCAACGGATCGTCGCGGACGGGGATGAGATCGGCAACCACACCTACGACCACCCCAACCTCGCCACCTGGTCCGAGGAGCCGACCCGGTTGCAGCTCAACGCCACGCAGCGGCTGGTGCAGGCCTATACCGGGCACAGCATGCGGCTGTTCCGCGCCCCCTATTTCGGGGATGCGGAGCCGACCACGGCGGACGAACTGGAACCGGCGCTGGCGGCGCAGAAGCTGGGTTATACGGTGGTCGGCCTGCACGTCGATCCCAATGACTGGCAGCGCCCCGGGACCGACGCGATCGTGCGGCAGGTGATCGATCAGGTGCATTCGAACAGCGCCGACCGATCGGAAAATGTCATCCTGCTGCACGATGGCGGCGGCGAACGGTCGCAGACGGTGGAGGCGCTGCCCCGGATCATCGCGCAGTTGAGGGCGGAGGGTTATCGCTTCGTGCCGGTGTCGCAGCTTGCCGGGCTTCCCGCGCAGGCCGCCATGCCGCTGGTCAAGGCCAGCGACCTGCTGGCGGTGCGCGTGGATGTCGCCGTGTTCGTGGTTCTGGCGGCGCTTTCCGCGCTGCTTGGCTGGATTTTCTATGTCGCGATCTCGCTGGGGCTGGCGCGGGCGGTGCTGATGACGCTGCTCGCCTGGTTCCAGGCGCGGCGGGGACGGCCTGTGCCGCCGGAATATCAGCCGACCGTTTCGGTCATCATCCCCGCCTATAATGAGGCGCGGGTCATCGAAACCTCGGTCCGCCGCGTGCTGGCCAGCGACTATCCGGCGCTGCAACTGATCGTCGCGGACGATGGATCGAAGGATGCGACCAGCGCCATCGTCGCGCAGGCCTTTGCCGGCGATCCCCGCGTGACGCTGCTGACGCTCCCCAATGGCGGCAAGGCGGCGGCGCTCAACCGGGCCTTGCGCGAGGCCACGGGCGAGATCGTCATCGCCCTCGACGCCGATACCCAGTTCGAGCCGTGGACCATAACCCGCCTTGCCCGCTGGTTCGCTGATCCGGCCATCGGCGCTGTCGCGGGCGATGCGCGGGTCGGCAATCGGGTCAACCTCGTCACCCGCTGGCAGGCGGTCGAATATATCACCGCGCAGAATCTGGAGCGCCGCGCCCTGGCCGGATTCGACGCCATGACGGTCGTGCCGGGCGCGGTCGGCGCGTGGCGGCGGGCGGCGCTGGACGCGGTGGGCGGCTATCCCGAAAATACGCTGGCGGAGGATCAGGATCTGACCATCGCGATCCAGCGCGCAGGCTGGCGCGTCACCTACGATCCCGAAGCCGTCGCCTGGACCGAAGCGCCCGAAAGCTTCAGGACGCTCGCCAAGCAACGCTATCGCTGGGCGTTCGGCACGCTGCAATGCCTGTGGAAGCATCGCCGCATCCTGCGCGATCGGCGGCCCACGGGGCTTGCTCTGGTCGGTTTGCCGCAAGCCTGGCTGTTCCAGATATTGTTCGCCGCCATCTCTCCCCTCATCGATCTGGCGCTCGTCACCTCGATCATCGGCACCATCGTCCGGGTGCATCAGCATGGCTGGGCGCAGACCAGCAACGACGTGTGGACCATGGGGCTTTACTGGCTGGCCTTCACCAGCATCGACGTGCTCTGCGGCTGGGTCGCCTATGCGCTCGACAATCGCGACGTGGGTTATCCGCCGCATCTGCTGGTCGCGCAGCGCTTCGTCTATCGCCAGATCATGTATTGGGTGGTGGTGCGGGCCATCGCCTCGGCCATTGGCGGCTGGGTCGTGGGCTGGGGTAAGCTGGAGCGGACCGGGCGGGTCGCCGTCGCGCCCGTTCCGTCCGGGGCATGAACAAAGCTTAACATGACTTGGCTCCCCATGAGCATCATCCTTCATCCGGCGGCAGAAAGGCAGATGTCATGCCGCCGGAAAGTGAAGGAGACGATCCATGAAATATCTGATCTTCCCTCTCGTCGCCCTGGGGCTGGGCCTGGGCACGGGCGCCATGGCACAGCCTGCCCCCAGCGCGCCCAAATCCTATCCGCCCTGCTCGAAAAGCGTGACGGACGAATGCATGGGCTCATCGCACGACATGATGCACCACGCCGCCATGCGCCCGTCCCATCGCAAAATCTCCCATCATCGCAAGATGGCAGCGCATCACCGGCCGCATCACATGACCCATGCCGCCCATCACGCCATGAAGGCCAGGCCCGCGCCGAAATCGTCCTGACGTCAGCACATCCGGGGAAGGATGGACTCCCGACATCCTTCCCCGGCCCTTGCGAGACGGGGGAGTGAGGCGGATGGCAAAGCGCTCGATCGACAGGAACGCCACCGGATTGCTGCTGGCCGGGCTTGCCCTGTGCGCGCTGCTGATGAGCGGCGCCTTCTTCCTGCACCTGCGCCGCGCCACGGACGGCCATTTCGAAGCGGCCGCGGCCAAGGCCCGCGCCCTGCCCGGCGTGACCCTGACGGACGGTCATCCCGGCGTCATCGTCACCAGCATGGAAACCGATGGCCAGGCGGCACGGCTGGGCATCAGCGTCGGGGACGGCGTGGTCAGCCTGAACGGCACGCCGATCAGTTCGCTGGATCAGGCCAGCGCCTATCTGTTACACCATCCCCAGCCACGGATAGCGTTGGGGCTGAAACATGCGGATCACATGCGCGTGGTGATGCTGGACCGGCCGGAAGGGGGACGATGAGCCACAAGATATTGGTGGTGGAGGATGACGCCGCCACCGCCGCCTATGTCGCCAAGGGCATGAGCGAGGCGGGCTTCACCGTCGACCAGGCGGACAATGGCCGCGACGGCCTGTTCCTGGCGAGCGACGGCAGCTATGGCGCGATCATCCTCGACCGGATGATGCCGGCGATGGACGGCATGGCGATGCTGAAGGCGCTGCGCGCCGCGGGGATCGAGACGCCGGTCATCATCCTGTCCGCGCTTGGCACGCCGGAGGACCGGGTGGAAGGGTTGACCAACGGCGCCGACGATTATCTGGTGAAACCCTTCGCCTTTGCCGAGTTACTGGCCCGCGTGCAGTTGCTGCTGCGCCGGGGTGGCAGCGGCAGCGCGGTCGTCACCAATTTGCGCCATGAGGATCTGGAGATGGACCTGCTCTCCCGCCGGGTGAAGCGGGGATCGCGCACCATCGACCTGCAACCGCGCGAGTTCCGCCTGCTGGAATTCTTCCTGCGCCATCCCGATCAGGTGGTGACGCGCACCATGCTGCTGGAAGGGGTGTGGGATTATCATTTCGATCCGGGTACGAACGTCATCGACGTGCATGTCAGCCGCCTGCGCCGCAAGCTGGACGAAGGCGGCGAGGCCGGTGGTTCCAGGCCGCTGCTGCATACGGTGCGCGGCATGGGGTATCGGCTGGGGCCGGAGAATTAGGGCGGATCGTTTGCCATTAGTGTTACGTCATGGCTAGGAGCCCAAGGAGCAATCGCTAAAAACCTCCCCTCCCGCCGCTGGTTCGCCTTTGCCCGCTCGACCATCGGGCGGTTCGTGGGCCTGGCCTTCCTCTGCCAGTTCCTGGTGACGGGCGGCGTGCTGCTGTTCGTCCAGCAGGCGAGCCAGCGCACCGTCGTCGCCGCCGACCAGCAGGCGGTGGAGGATACCCGCGACGACCTGCTCGCCCTCCATCGAAGCGGCGGCGCGGCGGCCCTGCGCAGCGAAATCGCGCGCCGCTTCCGCGGTGTGGAGGGGGAACGCGCCGTGCTGCTGCAGACCGATGCGGCGGGGCGCCCGGTCAGCGGCAATCTGGGCGCCTGGCCCGCCAGCCTGTCCGCCGACGGACGCTGGCGGATCATATCGCTCTACCGCATCGGCCGCGACGAGCCGGAGCCGATCGGCGTCATCCCCGTGAAGCTGAAGGGCGGCGGGCAATTGCTGACCGGCATGGTCATTTCCAACAGCCTGCAACTGGCGCGCATCTATGAGGAGGCGCTGAGCGTCGCCTTCATCATGAGCCTGGTGCTGGCGCTGGGCATCGCCATCATGCTGGGCCGCATATTGGCGCGGCAAGTGTCCGACATCGCGCAGACCGCCAATGATGTCGCGGTGGGCGCGCTCGACCGGCGGGTGCCGACAGACGGTAGCGGCGACGCCTTCGACCGGCTTGGGGCATCGATCAACGCCATGCTGGAGCGGATCGACACGCTGGTCACGCAGCTCCGGATGATGACCGACGGGTTGGCCCATGACCTCAAGTCGCCGGTGACGCGCCTGATCTCCGTCGTCGAACAGGCCAGCGCCCAGACGCGCGACGACATCGCGCTCGATGCGTTGGAAAAGGTGCATCATGAGGCGCAGACGCTGCGCTCCATGCTGACCACGGCGCTGCTGATCAGCCGGACCGAGGCGGGCTTTGGCGGCGATCAGCGGCGCGACACCCATGTCGGGGAATTGCTGCGCGACGTGGGCGAAATCTATGGCCCGCTGGTGGAGGATAGCGGCTTTGCGCTGACCGTTTCCGCGCCTGAATCGCTGGTCTTTCCGCTCCATCGCGAACTGGTGAGCCAGTCGCTCGCCAATCTCATCGAAAATGCGCTTCATTATGCGGAGGGCGGCGACCGCATCGACCTGAGCGCCGCGCTGGAGGACGGTCATTTGCTGATTTGCGTGGCCGATAACGGCCCCGGCATCCCGGCGGAAAGCCATGCCGCCGCGCTCAAACGCTTCGGCCGGCTCGACCCGGCGCGGGGCAAGCCCGGATCGGGGTTGGGCCTGTCGCTCGTGGAAGCGGTGGCGCGGCTGCACCATGGCGGCGTGACGCTGGCGGAGAATGGCCCCGGCCTGCGGGTCATGCTGACCCTGCTGCGACCATAGAGTATCCGTGATGGTCAAGCGAGTGATTTGCGCCAGATGCGATCTGCCTTGAGCAGGGCATTTGCGGTGACGATGAGCTTTCTCATGACGGCAGTGATGGCGAGTTTTGGTGGTTTTCCGCCGGCGATGAGTTGTCGATATTTTGCCTTGAGATTGGGGTTGAAGCGGGCAGCGACGAGGGCAGGCATATAGAGGGCTTTGCGGACGTTTGCGCGGCCGCCTCGAATGAAGCTCTTGCCTTTCCACTGGCCGGACTGTCTGGCGACAGGAGCGAGACCGGCGAGTGATGCGGCCTGTTTGTTATCAAGGCTGCCGAGTTCGGGCATGATGGCGATGAGTTGATTGGCGGTCAGCGTTCCGAGGCCATCGATGCTGGTGAGGATGTTATGGCGGCGGACCAGAGCCGGATCAGCAGCGATGATCTGGGCGATTTCAGCATCGAGTGCTTCGATATGGCGTGCGATCTGGTCGAGGCGCTGCCTGCACTGGCGCTTCAGGAAAGGAATGGTGAGTTTCTGATCTCGGTTCTTGAGTGCAGTACGATCCCGAACTAGTCCGTCGCGGGCATTGATGAGTTCGGCCAGCAGCACCTGATTTGCACATGGCGCTGGCCTGATGGGAGGTTGCACGGTGGCTGCCATGCGGGCCAGCAGGGCGGCATCGATGCGGTCGGTCTTGGCGAGGGTGCCGGTGGCCTGAGCAAAGCGCCTGGCTCGTTCGGGATTGAGCCTGACGCAGGGTATGTGAGCGAGCGCCTGTTCTATTGCACGATGGTAAGTTCCCGTTGCTTCATAGGCGATTTGCGCGACTGTCCATTGTTCGAGCCATGCGATCAGCGCCTTGTGGCCCTTGGTGGTATTGGGGAACTGCCGGGCAGCTGAGGCAGGGTGGGCATGGCAATCGAGTGTTGCTTTGGAGATGTCGATGCCAAGGGTTTGTGGTAGATCATTGCTCATCTTTTCCGTGTCCCATGCTTGTCATCCGGGCCACAAAGCCCCGGTATCCGTTCGGGCCTGAAGGAAAAGAAAGGGGCGATCCAACTCTAACCCGGTCCCTGATCGACCGGCATCGATGCGCGATCCGTCCCCTTCCACCCGTTCCGGGGTGGCCACCCCGGAACGGGCATCTCATCCTGACCCAAACGGACAACAATGTCATAAGACAAGCATCGAGCGCAAAAGTGGGAACCGGTTTTGCGCCAAGAACGATGCGACAACAAAGAACTAGAGCGTTTTCTAAGCAGATAGAAACGGCAGTTCGGCGAAGCCAATCATCTGCTGACTCGGAAAACGCGGCAAAACAAAGGTCTAGAGCAGCCGATCCGATGCAATCGGGTCGGATTCTGCTCTAGAAAAGCGCATCCCGGACGATGGCCTGACGCGTGCAGTTCATCCGACCGCCGCCCGGGATGACAGCCGTTGCCTTGCTTGGAGAGTATGACAACGTTGTCTCAACGCTCTAACCTTTTGCCGAGGGTCGATCAAGGCCTTTCTTTCCATGCGCCTCGCGAGCATTTTCTGGGATGCTGCGATATTTACGCTTCCCGCACGAAATAGGAGGAGCGGGCAGGGCGCTGTCGCGGGTAAACGTTGTTTCCTTGCCCAGCCTTCCATGGCAAGAGCGGCGGATGCTCGTCCTTCGCTCCCCGCATCGCCGCTGATGCCCAGCATCCATGACGTCGCGGCGCTGGCCGGCGTATCGATCAAGACCGTGTCCCGCGTGGTCAACAAGGCGCCCAATGTCAGCGAGGAGCTGCGGGAGCGGGTGACAGCCGCGATCCGCCAGCTCGGATACCGGCCCAACCAGTCGGCGCGGCGGCTGGCGGGCGGCCGCTCCTTCATGATCGCCTTCCTCTACAACAACCCGGCCCCCTCCTATAATAGCGGCATCCAGTCGGGCGCGGCGAGCCGGTGCCGGGATCTGGGCTATCATCTGGTGGTCGAACCGATGCCGCTGGCGGGCGAGGAGCGGTTCGCCATTCTCGACCGGCTGGTCGCAGCGCTGCGGCCCGATGGCGTCTTCCTGGTGCCGCCGCTGTCCGACGACGCGCCCTTGCTCCAGCGCCTGTCCGAACTGAAGCTGCCCTGCGCCCGCATCGCCGGATCGGTGATGGCGGAAAGCTTCAACATCCCGACGCCCGAACGCGCGGGGGGGCGGATGATCGCGGATCATCTGATCGGCCTTGGCCATCGCCGCGTCGGCGTTATCACCCCGCCCGCCAGCCACAAGGCCGCCATGCAGCGTGTCGAGGGCTTTCGCGACGGTCTGGCCGCGGCGGACCTGCCGCTGGATGAAGCATTGTTCGTGGAAGGCGCGTTCGATTTCGAGTCAGGGATCAAGGCAGGCGAGCATCTGCTGATCCGAAGCGACCGCCCGACCGCTATCTTCGCCACCAATGACGATATGGCGCTCGGCGCGCTGACCGTCGCGCATCGGCTGAAATTGCGCGTGCCGGCAGAGCTGTCGGTCGTCGGTTTCGACGACACGCCCGCCGGCCTCACCGCCTGGCCGCCGCTCACCACCGTCAGCCAGCCGCTGGAGGCGATGGGCAGCGCGGTGATCGATGCCTTGGCAGGCGGCCCGGCAGATGCGCCGCAGTTCGACTTTACTCTGGTGCGGCGGGATAGTTCTGGGCCGGCGCCGGTTTAGGGTGGAAGGCGGACTGGCGGCTTACATGCTGGAAAGTAGAGAAAGCTGACGCTAGAATACGGCCATGGATTTCTCCGGCTTCCTGCTGACTCCGCTCGCTGCGGTCGTTACGGCCGTGTGGATTGTTGGCGCAAGCATCCTGTCAAAACCCAGCCCCGGCTTCCGCTCACCGTTTTTGCTCTCCTACGTATTGGGCGTGATCTTCATGCAGCCATGGAGAATGTCGGCGTGGGAGCATCTAGGCATGTTCGCTGTTATGCTTGTCATGCTCGCACTCTGGGTTGCAATAGGCTGTCTTGTCGGCGGATTACCTGCCGTCCTGGCCGTTTTAGTCGCTGAAAAACTCCGGCGTCGATTTACTAGCCGATAGGCCGCTTTCGGGCGGCGCAGCGTAAGAAGCGAATGGCCATGAATGGTCGCTAGCAGCCTGCACCTAACCCGCATATGGATAAGTCGGCAGGCCCTGCACGCGGGGGAAGACCTCAAAAAACGCCCCATCATATTCGCTCTCGGGCAAGCCGGTCGCCGCCGAGCTGACGAACATCCGGTCCAGCCTCTCCCCGGCGAAGCAGATGTTCGTCACCTGCTTGGCGGGTAGGGCGATCGACCGGTCCAGCTTCCCTTCGGGCGTGAAGCGGCTGATCCGTCCGCCGCCCCAATGCGCGACCCAGAGATGCCCTTGCGCATCCACGGTCATGCCGTCGGGATAGCCGTCTTCTTCGGCAAAGCGGATGAAAGGCTGGCGATCGGTCAAGCCACCCTCGGCCGTCCGGGCGAAGCGGTACATCTGCCGCCTGGCCGTATCGCTATGGTAGAGCCACTGGCCGCAGGGCGAGAAAGCCGGTCCATTGGGCACGCGATAGCCGCTGTCCATCACCGCCCAGTTCCCATCGGGATCGAGCCGGTAAAGCGCCCCCACATCCCGCTCTTCCGCCATATCCATGGTGCCGCACCAGATGGCGCCGCTGGCGTCCGCCTTGCCGTCATTCATGCGGCTGCCGGGCAGATGCGGCTCTGGGTCGCCCAGGGGCGTGATCGCCAGCGGATCGAGCGCGATCCGGGCAAAGCCGCTCTGGAACCCGCCGATGAAGCCGCCGCCCGCTCGCTCGACCACCCAGCCGAGCGGTTCGGGCATGGCCCAGCGCTGAATGGCGCCATCATCAAGCGACAGCCGGTTGAGCGCTTTGCCAAGAATATCGGTCCAGTAGACCGCATTCTCCCGCGCGGACCACAGCGTCCCTTCGCCCAGCGTGTCTCGCGCCTCGCGCTCGATCTTACGCCATTCAGCCATGGTCAGCCCCTCAGCGCTGGACCGACAGGCGATAGATCATCTGGTGATGATAAGGTTTGCCGGGGTCGACCCGCGCCGACAGGAATTGCGGCTGGTTGGGCGAGTTCGGGAATTTCTGCGGCTCCAGCGCGATGCCGTCGCCCATGCGGTAAAGGTGCCCCTGCTTGCCGACCAGCGTGCCGTCGAGGAAATTGCCTGCGTAGAATTGCACGCCGGGTTCCGTGGTCAGCACCTCCAGCACGCGGCCCGAAGCCGGGTCTTCCAGCCGCGCCGCCAATCCGGGCGTTTTGGTCGCGCCCTTGTCCAGCGCGAAATTATGGTCATAGCCGCGCCCGGCGACGATCTGCGCATCGCGGCCGTCGCGAATGCCGTCCGCCACGCGGCGGGGTGCGCGGAAATCGAATACGCTTCCTTCCACCGGCTGCAATTCGCCGGTCGGGATCAGGTTCGCGTCGACCGGGGTGAAGGCCTTGGCCGGGATGGTCAGCATATGGCCGAGCGCCCCATCCGCCGATCCTTCGCCCGCCAGATTGAAGATGGCGTGGTTGGTCATGTTGACGATGGTCGGCTTGCTGGTCTTCGCGTCGAAGGCGATGCCCAGATTGCCCGCCTCGTCCAGCGTATAGGTGACGGTGGCGTCGAGCTGCCCCGGATAGCCCGAATCGCCGTCCGGGCTGGTCAGCGACAGGACCAGCGTGGCGGTCGGCCCGCTTTTCAGCGACACGACCTTCCACGCCTGCTTGTCGAAACCCTTGCCGCCGCCGTGCAGTGAATTGACCTTGTCGTTGAGCGGCAACTGATAGCTCTTGCCGTCCAGCGTGAACTTGCCGCCCGCGATGCGATTGGCATAACGGCCCACGGTGACGCCGAAATAATTGGGATGGTCGACATAGCCGGCCAGATCGTCATAGCCCAGCAGCACGTCGGCCACTTTCCCGCTGCGGTCCGGCCCGGCCAGCTTCTGCAACGTCGCGCCATAGGTCAGAATGGTGGCCGACACGCCCTGCGCATTTTTGAGCGTGATCGCCTCGATCGCGGTGCCGTCGGCCAGCTTGCCGGCGGGGGCGCGGCCCGCTTCCGCCGCAAGAGCCGCGGTGCTTGTCATCATGAGGAGGCTGCCGTATGACAACGTTGCCAAGACTGATCTTTTCATAAAGGCCTTTCGCATGCAGTTCCTCCCCGACGCCATTGACGCGCCGCGGACGGGGATATACTCCTACATAATAATCGGACGCAACCCTGTTCCGGCGGCGCTCCGTTTCGACACTTCCGGAGAAGGATGAATGGCAGGACCCGTTTCCTCTGCAGCCGCGCCCACCGCGGCCTATAATCCCGGCACGCGCTACGGCCCTGCCCTGACGCTGCTCGCCAGCCTCTTCTTCATGTGGGGCTTCATCACCGTCATCAACAACACGCTGCTGCCGCATCTGCGCAGCGTGTTCGAACTCAGCTACACCCAGACGACGCTGATCGAATCGGTGTGGTTCATCGCTTATTTCTTCGCCTCCATCCCGTCGGCCAAGCTGATCGAGCGGATCGGTTACAAGAGGTCGATGGTGACGGGCCTGCTGATCATGGCGGCGGGCGCGCTGGGCATGATGCTGGCCGCGTCCATCCCCTCCTATGGCGTGACTTTGGTCATGCTGTTCGTCATCGCCAGCGGCATCACGCTGCTCCAGGTCGCGGCGAACCCCTATGTCGCGGTGGTCGGCAAGCCCGAAACCGCCTCCTCGCGGCTCAATCTGGTGCAGGCGATGAACTCTGCGGGCACCATGCTGGCTCCGATGTTCGGCGCCTATCTGATCCTCGGCCGGTCGAAGGGCGGCACGGCGCAGGGCGAAATCGTGCTGACCCAGGCCGAACGCCTGGCCGACGCCCAGTCCGTGGTCCTGCCCTATGCGCTGGTGGCCGTCGTGCTGGTCGTGCTGGCCGTGGTGATCGCGCGCTTCCCGCTGCCCGACATGGGCACCTCCACCTCGCGGCTTGCCAAGGAGGAACGCAAGCGTCTCTCGCTCTGGTCGCATCGCAATCTGGTGTTCGGCATTCCCGCGATCTTCATCTATCTGATCGCGGAAATCGGCGTTGCCAATCTGTTCGTGAACTTCGTCAGCCAGCCCAGCATCGCCAACCTCACCCATGAGCAGGCGGGCCGTTACCTGACCTTCCTCTGGGGCGGGATGATGGTCGGCCGCTTTGCCGGCAGCGCGATCATGCAGCGCTTCGACGCGGGCAAGGTGCTGGCGGCTTTCTCGATCGGCGCGTTCATCGTGATGATAACCACCGTCTTTGCCCATGGGCCGGTCGCCATGTGGTCGCTGATCCTGGTGGGCCTGTTCCACTCGATCATGTTCCCGACGATCTTCACCCTTGGCATCAAGGGGCTGGGGCCGCTGACGGAAGAAGGATCGGGCCTGTTGATCATGGCGATCGCCGGGGGCGCGCTGGTGGTGGTGCAGGGGTATCTGGCCGACCATTTCGGGTTGCAGACCAGCTTCCTGCTGACGGCGGTGTGCGAGCTTTACATCCTGTTCTACGCGCTGTGGGGGTCGAAGCCGACCCACGCGCTGCCGGATCAGCATTTGGCTTGAAGCTGTCTTGAGCCAATGGAAAAGGCCGGAGCGGACACCCTGCTCCGGTTTTTTTAAGCTCCGTGCTCCTGCGACGGCAGAAGCATGGCGGCCTGTTTCACCGCGCCATCGCGCTCGCCGTATCCTCCAGCGCGAGGTCGACCAGCACCCCCATCGCCTCGGCCGCCGCCGCCGCGTCGCCCGCCGCGATGGCGTCGAACACGCGCACATGGTCGGGGATCGGATTGCGCGGCAGGGCGCGGGAGCGTTGCTTGAACTGGGTCGTCCAGTTGACCGCGGCGCCGATGCTGGCCGACAGCGTCTGCAGCGCATCATTGCCGGTCGCGTTCAATATCGCATTGTGGAAATCGCGGTCCGCCGCCCGCCCGGCCTCGGTCGCCAGCGTATGGCGGCGCATCGCGGCCAGCGCGTCCTTCATCAGCCTGATGTCATCCTTGGTCCGCCGCGTCGCCGCCAGCCGCGCCGCCGCCGGTTCGACAATGGCGCGCAATTCGAACAGGTCGCGGACGAACTGCACATCCGGCTCACCGGCAAAGGCCCAGGCCAGCACTTCGGGATCGAGCAGGTTCCAGCGGTTGCGCGGCAACACCCGCGTCCCCGCTTTGGGCCGGCTTTCCACCAGCCCCTTGGCGGTCAGCACCTGAATCGCCTCGCGATAGGCGCTGCGCGACACTTCCAGTTCCTCGGCAAAGGCGACTTCGCCCGAGAGCACGTCGCCCGGCGCATATTGGCCGGACAAGATCGCCGTCCCCAACTTGTGCGCAATGGCGCCATGCAGCCGCCTGCCGGGCCCACGAGCCTCCTTGGCTGTACCCGCTTCGCCCCCGCCAGCTCCCTTCAAGAGCCGCTTTTCATCAGCCATTCTTGCTCCTCCGACCGCCTTCTTAGCAGTCGATCGGGCAAGGCGAAACACAATCATTGCCTTCCCCGACTTCCTGTAATATGTCGGAGTAATAAGGAGATTCACAGGACGGATAAAGCCCCGTCTTTCGAACCGCCGGGGCAGGCGGGATGGCGCGTGACAATCTTGCGCGCATGAAATGACTGACAATTCGACCTTTTGATGAAATTTAGCCAGCGCCGGCAGAGGCGCGCGGGAGGAGATTTTTTCATGACTTTGCGCCTGTTGCAGCACCGTGCCGACAGCGGTGCCCGTTCCGTCATCGCTGCCCAAGGCGATGCGGCGCATTTTCTTGTCGGTGTTGAGACCATCCGCGCCCTGGCGCTGGACGCCATCGCCAAGGGCGTTTCGCTGACCGAAATCGTCGCCGCCACCGCCAAGGGCGACGCCGTCGACATCGCCGCGGAATATGAGGCTGGCCGCCTGCTCGCGCCGATCGACCATGAGGACGCCGCGCATGTGCAACTGACCGGGACCGGCCTGACGCACCTCGGTTCCGCCGAAGGCCGCGACAAGATGCACCGCGAGGCCGCCTCCGCCGAGACCAAGACCGATTCGATGCGCATGTTCCTGGAAGGTCTGGAAGGCGGCAAGCCCACCCCCGGCGCCGTCGGTCAGCAACCCGAATGGTTCTACAAGGGCGACGGTTCGCAGCTTGTCGGCCCGACCGATCCGCTGACCATGCCCGCCTTCGCCCAGGATGGCGGCGAGGAGCCGGAAATCGCGGGCATCTACATCATCGGTCCTAATGGCCAACCCTATCGCCTCGGCCTCGCGCTCGCCAATGAGTTCAGCGACCATGTGACCGAGCGGCACAATTATCTCTGGCTTGCCCACTCCAAATTGCGTCAGGCGTCGCTTGGCCCGGAACTGCTGGTCGGCCCCGCGCCGGAGCATATCGAGGGCAGCAGCCGCATCCTGCGCAATGGCGAAACGATCTGGGAAAAGCCCTTCCTCTCGGGCGAGGGCAATATGTCGCACAGCCTGAGCAACCTCGAACATCATCATTTCAAATATGAGCTGTTCCGCCGCCCCGGTGATGTGCATGTCCATTTCTTCGGCACGGCTACCCTGTCCTTCACCGACGGCGTGGCGACACAGGAAGGCGATGTGTTCGAAATCCTCGCCGCGCCCTTCACCCTGCCGGTGCGTAATCCGCTCAAGCGCGCCGCGCCGGTCGAAGTGACGGTCCAAGTCCTCTAAGGCGATGGATCCGATCCGCATCGCTATCGTCGGCATCGGCAAGATCGCGCGGGACCAGCATGTCCCCGCGATCCGGGGCAACAGTGCCTTCAGCCTCGCCGCGACCGTCAGCCCGCAGGATGCGGGGCTCGACGGCGTGCCGCATCTCGCCAGCCTCGACGCTTTGCTGGCGGAGGGACCGGCGGTCGACGCCATCGCGCTCTGCACCCCGCCGCAGGTTCGGTACGAGCTGGCGTCGCAGGCCTTGGCGCGGGGCATCCACCTGTTCCTCGAAAAGCCGCCCGGCGCCACGCTGGCCGAAGTGGCCGCGCTCGAAGCACAGGCGGACAAGGTTGGCGTCAGCCTGTTCGCGGCGTGGCATTCGCGCTTTGCTGCGGGCGTAGCTCCGGCTCGCGCATGGCTGGCCGAACGGAAGATCGAAAAAGTGTCCATTGTCTGGCGCGAGGATGTGCGCGTCTGGCATCCGGGGCAGGCATGGATCTGGGAACCGGGCGGGTTGGGCGTATTCGATCCGGGGATCAATGCGCTCTCCATCGTCACCCATATCCTGCCGCGCCCCTTCTTTCTGAGGCAGGCGACGCTGGTGCTGCCCGAAAATCGCGCCGCGCCGATCGCCGCCGATATCGTCTTTCGCGACACGGCGGGCGCGGACATCCACATGGACCTCGACTGGCGCCAGACCGGCCCACAAAGCTGGGACATCATCGTCGAAACCGATGCAGGCATGCTGAAGCTGAGCCAAGGCGGCGCCGTGCTGTCGCTGCCCAGCGGCACCGAGCATGGCGAGGATATCGAATATGCGGGCCTCTACAGCCGCTTCGCCACGCTGATTCGGGGCGGACGGAGCGATGTGGACACAGCCCCGCTGCGGCTGGTTGCCGATGCCTTCCTGCGCGGTCGGCGCGAAACGACCAACGCCTTTTACGACTAATCTCAAGGGAGAGAGGAATGTTGAAAGCCCTGCGCCGCACGACTGCCGCGCTTCTGCTCTGCGCCACCGCGCTCACCGGCGCACAGGCCCAGACCGATGGCAAGCCGACGATGGCGACGATCCATGCCGACAAGCCCGGCCCAACCTATGACAAGGCGATCTTCACCCAGTTTGCCGAGCATCTGGGCAACGGCATTTATGGCGGCCTGTGGGTCGGCAATGACAGGTCGATCCCCAACACCAACGGCTTCCGCAACGATGTGGTCGCGGCGCTGCGCAATCTGTCCGTGCCGATCATCCGCTGGCCGGGCGGCTGTTTTGCCGACGAATATCATTGGCGCGAGGGCATCGGCCCCAAGAAGGACCGCCCGGTCAAGGTCAACACCCATTGGGGCGGCGTGACCGAGCCGAACTCGGTCGGCACCCATGAGTTTTTCGAACTGCTCCGTCAGGTCGGCGCGCAGGCCTATATTGCGGGCAATGTCGGCAACGGCACGCCGCAGGAAATGGCCGAGTGGGTCGAATATATGACCGCGCCCGCAGGCAGCCTAGCCGACCTGCGCGCCAAAAACGGGCATAAGGAGCCGTGGGCCGTCCCCTATTTCGGCGTCGGCAATGAGCTGTGGGGCTGCGGCGGCAATATGCGGCCGGAATTCGCGGCGGACGAAACCCGCCGCTATGCGACCTTCGTGAAGGCGCCGCGCGGCACGAAAATCATGAAGATCGCCTCGGGCGCCAATGTCGACGACTATAACTGGACCGAGACGATGATGCGGGTGGCGGGCGACCGGCTCGATGGCCTGTCATTGCATTATTATGTCCACCCAGCGGGCGGCTGGCCGCCGCGTGCGCCTGCGGTCGATTTTGACGAAACCGGCTGGGCGGATGCTTTGGCGGGCGCGCTCAAGATGGACGAGCTGATCACCAGGCACAGCGCGATCATGGACAAATATGATCCGAACAAGCGCGTCTTCCTGGCGGTCGATGAATGGGGCGCCTGGTATACGCAGGATCCCGGCACGCATCCGGGCTTCCTGCGCCAGCAGAACACGCTGCGCGATGCGCTGATTGCCTCGATCCACCTCGATCTCTTTGCCAAACATGCCGATCGAGTGCGCATGACCGCGATCGCGCAGATGGTGAATGTGCTTCAGGCGATGATCCTGACCGAAGGCAAGAAGATGGTGCTCACCCCCACCTATCATGTCTTCGAAATGTACAAGCCCTGGCAGGACGCCACGGTGCTGCCGATCGACATCGACACGCCCTGGTATCACAAGGACAAGTTCGTGATGCCCGCCGTCAGCGGCTCGGCGGTCAAGGGGAAGGACGGCAAGGTCCATGTCGGCCTGTCGAACCTCGACCCCAGCCAGACCAACATGGTGACGGTGAAGCTGGATGGGTTGAACGCGGCGAGCGTGTCGGGCCGCATCCTGACGGCCCCGGCGATCAATGCGCACAACAGTTTCGACGATCCGCAAGTGGTGAAGCCCGCCGCCTTCACCGGCGCGCAGGTGAACGGCGGCACGCTGACCGTCGCCTTGCCGCCCAAATCGGTGGTGGTGCTGGAACTGCAATAAAGCCCTTGGAGCGGGCGGAGGGTGGAATGGCCGCCCGCTCCATCCTTTTTAGGGGTTCCGTGTTCCTGCGAAGGCAGGAACCCAGTTGAAACGGCGGAACTGGGCTCCTGCCTTCGCAGGAGCACATGACGCCCAGAACCGCTGTCGAAGAGAGTCCGCATGGCGCTGTCAAATATGTTGAAAATGGCGAGCCTCGCCCTCCTCGCCTGCGCGAGCATCGCGGGGGCTGAGACGCTAAACAGCCGCCTTACGGGCGACCTGACGCCGACCCACGACCCCGTCATCATCCGCGAGGGCGACAGCTATCACGTCTTCAGCACCGGCCACGGCCAGCGCCTGATCGAAACCCGCACCTCGCCGGATCTGATCTACTGGACAGCGGGCGATCCGGTCTTCACCGCGCTTCCGGCATGGGCGACCAGAGCGATCCCCAGCAGCGACGGCATGTGGGCGCCCGACATCAGTTTCGTGAACGGCCGCTACCGGCTCTATTATTCGGTTTCGACCTTCGGTTCGAACCGTTCCGCCATCGGCCTCGCCACCAGTCCGACGCTCGATCCAAAGGCGCCGAACTATGGCTGGCGCGACGAGGGGCTGGTGGTGATGTCGACCAAAGCGGACGATTATAACGCCATCGACCCCAATTTCGTCATCGACCGCGAAGGCCGCCACTGGCTGACGCTTGGCAGCTTCTGGACCGGCATCAAGCTGTTCGAACTGAACAGGAAAACGGGGAAACCGTTGCATCCCGGCGAAAAGCCGATCTCCATCGCCCGCCGCCCCGCGCCAGCAGGCGGTCCGGCTCCGGTCGAGGCGCCGTTCATCGTTGATCACGGGGGCTATTATTGGCTGATGGCGTCCTACGACTATTGCTGCAAGGGCGTGAACAGCAGCTATTATACCGTGATCGGCCGGTCGAAGGCGATCACCGGCCCCTATCTGGGCAAGGATGGCAGCCCGATGATGCAGGGCGGCGGCACCATCTTCCTGCGCGCCGACCTTCAGGAACAGCAGCGCTGGCGCGGCCCCGGCCATGCGGGCTGGCTGCATGACCGGGATGGCAAGGAGTATGTCGTCTACCACGCCTATGACAAGCAGGCGAACGGCGCGCCCACGCTCAGGATCGCGCCGGTTCGCTGGGGTGCGGATGGCTGGCCCGTTGCAGATTATTGACAACTCGCCCTCACCCTTTCCCTCTCCCAGCGGGAGAGGGAGGGAGGCGCGAAGCGCCGGAAGGGTGAGGGCGACCCAAGAGGAGAGCTTTGAATGAACCCCATGAACCGCCGCCACTTCCTCGCTGGAACAGCCGCGTTGTCCGCAACACCACTCATTGCGCGCGCCGCCCAGCCAGCGCAACCTGCCCCGGTCCCGGTCAACCCGCTGGTGAAGCAGCGCGCCGACGCGCAGGTCTTCCGCCATGAAGACGGCTATTATTATCTCACCGGCTCCGTCCCCGAATATGACCGGCTGGTCCTGCGCCGATCGAAGACCCTGGCGGGCCTGACCACCGCCGAGGAACGCGTCCTCTGGCGCCATGAGAAGACCGGCCCGCTGTCGGGCTTCATCTGGGCGCCCGAACTGCACAGGATCGACGGGAGGTGGACCCTATATTTCGCCGCCGGTCCCAGCGGCGGCGGAGAGGATGTGTTCCGTATCCGCACCTATGCCGTGGTCTGCGATGGCCCCGACCCGATGACCGGCAAATGGACCGTCCTTGGCCAGTTCCAGGCGCCCTGGGACAGCTTCAACCTCGACTCCACCAGCTTCGTCCATTGCGGCCAGCGCTATTTAGCCTGGGCGCAGCGCGAGCCGGGGATCGAGACCAACTCCAACCTCTATATCGCCCCGCTGGCATCACCGCTGAAACTGGCGGCCAAGGCCACGCGCCTCACCATTCCGACGCTCGACTGGGAAATAGGCGGCTACAAGGTGGCCGAAGCCCCCGCCGTCCTCCACCGCAACGGCCGCCTGTTCATGACCTATTCGGCCAGCGCCACCGATGCGCGTTATTGCCTCGGCCTGCTCACGGCGGACGAAAATGCCGACATCATGGACCCCAATGTCTGGGTGAAGTCGCCGCAGCCGGTGTTCACCACCTGCAAGGAAACCAGCGTCTACGGCCCCGGCCACAACAGCTTCACCGTGGACGAAAAAGGCCGCGACATCCTCGTCTATCATGGCCGCGACTATGCGGCGATCAAGGGCGATCCGCTGTTCAACCCCGACCGCCATACCCGCATCCAACGCCTCTATTACAAGGCCGACGGCGCGCCCGATTTCGGCGTCCCCGTCGGCAACGGCCCACTGCCCGAGCGCTTTGCCTCCGCCGCCGATCCGAAGCTGCTGCTCGCCCATGAGGGCACCCGCCTGATCGCGGGCAATCCGTCTTTGCCCGCCACCCAGTTCCGCCAGACCGCAGGCCGTGCGGGGCCGCAGAGTGTGATGTTGTCCCCCATATTGCTGCCCGATCATTATCTGGTCGCGGCCAGGGACGGTTCCGTCGCCCTTACCAGGGACGACCGCAGCGCCGACTTCGCGATGCGCAGCCAGTTCGTCCGATTCCCCGACGACAAATCGGGCACGGTCCGCTTCGTATCGATCGCCGTCACCGGCAAGGCGCTCGGCTTGGCGAATGGGCAGGTCCGCCTCGTCGGCAGCCGCGACGCTGCTGCGCGTTGGATTGCCGACTGACCCACTTCTAAGTCTGACAAATAAAAGGAATAAATCTGTCTCCCTTCTCGGGGGACGGCTTCTTCATGCTGGCGCCATCCCGCATGAACCTCCATTTTTCGGGCTGAGACAAATTTGCCACAAGCGGATATTTTTTCTTAAGCAGCGGCACAGATTCCCTCTTGCCTTCTATTACTCCGAGAAATAATTAGTCTGAGTAATTCCAGTGCCCAACGCACCCAAATCTCCAAGGGGAGGATCAACCATGGCCATGAAGCCAGTCGCTTTCACGTCTGCATCCCTGCTCGCCCTTATGCTGGCGGGCGCCGCCCACGCCCAGTCTGAGGCCGCACCGCAGGCCGTCCCGCAGCAGGACGAAACCAATGACATCGTCGTCACCGGCGTCCGCGCCTCGATCGTCGGCGCGCTCAACGTCCGCAAGGAATCGACCCAGATCGTCGATTCGATCGTTGCGGAAGATGTCGGCAAACTGCCGGACAATAATGTGGTCGAGGCGCTCCAGCGCGTCACCGGCATTCAAGTCACCAACCGCACCGGCGGCGAAGCGGCGGCGATCTCGATCCGCGGCCTGCCCGATGCGCTGACCACCCTCAACGGCCGCAACATCTTCACCGCCGCCGGCCAGTCCTTCCAGTTGCAGGATGTGTCGGCCAACCTCGTCAAGCGCGTCGACGTGTTCAAGACCCGCTCCGCCGACCAGATCGAAACCGGCCTTGCGGGGCAGGTCGATGTCGAAACCCGGCGCCCGTTCGACTTTAACGGCTTCGCCATTTCCGGCCTTGCCCGCGGCATCTACAATGAGCAAGCCGACAGCTATAATCCGAACGTGGCGCTGCTGGTCAGCGACCGCTGGGAAACCGGCATTGGCGACATCGGCCTATTGGTGAACGGCAGCTACAGCCGCACCAAATATCGCGACCAGACCGTAACGGCAGGCGCCTTCGTGCCCTTCGCGACGATGACGCCGCCCGCCGGAACGGGCCTGACGGCTTTCCAGCGCATCTTCCCGGTCGGCCGCGACCCGATCACCGGAGAATTCGGCCGGGCGCCGGCGCTGGGCGCGTGGGATCCCGGCCTCAACAGCGGCCTTTCGACGGCGGCCGGCGCGACGATGGACGTCAACGGCGTCGAAACGCCCTATTATCTGTCGCGCGACGCGGCCTTCAGCTCCGATCTCTACGGCAAGCGCGAGCGCCCCTCCTTCAACATCGCGCTGCAATGGGCGCCCAACAGCAGCTCGGTCTACACCGCCGAGGTCTTCTATGCGGGATTCCGGGGCGAGACGTTCAACAGCTTGCAATTCAGCTTCGTCGACTATTGGGCCAACCCGCAAGCGCCCACGCTCTATGACGGCACCAACATCGTCAAGGCGCGCACCGCGAACAGCGTCTATGGCTTCAACAGCGGCGACTTCACCAAGACCAGCACCGACAGCTTCGTCTATGCGTTGAACGGCAAATGGGATCTGGGCGATCGCGGCAAGATCATCGGTGACATCGCCTATCAGACCAGCAAGGTGAAGACCTCCTTCCTCGCCATGCGGACGGATCGCGTCGCGAACTCGATCGACGTGGATTTCAACGCGGGCGGCGGCATCCCTTCCTATCATTTCGACGATGACAGCCTGCTGGCCGATCCCGGCGTCTGGAACGTCGCCCAGCTTTACGACAATGCCAATCGCGACAAGGGCAGCGCCATCACCGGCACGCTCGACGGCTATTATAGCTGGGACGAAGGCTTTCTGCGCCAGATCAAGGCAGGCATCCGCATCGACCAGCGCAAGGCGTCGACCGCCGTGCGTACCCAGGATGCCGGTGGCCCGCTGGTCCGGACCACGCTGACCGGGCTGGGCGAAGGCGCCGCCTTCACCAATTCCGACTTCTATCAGGGCCGCGCCGATGTGCCGTCCAGTTGGACCCTGGCCAATGGCTATTGGCTGTATGACAATGCCGACACCGTCCGCGGCCTTTATGGCCTGAAGACATCCGACCAGCTCGCGCTGCAAAAGACGTTCGACATCGATGAAAGCACCATCGCCATGTATCTGCAGGCCGATGGCGAGGTGTCGATCTTCGGCCGCCCGCTGAAATTGCAGGCGGGCGTGCGCTATGTGACGGTCGACACCGATTATAATTTCTTCGACCGTTACAATGGCGGCGCACAGACCCGCGTGTCGTCTGGGTCGGACCGCTTCCTGCCCAGCTTCACCGCGCGCTACGAGATTTTCGACAATCTGCGCCTGCGCTTCAACTATGGCGAAACCCTGCGCCGTCCGAATTTCAGCGACATCAACCCCAATTACAACCTGACCGGCGACCTCACCAATGTCGGCTATGGCAGCGGCACGGCGGGCACGGCGACGCTCAAACCCACCCATTCGAAGAATTTCGACGTGGCGCTGGAATGGTATTTCGAACGCAACAGCGCCATCACGCTGACCGGCTTCCGTCGCGAGATTCAGGGTCTGGTCGTGCCGCTGACGGTTCAGGAATATATTCCGAACAACGGCATCGTCGCCGGCGCGACGAACAATTTCGCCATCACCCGTCCGGTCAACGCATCGAACGGCGTGCTGAAGGGGCTGGAACTGGGCCTGACCTATTTCCCCAGCTACCTGCCGGGACCGCTCAATGGCCTGGGCTTCGTGGGCAGCGTCACCGTACTGGATTCCAAGCAGAATATTCCGGAAACCAACTCGGCGGGCGTCGTCACCGGCGAATCCACCTCATCCTTCTTCGGCGTGTCGGACCTCAGCTACAACGCGACGCTCGCCTATGATAACGGCCCGATCGGCGCGCGCCTGTCCTATATCTGGCGCAAGGAGTTTCTGGCGAACAACGAAGCCCGCCTGTTCGCCAACCCGATCGGCGTGTGGCGCAACCCCGAAAAGAGCCTGGACCTTCAGCTCACCTGGAACGTCAACGACCGTCTGGGCGTGACCTTCGACGCGGTGAACCTGACCAAGTCGAAGCAGCAGACCTATTACAAGTTCGAGGATGTCGGCGGCCCCGATCAGTTCAACCTCGGCACCACTCTGCTGGCGCGCACCTTCGCGCTGGGCGTCCGCTACACGTTCAAGTGAGAGCGGCCGATAAATGAGTGCCCGATGGGATGCGGTGTCTCCTCACCGCATCCCATTTCCATGGCGGCCGATCCGGGACCCTCTCCATCCCCGGACCGGCCGCCATTTTGTTTGTGACGACAGGGGGAGTGGAAAGATACGCGCTTTGGCGAAAGCCCTGCTGGCAGGGCGCGACGCTGATCGCGACCGGAGCCGCCCTGCCCCCTCCCGCGATGGACAATCACCGCATCGCCGTCCAGCGCTTCGGCAACGACGCGCCCTGGTATGAGCGGCGCATCCCCTTCTTCGAATCCGCCGACCCCGGGATCGACGCGGTCCATTATTATCGCTGGACCCTCTTCCGGGCGCACCAGCGCGACCTGGGCGAAGAAGGCTTCATCTCCACCGAGTTCCTGCGATGTCGACTGGCAACGGCATCCCTATGCCCGTCTGAACGACGCCACCGGCTTCCATCTGGCCGAGGGGCGCTGGCCCGCCGTCCGCACCGGCAAGGTCTGCCTGCTCCTGACCCAGCCAAGCGGCAAGGCGACCCGGCTTGTCGAGTTCAAGCTGTTCCCGGACTAGGCGCCGGCTTTAGGAAATTACTCAGGAAAGTGGCGGAGAGGGAGGGATTCGAATTCAAGGCTTCAAACCTTGCATTTAGCGCTTTGGACATCGGATACGCCGCGTTTGTGCCCCCAGCACTGCCCCCGAAAGAAGTGGATGCATCTGAATAATTTTGAACGAAGTTCCTTAACATGGAAGAAGCCGACCGACGGTAGCGGGCACTATCCATAAAGGCCATAATACCATGTCTCTTGAAATCGGTGGTATGCGGACTTTTGTGGAAGCGTGCGGATGGTAGCGGAGGAGGGATCTATAGAACCACCTTATCACACTGTATTAAAGAGATATTCGGAAGACTGAGCCCGGTCGCGTCCGTCAAGGTGGTGTAATTTCGGCTGTGGCCGTGGGCCATCGTCAGGCGGCTTTGGCGGTGATGTGTAGGGGCTGATTTTCCTCCTCGATCATGGGTTGGTTGAGTTCGGCCATGCCTTCGATCTGCATGTATCGGTGCTGGAGCTGCCACTCGTCGTTCTGCTCCATCAGCACAGCCCCGACGAGGCGGATGATGCTGTCTTCGTTCGGGAAGATTCCGACGACGTCGGCGCGGCGCTTGACCTCCTTGTTGAGCCGCTCGAGCGGATTGGTTGAGTGTAACTTCGTGCGGTGCTGGGTGGGGAAGCCGGTGTAGGCGAGCACGTCGGTTTCGGCCTCGTCCATGCAGGCGCCGAGCTTGGGCCAACGGGTGCGCAACTGGTCGGCGACCTGTCGCCAGACCTGCGTTGCGCTTTTCTGATCGGGCTGCAGGAAGACCTGGCGGATCGCGGCGGCGACGACAGTGTTCTGGCCCTTGGGCACATAGGACAGGGCATTGCGCATGAAGTGCACCCGGCAGCGCTGCCAGGTGGCGCCCATGACGCGGGTGATCGCGCCCTTGAGGCCCTCGTGAGCATCGGAGATGACCAGCTTCACGCCGGTAAGACCGCGCCGAACAAGGTCCTTCAGGAAGTCGGACCAGAAGACCTCCGCTTCCGAGGGGCCGATATGCAGGCCGACGATCTCGCGCCGGCCCTCGGTGTTGACGGCCATGGCGATTATTGCGGCAACGCTGATGATCCGCCCGCCTTCGCGTACCTTGAGATAGGTGGCATCGAGCCAGAGATACGGCCATTCGCCGGTGAGCGGGCGTTTCAGAAAGGCATGGACGCGCTCGTCAATGTCCTTGCAAAGCTTGGAGACGGTGGACTTGGAGATGCCGGTCATGCCCATGGCCTGGACGAGTTCATCGACCCGCCGGGTGCTGACCCCGCCGATCCACGCTTCCTGGATCACCGCAACCAGCGCTTTCTCGACCATCTTGCGGGGCTCAAGGAAGCCCGGAAAATAGGACCCAGCACGCAGCTTGGGGATTTTCAGGTTCAGCGTGCCTACCCGGGTATCCAGCGAACGGTCGCGATAGCCGTTGCGCCAGGTCGCGCGCTCGCTGCTGCGTTCGTGGCGACCCGCGCCGATCAGGCCATCAACGTCGGCCTCCATGATCAGCTGCAGCACGTTCTCGGCGATGGTGCGCAAAAAATCCGGTTGGCCGCCCTTTGCAGCCAGCTCTTCGATCAGTAATCTGTCCTCGGTCATCGGGAACTCCTCTTCGTCACGGTTGAAGTGTGCAAACTCCACCATAACGATGAACCCGGTGGCCACCAGCGACGCCGCATTCCGGGGTGGGGCATGCCCCACCCCGGAATACACCATCGCCTACACCGGAAATTACACCACGAGCGCGGACGCTAACACTGAGCCCTGAAATACCCCCACCCATACCCCCGTTTTTGGTCCTTTTGCGATGGGGTGCACCTCCCATGCGGCCAACCGGTTTGAGAGCCAAACCAAGACCAGAGATGTGCATCTGAAGCTGCGAATCCGCGAAGCTACACCCCCGTCCGCTTCCTTGTATGTGGCTACGGCGTGGAAGGATCGCAGCCCCTCATGGCCACATGTCCCGCCGCGCCTCATAGCTGATGCCATTCTCATCGGCGAAATCACGAGTGGCGTAATAGGTGCCGAACCGGTCTCGCAGAGCCTCAGCCAGTGCGTCAGGCGAAACCGGCTGTGCGAGCACCAGCAGTTCTGCCAGCCGCTCTTGCGCGTCCGGACCGAAGCGGATCTGCACGGCGAACTCGTAATCGACGTCGGCGCCGAAGTGGTAGTAGTCAGCCACAACTGCACCATCCTCAACGATGAAGGTATGGCCTTTGTTCGAGTTTGACGGCGTCCTCGTCGAGACTTCGGAACCCGGTGCCTGTGGCAACTCAAACAGCGCGGTGCCCTGCGCGTGAATAGTGTCGAAGGCGACCTCGAGCTGCGGGCTTACGCCACGAAGGCCAGATACGACATCCCTCGCCCACTCGAAATACTCAGCCTTCCGCTGCTGCGGCCAATCTGCCGGAGGGGAAGCGACGATGTCCCGAAGGTTGCTGATCTTGTCCGCAAGCTTCACCAGTTTGGCTTCGGACGATTTCGTGGCAGCTTTCTCGACCTGGAGCCGTTTGCGCTCCGCCTTGGGTTTGGACTTGTCGTCGGTCACTTCCGCGACAATCCTTGCGACCAGCGCTCCGAACCTCGTTTCGAGCTCCTCAAGAGACGTTTCCGTGTCCTCGATCGTGTCGTGAAGGAGCGCGGCGGCAATCACTTGGGGATCAGAGACGCCTGCCTCGAGGGCGAGAATGCGAGCGAGGGCGAGCGGATGGTTGATGTAGGGCGAAGCATCAACATCCTTGCGACGCTGCTGCCGGTGCCGGTCCGCGGCGAAGCTTGCCGCGTCGAGAACCAGAGCCAAAGCGTTACCGTTGGCGTGGCCCGCAAGAGACTGCCCGCCAAGGCGTTCCGAGCGATTAGTGATTTGCCATTCATGGCCGCAATCGCGGCACCTATGATCAGGCATATCTTTACCCATGACGCACCCGCCCAACACGATTTCACCGCGATCGGAACGGTCAATGAGGTCTAGGCCCGGCATGCCGTAGATGATGTTGACGCCCGACTTGGTCCGGCAGCGTGGACAAACGTAAGTGCGAATAGGCTTTTCTCCTGTTGAGTGACGAAGCGGGACATTCTGGCTGGCGCTCGATAGGCAATAGCTATGACAAAATAGGTCGCAGGAGGGCGCGCGGCATCGCGGTACCGAGGATGCGAAGGTTCGACCCGCGCGCCTCTCAAGCGTCAGCCTACAGCCTCCAAGCTGTCCTGGGACAGTTGGTGAGCCAATGCTGCGGCCTTATCGAGGCGCTCCCAGCGATGGTGCGCCGGTGAGCGCCAACGCCCGAAATGGCCGAGCACGGCAGTGTCGGAATAGATGGGACGCAGCAGGTCGAGATCGCGGATGATCCCCGCAGGTGTCAGGTCCCACGCAGCTCGAACTGCGGTCGCCAGCGCGGCATCGGGAATTGTGCCGGTTCCGTAGGTCTCGACGTTCACCGACACAGGCTCGGCGACACCGATCGCATAGGCCAGCTGAACGGTGCAACGGTTTGCCAAGCGGGCAGCCACAATATTCTTGGCGATGTGCCTTGCGACATAGGCGGCCGACCTGTCGACCTTTGTTGGATCCTTGCCGGAGAAGGCGCCCCCGCCATGGGGGCAAGCGCCGCCGTAGGTGTCGACGATGATCTTTCGTCCGGTAAGGCCCGTGTCACCCTTGGGCCCGCCTACGGTGAATGGCCCGGCCGGGTTGATGAGCGCCTTGAACTGAGGGGTCCGCAGGTGGGACGGAATGACCTGGTCAATCACTTCGGCCTGCAGCAGAGCCCTGACCGCCTCGAGCTCGCTCTCAAACTGATGCTGCCATGACAACACGACCGTCTCCACGCCGACCGGCTTGCCCTCGCGGTAACGCACAGTGACCTGAGCTTTGCCGTCAGGCCTCAACGCGCTGCCCCCCTCCCCCACAAGCTCACTGGCGCGAGCGACAAGATCCGTCGCGAGCGACCAGGCCAGCGGCATGAAGTGTTCGGTCTCAGCAACGGCATGACCAAACATGAGGCCCTGATCGCCGGCACCCGTCTCCTCTCCGCCATCGACTCCCGCCTCGATTTCCGGACTTTGACGATTGAAGCGGACCTCAATTTCACAAGTAGCTGGATCAATATCAGTGGCTTCGTGGCCGTAGCCTACCTCGCGCAGGACAGCGCGAACCAGCTCAGGTGCTCCTGCCTCAACCGCGGCAAAGTCTTCCGGTCGGGTGGTCCGGAACTCCCCAGCCACGATGATTTTGTCGTTTGCAGCGAAGGTCTCGCAAGCGACTCGGGCATTGGGATCGAGCCTCAGGAAGGCATCGAGAACGGCGTCCGAAATCTGATCGCAGAGCTTATCAGGATGCCCGGCCGATACGGCTTCAGAGGTGAACAACCCTTCAAAAACAGACATAAAAGTCTCCAGTTTTAGCCGCTTTGACGATGTCGGGGGCGGCAATCAGGAACAAATCCCCCCGGCCCTTGGGCGGGCCAAACCAATCAATGCCTGGGCCGACAGGTCAGCGCAGCAAAACCAACTCGGGCGTCCCATGGACGCCGATCCATACGATCGCGTTTTGCTGGTACTTTCGTCCAAGCAGGCAGGCCTGATCGCGCGAAAGGCCAAGAGCAAGGTAGCTCGCCTCACCAGGCCAAGCGGGGTCGTCCCCCTGCCCCACCCCTTCGAAAACCGTGGCTCCCAGGGCTTCGAGTTCACCTTTCAGCAACGCCATCGATGCCGCGTTCTCCTGTGCAGAGTTCGGGCTGCTGTAGGGATTCTCCGCGGTGATGAAGGCAGCTCCGGGAGAACTGCTCGCCTGGATCGCGGCGGCCACCACTACAGAAGGCACATCGATCCGCAGCACGATGGCCTCACCGCCCAGATCTGCGCTGTAGCGCGTTCGCCGATAGGCCTGAATAAGGGTAGGATCGAGTGATGTCTTGGACATGGAAACCCTCCAGATTGGAGGGTCGACACAGCTTCCGCTTCGTTGCCCGGATGTGGGCCACATCTGCTTTCGCAAAACCACCTTGCCCGGAACGGCAGGTTGGTGTGGGCGTCGACCCAACTCTTGATGACCACCAGATGCTAGCCTACGTTGCGCGAGAAGGCAAGCGAGAGCCGCAATCCCGAACAGATGGGCGGCTGCGGTGGCTCAATGGTCCGACAGTTGGTCGGCGACCGTTTTGCGGTCGGTCGGCATGACCCGTAACGACCATCCGAAAACTGGGCCATTTGGAGGCAACCCTTGATAGAACCAGACAACTACACGGATGACGAAGGACCAGAGCAGATCCCGAGTTTCCTGGGTCTGATTTTCGACGGGAACGCCGCTTTCGAGGCAGCACTGGCGCCCCTCAATGGGTTTGACTTCTGGACTTACGCACAACTCGCCGATGAGTTGGAGGCAGTCGGGCGGTGCGTCGTCGTCGATTTCGGGAGCGGAGCTACCGAGCTATGTTTCCAGGCCGACTCGGTCGATCAAATCGTCGGGGCCATTCCTGCCGTGGATGCGCTCTACGACTGTCCTGACCATCAGGGTCCCGCCGGCGGAGCCGGCCATGTCCTGGTGATGGCAGACGGTTTCAGCGACATCGATGTAACACGAGCTGCTTTGGGCTTGCGCGCCGCTCTAGATTCGGATCTCGCTGCCATGTCCGCTTGCCTCAAGGACAGCTAAAGGCACGGGACGAGGCGAGCGAAAATTACGATAACACCTGTTGCCGAATTTTAATCTGGATAACGTAAACTGCTGCCACTCGATGCGTTTTAAAATCCAATTGGTCAATTTAGATGTAAGCGCGACAGGCGCAGAGCGCGAAGGCAAATAAATTGATCGAAAAGTCCCGTAGTTCATCAGCGATCCGGTTTTCCGAAGGGATTGAAAGCCTCCTTGTTGATCATGTTCGCGCCCTTTTCCGAGCCGACGAAATTGCACTGCAATCGCTTTCTCAGAGATCGGAAGATGTCCGAAATAATGCTCAATTATCTGCGTCCAAGCTGCAACAACGCGCCAATTCCAGGCTCAGCAGGCTGCACGTTTTCTTGGAGCAGACGGTCAGCGAAGGTGAACAGATTGCTGCCAGCGTTCGACGACTCACCGAAGAGCGCAATGAGCTTCGGTTCCTTCTCGAACGGGGCAAGGCACATCAATGGTCTGAAGCGGAAATAGCGACGGCGAAGGCTCATGCTGACGCAGCTTTGACCGACGCTGACAAAGAGATTGAACGGCGCAAAGGTCAGATTGATGCGCTGCTGAAACGCAGTGACGAGCTTGCCCACGAGCAACAGGCCTTTGCGACACGCAAGTTCGATAGCGATGCCCTATTTTCGTCTCTTATTGCAGGGCTGGAGCCGCAACCCTACCGAGATGCGCTTGCTACGGAAATTGACGCTTGCGAAATCAAATTTCGGAAAATTTCGCAAGAGTTACAACACTCTTTGGCAGAACAGCGTGATGTGCAGTTGGCCGCGGAAGGGGAGCTCTCGCAGCTGAAGAAGGAGCTCAACGAAGCGCGTGCGCGCGCCTCGCAGTTAGCATCAGCCGAGGGACTAGGCTGGCTTGCACGCCGCCTGAATCCATGGAACTTACTTTCGCGCAGCGAAGACGAAATCGCGAGAGACCTGAAGGCATGTCAGAGCAGATTGAGCACGACCCAGGCGACGATTACGAATCTCGATCTGAAGCTTGATGAAAGCCGTCGTGCGCACGAACGGCAACTTGCATCACTGCCAAATTCCGTGCGCCAAAAACTCACAGACATTGCCTTGCATGACTCGAACGAAGCGGCGGCACATCTCTCTGACATCGAACGCATGTCTGCGGGAATCTCGACAAGTCTCACCGCGCAGCTATCCGAAATCTCCCTGCAAGAAGCGCGCTACGAGGATGAGCAACGTAAACTCATTGATGCCTACTTCGATGATCGGCTTAGGAAGGCACAGCTGAGCCTCGAAGCGATCGAGGCAAGCATTGCCACGATGAACTCCCGACATCTTCGCGCTGGGCGCAAGCAAGAGCGGCTGCAATGCTTGCTCGAAAAACGACGCGCGAAGCTAAATGATGACCTTCGTGACTGCGAGCGTCAGGAAAATGCTCAACTGGAAGGCCTCGAGAGCGAGGCGCAAAGATGGCGTGTTCGACTTCAGGATCGCGCGCCACGCGCGGGCATGGTTTATGACCCCACCACTTCATCGTTCCGGGAAAAAGAAGCTCTGGGGAACCCAACGCCGATGGGCCACATGGCCTATCGACGAGCGAGCGACGAACCGCTGACGCTTGCCTCGTTGCCAGTCCTTCTGCAGCGCCGCTCGCAGACCGGCTACGTGAACAGGGACGATGAAAGATTGGCATCAGTCCTTGCTTCATCTTTCGAAGCCGATGAGCCGGCCGAAGAAGATCGGGCGAACTTCATTGATGATTTTTGTGATAAATTTTTTGGCGATGAGGGAGAAGAGCGGGCGTTCTTTGTGTCCGTCGTCTCGGAAGAGAAGCGCGGCACACTCGCACTTTTCCGGCCTGCGAAGGTTCTTCCCCAACTGAAAAGCGCGTTACCGGACGCAATGTCGATCTGCGTCTTGTGCCGCCTCGCATACGACGAGGAAAGAACCCCGGGCAATACCACCATCTATTTCCTAGACGCCGCTCTTGTTCCCGACAGCGAGCCGCGCCCGTTTGAGCGGGTCATTACATTGATCCGGCATACGTCCAGGAACAGGCTTCCGGCAGCCGCGCACCCTCTGGAAGATCTTCTGGGCCAAGCCGCATCTCCGGCGCCAGTCTTGCTGACTGAGCTCGAAGGTCGCCTTCGTGACTGGCGCGGCTACCTTGACTGGGCCGATGAACAGATCCTTCGAAGGGCTCCCTCGGCGATTCTTGGTCCGGGAGAATGGAAGGGACGCATCTGGGAAGGATACCTCTTCTGCGAGACTAAGCAGGTTGCACGGATGCTCACATCCGGGCCGAAGTTTGCTGGCTCACAGCCGCGTATGGAACTTTTCCAATGGGGCGCTCAAGAACAGTTGGGTAGCACCGCAAGCAGTTTTCGATGCGACAGTGTCGAAGTCGTCGAAGAAAACCCAACGATCGATATCTCAAGGCACTGTCCTTGGCCTAATGGCGCAGCCAGATCTGTTCGCATTGTGCTTGGGGTCAGAGATGCGGCAGCTCTAGCGGAACTCCCTGACGATGCATCTTTCGGATTGCGCAATATGTCGGAAGCGGCCGGCGCTCGCACACAGATTGCACGATACCGAGATGCGCTGAGACAGCTTCAATTCCTCGCGCCTGGAGGCAAGCATAGGAGCCGGCTGACCGCCGCACCCTACTTGATGGCGTCGATTTTTAATGTTTCGCAAGTGTCGAGGCCGATGGCAAAATCAGGCCGACTTCTCAATGCGGGAATTGCCACCCTGTACCGCCTTAACGAAGATCAGGCTCGTGCGGTGGAAGTCATGCTTGCGGCTCCCGAAATTGCCTACATTCAGGGACCGCCCGGAACCGGAAAAACGACGATGATTGCGGCGGCCTGCGCGCATTTCGTTAGATCTGGACAACGGGTCCTTATTGCCTCGCAGACGAACCTCGCGGTTGAGAATGCACTTGAGCGATTAATCGAAGATCCTGAGGCTCGCCCTCTTTGGCTAAGCAGGGTTGAGGGTGACAAGAAAAAGTCTTCAGCGATCGGCGACTGGTATCGTTTGGCCGCAGATCACGTGGAAGCTGCAGTCCGCGATCCTTTCCATGGACTGGCGGACGACGTTGAGCATTGGCAGATTTGGCTGGAACGCGCCCGGAAGCTCGAGCGTGATCGAGCGGCCATTGGATCAGACCTCCAGCGCCGCGAGCGCGATTTGAGCGCAGCACAAGAGCGGCTCACTGAACTTCTTCACCGCGAGGGGTGCGAGTTGGAGAGCGATGCGCGCATAAAATGGTGGGCTATGGCGCATGATGCCTTGGCCCATGCCTCAGACTGGGATCCATCGCTGTTTTTGCCTGCTCTCGCTGCGGATGCAGCCGATCTCCTCAAGTTATTGGCTAAATTTGATGGAAAAGCGGTGCGCCTTGATGTTTCACCAGGGGCTCTAAATCGCCAAGTGCAAGAGAGGGTTCGCGCACTCCAGCCTCAATTGAATTCGGAAGATAATCACCGCGAGACAGCAATGTTGCAGGTGAGGACTGCGGTCCTTGCCGACTGGCCGGATTTGCCATCGTCACGTCAACCAGACCGAAAGGGGCAAGAGGAGAATTCTTTAACTGTCGCGCAAGCCGAGAGCCAACTCCGGCGGGCACAACAGTCGCTGGACGATGCGCAAGGCCGTGCGAATGCGGTTGGAGAAAAAGTTGGAAAACTGCTGTCGGAGATCGAAGGGTTTCTCAACCAGAATCAAGTTCCAAGTGAACTCTCCGCAGCGATTGGCGCTGTTCAAAATCATGCCGACTTGCAGGAGGCTCGCCTTAACGACTTTGATCCGCTCAAAGCGTGGTTGCCGCTGCTCGATCAATGGGTACTCGACGCCAAAAATCAGGCAGAAAATCCGTCTGCTACCGACCGAATGGGGGAGCGATATATCCGCAACGCCAACGTCATCGGTATCACCTGCAATTCCGACTTCAGTGTCCTCTCGGATGCCGGGTTCTCGCGCTTCGACGTGGTGATCATCGACGAGGTGAGCAAGGCGACCCCTCTTGAGCTGCTGCGGCCAATGCTGTTGGCGCCCAAGACCATCCTTGTGGGAGATCATCGCCAGCTTCCTCCAACATTCGATTTCGCGACAAGCGGGCAATCAGACAGATTGCGGACCGAAGATGAGGATCCTGAAGCGCTTGAGCGCGAAGTCGAACTGCTTCGCAAGTACGAGCGGTTGACCACCGCTTCGCTGTTCCGTGACGGCTTCGCCGAAATCGATGCGAAGTCCAGGGCCGCGCTGCATACCCAATACCGCATGCACCCGCAGATCATGGCGCTGGTCAACCGTTTCTACGACGGCCGGTTGGAATCCGGATTGGTCGACCCGGATGGTTCAGACGAAACTGCCGAGTGGTCCTGGCGAACGCACGGCCTCACCCTACACTCGCGGACCGGGGGGCACTATCTGTCCCCGCACCAACATGCGCTCTGGGTTGATAGTTCTGAGGATGATGCGGGCAAGCCAGCCTTTGAAGACAGTGAAAACGGCGGCATCGGCAACCAACTTGAGGCGCGGCTGGTTGCCCAACTAGTCGCGGACATTGTCGATGGCTGCGCGAGGGAGCAGCGCAAGAAGACTATCGCAGTAGCGACCTTCTACAATCGTCAGAAGCGCCTGATCCAGGCAAGCCTTCGGGAAAAGCTCGGCTCCCGATTCAATGAGCAACGGATCGATGTCGAGACTGTGGACCGGTTGCAGGGCAAGGAAGCAGATATCGTCATCGTCAGCATGGTCCGTAACCGATCTCCACAAAAGGGGCGCTTGGGGCGCAATTCGAACCCGGCGAAATTCGAGAGAATCAATGTCGCATTTTCCCGTGCGCGCGACCTTTTGGTCGTAATCGGTGCGCGAAAGACGTTTGAGAGCTTCGAGGTTGCGATCGAGCCTGTCGATGGCGGCCCGCCGCGGCGGACCCGCGTTTACGGCCAGATCATCGACGATATCAGGGATGCAGGCGGGCTCTGGCGAGCGCAAGACATCCTCGGGCCACGGGCGCGCCGATCAGGGGATCGCCCCGCATGAGGCTTGGATCACTTTCTGTTTGGTTTCCGGTCCTGCACCTTCAGGCGGAGGCATCGTACCGTCTCCTTCCGGAATTAACGCCACTCCATAGGGCTTTGGAAGCTGCTGTGCTGGAGTTTCATCGCAGCGGAAACGCGCTGGCATCTGTGCCCATTCCTGAGCTTTTTCGCCTGCTCTACGGGGTGTCTGGTGCCCGAGAAATCTTGCCCGACGTGCTGGAGGACTTGATCGAACGTGGCCGGGTTCATCAGATTGGAGAAGTTGGGATCGATCCATCCTCGCTGCGGATCATTGACCTCGCCCCAGGACGAAGTGCGGGGGATAAAGCGCGTCAAAGCGGGTCACCGATGATCGACCTCCATGCGGCCCAGGCCCGCAAAATAGAGCGATTCTTTGATCCGGTTCTAGATGAGATCGTCGACGTCGCCACTCTAGCACCCGACGAGAACGAGGTGCGCGACTTCTGCGTACCGGCCGAACCCTTCCTGGCCCATTTGCCCACGCATTGGGTCGAGCGCGAACTCCGAAGCGAATTGCGCGACGATGTGCAGCTTTACTCCGCTGTCCCGAAACTGCTTGGTCATGGCTGGCGGCGTGTGACGGCGGGGCTTGTCGTCCAAGACGGCGAACTATCTGTCGAATGTGAAGATCCCCGGCAGACCGACTATCTACGTGGGCTCAGCCAGCGAGTTCGAGGCTCCTGGCTTCTGCCGAGCACTCCCAGCGCAACTGTCGATTGGTCGTCGCTGGGAGGCACGGGCCTTTCGATTGACCTTAACGTACCGGACAATCTGAGCGGTCTAGTTTTGACACGCGGCATTCCCGCCCAGGCGCTTGCCAGCCTCGCCTTGCCGCCATCAGTTGTTCATGTCGTTCTCGATGCGGCAGAGCAAGCCTTTGAACCGTCATTTCTTGAAGGCACTTCGGCGCAGCGAGCTCGACAGGTCGCGTACCCGCGCAGTGATAATTCAGGCCTTTCGGGAATTTTTTATACCAATGGAGGGCAAGAATACTTGCGCCTCCCGGTCACATGGAATGGTCTGCACGCAGATATCGGTGTTTACCGGCCCGCACCCGGTTTCGCACGGGATGGGTCGGCCTGGAGCGATGTGGTCGAGGCGCTTGAAACCGAATGCCAGTACTCGGACTCTCCGGAGATCGCCATCCTGCCAGCGTTCTGGCTCGATCCGGCAGAATTCTGGCGCAGATTGGATGAAAGGCCAGCTAGCCCGTTGGATGGGAAGCAATGGACGATAGGGATCGTCAACGCTCTGAAGAGCCTTCCTCCTTCGATTCTTGCGACCTTGCGAGACAGGCTACCCAGCGATGAGCGATTGGTCCGTCTCCGCGCGGCTTATCCTGGATTTGCAGAACTTTTCCCTTCCTCACAGGCCATGATGTCCGGGCCTGCAGCAGGCAGCAAAGATATTGCGCCTGTCCCGCAGTCGTGCACGAGGGTAATCGCCTTTGATACATCGTCCTTCATTCAGAATGGTGAACTCGTTGCAAGCCTCCAGCCGACAGATTTCCTGGTGAACCCGCAGGTCGTAGCTGCCGAGGTCGAGCGGAAAAAGACTGATAGCGCAGCGTTTCGTATCGCCAGCCGCAGCAATCTACGCGCCATTGATGAATTGCCGCGAGAGCGCTGGACAGCTCCATTTTCTGATCGCAGCTTGCTCGCCCCGGGAGACAATCGGAATAATGACGGGGCGATTATTGCTGCCCTGATCCCATACCGACAGCGAGGCTATGAGGTCGTTCTCGTGAGCGAAGACCACGACTTCCTGCTGCGCTGTAAACCTTATGGCATCCACTGGATGAACGCGAAGAGCTTTCTCAGCGCATCCAAGAGCATCAAAACAGGTGTAAACCAATGAGCTATGTCGCGGATCGACGCTGGGCGATCGAGGCTCGTCAACGCAGGCAAATGTATCTCAATCGGGTCAGGAGCACGACAGAGGCCTTCGCTGCAAAAAACAGGGAGCGCCTTGATGCTCTGAGGGCGCAGGAATTGGATATCTACGTTGCAGGCGACTATGCCGCTTGCCGCGACGTGCTCGCTCAGGTCGAACGCTTGCTTGTACAAGACCCAGAGGCGGCGCGAGAAGAGAACAAGCGCCTCTCAGCCATGATGCGGTCAATTGGCTCGCGGGCACGTGAAAATCGTCGTACGGCGCAGGTAGCCGAGAGAGATGCTACCGAAGCGGCATTGCAAGCGGAACGTGACGCCGCACGGGACCGAATGGCGTTCGAACGCGATGCTCGCGCAGAGGCAATGGTTCGCGAGCAGGCTGTACGCGAAGACTTGCTCGCCATGATCCACCAAGCACGTCTGTCATTGGCCGGACCGGTTGAGCGGGATCTCGGCCAGTCAGACCTGATGGCATTGCGCCAAGAAATCGAGCGGAGTGAGATTAATCTGCAAGAGCTGGATCAAATCCAGAGTAACCTCAAGGTCCGCCTCGAGGCGGTGACGGCGAGCGCCAGAACGAAAGCCGAAGCACTGCAGCTTTCTGAACAACGCGAAGAGGCGCAGCGCGATATGGAAGCAGTCTTGGAAGACGCACTGGCCGTGTTCTCACAACTGCACGACGATGTGGCATTGGCTGAGATCCGGCAATTGCAGTCTCGGGTCATTGGCGGTCAGATGGACATGCAAAGTCTGGATGACCACCTTTCGGCGATACGCCAGGCGGCTGACGATCGCGCCCTACAGGAAGCTGCTCGAAGGCATGTAGTCAGCGGACTACTACGCGAGTTGCGCAGTGCAGGCTTCGTTATTGCCGAGCCAAAGCTCGAAGGCGGAGAAGCTGGCGCCGTGGTGATCAAGGCACAGCGTCCCTCGGGTGCGCAGGCGGCATTTCGAGTGAAGCTGGATGAGATGAGCTACAAATTTGACCACTATCAGGGGCAGGCCTGCCTCGAGGACGCAGATAAGGTTTTGCCCAAGTTGCAGGATATTTACGGCATTGAACTCGGAGAGGAGAGCATCTCCTGGCAAAACCCAGACATGATCGGAAAATCGGAAAAGCGTTTGCCCGATAGCGCGGGGGGGCGCAGCAAATGAGCACGGTGCACCGTCCGGTTTGGTTGCGCAGTCTCGAAACCCACGCAGGGCTGGTCCCATGCATCGTGGTCCACGGCGAAGTCCATGATCTGCGTAGAAATCCATGGACGATGGAATATCAGCGTGTGCCGCTGCTCGTCGCCGAAACTCTCAGGGAAGGTCCGTTTGAAACGGTCATCGAGTGGGATCTCGTGACGGGGGTGAGCGGGCGCGATGCGGCCAGATGGGAGGATCTTGCGAGCGCCGTAGGACCGGCTGAAACGCAAGGCTCTGCCTATGCGATTGCCCCAGACGAGCATTTCGACAGCGGACCCAAATCGACCCGCGTAACCATCGACGACTTCGTTGCGGTTATGCTGACAGCGATGGTTGATGGCACAGATCGGCCAACAGCGTTCGTCGTCAATCTGGCAAATTTTGCCTTCTTTTCTGGTCAGCAGCCATCTCAGGCAGAACGCGATATCCTGGCCCGGCTTGCCAAGGCGATCATCGGACGGGCTGATACGGAAGCGAGGGGGACAGCCAATCTTCTGATTCTGGTTTCGCCGAACGCACAGGCACTTCCGCTCTCAATGTTACCGGGCCCTGCCCATGTCCGCGAGGTTGTTGTTCCTCTGCCTGATCGAGAAGAGCGACTGATGCTACTTGGAGATCGGCTCCATGGATGGAAATTGAAGAATCAGCCCAAGCCTGGGCAGGTAGCCTACGAGGATCTCGTCGATGCACTCGACGGGATGTCGTTTCAGGACCTCCTCAATATTGAAGAATTGTCCCGTAAATCCGCGGCAACCGAAGAGTTGACCTCAGAGCAACTGCTAAGTCTGTATCGCCATGGCATTCAAACAAGTGCGTGGGAGGCTCTTAGCCGCGACAAGCTCCTCGCGATGCCGGAAATGCTCGCGGAGCGGGTCAAGGGTCAATCTCACGCCATCGATAAGGTCACTGCGGCTACGATACGAGCCTTTACCGGGCTGGCAGGACTTCAACATTCCAAACGGCAGCGCATGCCCAAGGGAACCCTCTTTTTTGTAGGGCCGACCGGTGTTGGCAAGACGGAATTGGCCAAGGCTCTCGCTGAATTTCTGTTCGGAGATGAGGAAGCCTTCATTCGCTTCGATATGTCCGAGTTCAATCACGAGCACAGCGATCAGCGGCTGATTGGCGCACCACCGGGCTACGTCGGCTACGAGGAAGGCGGACAGCTCACCAATGCGATCCGCAAGCGACCGTTTTGCGTGCTTCTCTTCGATGAGATTGAGAAAGCCCACGTACGGATACTCGATAAGTTCCTGCAGATTCTCGAGGACGGCCGTCTCACGGATGGCCGCGGACAAACGGTCAGTTTTTCCGAGGCAATCATCATTTTCACTTCGAATATTGGCGCGGCCGAGATCGACCCAGCGGCCAGTGACGAGGAAACCCGAGCCGCTTTCAAACGCAGGGTGCGAGACCATTTTGTACGCGAGATGGGACGACCAGAGCTGCTGAACCGGATCGGCGACAATATCGTCGCATTCAATTTCGTGCGCGATAAGGGCTTCTTGGTCGAGATTTTGCGCAGCAAGATCGGCCCTCTCAGAGCACAACTGCAGGACAAGTACGGCATCCGAACGGTTCGGATCGCGAATGAACGCGCGTTTTTGGAAAGTGTAGCTGGCGAAATCGATGCAACAATGGGCGGGCGCGGCGCAATAACAGCTTTGACGAAATGGTTGATCGACCCGGTGTCGCATTTCTTGTTCACTGAGGTCGCAGATCGAAGCGTCTGCATCGGCAAGGCTCTTGTCATAGCTCAAGACCTAGACGGATCGGTCCGCGTATCCCTCGAGGTGGTATGACCTGCTTCCTCAACGTTGCGAAGCGGATCCCGTGCACATCGGTCGAAGGGCCGGGCTCGCGCTACGCGCTTTGGGTGCAGGGTTGCGACATCGACTGTCCCGGATGCTGCAACCAAGAGCTGCTACCCTTTGTGCGCCGGCAAGTGATTTCATCGACCGAGATCATCGCCGAGATTGAGCTGGCACGCGAAATCCATGCGATTGAAGGTGTCACCTTCCTAGGCGGCGAGCCAGCGTACCAAGCGAAGGCACTCGCCGAGATAGCCCAATTCTGCAAATTGCAGGACCTGTCGGTAATGCTGTTCACGGGATTCCGATTGGATCAGCTTCGTCGACGAGCCCTCCCAGGAGTTGAGCAATTGCTGGCTCACGCAGACGTTGTCGTCGACGGGCCATTCGTTGCCGGCAAACTCGATACGCAGCGAAACTGGGTGGGATCTGAAAACCAGCGATTTCACTATCTGTCTCAGCGATATGACCCATCAATTGAAACATCGGACCGGGATCGGCCAGCGGTAGAGGTCCGCATTGCGCTGGGTGGTGAACTCGAGATCAACGGCTTTCCGCTCATAAGCTGATGGGCTGGCCTTCCTCGATGACAGGGATCGCTTGAGGAACTTTGTCGCAAGGCGTGAGGAAGAACTTGCGGAGATCAGGACCTCCGGGTTTCCGAGTCCGTGGCCTGGACCAGAAAGCAGCTTGCTTCTGCGGATCGCAGATTGAGTGCAGTCGGTTTGGACGAACTGCCTCGGGAGCAAAACGTGCTTTGTAGCAATGATGATCGCGGATTTCACCCGAACTCATACTGGTGAACTGTGCTGCGATTCGATCATTGAGATCGATCAGTGCCGGCTCGGCGGCGCGGTTGTCGGGAAAGCCAGATTGCGAGCAAGACCCTCTATTTCCTCGCGCCATGCCAGCTTTTCCAACCATGACGGCCGAATGGACGAGGATCCATAAAGGGCTCCAGCTAACTGGCCTGTGATAGCAGCTGTGGTGTCGGCATCGTCACCCAAGTTTGCCGCCAAAAGTGTGGACCGGCGTGCAAAAGGGACCCCGTTAGCGGGGTGATCGGCGTCTAAAAGGGACCCCTCATTCTGATGGTGTAGCAGGCTGCCTGGTTTTCCAGGTGGTGAGATCGGGATGGTTAGCGTCCGCGCTCGTGGTGTAATTTCCGGTGTAGGCGATGGTGTATTCCGGGGTGGGGCATGCCCCACCCCGGAATGCGGCGTCGCTGGTGGCCACCGGGTTCATCGTTATGGTGGAGTTTGCACACTTCAACCGTGACGAAGAGGAGTTCCCGATGACCGAGGACAGATTACTGATCGAAGAGCTGGCTGCAAAGGGCGGCCAACCGGATTTTTTGCGCACCATCGCCGAGAACGTGCTGCAGCTGATCATGGAGGCCGACGTTGATGGCCTGATCGGCGCGGGTCGCCACGAACGCAGCAGCGAGCGCGCGACCTGGCGCAACGGCTATCGCGACCGTTCGCTGGATACCCGGGTAGGCACGCTGAACCTGAAAATCCCCAAGCTGCGTGCTGGGTCCTATTTTCCGGGCTTCCTTGAGCCCCGCAAGATGGTCGAGAAAGCGCTGGTTGCGGTGATCCAGGAAGCGTGGATCGGCGGGGTCAGCACCCGGCGGGTCGATGAACTCGTCCAGGCCATGGGCATGACCGGCATCTCCAAGTCCACCGTCTCCAAGCTTTGCAAGGACATTGACGAGCGCGTCCATGCCTTTCTGAAACGCCCGCTCACCGGCGAATGGCCGTATCTCTGGCTCGATGCCACCTATCTCAAGGTACGCGAAGGCGGGCGGATCATCAGCGTTGCCGCAATAATCGCCATGGCCGTCAACACCGAGGGCCGGCGCGAGATCGTCGGCCTGCATATCGGCCCCTCGGAAGCGGAGGTCTTCTGGTCCGACTTCCTGAAGGACCTTGTTCGGCGCGGTCTTACCGGCGTGAAGCTGGTCATCTCCGATGCTCACGAGGGCCTCAAGGGCGCGATCACCCGCGTCATGGGCGCCACCTGGCAGCGCTGCCGGGTGCACTTCATGCGCAATGCCCTGTCCTATGTGCCCAAGGGCCAGAACACTGTCGTCGCCGCCGCGATCCGCCAGGTCTTCCTGCAGCCCGATCAGAAAAGCGCAACGCAGGTCTGGCGACAGGTCGCCGACCAGTTGCGCACCCGTTGGCCCAAGCTCGGCGCCTGCATGGACGAGGCCGAAACCGACGTGCTCGCCTACACCGGCTTCCCCACCCAGCACCGCACGAAGTTACACTCAACCAATCCGCTCGAGCGGCTCAACAAGGAGGTCAAGCGCCGCGCCGACGTCGTCGGAATCTTCCCGAACGAAGACAGCATCATCCGCCTCGTCGGGGCTGTGCTGATGGAGCAGAACGACGAGTGGCAGCTCCAGCACCGATACATGCAGATCGAAGGCATGGCCGAACTCAACCAACCCATGATCGAGGAGGAAAATCAGCCCCTACACATCACCGCCAAAGCCGCCTGACGATGGCCCACGGCCACAGCCGAAATTACACCACCTTGACGGACGCGACCTCGGGATGTTGGTGGTGGAGACGGTTGTTCGGATACGGCGGGAGCACGCGAGCGGGAAGGCGATCAAGGCGATTGCGCGCGATCTGCGGCTGTCGCGCAAGGTGGTTCGCAAGGCGATCCGGGCGCCGGAAGGCGCGTTCGATTATCGCCGCACGGTTCAACCCCTGCCCCGGCTTGGGCCGTTCCAGGAGCGGCTCGACGTGCTGCTGACGGAGAACGAGGCCCGGCACCGGCGTGACCGGCTGCGCATGACGCGGATCCATGACCTGCTTTGCCGTGAGGGGTTCGAGGGATCCTACGACGCGGTCCGGCGCTACGCCCGGCGCTGGACACAAGCGCGGCGCAAGGATGCGGGTGATGGGGCGCCCGCGTTCATCCCGCTCATGTTCAAGCCAGGCGAGGCCTACCAGTTCGACTGGAGCCACGAGGATGTGGAGATCGCGGGCAAGCCGATGCGGGTGAAGGTGGCGCAGATGCGGTTGTGCGCGTCGCGCGCGGTCTACGTCAGGGCCTATCCGCGCGAGACGCAGGAGATGGTGTTCGACGCCCATGCGCGCGGCTTTGCCTTCTTCGGCGGCGTTCCCCTGCGCGGCATCTACGATAACATGAAGACCGCGGTCACCACCGTGTTCGTCGGCAAGGAGCGGGTGTTCAACCGCCGCTTTCTGGTCATGTCCGATCATTACATGGTCGAGCCCACGGCCTGCTCGCCGGCTGCGGGATGGGAGAAGGGTCAGGTTGAACACCAGGTGCAGACCATCCGGGGCCGCTTCTTCCAGCCTCGCCTGCGCTTTGCCAGCATCGAGGAGCTCAACGGGTGGCTGGAAGCTGAGTGCCTGCGCTGGGCCGCAACGCACGCCCATCCCGAGCAGAAGGAGCTGACCGTCGCCGAGGCGCTGGAGCTCGAGCGGCCAGCCCTGCAGCCGATGCTGGCGCCCTTCGACGGCTTCCACGAGACCACCCATGCCGTGACCGGCACGTGCCTGATCAGCTTCGACCGCAACCGCTACTCGGTCATGGCCAAGGCGGCGCGGCGGGCCGTTCAGGTCCGCGCCTATGCCGACCGCATCGTCGTGCGCCTAGGCGACGAGGTAATCGCCGAGCATGCCCGGCACTTCGGCCGCGACCGGACGATCTATAATCCCTGGCATTACCTGCCAGTGCTGGCGCACAAGCCTGGGGCCTTGCGGAACGGCGCACCCTTCCAGGGGTGGGACCTGCCACCGGCACTGACGCGGTTGCGGCGCAAGCTGGGCGGCGGTGATGACGCCGACCGCCGCTTCGTGCGCGTGCTGGCATCGGTAATGACCGATGGCCTGGAAGCGGTCGAGGCCGCGATCCGGGAGGCGCTTGATAGCGGTGCCGTCAGCGACGAGGTGATCCTCAACATCCTGGCCCGATACCGGGACCCGCCATCCGAGCGCCCCCTGGATGTGGTCGCCGATCTCAAGCTCAGCCACCCGCCGATCGCGGACTGCGCGCGCTACGATACGGTGCGAGGCCTCCATGCAGCGGCATGAGATGATCGAGGCGATGCGCTCACTCGGCCTCAAGGGCATGGCAGGAGCCTTCGACGAGGCGGTCACCACCGGGTTGCAGCGCAAGCGCACGACCCACGAGATCCTGACCGACCTGCTGCGCGCCGAAGCCGCGCATCGTCATGCCGCCTCGATCCGCTACCGCATGACCGCAGCCAAGCTGCCGGTAATCAAGGACCTCGACGCCTTCGCGTTCGAGGGCACCCCGATCAACGAAGAGCTGGTGCGCTCCCTGCACGCAGGTTCGTTCCTACCCGGTCGCCGCAACATCGTGCTCATCGGCGGCACAGGGACCGGCAAGACCCATCTGGCCACTGCGATCACCGCCAGCGTCGTGCGTGCCGGGGCCCGCGGGCGCTACTTCAACACGGTCGATCTCGTCACCAGGCTCGAGGAAGAAGCCCGCATCGGCAAGGCCGGCGCCATCGCCGCGCAGCTCAGCCGGCTTGATCTCGTGGTGCTCGATGAACTGGGCTATCTGCCGTTCGCCCGATCCGGCGGGCAGCTCTTGTTCCACCTGATCAGCAAGCTCTACGAGCAGACCTCGGTCATCATCACCACCAACCTCGCCTTCGGCGAGTGGCCCACCGTGTTCGGCGATCCCAAGATGACCACCGCGCTGCTCGACCGCATCACCCACCATTGCGATATCGTCGAGACAGGCAACGACAGCTGGCGCTTCAAAAACCGCAGCTGACCCAGCCAGAAAACCGCCTTCGCGCTGCTGACGCCTCCGGTCGGGCTACGCCCTCCCTACGCCGCCAGCAGCGCGAAAACCGCGCCCAGCATCAACCACCCAACATCTCAGCAAGGGGGTCCCTTTTGCGCGCCGATAGGGGGTCCCGATTGAACGCCGATTGACAAGCTTCCTCAATTAGCGGAACGAGCTGCAACAGAATCTCATTGAACGCCTTGTAGTTTTCCCAGGAGCACTGCTGCCGCGTCGCAAACTCTAAGTTCATGGCCGCAAAAGCGCGATCAAAACCCGTTGGCTGAATGGGCATGAAGCGGTTCATGTCCTTCAGGAAGTAGAGATAGGCTATCAGCGGGTATTTGCGCCCGGTGAGTTCGGCCAGCTCCTCGAAGACCGCGCCTTCTGCACGATCTCCCAGATAGAGTTCGTAGAAAAGTGTATCGAGCGCTTCCTTCAAACCGCGGTTAGTCCGGGCTTCGAGAAGGACGCGATGATCTCGATTGGCATGCCCAAATCGGTTTTGCCAAAAGACAAGGTTGTTGACCAAATTTGCCTTGTTGTCCTGTATCTCGATACTGTCGATGGCATGCTGAACGATCGCACCAGACCCGATGGTCTCGCGCGACCAGGCATCGAGGGATAGCTTTCCAAGGGCAGCGTTACGCAAAGTTGGCTTATAGCCTTCCCAGGCAGCGATTTTCCCTTCCGCGAAATCGATGAAGGGATGCCCCTTGCTCTCCGCAGTGATCAGCTGCTGGAACCGGTCAAAGTGTAACTGAAAATCAGAGGCGCTTATCATGGTGACGGCTTCCCAAACAACCTGCCCGCAGTTCAAGCTTCAAGCATTCGGCAGGCAATCCCTTCCGATGGTCAGCTCGCCGGTTTCCGTCCAAAAAACGGCAGCACCATCAACGGCCTTTTCACCCTTGGTACCGACCGCATCGATGTAGGCTGCCAACTGCGGCCAGTAGCTTTCGAAGCGCTTTGCATGGTCTGCCACCGCCCCACTTTTGTGATCGACGATGATGATGCCGTTTGGACCTTCAGCGATAAGGTCGAGGATGATGATTTGGCGTCCGCCATCAGACAAAGCGATGTCGATTGGCTGTTCGATATGCAGGCGCGAATAACCAAGCTCAGTGAGAGTCTGCCGGAGAGCTTGCGCCTGTTGCGCGAGCAGCTCGACTTCAGCCACGGCGATCCGACAATGCTGGCCCACCCTGTGCCGCAGATCCGGCCTGCATAGCAAAATCCGCAATGCCTCGTGGACTGCAGTTCCCTTATCCGTTGCCTGTGCGAGATCCGATCCGGTGAGCCGGACACCCGCTGAAATCGGCCGGGTCTCAATTTGCAAAGGCAGCGGCCGAGTGGTGGCCATTGCCTGCGAAGGACTGATGACTGGGGTAATGAGGCCGATAGCTCGCCTTTCAATGGCAAATCTGGGTTCTCGATCGTTGCTCTCAAGGCGAACTCTGTCCTCCCTGTCGAACGACGCTGGGATCTCCTTGCCACAAATCGTCATGCGCGACGGGAAGTGCGCCGCCCCGACAGTGATCTGATTGCCCTGCAACTTGATGCCACAGCCGTCGTTCAAAAGACGGCGCGCCGTGATCGGTAGTGGCGGCTCAACCTTGTCGTCGTCCTGCGGCCATTCGATGATCAGGCGATTACGCGCACGGGTCAGAGCGACGTAAAGCAATCGGCGCGCTGTTTCCTCGCACTCGGGATACAGTCCGTCTAGAAAGCGAGCTGTCGCTTCGGGAGCAGCAAAATCAGGCGCATAGGCAAGTGTCGCCTGTTCGATCACATGATCGAGATCGTCGAAATCTGGAAACTTTGTGCTGAATGTGCCGGCGCGCGGGTCGAGTTTGTGATCGAGGCCGCAAACGACCACGACCGGCCACTCCCGCCCCTTCGAGGCGTGCCAGGTTACAATCTCGATGCCATCGGCCTCCGCGCCAGCGGGATTCGGACGGAGATCCTCACCCTTCAAGCCGACCTTGTTCTCGAGCCACCCAAGGAAAACGTTGGCACTCTGGCCATAGAAACCTGAGGCTTCGCGCATATCCCGGTGTGCATCCAAGAATGCCGCCGCTTCAGCCTCGAAGCGAAGAAGGTCCGCTCTCATTTGGGCGGGATCGTCAAGCCGGTCGCACCAGTCTCGCAGCCCGGCAACCTGGATCACCCGATGGACCAGTCTGTCCACCGGCGTCGCAAGCGAGTCAGGCCAAAGTCCCTGCAATGCCATGAGTTCTGGTGTCTCGATCCGGCCGTCCCGGGCCAGAGCGCCAAGAGCATCGCCGAGCGGCGTTGCGCCCGGGCCGAGCGTTGCGGTGCAGATCGCTGCATGGTTGTCTGCCGGATCGACGGCGAAACGAAGCGCGAAGCATGCTGCCTGAACGATCTTGCTTTGCCACCAGCCTCCTTCTGCAACGCGGACCGGCAAGCCCAGGGCCCGCAGCGCGGCGGCATAGCTCGCGCAGTGGCTATGCGTCGGGCACAGGATGGCAACATCCCGGGGCTCCAGGTCGCGCAAGGCCTTGGAATGCCTGTCCACGATGGTCACCCGATCATCCGTCAGCAGGGACAGGAGACGATCAGCGATGAAATGCTGGGGCTTTCCGCCGGAGCGGGCACCGCGCTTGTTGGCCAGCCCGATGACCTCCAGAGCGGTGTCGTGTCCCGAGGCATTCTGCGCGGCAAGCGCCGTATAGTCCTCACCGAAGAGGCACGGCCCCAGTGCGTTCATAAAAGCCATGATGCGCGGATCAGAGCGCCAGTTCCGGTCGAGCGGGCTGGTTTCAAATTGCTGTGTAAGGGCGATGGTCAGTCGCGGATCCGCGCCCTGGAAGCCCATGATCGCCTGCTTGGTGTCGCCGACGATCAAGGCGCGTTTGGCCTTGCGGGCCAGCGCCCACAGAAAGGTGAACTGGATCGGGTTGGTGTCTTGGAACTCGTCGACAATGACGCAGTCGACCTCGTCCATGATGGCGCCAAGCACGGCGGGCTTTTCATCGAGTATCCGCGCAGCGTTGGTCACCATGTCGCTAAAGTCGATGACGCCGAGCTCGCGTTTTCGGGTCTCGTAGTCCGTCATCGCCGACTGTGCGCCTTCGACGAGAGCGCGCGCATGCGAAACCGCATCCTCGAGCGGTCCGGGGTGAAAAACCAGGTTGTCAGCCGCCAGCATGACCGCAGATGCAAGATCGTCGTAGCCGTCAGGGGTCGGATTGCCGCGCATCGACAGACGCAGGCCCCGCAGCTTCTGCCACAGCCGCCAGTCTGTACCGCCGGATGCGAGCAGCTGCTGAGCCTGCTTCAGAGCGCGGAAGTTCTCGCGGAATGCTGTCTTGGCGGTGGCACTACCAGCATCGTCAGCGAGCGAGCGAGGAAAGGCCTGAAGCAAGGCATCGACAGTCTTCTGGAGCGCTGCAGCCAAAGTCTCAGATTTGCCGATAGGTGCACCGTATCCGGTCCGGATGGATGCCTCGACAAAGTCGGCCATCGCCGGATCGCTGCCTCGCGGACCGAGCGTTCGCAGCAAGGCGATGACGCCGAGCAACTTCTTGCGGAAGCTGTCCTCTGCGGTTTGGTCCGAGGAGAAGCTTCCTTGATAGCCAAGGGCGGCGAGGTTTCGGGAAAGCTCGCTCAATGCAGGATTTTCTTCGATCGAGCGACGGATCAGCAAGTCCTGCTCGTCTTCAGCGATCAGACGCTGCTGCGGAGATGAACCCGATGCGAAGGCGTGCTCGATCAGCAATCGGCGCCCCAGCCCGTGAATGGTGGAGACATAAGCTCTCTCGACAGCCAGCGCTGCCGACAGATTGCTGTCCGCAATCAGAGCGCCCCGGATCCGCTGCCGCAACTCCCCGGCGGCGGCTTCTGTGAAGGTGACCGCGAGGATCTTCTCTGGGCGAACCTTGCCGTCCCTGACCCATTGGGTGAGGGTTTCCTGGATATGGTGCGTTTTGCCAGCCCCGGCGCCTGCGGGCACAATCGAAAGTTCAGTCATCGAGTTCGTCCGGGAGGATTACAGAAGGAGCGGTATCGTCACGCATGAATGCGGTGATCAACGGACTGTCTTCGAGAGCGTAAGTGCCAAGTGCGGCGGCTTTCTGGAAGAATTTGGCGTCTGCCGTGGTGTTCGTTTCGAGCCGGCCAGCCTTGAGGGCGTCGAATCTCGCCGAAATCAGAGCAAGTGCATTCACGGCGATGTCACCTGCGACGAGTTCGACATCAGTGCTGTCAAACACCTCGATGCCATTGAGAAGGACGTTGCCGTCGTTGAGCGTGTGATAGGCAACCGCTGGCTGTTTGGACCAGCCGTTCAAGGTCTCGCCAATGCGAACGACAGCTTCGTGGCTGCGCTCATCGATCCGAACGGTCATGCGCCGATAGAGATCGACCTGCAGGTCCCAGCCCTTCTGCAAGCGCTGTCTGCGGGTTCCGGAGCTGCTTTTTTTGTAATCGACGACGATCGGCTGCCCATCGGGAAGGCGAAGCAGGCAATCCGCTTTGCCATGTACGGGATGCTCGAACAGGGTCCCCGAGAGCCAGAATTCGTTGCCCACGATCTCGGCGTCGAGGGATTTCAGTACCATCGACCAGTGCTTGGCGGACTTGGTGATTTCCGCCTCCAGCGTGTTGCGTTCGACAGCCCAGGCCGACGTCTGCAGGAACGGCGCAATTGCACGAATGCGTTCCAGAAGAAGCTCGGGCACCTTTTCTTCGATCACTTCGTCGGACGGGTGGTCCTTGCCCGGCGGGAAGAGGCGTTCGAATACCTCGTGGGCGAGAGAGCCGCGCAGCATGACGTCAAGCGCTTCCGGCTGCCACGAAACGTGCTCGGCGCCGAGTTCAGCCAAGACCCAGGCCAGCGGGCTGATGAGGAGCTTTTCAAGCCGGCTCGGGCTCTGCGCTCTCGGGGTGCCATCATCCTTCTTGCGCAGGCTCAGGAGATCGAGATCAAACTCATAGTGCGTTAGCACTTCGATGGGCTCGAGGGGGTCGACCACTGGCCGCGGCTTCCAGGCCACCAGCCTGTCCCAGATCGTACCTTCACTATGCGTGAGTGGTACGACCAAAGATTCAGGATCATCCATGCCGGTGATGAGCCGGGAGATGAGTGGCAAACTTGACGAGGCGGAGAGAAAGCTGCCGCTGCGATCGCGTTCTGACAGGAGGAATATGACCTGGTCACTTGCGGCTCCAATCTGCCGCGCGAAAAGGTCGAGCGATGTATCGAGCTGCTTGGCCTGGGACGGGAGCTGCAAGCCGATCGTGTTTGAGATCGCCTCAACCTCGCTGTCGAGGAAGAACGGATTCCCCGAAGGCGGGGGCGGATAGGCACCGTCGTTGAAGCCGAGGATGAGAAGTTTGCGAAACTGCCGCTTAGGCATTTCATGCGCCAACATGACCGAGATACCGCCCAGGTAGTAAGGTCCACGTGGGCAAGGCGGTGCCTGGTATGCTGCGGCCAATTGGATGGCCTTTTCAAGCTCCGCTCCGGCGGCATCATTGGCGTTGCCGAGGGCGGCCAAAAGGCGCGAAGCCAGCTGCTTCGTCTCAGCGACATCGGACGCAAGCAACTCGTCCTCACTGAGCAATCTCAGGAAGGAACGGATTTGCTCCTTGAGCTGACCGTTCGTCGTAGGTGACGCTGACCGGATCAGCGAGAAGAGCGCAGCCTGTTTTCCGTTCAAGTCTTGCATCAACATCGGCTGAAAATCGCCGGCCATGACCGCATTTGCCAAGGCCGATCCAACATCCGGGGACCAGCACAGAACGGGGGAACAATATAACGAGGCGAGCGCCATGGCGGGGGCAGGCCGCCGCCTGCACTGCAGGAAATGCAGGAGCGCTTCACCCCCGACATTTCTTCGATCCGGCGCAGCAGGGAGCGATGATGCCGTAAGGCCCGCATTCGCGAAGGCTTCCGACAGGTAATGCGTATACTCCGGCCCCGATGGCAGGATGATGCCGATCTCGCTCGCCGACAAAGTTCGATCCTCGGCAAGCCAGCGCTGGATGATGGCGGCGGCGGCTTCGCATTCCGTGAGTGCATCGCGGACGGAACAAACCGCGAGGCTGTCGTCCATGGGTACCGTTGGCGCCGACGGATCAAGCAGATGCCTTTGGACATGCCCGGCGAGGATCGATTCAGGCGCTCGGCACGTCTTGGGGGCCGAGACCAGGCGGACGTAATCAATATCGTCCTCGTCCAGCTTGCCGTAGTGACTTTCGAGATGCTCGAGCACAGCGCGCTCGAGAGATGTCAGCTGGGTGCTATTCCGATCCCAGATCACCTGAAGCGACTGCAACGCATCGCCTGCCTCACAGGCGAGGAATGCCTTCAATATCGCCAGTTCGGACGGAACGATTGCTGGATTACCAAACCAAAGATCCCGTAGCGCCTCGATATGGGTGCGCGCCCTCCGGCCAGTTGCCAGGGCGGCGGTCGCAATGGATCCAGGCTCGAGGTCCCGCGTGGCCATCATCAGATGGCGCAGCATTGCGGCAACAGCCGTGGCTGTCTGTTCGGGGGCGACAGTAAAACTCTCCGCCCATGGGGCATCCTTACTCTGCGCTTCAAGAACCTCGCGCAGCGGCATCTCGGCACAATGAGGCAAGGCATAGAGGCTCGCCAGGAGCTGCGGACTGAGCGGCATGCAGCTCGCAAATGGCGCGTGGCCGATCCGCAGATGGCAGTTCTCAAACATTCAAACTAATCCCCCGACGACTGTCACGCCACGCCCAACACGCTCTCTGCCCATTAGCTACGACAATTTCGGTCGCAACATTTCCTGAGCCGCCGCGAGCCGCTGCTCCATCGTGTCCTGCAATGCCGCTGGCCCTTCGATCAGCAAATCGCCCGCCCATCCAAACAGGTGATTGGCGAGCTCAAAGAGCCCTCCGGATCGAAATCGCACCAGCAGCTCCTCGCCATCATCTTCGAATTGCTGATGCGGGTGGAACCGCCATGCCCGCGCTCGCTCGACCGCATGCGGGCGGACCCGCAGCACAATATCGTGATCTTCCTCTTGCCAGATGCCGAAGCTGCGGGACATCCAGGCGTCGAGATCCCAATCATCCGGTGGGCAACCGACTACCCCGCTATCTCGAACGTTGCTCATGCGATCGAGCCGAAAGGTGAATGGGGGATCATCCCGGTCAGGCATTTTGCCAAGCAGATAGGTGATGGGGCCATGGATCAGGCCGTATGGGATGACCCGCCGCCATGCTGGCGCAGCAGCCCAATCGGGCTGATAATCAAAATCCACACAATGGGCGGCAAGGATCGCTGACTGGATCGTTGTCAGATCCTCGGGCGAAGCGATGACGGCTGGCCCTGCCGCAACGCGGGATCGCTGCAACCGGGTGAGCAGATCGAGGTCATTGTCCAGCCGGCGCCGCTCAGCGCTGTCAAAGGCGATCTTGATCTTGGAGAGCAGCTTCTCAAGCGCTTCGGTGTTGGCTGTGCCCTCGATCCGCCCGGCTTCGACCACTGCCTGGAGCGCGGCGACTTCGGCAGCGTTTGGCCTAGCATAGGCCCGGCCCGGGCTATCCTTGATCCTGAATCGTTTGATGCGCCCATCGACGGCTTCGTCCAAGTCGAAATGAATGAGTATGACGTTGCGAAGTCGCTCGACAGTTCGGCGATTCACCCCAAGCAATGCAGCCATCTCATCGAGCGACAAGCCTTCGATGCTTTGCGTCAACGCATGCACGAGTTTGAGTGTACGATCGAGGTTACTGAGGCGCTTTGTCATTACAGCCACTGCTAACTGCCTGTCCTGCAAGCGCAAGTCGCATCACGCACAACCCCCAAGTTATACGACCATATTTGTCGCACCTCTGTGTTTGAAATCTCCAAATGGAACCAGAACTCAGGGAGATTGCGCGCAAGATGGCACGTCAAAGGGCAGCACAGGCGGAATTCAGCCAGAGCGAGCAGGGTGAAGCAACGCATTTCGCTCACGCTGCTGCGCGCGTTTTGCAGGCGTTGAGTGTCAATCAGGTCAAGCGGTGCGGCGAGGATCTGATCGACTTGATTGACCGCGAGGTGCCTGTTGCTGCGTTAAATAAGCTCACCAATCGGGAAAAGCCTTCAGTGGCGGAAATGCGGGCTGTCGCTCGGCAATTGGCAGCGAAGCGCGCCGTGCCAACCCAGTTGGACAGCGTGTTTGCATGGGTCGGCGAGCTGTTCGGCCTCGATTCCGCTGAGGTCACCATCCTCAGCATCTTTGCCCGCTGGGGAAAATTTGACTGCTGGCGAGAGCTCGTGCGCCGGGCACCCATCTCATGCAGCAACCTCACCCCGAGTGCTGTCGCCCAACTCTCCGGTCTCGCCGGCAACACCGTCGACCGAAAACTGATGCCCGGTGCACCGCTGTTTTCCTCGCGCCTTCTGCATGACGACCGCGACGGAGAATACAGCCTGAGCCCCCTGCTCAGGCGCCTCATTCGGATCCACGCGGAAAGCCGGGACGAGATGCTACGCTGGCTCATGCCCGAACCGGAGCGAGGGGGATTGCTCTGGCATGACTTCGAGCACCTCGATCCGTTGCGGAGTATCGCTCTCAAAGTCCTCACGAGCAAAGAGCCTGTCAGCATCTTGCTGTTCGGGGAGCCGGGCACCGGCAAAACCGAGTTTGCGCGCACCCTTGCCACAGAGGCCGGAAGCGGCGCGATCTTTGCCGGTTTGAGCGACGATTTCGGCAACGAGCCCGATCGCTCTGAGCGCCTCGATCATCTGATGATCTTGCGGGCGATGTGCCGTCATCACCGCGACAGGGTCATCGTCGTCGATGAAGCCGACGATGTCCTGATGATGAGCGAGCGCAAAGGCAGTTCCAAGCAATGGATTAACCGTCTCGTCGAAGCACCGCAGGTTCCCACGATCTGGATCGTCAACCAGCGTTCGCGATTGGACCCCGCCGTCCTGCGACGCATGACCCTTGCGATCGGCTTCGATCGCCCGCGCCTGGCTGTGCGAGAGCGAGTAGCCCAAAGGTCCGCTGAAGCCGCATCGGTTGACCTCAGCGATGCTGAACTGCGCGATATTGCTTGCCTGAAAGCGCCCCCTGCCGTGGTGGCTGCAGGTATGAAGGCTGCCCATCTTGCCAATGGCGGGGCAGATGTCGCGAAGACTGCGATCCATAGCGTCATGCGCGTTCTGGGACAGTCCTGCACGCCGGAAGCGTCCGGCTGCTCAGTCTACGACCCCAATCTGTCGCGTGCGGACACGGATTTGTCTCGCCTTGCTGAGCGCCTTGCCGCCACCCCAGACCGCGGTTGGAGCCTGCTGCTGTCTGGGCCTTCAGGTACTGGCAAATCCGCTTTTGCAAGGCATCTCGCCCAGGTCATGGGATTGGAGATCGAAGAGCGGCGGTGCTCGGACCTCATGAGCCCCTATGTAGGTGAGACCGAACAGAACATCGCCGAAGCCTTTGCCAGGGCGGCAGAGCGCGGCGCACTGCTGTTGATCGACGAGGTCGACAGCTTCCTGTATCGCCGCGAGGTGGGTCAGAGGAGCTGGGAGGTCAGCCAGGTCAACGAGATGCTGGTGCAGCTCGAACACCTCCGCACTCCCTTCGTCGCGACGACCAATCTGGCCGATAACCTTGATCCGGCGACACAGCGCCGCTTCACGATCCGTGCCACGTTCAATGCCATGACACCCGCTCAGGCCAGCCAGCTTTTCAAAGCCAGATTCGGAATCGACTGGCCTTTGGAGTGGCCCATCCACCATGGCCAAACCCCGGGCGACTTTGCCGTTGTTGCGCACCGCGCAAATCTGTTGGCGGAACGAGATCCTGCTGTCCTGGTGCGCTGGCTGCGTGACGAGATTGAAGCACGCGGCGACCGCGCAAGGGGCACGATGGGGTTTCACATCCACTCGGACACTGCGCCACCCCGACGAGCAGAGCGGTTGGACGAAGCAGCATGAAACCGAGAGAATAGACCTGCGTCAGTCGACCACAGGATAGTTCGGCATCGGCCACCTGTGTTCCGGGTTATCCATCATCAGATCGATGAAGATTGGCAGAAGGCAGCCCAGAATTGAGGCACCATCCCTCACTTGATCGCGATTGACATCGCTGTTCCAGGTTGCGCCGCCATGTACCAATTGGTTCCTCAGGACATAGAGCCGATCGAACAAGATCGAGAGGATCCGCGCGGTGTCATGATCGCGCAAGGCATGCTTGATCGCGGTTCGGCTGCGTTCAAGCTTCTGCTCCCAATCCGCGTGGCCTGCGGCCCCATTCTGGTGCTGCCAGAACGGGTGATAGACATAGCGATTGTCCAGCAACAGCCGTATTTCCTGACTGAACCGCTGCCAAACAGCATCGTAGACCCGGTGGCGCGCGTCGAACTTTACCAAGGTCGAGAAGAAAGCCTGGAACAGTCCGCGTTCGCCTTCCGGTGCAGAGCTACTGGCTGAAGCCTCAACATCACCGGCATAGGCCGCGTTGAACCCGATCCAGAGAAGAATGAAGCGGACGTCATGGTCCTGATCCTCAGCTTCCGCACGCCGAAGCCAGGATAGCGCGCGATGAACGCGCAGTGCCAAGGGGGTCTGAAAACCTTCACGCAGCGAGCGCTGCTTCTCTTTCAAGGCTTCGGGATGGAGAGAATTGCCAAGGGGGTAACGGTAAACCATTGGCACAGCTTAGCGCTGGAAATCCTAACCGAATAGATCACAGCGACATCAGCTTGGAATTTGGGAGACGGCGCGGATCCATTCATCGATCTCGGCTTCAACCCAAACTGCGCATTTCGGCCCCAGCGATCGCGATCTCGGGAACCGCCCCTCGCTCATACGCTGATAGATGGCGGAGCGGCGCAGTCCGACGCGGGCGATCACTTCCGGCAGGCGTAAAAGCCTCGCCGGCGGCGCTGCTTCGGGCGGTTGAGGCATGTGCATTTCATCTGGTGTTGCATGCGGCATTGTTGATCTCATTTGCTTGGGTTCGGTCCCCTCCGAACTCTCAGGCTACCGCGACAGTGACATCGTGATGTCTCGGCCCACGAAATCATCGATGTGCTTGGCAAGCATTCGTGCCACGAGCTGTGAGGTGCCGTTGGCCCACCGAGGCCGCAGATCCTCAATCCGCCGCCCCAGGGTCCGCTGAAGATGGACTGGGAGGCTGGTGAAGAACTCTTCGAGAAATTCGCCCATCTCGCCATGCATCCACTCGCAAGCGAGCTCTTCTTGCCCGGCAAGAGCAAGGATAATGGTCGCGCGGGGGTGCGCTCCACAGGCGGCGAGCACTAGTGCCGCTTCGTCGAGCCCGATAGGCCGCTCGCCACGCGCTACGCGAAGCAGGGTCTCGCGGTGCATCCCGCATTCACTGGCAATCCTGTGGCGGGGTTTGCCGCCGGCATCGATCGCATGGGCGAGCACGCGAGCCAGACTTTGATTAGCCGGTCTGGCAACGGTGGTTGGATGGTGCATGGCTGTCTCCTTGCATCTGCACTGATGCGATTCGCAGGCATATCGCGAAGCATCCCATGTAGGAAAATGAAAAGAACATACATGGAACATCTCGTTTAGAGGCGAATCAGTTCCTCTATCCGAGTCGTCGCCAAATCCCGGCTGCCGTGACGGGCTTCACCGACACAAAAATTCTGACTTTACGTCCTTATCGTCGATTTTATGCGTTGAGCTGGAAAAGATGCGTCCGCATCCTTCCACCTCCAGACGGTATTGCTGCTGAACACTTTCCTACCAACATTTCCTAGATGCATGTGGAACACACAGCGAACGCAAGAACGCTGTGACCACCCCTCCAACCGGAGCTTCACATGCAGTCTCTCACCCTCCCCCGGCGCGCCAGCGTCAAGGGTCTCGGCAAGACCCTCAACATTGCTATCCCGGTCGCAATCGCGGCGCTTGCGGCGAGCGCCGCCTATGCCGGCGCTGACACGACCTTCACCCCTGCCCTCACGAAGTTCACCGACTTTCTGGAAGGCTCGGGCGGCAAGATCATCACGGTCCTCAGCCTCGCTGGCGGCCTGATCGGTCTGGCATCCGGGCGTTTTTCGCTCGGCCAGGTCGCCGTTCCGGTGGGTGTCGGCATCGGTGTCGGCACGGGTGTTCCGATCGTCACCTCGGTTGTGACCGCGGTCATCTGAGCGCGGCAAGGGAAGGCGGCGTCGCCATGGCAGACCCTTACATCATTCCTCGGCGGCTCGATGACCCGGAGCTTATCGGCTTCTGGACCATCGACGAGTTCGCGGGAATGCTGGCCCCCTTCACCTGGGGGATCCTCACCCAGCATATCTTTATCGGCATCATAGTCGCCTTCGGCGCCTGGTTCGCATTGCGAAAGGCAAAAGCAGGACGCGCCAGCTCCTGGGTAGCCCACGCCGCATACTGGTATCTGCCTGCAGGATTTCTGGGCCTCAAGGCAACGCCGCCTTCTCACTGCCGACTACTCGCCGGTTGAGGGGCACTTCCATGTATTCCGACATATCCCACGAACGGCAGCAATCGCTGCTGCGCCAGCGGAACCTCTTTGCGCTCACCAGTGCCGGCCTTGGCCTTGCACTGGTCGTCGCCGGGAGCCTTGCCGCCACCCGCGACCGCGAAGTGGTGCTGGTTCCGACCGTTCCCAAAGCGCTCACCGTGAGCAGTGCCGGGGTCGAGGCCGATTATCTCGAGCTCGTCACCCGCGATGCGGCCCTTGTTCTTCTCAATCGCAGTCCGGAAGGCCTCGATTACTGGATGAACGAGATCCTGAAGCTCGCTGATCCTGCAAGCTATGGCCGCCTCAAGGCCGAGCTCGTCCGGATCGTCGAAGAGCAGCGGGGCTCGGATGTCACCCAGGCATTCGTAATCCGGTCAATGACGGTCGATCCCAATGGCCTCACCTCGGATGTGACCGGCACGCTCAAGACCTTCGTCGGCGCGCAGGTGATTGCCAGTGACGAACGCCGCTTCCGTTTCAGCTGGACTTACCGCGGCCTGCGCCTCGCGCTCTCCGGGTTTGCGCAGCTCCCCCCACAGGACAAATCCAAGGAGGCCCAGTGATGGCTTACCGACCAGCGGCCCACGCACGGGTCCTACTTCTGAGCGCGGCCGCGCTGCTCGCCGTAGCAACGACATCCGCCCATGCGGCCGACCAGTTCAAACAGGGCGCCGATGGCGCGGCGATCGAATGCAGCGTTTCAGCGCGAGAGCTGACCCGCTTCGCATTGGTCGACGACCAGTTCGCCAGCGTCTCGAAGATCTCGACCGGGACGCCCTACAACGACTTTGCAGTGACCAACGAGCCTGTGCGCGGCGACATATATGTGTCGGTGCCGGAAACTTACGCGGCACGGTCGATCAGCTTCTTCACCACCACGAAGAAGGGTTTTGTCTACAAGGTCGCGTGCCGAGTTGAGCAAATTCCGGCAACCCAGGTCTTCATCACCAACCCCGCCATTGCGAAGAACCGGGCGGCGGATTGGGAAAGCCAGACCCCGATCGAGACCAGCGCCGTCAGGCTCATCCAGGCGATGGCCAATGACCGGACGGTCGACGGTTTCGAGGTCCGCCAATCGACTGCCATACCCGCACGGGTCGGCGATCTCGAAGTCCAGCTCATCGCTGATTATCGCGGCGCCAGCCTCACTGGGAAGGTCGTCCGCATCCACAATCGCGGAGCGAAACCCGTGACGCTCGCCGAACGCGATCTCGCACCGCGCGACACGCTCGCCGTCTCGATCGCCGAGCCAAAGCTCGAACCCGGGGCCAGCACCACGGCCTTTGTTGTCGGCGCAAGCGGGGAGACCGGCCATGACTGATGCAACCCATACGCCAGGCACTGCCCCTTTGCAGGCCGAGAGCGCAGCATCGTCCGAACTTTCCGGGCTCAACGCCCGTACCGCGCGCCGTCAGAAGCTGCTGCTGGGGTCGCTTGGAGCACTCGCCCTCATCGGCGGAAGCTGGTTCATCCTTGGCGGCGACGACAAGGCCAAGACCGGCGATCCCAATGCGGCGCAGACGATCGACACGGCAGGCCTGGTCAACCGCGACCTATCCCAGCGCGAGTTCGTCGCGACTTATGGCAACCGGCTGGATGCGGTCACGCGCGAACAGAAGGCGCTGAAAGACGGCAGCATCCCGCGAAGCGAGATCGAAGCGCAGCTGGCGGCTCTCAAAGCCGAGAACCAGGCCATGCGTGTCGACGGACAGGCTGCGATCGATGCTATCTCGGCAGAGAACGCCGAGCTCAAGACCCGGCTTGCCGCGCAGCCTGCATCACCGGCACCGGCTGTACCGCCACCGGCTTATGGGCCGCAGGCAGGCGGCTATGACGCAAGGGCCCGGTCACCCCAAACCAGTACCGGCGCCGCAGCAGGCGATCCGCAGGGCGGCATGATCCCTTCGCCTGGCGAGGTGAAGCTGATGAGCTTCAGCTCCGACAAGGCAGCGACCAATGGCCTCCGTGTGGGCAGGCCAGATGCGCCACCGGTCGTCGTCGAGGATTCGCCTGATTACCTGCCGCCCAACTCCTACGCGCCGGCACGCGTAATCGTCGGCGTCGATGCCTCGGCAGGCGTCGCCAGCCAGAACGATCCGCTGCCTGTGGTGCTTCGGATTACCGGCCCTGCTCGTTCGGTCATGCAGAACGGAAAGGTTCTGACCACCCGGATCCAGGGCTGCGTTGTCAACGGCGCGGCACGCGGGGATCTCAGCAGTGAGAAGGTCTATGTGAAGCTCGCCCGCATGACCTGCGATCAGCCTGGCGGCAGGGTCGCAGTGAGCGAGGTCAAAGGCTTCATCAGCTTCGCTGGCAAGTCCGGGGTCCGCGGCCGTGTCGTAAGCCGCGAAGGCAGCCTTGTCAGCCAGGCCCTGCTGGCCGGGATCGTCGGCGGCTTTGGGCGCGGCTTCTCGGCCAATGCCAACAGCGTCTTTTCCGGCGTCACGACCAACCCCGACGGCAGTCGCTCCAAGCTATCGGCGGGCGACATTCTCGGCGGCGGGCTTGGCCAGGGTGCCGCCGATGCGGCCGACACGGTCAGCAAATACCTGATCGAGCGCGCCGAACAGTACCAACCTGTCGTCGAGATGCCGACCGGCATCGATGTCGAGATCGTGTTCCTCGACGGCGTCTACGTGAGGAACTCCCAATGATTGAAAATACTCTCCTCGAGCAGGACAATCGTCGGCGCCGCTGGTTGCGTGCCAGCGCCGGACTGGCGGCGATCATCGCCGTGTCGGCCGCGACGGGATGGGGTGTGGCAAGCCTTGCTGCCCCTGCTGCCGCTCCGGACACGGCGAAGGTTCGAGAGGCGCTCAAGCTGCGCCTGCCCAAGACGCCGATCGACGCGATCAACTGTAAGGGCCTTGGCGGCCTGTGCGAGGTCGCTTCCAAATCGACGCTCTTTTACGTCGATCGGGCCGCAAAGTATCTGGTGATCGGCCGGGTCTACGACATGGAAGCCCGTCAGGATCTGACGGCTGCCCGCTTGCTTGCCCTCAATCCGGACTTGTTGGCAGCGGGGGCAGCGCGGCGCAGCAATCCCGAGACGCAAGCGGAAGGCGGCCCGAGCGCAGCCGCAGCTTCAGATCGAAACGCGGCACCGCGACATGTCCCGCTCGGCAAGCTTCCCGCCAAAGGCGCCATCACCTGGGGACCGGCCGATGGTCCACGTGTCGTCGTCTTTTCAGACTTCCACTGCGGCTATTGCAAGAAGCTCGAGGCCGAATTGAAGGCGATCGGGGCGCGGGTTGAAGAGCGGCCGATCTCGATCTTCGGGGCGGAAAGCCGGCGCGATGCCGAACGGGTGCTGTGCTCGCCGCGGCCTGAGCTGGCGCTGCATATGGCCTATTCGGGTCTGGCGCTCGCCAATCCCAAACCCTGCGACACGAGCGGGCTCGATGCCAACGAGGCCTTCGCGCGGGCCCACGGTTTTGGCGGCACCCCTGTGATCGTGCGCCCCGCCGATGGCGCCGTTCTCGAAGGCTTCCGGCCTGCCGCTGTGCTCCGGGACTTCCTGCGCGCTGGCCCCTCCCTGGCCCCCACCCCTGCTCCCAAAGGATAGACCCATGCGTTTTCCGACACGTCTCCTTGCCTGCGCCTGTCTGGCTGGTCTTGCCAGTGGCTGCGCCACGTTCGGCACCAACGTCGAGGGCGATTTCACCTGCCGCGCGCCGAAGGGCGACTGCGCACCGGCTCACATCATCGATGCCAAGGCGACGGACAATCTGTCGAACGGCGCGCTGCTCCATGCTGACGCGCGGCAGAGGTCAGGCGTCGTGGATGCCGACACCAGCCGCACAGCGGAACGCACCTTGCGCGTCGTCTTCCCCGCTCATGTCGATGAAGCTGGAACGCTGCATGACGAAGCGGTCGCCTGGACCGTCGTCGAAAATCCGCGCTGGGCCACCGAGCTGCGCCGCAAGGCGGGCGAGGATCAGGGCGGATCCCTGATGCGCCAGGTGCGTCGGCAACTGAAGGCTGCTCAGGCAGTCGCATCGCAAGACGGGGCGGACCAACACACGGACGTTGCTGACGACCTGTCGCCCTTCACGTCTGCCGGCACTGCCGAAACCGGGGCCGAGCAACCCCTGGCCGCGGAAGCCCCCAATTTGCTCACTGAAACTTCAGATGCCTCGCCGCTGGTCCTCCCCTCCACGGCGCGCGAGGCCGTTGCCGGTGCCAAGACACCGGCGGTCGAGGGGTTCGACACGTCGCCTCCCCCGCGTGATCGAGCCCCTCGGCCTGAGGCGGGGCAGAGCGCTCCGCTGTTCCCGAGCGCAGCGGCGATTGAAGCCGCGAAAGCTGCAATCCGCCCGGCAGTCAGAACCGGCGAACAGCCCATCGTCAGCACCTCGCAGCCCAAGGAGCCCAAGTGATGGCCGAACAACTCAAGACCGTCGTCGATCGGCTGCTCAGTGGATTGCTGGGTGATGCCGAGCACGCCGACAGAGCCCGCCCGCAGCTCATGGTCGACATGCTCTCCGACTGGCTCCCCTACCGGGTCTACGATCCGGCAACCCGCCTTTACTTCAACGCACGCTCGAAGGGCTTTGTCCTTTCGGTTACGCCGCTGATCGGAGCCGACGAGCGCACCGGGGAAATCCTGGGACAGTTCTTCTCGGAAGGACTGCCAGCAGGCGCCTGCCTTCAGGTACTCCACCTTGCAAGCCCGCGCATCAGTAGGATCATCGCCCCGTGGTTCGCCCCACGATACATCCAGGGCGGGGTGTACGAGGCGATTGCCCGGCACCGGGCGCGGCGGCTCTATTCGCTCGTCTGGGAGTCCGGCTCGCCGGACGCGCCCTTCCATGCGCGGCATCACCAGGTCATCGTCTCGGTCGGGGTGCCGACGTCCAAGTCGGTCAGCAATGAGGATCTCAAGCAGACCCGCGATGGCCTGGTGGCGATGCTCAAGTCGCTCAATCTCGGCGTGGTCGAAGTCGGGCCGGAAGCGCTCATCGCTGTCATCGATGATCTGACTTCGCCTACCACCGCCCCGCAGGACGATGCGGTGCCCTACAACCCGAACGATTCGATCGCCTCCCAGGCGATCCGCCACGACATCGAACTGGTGGTGGCTGAAGACCGCATGCGGCTCGTGACCGAGCGTTTCCGCCCCACTGGCAGGGTCAATGACGGCGTGCCCGAAATCGGGACCGTCTATCCCGATGCCTTCGATGTCCGGCATTTTGCCGTACGCAATATGCCATCGCGCTGGGCTCCGTGGGAATGCGCGCGGCTGATCGGCGACCTTTTCACCGACAAGCTGCGTTTTCCCTGCCCGGCCGCCACCATTCTCTGTCTCGTCTATCCGGACCAGGAGGCGGCTTCGGCGAAAGCCGGGTTCAAGTTCATGCGGACAACCAGCCTCGCCGGAACCCGCAGCGCCCGGTTTCTGCCGCGGATCGGGGAACAGGCGGCTGAGTGGCAGCATGTGCAGGCCGAGCTCCAGGAAGGCCGCCGGCTCGTTCGGGTCTTCTACGGTGTCACGACCTATTCACCGCTGGGCCAGGGCGACCGCCACGAACGCGCGATCAAATCAATCTACAAGGCGGCGGGTTGGGACCTTACCGACGAGCGCTACCTCCAGATCCAGGGATTGCTCGCCGCGATGCCGCTCACCCTGGCTGACGGGCTCGGCGCCGACATGGAAAGGCTGAAGCGGTTCAAGACCGTGTTGTCGACGACCGCAGCCAATATCGCGCCCATGCAGGGCGAGTATCTCGGCAGCGCCCACCCCCACCTGCTTTTCGTCGGGCGGCGCGGCCAGCCCTTCTTCTGGTCGCCGTTCGAGAACGAGGCCGGCAACCACAATGTTGCGATCTGCGGCAAGTCGGGATCGGGCAAGTCGGTGCTGCTCCAGGAGATGTGCGCCGCGCTGCGCGGCGCCGGCGCACAGGTTGTCGTGATCGACGATGGCCGCAGCTTCGAGCACTCGGTCAAGCTGCAGGGCGGTCGCTTTGTCGAGTTCACGATGAAAGCGGGCTTCTGCCTCAACCCCTTCTCGATGATCGACGGAACGCGCGCCGCCGAGGACGAAGATTACCGCCTCGACTGCTTCGGGATGATCAAGGCGATCGTCGGGCAAATGGCCCGCCACAGCGCGAAGCTGACCGATACCGAGCGCGGGCTGATCGACCGGGCGGTCAACCTCGTCTGGACGGAACATGGCGCGGCGGCCACAGTCACCACCGTCGGCGAGATTTTGGCTAATCTCGGCCATGACACGGCCGCAGACATTGCGACTGCGCTTGCCCCCTACATGGCTGGCGGAACCTACGGCGCCTTCTTCGAAGGCCAGGCCAGTCTCGACCTCGATGCAGACTTCACCGTCTTCGAGATGTCCGACCTCGCGAGCCGGGAAGACCTGCGCAGCGTGGTGCTCTCCGCGATCATGTTCATGACCAGCCAGGCGATGACGCGCAGCCCGCGGTCGCTGCGCAAACTCCTGCTGATCGATGAAGCCTGGTCGATGCTGAAGGGCGGTTCGATGGGTGAATTCGTCGAAACCTATGCCCGCACCTGCCGCAAGTATGGCGGCGCGCTTGCGACCGCCACCCAGTCGCTCAACGACTACTACAAGTCCGACGGGGCGACGGCAGCGCTCGAGAACAGCGACTGGATGCTGATCCTGCAGCAGAAGCCGGAGACGATCGCCGATTTCAAGGCGAGCAAGCGCCTCGACATGGACGATCGCACCGAGACGCTGATCCGCAGCCTCAAGCGCTCCGGCAGCGACTATTCCGAGGTGTTCATCAAAGGACCGGAGACCGAGGCGATCGGGCGGCTCGTGCTCGACGACTATTCGGCAACGCTCTTCTCGAGTTCGCCCCAGACCTTCGCCGCCATCGATGCCGAGATCGCGCGCGGCCACCAGCTCGCCGATGCCATCGAGCGCATCGCTCATCCCAACCGCTGACACCTCTTCACCAAAGGATCCCTATTTCCATGCCTCTCCATCTCGTCACCCCTTTCGACCGGACCGCCCCGTCCGAAGTCGAACAGCCCGCCAGCCATCGAGTGCCCAACTGGCGCTCGCGCATGGCCGATGGCTGCTACATTGTGCTTCGCGGCAGCCTGTTTCTGGGCTCGTCCTATCTGATGGCGCTGGGCCTGCCGCTGCTCTTCTTCCTGCTTTTGTCAGGCGGCAATCCCGATGCCTTCTTCGCCCATGTCGCCAATCTCGCTGACCGCTTCCTGGGGGCCGATCTCGAGCGGCGCGTGACGTTCCTCGGGGAATTCAAGTTCGTTGCTGTCGCTCTCGCGACGCTAATCGTGATGGCACGCATGCCGCGCTTCATCCGTGATCTCGACCGCGAACTCTCCGGAGAAAAGCTGTGAAGAACATTCTGGCAACATCGAGCCTGCGCGTACGGCTAGCATCGATCAATCTCACCGCTATCGCTGTCGGCGTCGGCATGGTTGGTCAGGTGCTGTGGGGTGTCTGGGCGACCGACAAGCTGCTCACCCTGGAGAAGCGTGAGGTCGTCACGGTCCAGCTGAGCCGGATCATGGGCGACTTCATCGAAGCCGAAGCACGTGCCGGTCGGCCGCCTGAAGAAACCAGACTGCGCGTCCAGGCCTACCTCAAGGCCGTGGAAGCCTCGGTACAGAAGCTCGGACGCGAAGGCCGGACAGTTCTGGTTGCCGAAGCAGTGGTCGCCGGGAGCACGCCGGACCTGACCGGGTCTGTGCGTGCCGACGTCGTGCGCCGCATGGGAGCCCTTCCCGATGCAGCCCGCTGATCTCTTGATCCGCTCAGCATCGGCGCGCCGGCTCGTGCTTTGGGGCGGGCTCGGCGCCGGGGCACTGGCGCTCTCCTCGCTTGCCGCCTTCGCGCAGGGCCATGCGCTTATGATCAATGTGAGCCCCAGCCTGCCCTACTGGGCCATCTGGGTCACGCGGGGGGCACCCGTACATCGCGGGGACATCATCCTGTTCGACCCACCTACCTCGCCTTTGTTAGTCAAGCATTTCGGGGCGAAGCCCAAGCCGTTCGGCAAGCGGGTGAGCGGTGTTCCGGGCGACATCATCACCGAGCAAAACCGCATCTACTTCGTCAACGGTGAGGCCGTGGCCAAGGCCAAGCTTGAGAGCCGCCTCGGCGAACCGCTGGCGCTTGGACCTACGGGGCGCGTGCCGAAAGGCTGCTACTTCGTCACCAGCGAACACAAGGATGGCTTCGACAGTCGCTATGCCGCGATCGGTTGGATCTGTGGACCGCGCATACTCGGAGTCGGGAGGCCAATCCTGTGAGGCTCCTGACTCTGCCGGTTTGCACCACTGCGCTGGCGCTGGCCATCGCACCACAGGCAATGGCTCGCGATTACGGCCAGCACGGCGCGGTATGGCCGGTCATCGAACCGGACCTGCTTCAGCAGATCCATGCCAGGCTCACCCAGCTTGAGAAGACCGGCGAAACGGCCCGTCTCAACGAAGAGCTGAAGCGGCGGACAATCGCCCGGGTCAACCGGCCAGAGCCTGTCGCTGGCGTCACCCTCGCCTCTGCGCTGCGCAGCTGGCGCTTCGATCCGACGATCACCGTCCCGCGCGATGTTGCCGACGACAAGGGCCGGCTCATCATTGCCGCAGGCACGCGGGTCAATCCGCTCGATACCGTGCCGCTCCGGGCTCCGCTCGTCTTTCTCGATGGGGACGACCCGGCACAGCTCGCCTGGGCCACCCGTCGCTATGCCAGCACCAAGGCGAAGCTCATCCTCGTAGCCGGTGCGCCGCTCGAACTCATGAAGGCCCGTCAGCGGCGCTTCTACTTCGATCAGGGCGGCACGCTGGTGAAACACTTCGGCATTCGCGCGGTGCCCGCAACCGTCGAGCAGCAGGGCCGCGCGCTCATCATCACCGAACAGCCCCCTCTCAAGGAGCGTGCGCCGTCATGAGCAAGAAAAAACGCTTTCTGTCATGGCTTTGCGGAGCGCTTCTGCTCACCAGCCTGAGCGTCGTGTCCAGTGCTCCTGCCCAGGCTGCGGCCGGCCCCGGGCGCTGCACGGGCAAGTTCGTCAACCCGATCACCGACATCTGCTGGTCGTGCCTGTTCCCGATCTCGGTCGGCGGCCTGAAGATCTGGCCGTCAGGGCGGCCCGACACCGACAATCCCGACTCCCCCGTCTGCCTGTGCGGGCTGCGGCCCGGCATCGCCATGGGGTTCTGGGAGCCGGTCCGGCTTGCCGACGTCAGCATGAAGCCATGGTGCTTCGTCAATCTCGGCGGGATGAAGCTCGATCCGGGATTCGACATCGGCTTCAAGTCGATGGCGGGACCATCGGCGGTTGGCGGCAACACCCAGTACAACTCGCAGTGGCATGTCCACTGGTATGCCTATCCGCTGATCTACTGGATGGAGATCGTCGCCGATTTCCTGTGCCTCGAGTCCGGCTCGATCGACATCCTCTACATCACCGAGATTGACCCGCTGTGGCAGGACAGCGAGCTCACCGCGATCATCAATCCCGAGGCGGTCCTCTTCGCCAATCCCTTGGCGCTTGCCGCATGTGCAGCGGACTGCGTGGCGGCAACGGCCAAGCAGCCGACCGATGAGCTGTTCTGGTGCGCGGGCTGCCAGGGCACGATGTATCCGCTCAACGGCAATGTTTCGGCAACGATCGGCCATGTGCAGGCATCGCGGCTCGCGCTCGCCCGCTTCTCCTACAAGCTCCACCGCGAACTCGTCGCTTGGGGGACGATGGGCAGCAAAGGGCTTTGCGGCAAGTACCTGATGCCGGTGATGCGCAAGCAGCAGTACCGCTTCCAGGCCACCAATCCCAATCCGCAGACCAAGGGCCGCTATGCCTGCGCAGCCCTCGGTGCCTCCACCACCTTCATGTCGGCAGGCCAGGTCTATCCCGCCATTGGCGAGGACATGGGCTACCTGGTCTGGCGCAAGCGGAATTGCTGTGCGCTATGAACAAACTTCCTCATCTTCTTGTCGTCGCATCGCTTTCCAGCCTTGCTGCTTTGGCTGGCGCCTCGGCGCAGACGGCCGAACCGGACCTCGATCTGGCCGCTATCCGGGCGCGGGCCAGTGCTGGTGCCCCCGATGCCGACGCGCTGTCTGCCAATGCCCGCGCCAGAGCCGAAGCCCTGGCGCGGGAGGCGAGGACCAGCTCCGACGAGGCCGAGGCGCACGCTCGCCGCTACATGCGTGAGGCCGCCGCAAACACGAAGCCTGGTGAGGCCAGCACATTCGATTTTGACCGAATGGTGGCCGATGCAGGCGCCATGACCAGCGAAGGCATGGGCGAGGCGCCGAGGTTCATCGCCTTTGCTTCGCTATCGATGCCGCCGGCAGCGCTGCGTGCGATGATCGATGACGTGACCAAGGCTGGCGGTGTTGTTGCCTTGCGCGGCCTGCCCGGCAACAGCGCCAAGGCTCTCACGGCGGCATTGGCCAAAGTTGCCAAGCCCGGCGAGCAGCTGGACGGCGTCGGCATTGACCCGCGGCTGTTCCGCGCCTTCGGGATCGAGGCGGTGCCCACCTACGTCGTCACCAGCAGCGACTTCGATCTGTGCGACGGGTTCGACTGCCAGACGCGGGTGCCGCCGCACGACCGGATGAGCGGCAATGTCAGCGCAGCTTACGCGCTCGAGACCTTCGCGCGCGGTGGCGGGCCGGGCGCCTTGCTCGCGGCCCAGCACCTCGCCCGTCTTGAAAGGCAGGTTCCATGAAACGACCAGTCCTCTCTCTCGCTGGCGTGGGCGCGCTTCTGCTCGCCCTCGCCGGCCCGCTCTACGCCCAAACCACAACCGATGCTGCCAAGGCCGATGGCAAGGCTTTCGGGCGGGACAAGACAGCCTCGGCGCAAGGCGCGGCAACGACGAACCCCGATGCAAGCCGCATTCCCAATTTCGGCGGCACGCCGAGCCAGTCGGGTTACTTCGACGATCCTGACCGGATGAGACGCGAAGCGGCGAGCCAGGCGACGACCAACACCGGCTACAAGGCCATGCGGGATTCGATGGACCGGCGCGCCCGATTTGCGCCGCAGGATCTCGATGCAACGATCGCGCGCAGCAATGTGATCAGCGATGACCCGCTCGCCTATACGAGCGGAATGGCCATCGGCGGCTCGCAGGGACGCTGCGTGCCCTTGCCGCCGGCCAGCGGAACCGCGGCGCGCTACATGGCGACCTGCAATGTCGGCTATACGGCGACACAGGAAACGCGAACCTGCCCCGTGACGTTGACCGCGCGTGTCGAACAGCGGCAAGTCTACGGCTACTATTGCGTCGGCGGCAGCGGGGTCGATCCGGCTTCGGTCTACAATTGCAACCGCTACCCCGCGCCGCAATGCACGGTCACGCAGTCCTATCCGATCAACCTGTGCGATCCTTATTTCGGGATCTACTGGGGCTGTAACTCGGGCGATCTGAGGGTCGATCTCGTGAGTTGCACGGCGCCGGTCGATGGCGCGACGCCCTACACGGTGACAGGCGAGAACGTCGTCACAACGGCGCGCGATGAAAGCCAGTGTGCTGGTCTCGCAGCTGATACCTCGTGCCAGCAGGACACCGAGACGTGCACGGACAGCGATCCGGTGACCCGCATCGTCGATGGCATCGCCGTGACGCAGCCGTGCTGGGCGTGGAGCCGCAGTTACAGCTGTGCGCAGTTCACAGAGGCACAGGACTGCCAGACACTTGAAGCCACTCCGGGCTGCAAGCTGGTGCGCGAAGACTGCCTCGCGGGGGAGCCCTGCCGCACCTGGGAGCGGGTCTATGATTGCCCGGTTCCAGACCAGCCTGCGAACACCGGCCAGTTCATCTGCGACGGCGATGTCTACTGCATCGATGGCTCATGCGAGACCATCCAGCGCGAGGCCAACGACGAGTTCAAGGACGCGGCCGTCGCCTTGAACGCGATGAACCAGGCGCGCCGCGAATTCGATCCGGACAACCTCACTCTGTTCAAGGGGACCCGGGAAAGCTGCTCGTCCAAGGTCTTCGGCGTGCTCAACTGCTGCAAGGGCAAGGGCTTCCCGCTTATCCCGGGCATCCAGCTGCTCGTGGCGCTGGGCTGCAGCCGCGAGGAGATGCTGCTGCACCAGAAGGATGCGCAGGGTCTGTGCGCCTACGTCGGCACTTATTGCTCGTCCTCGTTCCTTGGCGTGTGCCTGACCAAGCGCAAGGTCTATTGCTGCTTTGAGTCCAAGCTCTCGCGGATCCTGCAGGAGCAAGGCCGCCAGCAGCTAAACAAGCCCTGGGGCAAGCCGAAGACCGAGCAATGCCAGGGCTTCACCATCGACGAGTTTGCCCGGCTCGACCTCTCAAAAATGGACTTCAGCGAGGTCTACGCCGAGTTTACCGACGCCGCCCGCCTGCCTGACGAGCTGCAGGCCACCCAGGACATCCAACAGAAAATCGAGGACTACTATGCCCGCGCCCGCCAGTAAGGCTGCGTGGCGGCTGCTCGCCGCCTGCGCGATTGCCAATTCCGTTTGCCAGCTTTCTCCGGCGACCGCCCAGCCGGTCGCAAGCCGGACCGATGCGCCTCCCAGCGCACAATCGGCCGAGCGCCAGGATAGCTTCTATTGCGAGGAGCGGCGGCTCGGATACTGGTTCTACTGCGAGCGGCCCAAGACGCCGGACCAGAATTCACCCTCGCCAGCGCCTGCGGCCAGCGCGACCAGCCAACTTGATGCGATCACGGCGACCTTGCGCGAACTGAAGGCCAAGGCGATCCTCGAGCCGACGCCAGCGAATGTAACGGCCTATATCCGCTTCCAGCGCGCCCAGCTCGACCGCGCGTCGCTCTTCAGCGACGTCTGGCAGCGGGCGATCTGGCAGGATCCCGAGCTCGACTACACGCTGCAGCGCCCGGTCTCGACGCTTGGCAAGCGCCAGTGGCAGGATTCGCGCAGCGCGGAACGCAACGCCGCGATGGCCCAGCTTTCCGAGCGTTACGGGCTCTTCTACTTCTTCGCCCAGAGCTGCGGCGCTTGCGAAGTCATGTCGCCGATCGTGCAGAGCGTTGCCTCGACCTGGCATATCGCGGTGCGCGCGATTTCGACCGATGGCGGCCCGTCGCGGCATTTCCCGAACTACACGGTCGAGACCAACCAGCGCAGCCGCATGGGGCTCGAGCCCAAGATCACGCCAGCGGTCGTGCTCTGGGACGCGCGGACCGGCCGCCCCATTCCGATCGGCTACGGCGTCATGAGCGCCGACGAGCTTCAGGACCGGATTTACCTCCTCACATCGAAGGAAGCTGGACGTGACTACTAGGATGAAAAGAGCCGTCGCTGCGCTTCTGGCAGCCGCCCTCCCCTTCGCCCTCCCGCTGTCTGGCGCATCGGCCGACGTCGGCAGTTCGATGGACTCGTTTCTGAACGACGTCGGGGGCGCTGCCAACGTCAACGGACCGACCGCGTTCCAGGGGCAATCTGCCGGCTACTACAGCCTCGGCAATGTCTGGACGCGGTTCCCGCAGAAGACCACCAACATCGCCAATCTACAGCTGCCGCGCGCCCGCGCCGGTTGCGGCGGCATCGACATCTTTGCCGGGTCCTTCAGCTTCATCAACGCGAGCGAGATCGTCGCGATGCTGAAGGCAGTCGCGAACAATGCCGTCGGTTTTGCCTTCAGCCTGGCGATCGACACGGTCTGCCCGGAATGCTCGAAGATCATGCAGGAGTTCAGCCAGAAGGCTCAGCTCATGAACAACCTCAACATCAACTCCTGCGAAATGGCGCAGGGTCTGGTGGGCGGGATTTGGCCGAAGGGCGACCTTGCCGACAAGGCGATCTGCGAAGCGATCGGCAACTCCGAAGGGATCTTCACCGACTATGCCGCGGCCAAGCATGGGTGCGGCACCAAGGGGCAGCGATCGAGCACGACCGCGCAAGGCTCGGGCAAGTATGACGACGTCAATCCCGGGGTGCCGCGAAACTACACCTGGACGATCCTCAAGCAGTCGGCGTTCTTCTCGCCTGGCGGCCGCTTCGACGAGGAGCTCGCCGAATATGCCATGACGCTGCTGGGCACAATCATCTACGTGCCCCCCAAGGACGACGAGCCGGGCAAGTTCGTGCCGATCGTTGGTGAGGCATCGTCCACCCTCGTGACTTCGCTGCTGGATGGCACCTCGAATGGCAACGTCCTCATCTTCGACTGCGACGAGCCGGAAAAGTGCCTCAACCCGGGCTTCAAGTCGCTGAGCCTGCCGGCATCGAAAGCACTGCGGCCGCGCGTGGCTGCGCTCATCGGCGGTATGGTTCAGGCCATCCGGGACGACACCGCGATCAGCGAAGAGCAAAAGGAACTGCTGCAAGTCGCGTCTATCCCGCTCTACAAGATCCTGACCGTCCAGGCGGCCTATGGCCGGGGCATGCCGACCGACGACCGGGAGACCCTGGCCGAGATCGCCAGTGTCGACCTGTTGTTTGCCGTGCTCGACCGGATCGTGAGCGAGGCGGGCCGCTCGATGTCGAGTTTCATCGGGGCCGACGAAGCCAAGATCGCGATGTGGCAGAATCAGGTCAATGTCGTGCGTCAGGCTCTCGCTGACCGGCAGGCCAACACGCACCTCAAGGTCAATGCGGTGCTGCAGATCATCGAGAAGACGGCCTTCATCGAGAACGTGCTGGCCGCCTCGATGTCGCCCGGAATGGCCGCATCGCTGGACTGGTCGCGCGGCGTCCAGAACCGCGCCCTCACCCACTGACCGGACCAACCACATCCAGGCGGGACAACAGACATGGTCGAGATTTTCACGGTCGGCGGCGGGGACTATCTGGTCAACGTCTTCCAGGCGGTCGCCGCCTGGACCGGCAACGGGGGCTACAAGAGCCTGCTCCAGGTGGTGATGGTAATGGGGCTTGGCCTGTCTGCCATCACCCTCGCGTTCAATCAGGACTGGCGCGCCTGGATAAACTGGTTCCTAGGCGCAACGCTCATCTACTCCTGCCTCATGGTGCCGCGGCTCGATGTCCATGTGACCGACCGGCTCAATCCGAGCCTTGCCCCGGCCAATGTCAGCAACGTGCCGCTGGGCTTGGCCTTGATGGCGAGCTTTACCAGCCAGGTCGGCGACTATCTGACGGGCTCGGCAGAAGTGGTGTTCGGCCTGCCTGGGGATCTCAACTATTCGAAAAACGGGATGATCTACGGCGCGCGGCTCTACGATGCGACCCGGTCCTTGCGGATTTCCGATCCGGAGTTTGCTGCCAATCTCGACGAGCATTTCCGGCAATGCGTGTTCTACGACGTCCTGCTCGGCCGCTACTCGATGAAGGAGCTCGCGGAAACCGGCGACATCTGGGCGACGATCGCGCCGGGCAGTCAGGCGCGCGCGCAGCGGTTCCTGACCCGGGATGCCACTTCAGGCAAGGTGAGTTCGAACATAGTGACCTGCCGCGAGGCCTATGACACGCTCAATGCGCAGTGGGTTGGCCTCGTCGATGCGATGGGATCGGTGTTTGGCCGTCAGCTTTACCCCAACCAGACAGCCGCGCTCGCCAAGGCGAAGCTCTTTGCCGACCTGCCGGTGGCCTATCAGTACCTCACCGGCGTGTCGGCCAACGCTACCGAAATCTTCAAGCAGACGCTGACCATCAACGCGATGAGCCAGGCCATGCATTCGATGTCCGGCACCAGCGGCGCGGGCAATGTCGACGTCTACGCCCAGACCCGCGCCGACATTCAGACCGAGCGGACCTATGGCTCGATTGCGAGCAACGCGATGAAGTGGGTCCCGCTCCTGAACGTCGTGCTGACCGTGCTGTTCTACGCCCTTTTCCCGGTGCTTTTCCCGCTCTTCCTTCTCCCCAAGACGGGACCTGTCGCACTCAAGGGCTATGTGACAGGCTTCTTCTATCTCGCGGCCTGGGGACCGCTGTTCGTGATCCTCCACATGATGCTGATGTACAAGGGCGCGGCTGACATGAGCGCGGTCACGGGCAGCAACGGCCTCAGCCTGGCGAGCTTTACCGGCATGGCCGACGTCAACAGCGATATCGGTCTGCTGGCAGGCTATCTCATCGCATCGGTGCCGTTCCTGGCAGGGGGTGTGGCCAAGGGCGCCATGGCGATTTCCCACAACGCCACGAGCTACCTCAACCCGAGCCAGAACGCGGCCGAGGAAGCGGCCCGGGAGGCGAGTACCGGCAATGTCTCACTCGGCAATACCAGCTTCGAAAACTCGAGCGTCCTCACCCGCCAGTTCGCACAAGGCACGATCGCACCGAGCTTCACGTACGGCGCGCCGCAGACGCGGACCTTCAGCGACACCGGGGCAATGACCACGAGCTTTCCGGACGGCAGCTACGACCAGATCCCGACCTCCAGCTATCCCTTCACGCCGACGCTGGGCCAGGAATTCACGGCGCGCCTCTCAACGATGGCATCGCAGGCCCGCGCCAACAGCGAGACCTATGCCAATGTCGCCACGGAATCGACGGCCAGCGCTGTCACGAAGTTCCGCGAGCTCAGAGACCAGTTCAGCCGGGGGGCATCCTTCGAGAGTGCGACCGGCACCTCGAACTCCGACAGCATCCAGACCGCTTTCAGCGAGGTCGACCAGGCATCGACCAGTCTGCAGCGGCAATTCGGGCTGTCGCGCAGGGCCGCCGATGACATCTCTACCGCCTGGTTCCTGGGTGGCGAGGCCGGCGCCAAAGCGGGCATTTCAAATGGCGTGCTCTCGGGAAGCGTAGGAGCGAAAGGGGGCGGGACACGCACCTGGACCGACAGCGACATCGGTATCGCATCCGAAGACCGTTCTCGGATCTTTGGCAGCCTGTCCCAGATGTCTGACAGCCGAAATTGGTCGAGTACCCGCGATGGTTTCATTCGCTCGGTCAGTACCTCATCAAGCTCGTCGATCTCGAGCACTGCGAGCGGCATGAATGCTTCTCTGACAGAGGCGCAGAGCTTCACTATTGAGGCTCGCCGAGCTGAAGAGCTCGCCAATCGCCTCGAGAGCCAGGCGTCTTTCTTCGAAGGAAACAGCGCCGCAGGCAGCCTCAATCTGTCGCAGGCCTACCGAGAATGGGGCCTAGCCGAGATCGAGAGCAACCGCGATTTCTATGGCACTGCGCGGTTCGACGACGTCACCTTCCAGCTCAGTCCGGAAGGCCAGGCATTGCAGGCAAAGTTCGTTGAAAGTTATGCCGAGCAGCTTCGCGACGGGATCGACGATCGCCTCATACTCGTCCCCGGACAGTCCGTATCCCGTCCGGCAGTCTCTGGCGCAGGATCGGTGCGCAGTCGAGCACAAACCGGCAGCGGAGGTTCCGGTTCGGTACCACGTGTGGACGCCGACGGTCTCCATGAAGAGGTGCAAAGGGCTCAGGCGGCCGGTCGCCAGAAGATTACCGGCTCTAGGGGACGTCTGGACGCGATCACCAAGGGAGCCCAAGGTGCCAGTGCAGAAGCAGCAGATGATGTGAAGGAGTGGTGACTGCAACGGTCACCACAGGCCGAAGGACGCTCCAGCCAGAAACGCGAAAACTGCGCCAATGACGATAAGGCCGATTATCGTCAGCTTGCGCCCCCAAGGGTCGGCCCACGACTTCTTGATCCTGTACTCCATTAGGCGATTGTCACGGATAGCTTCGCTCACTTCCGCAAGCCCCGACCAAGGCGATGCAGCATCAACTCCATCGAGAGTCGACTTTTCAGGCTTGCGATTTTCCATGGCCTTGCATTCCAATGTTGGAAGAGCTTGGATGAGAACATAACAAGATCGACGGTTAATTTGCAAGTGACGAGAACGTGAAGGGACGGGCAAATTTGCCAGCCGTCTGGAAGGATCTGCTCGCGATCTTGTGTAACAGTCCTAAAGCAGGATTGCTGAGATCGTCGCGAACGAAGGGCACGATTACGTGTGCTTTCGCACGAGAAACCGCCACATTGATGAGCCTTTCGCCATCTCGGCCTAGCAAAAAATTCGATGTTCCATCGACCGGATCAAAGATCACGAGGGTCCGCTCGCTTCCTTGTGCTCGGTGGACAGTACTGACTGAGATTTCGGGATGCCTTCGTCTAAGAAAATTACGGATCAGCGTACGCTGAGCTCGAAAAGGCGTCAGAACCATGATGTCCTCCGCATCGACATAAGAGCCAGCCAGATTATCGATAATGGTTTCGATGAGCTTAGCCGACTGAAAGCGGATAAAGCCACCGTAGCTTTGCGAATACGTTGCTGGTTCGGAGACCTGATCGAAGCAAACCCTCGGGATCTCGCGCCCATCCACAAAAAAGGGACTGCGCTGCTTCTTCCAATCCGGATCAGCCATCGCTTTCCGACAGACCTTGAGCTCGCCGTTATAGAATGTCGTGCTTACCGCCTGGCAAATTCCAACTGCCATTCGAGATTGTTCATTCAGCATGGTCGTTGGCGTATGCGCGAACAGATCGAATGCCGTTTTCCCGAGAAGGGCCTTTTCGCCCGCCCCAGCGCTTTGAACGATCGGCGACAGCTGACATGGATCACCAGCAAATATGGTCTGCTGCCCCATTGCCGGAACCATAAGGGCGGCCGGTCCAATTACCTGGCTCGCCTCGTCGCAGATCACAAAATGCCAAGGTCCTGCGGCGTGTAGGGTTTCGTGCCAAGTGATCGCCGAGGAAACGGTTGTCGCCACAAGTCTGGCTTCGGACGCGACGGCCGAGATATCCGCGCCCAGCTCCTTGCGGAGCGCGCTCAATTTATCCTTCCATCTGATGTGCTCACCGACTTTGCTCTTCGGAGGTTCGGATGCCTCAAGGAGCAGGAATTCCGTACTCTTTTCGGCAACACCTGGTGCGAGCAGGTGTGGACGATTTACAAACTTCCGTGGGTCAAAATAGGCGCCTACCCGTTTGGCAGTTTTCGCGATGGCTGGCTTGTCGATACGCCCGAGCCAATCGTCTATGGAAAGGAGTGCCGTGTCCACGGCGACATTCGTTGGCCCCAGCAGGAGAATGCGAGATTTCGGAAATCTCTTGAGCAGGTAGGCGCCCAACGCGCCAATCGTATAGGTCTTGCCAGTTCCCGGCGGACCGATTGTGATTGAGCACCGATATGCCGAGTTCTGGACGGCTTCCACTTGCCTTTGACGGAGGTCTGAGAAGCGATCTCCAAGCGGAAGAATTGGCTGGAGCGGTGCTGTGTCTTCTTTCGTCTGGCGCAGTCTTTTGGCTGCCAGCGCGCCCATTTCACCGGCCCACATATCGATCAGCGGTCCAAGGAAATCGCCCGGAAAAAGCCAGATCTGACTTCCGATCTCGGGCATCCCGCCTGCTGCGACCTGAATCACGATCCTGTCGTTATCGCTATCGACAAGCTTGATTATGCCTCCAGCTTCAAGCTTGTCGCCCCACTTGGCCCTGACACCTTCCAAGGCCTCATCGACGACAACTCGGCGCTGCCCTTTGACCGACCGTACGCCCAAAACAAGGTAACCGTCGTCCAAATCCGAAGACGCAACTTCGACCCTGCCACCCTTCTGAACGAAGCTTCGTTCCGCTTCCAATGCACCTTGGATTGCAGCACGAGTAATCGCCATCGAACAAAACCTTACATCAATGCGACAATGCGATTGCTGGCGCTGTCTACTCGGATAGCGAACCTTTCATCTTGGCTGAGGTTATAGGCCAGTCGATCGCTGAAACTGAACGGGAACAGCGCAGGACTTGTCGCCACCGTGTTGATGGACATTCCTCGGCCAGCATGCCTTAGAGCAGCCTCTACCAGCCATAGCTCCAGCTCTGGCGTCAGAGTGATGGGCTTGTGCCTTGCCGTGATGATCTTCCCTTGGCTCATCCGGTCGATCGCACCCCAGTCAGCCTGAGATTGGAGCACCATGTTGGTCATGCGGCGCGTTCCCTCGCGCTCACCATAAACTTCCGCCATGCGCCGATGCACTTCGGCTGAAGAGCATTCGCCCTGTAAGCGCAGCAGTCTTCCAACGATCTCCGAAACAGCTCCGAAGAACGGATATGTGGCGATGGCCATCCCCCAAGTCAGTGCCGCCACCGATGCGCTTGGGTCAGACTTGTAGATTGCCACAGCGCGATCAGATAGCGCTACGAGTTCCGACCTCGGTTCTAACCAAAGCCGGTTCAACACAGTGCGTGTCTTTTTCTTAGCCGCGATGCCTGTATGGCTTGCGTCGATCAGGTCTCGCAGCTCTTCTAAAGTTTCAAAGCCGGACCGAACACGTAGCGCGGTGCGAGCCCAATCCAACTGGATATACCTGTCAAAACCGATTTGGGGCGAGGTGTCACTTATCATTGCTCGAACTCTTTGGCGTAATGCGGACGAAGGGGACGATGAGCTCTTCAACGGACATTCCGCCATGAGCGACCACGCGATCCCCCACCCCTGTGAAGGCACCTCTCCCCTTTGGATAAACAGGTAGAAAATCGACGGGGAGTCCCGGTAGGTCAAACCTGAAGGTATCAAGTTCGGCGGGTACCGAGGATGCCAGATCGGCGCTCCGATAGACCCTGACCCGCTCGCCCTTTATTTCGGACAGAACCCCTTGGCTCAGCCGGCCAACCCCTGTCGCATCGACGTTTCCGTGATCCGATGTGAGGAAAATCTCGAAGCCTCGATCGAGCAGCAGCGTCATCAGCTGCTCCACGAACCCGGTATCACACCAATCGTCAATCTGACTGGCGATGCCTCGCTTACCCAGAGTTGCACCGTGGACGATCTCATCGACCATATCGACAACGATTCCAGCGATTTTGATGTTGGAGCTGCTAACCGCATCAGCAATCCGCGACAGGTCCTCGCGCCGCTTCACGCCCTTGAGGTAGACGATCTCACTCTTGCGAAGTCCGGCATCTTGCCAGAACTTGGCCCACAATGTCGGCTCTGCGGATGTGTTTTCTATCGTTCCTGCGAACTCTCGTGGCCTGAGCCCCGAAAACACCGTTTGACGTGAGACCGAGGTTAAACTCGGCAACCAGGCAAAACATGCCCCTTCGTCAATCTCGATGGATGACAAGTTCTCCGCCAGGCGCCCACGGATTTTGCACCACTGATCGATCGCCAGTCCGTCGAATAGGAGCAATGCCTGGCGCGCGCCGCTGCCGCTGCGGCGATGACTGAGATGCCGCGGTACGTGATGGAGCATGACAGGCGCTTTTGACGCGGGGAGCGAAGGCAAGTCCGCGAAGTGCCGAATGAGCCAGCCACGGAAACGATCGTCGGCTGATTGCTGAAGCCTCTCAATTTGAGGTGAAACATCGTCCCCGAGCGATCCAGGAAGCTCGAAAAACTTGCACAGGAGTTCGCCCAGACGCTGCGCAAACGAAAGCCATTCACGATGGTGGGCATCCTCTGCGGGCAGGTCTTCTGCAAGCGCAGTAGCGCTTTCAGCAATAAACTGAGCCTGGCCTTGGACGTCCTTCTTGATGCCGACCTGGACCCACGCAGGCGCGTGCCCCGAAACGGCATCGCCCGCAACCGGCTCAAGGCATCCATCCAAGAACAGGGAGTCTACCACCATGCGAATGTCAGGATGATCGAACGGAATCGCCAAGCTGGAATTGGAGCCGTTCTCTTGGTTTCCAGAGGCTACTGACGCTACGCCGAATGATTGCAGGTAGGTCAGCCAGGCCGATTGAGCCGCTTTCAACGCGAATGCTCTGTCTTCAACCAATTCCTTGATTGGCAGATGGGAAAGCGTCTGCCGTGATTGCAGGATCGCAGCCATCCTGTCGGCTAGAACGGGTGGCAAGCTCCAGCCTCGAAGGTGCAATCGGAATACCTCACGCCAGAAAGTCACCTCATCGTCGATCAGTACCGGGACGATCTTGAAGACATGCGTCAGAATGAAGTCGCTCGTCGCTGCATCCCCTAAGGTCTGAGACGCATAGGCTTTCTGAGCATCAAACAGCTTGTCGTAATAATTTGGGTCGATCTGGCGCAGCACTGAACTACTGAGCTTGTCGAAGAGATCAGCCAAACCGAGCCGGACGATCCGCGCTTGCCGGATGTAGTCCCAAGGCAGGATGTCGCTCTCATTGGACGAGAGATGTAGGATTAGCGCCGGGCTTGGAGGATCTCGCCCTTGGTCCCATGCGGCCCGATAGGTCTCTTCATAGTATGCCCTGAAGACGATCGGATCATCGAATGAGACGAGTTCAAACCCGCGGTCACGCAAGGATTGGAGAACGTGCTCATCCAACAGCACGACATCTGGGTCGCAGGCGACCCAGAAACGCGAGAGATCTGGGGGGAACTCCTGCAGGATACGGTCGGTCCAAGCACTCATGGCATGACCGATCCAGGCGCACCGACACGCAACATCAGAACGGCGTTTAAATCAGGCGAATATGCTTCGGCTGCATCCAGCTGCGCCATGCGCGCATCATGGTCGACACGCAGGCGCTTGCGGCGGTAATCCCGGACTGTCTGCAGTCCGACCCGACCGATAGCTTGATGCCGCGCCTCATAGGCATATTTGGCACGTTCACGCTCTTCCTGGATGCGAACGCGATGTTCCTCCGTTAGCTCGACAAAGATCCGCTCGCCCTGAGTGAGAGCAGCATTTCTCGACGCTTCAAAAAGTTCGCTTGCATCACTAGCCACAGCAGTTCCGGCGCTTTCGAGATGTTCCGTCAAGAGGAGGTCCCAAATCCGCTTGGCGGTGGGCAGGAACGTTCGTCCTTCATCATTCACGAAGACGGAAAGGAACCGCCGCCGACTGAAATCATCGGCAGACAGGTTGATCTCCCAAAGCGACCACACTCCCCGCACGCTATCCGGAATACCCGCGATACGGACGATGGGCAGCGGTTGACCAGAAACGCATCGTGGCAACTCGCTTATCAGCGCCCGAGCGCGCGGATCTTCAAGCGTCACCCATTCGGTGTCGGGTCGCGCTTCGGCCGTCCTTGCATCGAAGCTGTCAATCGGCGTTCAATCGGGACCCCCTATCGGCGCGCAAAAGGGACCCCCTTGCTGAGATGTTGGGTGGTTGATGCTGGGCGCGGTTTTCGCGCTGCTGGCGGCGTAGGGAGGGCGTAGCCCGACCGGAGGCGTCAGCAGCGCGAAGGCGGTTTTCTGGCTGGGTCAGCTGCGGTTTTTGAAGCGCCAGCTGTCGTTGCCTGTCTCGACGATATCGCAATGGTGGGTGATGCGGTCGAGCAGCGCGGTGGTCATCTTGGGATCGCCGAACACGGTGGGCCACTCGCCGAAGGCGAGGTTGGTGGTGATGATGACCGAGGTCTGCTCGTAGAGCTTGCTGATCAGGTGGAACAAGAGCTGCCCGCCGGATCGGGCGAACGGCAGATAGCCCAGTTCATCGAGCACCACGAGATCAAGCCGGCTGAGCTGCGCGGCGATGGCGCCGGCCTTGCCGATGCGGGCTTCTTCCTCGAGCCTGGTGACGAGATCGACCGTGTTGAAGTAGCGCCCGCGGGCCCCGGCACGCACGACGCTGGCGGTGATCGCAGTGGCCAGATGGGTCTTGCCGGTCCCTGTGCCGCCGATGAGCACGATGTTGCGGCGACCGGGTAGGAACGAACCTGCGTGCAGGGAGCGCACCAGCTCTTCGTTGATCGGGGTGCCCTCGAACGCGAAGGCGTCGAGGTCCTTGATTACCGGCAGCTTGGCTGCGGTCATGCGGTAGCGGATCGAGGCGGCATGACGATGCGCGGCTTCGGCGCGCAGCAGGTCGGTCAGGATCTCGTGGGTCGTGCGCTTGCGCTGCAACCCGGTGGTGACCGCCTCGTCGAAGGCTCCTGCCATGCCCTTGAGGCCGAGTGAGCGCATCGCCTCGATCATCTCATGCCGCTGCATGGAGGCCTCGCACCGTATCGTAGCGCGCGCAGTCCGCGATCGGCGGGTGGCTGAGCTTGAGATCGGCGACCACATCCAGGGGGCGCTCGGATGGCGGGTCCCGGTATCGGGCCAGGATGTTGAGGATCACCTCGTCGCTGACGGCACCGCTATCAAGCGCCTCCCGGATCGCGGCCTCGACCGCTTCCAGGCCATCGGTCATTACCGATGCCAGCACGCGCACGAAGCGGCGGTCGGCGTCATCACCGCCGCCCAGCTTGCGCCGCAACCGCGTCAGTGCCGGTGGCAGGTCCCACCCCTGGAAGGGTGCGCCGTTCCGCAAGGCCCCAGGCTTGTGCGCCAGCACTGGCAGGTAATGCCAGGGATTATAGATCGTCCGGTCGCGGCCGAAGTGCCGGGCATGCTCGGCGATTACCTCGTCGCCTAGGCGCACGACGATGCGGTCGGCATAGGCGCGGACCTGAACGGCCCGCCGCGCCGCCTTGGCCATGACCGAGTAGCGGTTGCGGTCGAAGCTGATCAGGCACGTGCCGGTCACGGCATGGGTGGTCTCGTGGAAGCCGTCGAAGGGCGCCAGCATCGGCTGCAGGGCTGGCCGCTCGAGCTCCAGCGCCTCGGCGACGGTCAGCTCCTTCTGCTCGGGATGGGCGTGCGTTGCGGCCCAGCGCAGGCACTCAGCTTCCAGCCACCCGTTGAGCTCCTCGATGCTGGCAAAGCGCAGGCGAGGCTGGAAGAAGCGGCCCCGGATGGTCTGCACCTGGTGTTCAACCTGACCCTTCTCCCATCCCGCAGCCGGCGAGCAGGCCGTGGGCTCGACCATGTAATGATCGGACATGACCAGAAAGCGGCGGTTGAACACCCGCTCCTTGCCGACGAACACGGTGGTGACCGCGGTCTTCATGTTATCGTAGATGCCGCGCAGGGGAACGCCGCCGAAGAAGGCAAAGCCGCGCGCATGGGCGTCGAACACCATCTCCTGCGTCTCGCGCGGATAGGCCCTGACGTAGACCGCGCGCGACGCGCACAACCGCATCTGCGCCACCTTCACCCGCATCGGCTTGCCCGCGATCTCCACATCCTCGTGGCTCCAGTCGAACTGGTAGGCCTCGCCTGGCTTGAACATGAGCGGGATGAACGCGGGCGCCCCATCACCCGCATCCTTGCGCCGCGCTTGTGTCCAGCGCCGGGCGTAGCGCCGGACCGCGTCGTAGGATCCCTCGAACCCCTCACGGCAAAGCAGGTCATGGATCCGCGTCATGCGCAGCCGGTCACGCCGGTGCCGGGCCTCGTTCTCCGTCAGCAGCACGTCGAGCCGCTCCTGGAACGGCCCAAGCCGGGGCAGGGGTTGAACCGTGCGGCGATAATCGAACGCGCCTTCCGGCGCCCGGATCGCCTTGCGAACCACCTTGCGCGACAGCCGCAGATCGCGCGCAATCGCCTTGATCGCCTTCCCGCTCGCGTGCTCCCGCCGTATCCGAACAACCGTCTCCACCACCAACATCCCGATCTCACCACCTGGAAAACCAGGCAGCCTGCTACACCATCAGAATGAGGGGTCCCTTTTAGACGCCGATCACCCCGCTAACGGGGTCCCTTTTGCACGCCGGTCCACAGGTCAGCCTGTGGACAGACAAACCATCGATGATGCGCAAAGCCATCGGCTTGTACGTAGGCCTGGTAAATGCCTTCGAGACACGCTCCGAAAGAACTTCCGAGACCTTCAAGACGGGCCCAATGTTCGGGTCTGCGCGCAGAACCGAGTTGGATGTCACGGTTTCCCAGAACTTGTCATAACCGATCAAACCCGGCCGATCATCCGGCACTTGGTCCTTCAGGATGGCCTGGATCTGGTCGCGGAGCGTCACAAGAGCACCACGCTTCTCGGTGAAGACCAAGCGCTCGAAGGTTCCGATGTAATCAGGGTGGACCGGGAAGAGCCTAACATACTCGTCCATGCGCTCATTCATTGAGCCATAGAATTTCGCAAAAGGCGTCAGGTACGAGCGGATTTTGTCCTGCTGGTCTGTGGTCTTCTTGAGAAGACGCTCAGCGACCACGAAACTCACGTCCTGCCGGGCCAGCAAGATCTGGGTGAAGCGATCCTTCACGCGCCGCAAACTGTCGGCAACGTGCTGAAAGCGACTGCTATCGAAGATGGCTTCCTGGACACCCGCCACAAAGCGAAAACGCAGGTGCTTCGCGACCTCACCGATCTCGCGAAGGAAGGAAAGATCCAGAACGAGGTCGTGATCCTTGCGCGATCGCAGATACTCGAGGAACTCGTCCACCACCAGCAGCACACCGTGATTGGGATGGACCTCGGCGAACGCCGCCATCATCTCCTCGAAAGCAGCCTTGTTGTTGATGACCTTATCGGCCGCAGGGAAGGAGAAGCTGACCCCCTGCTTGTCGAGGAAAACCTCAAGCTGCTGCGTGATGATGTCGCGCAACGACATCTGGCTGGAGATCTCAATCCGGTGAACCTTGAACTTGCCAGCGATCGCGCTTGCCGCCTCGGCCACCTTGGGGTGGCGGATCATGGACACATAGTCGGCATCTTCAGCGACGAGCGAGAGCACGGACATCAGGTGAGACTTACCGGTGCCATAGTTTCCGACGACCAGAACACCCTTGTGATCGACAGCCTCGTCGAACGAGAGCTGAGGAATCATCTGCATGGCGATCCGCTCGGCCATGTCATCCGAGATGACGTAGGTCGAAACGAGCTTCTTGGCTTCGTCAGGACGATTGGCATCCAGAAGCTGGATAACCGACTCGATGGGCTCAAACTGAATGAGATCGCCATACTGCATGGTCATCTCGGAAATTCCCTTCAACGCTCAATTCAACTCGAATACGACGGCACCATCGATTGGCACCTCGCAGTGTTCACGATGCCCGGTGCGGGCATAGGTCAGTCGGCCGTCCTGAAAACGACCAGGCCATGCCGCCACTATGGGGCGAGCGTGGGCAAGCTTTTTCAAGACATCAACAGGGGCAATGCGAAGATCTTCCTCGAAAAGAATTTCGATATTGTCGAAGATCACGCACTTTTGAGAACCAGTCTCATCGATCAGTTCCCTAAGCAACGGCATAACTTCAGAACTACGCTGAAGCGACGGAATTGGGAGCAGCTTGCTCGACAACTGTGTCCCAACATTGATCAGGGGCATGCCTTCGCTCTCTGCAAGGCGCGACAGGATCTCTGTTTTTCCGCCTGCGGTATACGCGACCACAAGGATCAGCTTGCTTTTCAGTGTCGCTGCATCTTCAGCAAGCTGTTGCAACCGCTCAAGCATATTGCGGTCCCTCTGGCTGAGACACGCCATCGCCATGCCTTCCCGAACGAATTTCGGCCGCGTTCAAGAGCACAATCTGCTGGTCCTGGGGCCTACGTGCGGCCGGATCGGTATCCAATCCAAGGCGCTTCAAGGCGTAGTAGAGGAGAGCCCTTCGGACCGGGATGGTCGTCACGCCCCTTTCCATTCCGTAATCGAGCTCGATCGCCTTGCGCTGACCAGCGCTCAGTTCGGGATGAGGCGCGATCTGCAGCTCAACCTGCTCCTCCCATTCGCTGTCGCCGGAAGACCTAGCATCTGCTGGCTTCGATGAACGCGTATCGGTGATGCGCGAGAGAACAAAATCCTTGAAGGTGCTGCTGCGTGGGCAATGCGCGCGAGCATGCCATCTGAAGCCGTCAAAGACCAAGGCATGAGGTTCGATCCACCGCCAAGCAGGCTCAGGGGATGACATCGATTGGTAGAAGACCTCGATCGCCTCGTGCCGCTTGATCGCCGTTACGATGGCCCTCAGAATTTTGGGCGAGACACCGCGGGCGGGAGTCGGGGCACAGGCGAAACTCGGCAAGCCTCCGATCCAGCTGTCGTCGGCGGCAATGATTCCATCCGAGAGCGATCTAAGCTGGGAGAGATATTGGGCTGCGTCGGGCTGGTGGAATACAGGGGTGAACGACGAGCTGCGAACGTAAGTCCTGGCGCTCTTGTCGTAGACCATGTTGGCTTCAGCCAGGCCGAGATATCTGTTCAGATCCGTGGAAGCCTGGTTGATCGAAACGCCGAAAACGTCGATCAGGTCACTCCGATTGACATGCCCTTCCCAGAAAAGCCTGAATTCGATGAACTCGAGGCGGCTCTCAACCCCGCGCCTCAATCCCGAATCGCTGTCCATCCTCAGATCCCCCAAGAAACTGGGCTAAACCAGTTTCTGTATGGGTAAGCGTAGTGGATGCTTGATGGCGAGGCAACGAGATTCGGAAAGCTGCTGGCCCCGGTTTCGCTAATCTACCTGCGGCTAACTGCCTCTGAGCTAGCAAGAAAGTCCGACACTTTCTGGCAGGTCTTGTGGCGCGGCCTGCGCCCGTCCCGAAGGTCCTGAACGAAGCGAGGATCTGCCACGACGTGCCGACCGAAGGTGCTCGGCGACGTCCGTGTTTGCGCCAGATATGCCTCGATCTGCTCCAGTAGCTCCATCGCCATAGACTCGCTTTAAGCTAGCGTTCCTATTATGTTCTTACTAGGAAGGCTTCCTAGAGTCTAGGATCGATTTTCCTAGGTGCCCGCGATAGGACTGGCAGTCATGGACGACGCACGGAGAGCCCTGGACGAACTGATCCAGCAACGAGGGGTGAATTACTCCTCAGTTTCGCGCCTGTTGGGGCGCAATGCCGCTTACATCCAGCAGTATATTCGGCGCGGCAGCCCGAGGCAGCTGGACGAGCAGGATCGCTCGGTTCTGGCGCGATTTTTCGGGGTCGATGAGAAGGTTCTTGGAGCCCCTGCCCGCCGCTCAGGCCCGGTCGTCGAACTGGTCCATGTGCCTTTGCTCAATGTCGAGGCATCGGCCGGCCATGGCGCTCTGGCCGAAATGGAAGCCAAGTCCGCGCAGTTCGGCTTCGACGAGAAGTGGCTGCGCCGGCTGACCGCGAGCAAGGCATCGAGCCTGTCGATCATCGCCGTGCATGGCGACTCCATGGAGCCCACCCTCCACGATGGCGACGAGGTGATGGTCGATCTTGGGGATGGCCAGTCGCGGCTGCGAGACGGGATCTATGTCCTGCGGATGGACGACATGTTGAGCGTAAAGCGCATTGCCCTCGAACCACAGGGCAAGCGCGCGTCGGTTCTGAGCGACAACCCGGCCTATCCAAGCTGGCGCGGCCTCGAGAAACGCACGCTCAACATCGTCGGACGGGTTCTCTGGTTCGGACGGGCGCTCTAAGGTGGTCCTCTGATGCTTGCCCTCCTTGCCGCTTCGATCGTCGCTTCCGGGCAGACCTTTACCTGCACGCCAACCCATGTCTGGGATGGCGATGGACCCGTCTGGTGTGCGGAAGGCCCTCACCTTCGGATCGCCGGTATCGCTGCCCGGGAAATGGACGGCACCTGCCGCACCAATCAACCCTGCCCCGATGCCACGGCGATTGAAGCGCGTGATGCGCTCGTACAGCTGATGGGCGGTGCGAATGGAACAATCTCGACCGGTCACGTGGTGGTCAGAGGTCCGCGGCTGACATGCCGTTCCGAGGGGTCCGCTGGCGGCAACAGGACCGCTGCCTGGTGCCGTCTGCCGTCAGGTGCCGATCTGTCATGCGCCATGATCAAGACCGGCACTGTCCTGCGCTGGGATCGCTACTGGAAAGGCCCGGCTTGCCGGTGAGCAGCACCACGCATCTGACCGGCATCGTCGAATGGGCGGCCAACGGACCGGTGCTGCGAACTGACGGTGGCGGGACTTGGGAACTCGACAACACCCGTCAGGTACGCAAATTCATCGGCTCTCGTGTCGAAGTGGTCGGGGAGCGTTCGGGGTTCAACGGATTTGCTTGCGACCAGATATGGCCTGTCGGACAACCTCGACCGACTGCCTTCAAACTACGCCTCGAATTCCTCCTTGCCGTAGCCTTCGTCGCCTACGGTCTCTACGCGGCGGTTGGCGGTGTCGTCGGCCTGCTGGGCTGATGCTGAGCGACTGGGAGCTTTGGGCCTGCGCCAACCATGTCCTGCAAACTCATGGCGACAAGGCTCCCTTGCACGTCGCCGAGCAGATTGGGGCGCTCGCACTTGCTGGCGACGAGGCAGGCATTCGGACATGGCAGGCTATCGCCGAGCGGATTGTTCAGCTGAGCTCCAACGCCCCGGACCGGCCACTCCAGTAAACCTCCTCGACAAGGCCAATCAGTTCATCCGATCGGCGACAGATCGCCCGGAAACAGACACGATTGCGCGACCTGGCCGCCCTGGCTGTCGCCTTCGATGGTGAAGCCGCGCATGCGTTCGACCAGATGACGAGCAAGATCGACCCTGGCGCTGCGCTGGGCGCGTGGATCATCGGCATTGAGACGGACGAGCGTGTGCTCCGGCGCAACGGCCAGCGCGACTTCGAGATGCGTGAGGAGGATATCGTCGGAGATTCGGGGCATGAGACAATGAGAACAAATAAAGAACTTCGCGTCAACCGGCCATGTGCGGACGCATGGGGACAGCGGGACGCTAAATGCCGATCTCGAACGGCTTCGTGATCGAACGGTCAAGTTCTGGCGGCTTGCGTTCCGGTGCTGGAGCCACACGATCTTTGGCCTGCCCTGTGGCTGCCGCATCGCGGAGGAGATCGACCGTTTCAAGCGCCGAGCGCTTCATGCCGGCATTGCGCTCGACCGCCGCCTCGAGCTTGCCAGCATTGTCGACATAGAGCGTGAGGCCATCGCGCAGGCGCGTGACTGTCACCAGGAACGTCTGCTGATTGGCCAGATTGCGCTCGCGGCTGTCCATCACCGCAATGCCGCGATCAGAGGTCAGCCCCTGCGCCATATGGGCATTGAGCGCATAGGCAAGATCGAGACGGTGGAGCATCGGGTCGCCCTGCTCCAGCCTGTGCTCTGCGCCCAAGGATGTCTTCACCACGACAGCTTCTTTGTCGACTGCGATAATCCGGGCCTGGTCGGCATTGAGCAGGCCCCGCTGGTAATCGGTCTCGGTCCACCGGATCCTGTCGCCGGTGTAAATGTCGAGGGCACGGACTTCGAACAGGCGCAGCGGATCCTGCTCACCTTGCGGCCTGATCTGACCGGGACGAAACTCGAACTGGCGGCCACGCGCGTTCTCCAGCTTGACCCGCTCGCGCGCCACATTGGTCCCGACCACACGGTACTCGCCTGCTGCAAGGCCCTGGCTGCGCTGACGCCGCGCGACATCGACCACCATGCCGGGCGCATAGGTGCTCGCATATCGCAGCTCCTCGCGGGTCACATTGACGCGGGACAGGGTTTGGAGTCGCATGGTTTCAGGACCGAGCTCCCCGCTGGATTTGAGGCCGGTCTGCACAGCCTCGTTCACGGCACTGCGCAAGTTTCGGCCTGAGGCATAGATTGCAGTTGCCTCGCGCTCGGCAGTCGAAAGCGACAGCCAGGCTGCTGCAGCTTCGACAGCAACGTCGTTCCCAACCTCGATCACCTGGGGTGCCAAATGGCGCATGGCATCCTCGATGCGCCCGTCTTGCGCTGCCAGTTGCGCTTCACGAAGGTCTTCGCTGCGCGCGCGAAGATTGGTGCTCATGACGGCCGTCTCAATGCCGGCCTGCTGCATCACATCGAACGGCTTTCCGGCATCGACGGCACCCAGCTGCTTGCGGTCGCCAATGCTCGCAAAGCGGCCGAGCTCGAGCAAGTTGGCCAACCGCACAAGCTTCTCCTTGTCCGCATTGCCGACCATCGATGCCTCGTCGAGCAGCACCACGGTGCCGCGCATCTCAGCCCGCGCCTCGGCGAGACGGTCCGCATCGGCCCCTTCAAGGAGATCGCGGTGCCGGGCGAGAAACCGCGACACCGTCATCGAGGGAATACCCGTATCGCGCTCGAGCATCTGGACCAGCGTGTTCTGCACAGCGAGACCGAGCACGGCACTGCCCTCCTCGCGCAGGATATCAGCGACGGGTTTGAGGACCGTGCTCTTGCCTGCCCCCGCGACGCCCTGGATCGCGACGATGCGGTTGTTCGAGCCAAGCAGCAAACGCCCTGCCCCTTCCTGTCCGGCGTTCAAGGTCATGCCGTATTTGATCTGGGACAGGGCCTGCAGACGGGCCCCCGCAAGGTCGGGAGAAACAATCGCCGGTGCAGCGCCGCGCCCGTCTTCGACCCCAGCAATGATGCGCTGTTCGAGGCTTATAGCGTCGCGTGTCGTCAGCAGTTCCCGGTCAGCGCCCCTGCCCTTCTCCAGATGTCCCTGGCGGAGCAGCTGGTCGACGCGGTGCTCGATGTCAGCGAGCGAAGTCGGGAGCGCAAAGCCAAGCGCTGCACGGTAGATTTCGGCTCGGCTGAAGGCCGCCTCCCGCTCGCCCAGATGCCGCACAGCCGAGGCGACTGCATGAATTGCGGCGACCTGCTCGACACTGCGGTTGGTCAGCCGGGAAGGTATCAGCGGGTCACCTTCGCGCAGGCCAAGGCGCTCGGCAAAGGAGGTTGCAAGAGCCTGAACATTGCGGACGAGCGCGCGCATGGTTGGTCCCAAGCCGGTCACATTGCCAAGATCCTGCGCACTGCGAGCATTGGCTCTGGCAGTCACCGTGGCGGGATCAAAGCCCAGCCTCGCAGACGCTTCCTGCCACTGCTGCGTCAGCGCATCGCGATCTTCGATGCGCCCTTTGTCGGCCCGGGTCATCAAGGTTGCAGCATCGAGCACGCCTGGCCCTGAGAAGTTCATCTGGGCGGCCGCTTCCAGGATTTCCGCTCGCCGGGAACTGAAGGCATCGCGGACCACCTTGGGCACACCTACGGCCTCAAAATTACCGTGCTTGCCGAACTCACCGACCTCATACCCAAGCTTTTCGACGCTCAGACGAAATCGCGCCATCGTCATGGCATTGAGCAAGGTATTGTGCTGCCAGAGCTTGTCATTGCGTAGCGCCCGCCATTTGCCGTCGCCCCCTCGCGTCACATTGGCAATGACGGCATGAAAGTGCGCGTTGGGCTCCTGGTTGCGATTGGTGTCGTGCTGGAACAGCGCGATCGCAAGGTTGCCGGTCTGGACGGTACGCTCCTTTCCGCGAACCTCCATCCGGGTCTCGGCTAGGTTCTTTTCGGCCCAGCGCAGGGTTTCCCGGACGGCCGACCCGTAGGCATCGAGGATCCGTTTGTCGCCGCCCACCAGAGCCAGGACCGACCAGCTTTTCGGCATCGAAAAGGTGAGGTCGGTCCCCGCCCGGTGCGCCCGGTTGTCACTGCCCAAGCGGCTACCATCGGGCAGCAGTCCCTTAAGGACCGCCTCGAATTGCCGTGCGTCTACGGAACCAGTAAGCCCGAGCGCGGCAGCGCCGTTGCCCAGCCATTCACCCGAGCGATCGGCATCCGCCCGCGTGTAGTAATTGTCGGCAGCGAAGTAGTTGGCCGCGCCGCCGGCGGTGCGGACATTGGCTACCGACAGCATCGATCGGTCCCCAACGCCAAGGCAGTTGGCGACATGCTCACATCTCCATGTCGCCAAGTTCCGGACCAGTGATCGGCGGAGGCTCGTGCTCCCGCAGACCATCCTCGATCATCAGCTTGCGCGCGGCGGCATCGCTGGAGCTTTGGCTCTTCGGGTTATCCGGCTTGCCCTGTTGCAGCCCTTCCGTTCCGGGCGTGCTGGCCTGAGGCGTGCCCTTCGGCGAAGCCGACTGATCCCGCGCCGCTGCGGCTTCGCCTGTCTGGAGAAGTGGGCGGGCGGAAGGTCCAGCCTTTCGCGGCGGAGCATCGGTTCTGGTATTCGACCGGTCCGTCTTGGCCTTGCCCGCCTTGTCTTGCTCGGAACGAGTTGCCGGTTCTCGCTCCTTCGACGTCTTGCCGGGTGTGCGTTCCACTGCTCGCCCAAGATCCTTGGCAGGCGCTTCAGGCTCCTTTTTCGAGGCAGCTCGCGCACCTTGGTCGAAGGCGAGCTCGCCCTGCTTCGGGACGACCGGCTTGCCGGCGCCGTCGTCGTTCGACGAAGGATGCTCGCCGCCTGTCGGCGCTGCCTTCTGCTCTGCCTGCTCCGCCGCCGGATGGATCTCCGTGACCCTTGCCTTCGGGCTGTCCTTGACCCTGGCGATGAAGGTTTCCGCCCGCTTGGGTCGGTCGACGGGCTTCATCTTGACCGGTGCGGCGGGAAAGCCATCAGGGAACTTGATGTACCCTGAAAGGCGCGGAAGGTTCATTAGCTGGTCGGGCAGCAAGAGCGGCTCGATGTGCTTGCGCGGGGTGAGGCTGACCGCATCGCGGGCATTGTTGTAGCCATAGGTGTAGCCCTCTTCCATGTCCCTGACCTGGCGATGGCCGATGAAGTCGGAGCACCAGGTGGCCGTCTCGCGGTCGGCGGTTCCAAGGATCAGTTTGGTCCGGGCGAGCGATGCCAGCGTCATCGCCATGTTCTCGCCGTAGACCTCCTTGAGCTTGGCATAGGCGTGAAGGCCAAGGACAATCGCGCCGCCGAAATTGCGCGCTGTCTGCAAGCCTTTCTCGAGCGCCGGCAGGCGGTGCAATGCACCCAGCTCATCGACGAAGAACCAGCACTTGAGATCGCGGGTGCGGGGCATCGTCATCAGCGTATTCATGGCGGTATCGAGCCAGAGCGTGAGCAGCTGCGCGCAGACGCTCATGTCGACATAGCGAGCCGAAATGAACAGGATCGAGCCTTCGCCTCTGGCGCTAGCGGTCCCGTCCTCGATCCATTGGCGAACCGAGAAACGAGGTCCGGCAGTGGGCAGCAGCTTGAGCGCCTTGGCGTTCACGTTGAAGACGGCGCGGATCGATTCCGCCATGCGTGCGGCTTCCGGCGCGGTCAGCGGATCGGCGATCGTTCCGCGCATCATGGCATGAACGCGCGAGAGGTCCGCGGTCATGAGCTCCCGCGCCAGGGCGTCGTTGGTCGCCCTGCCCTCGGCCACAAGTTTGAGGCAGAATTCGACGAACAGCGCGCGGGCAGCGATCACCCAGAACTGGGCTTCTCCGCCCCCGTCATGGGGGACGAGGGCGTCCGCGGCGGCCCAGAACTCACCTTCGGAGCGGCATTCGTCAAACAGGCTCCACTGGGGGCAGCGCGCATCGAGCGGGTTCAGAATGATGTCGCAATGGGCAGCATGGAAGTGCTCGATAAAGGCCCCGGTCAGATCGAAGACCACGCAGCGCTGACCCTTGGCTCTTGCTTCCGCGATCATGTCGGAGATCGCCACGGTCTTGCCCATACCGGTGGTGCCAATGAGCATCGCATGGCTTTGTTCGAGCCGCCAGGGATAGGAGACCGTGGCGATGTGCGATGGCCGATACGGAAAGCCCCGGGCGATTTCTCGCGGCAGACTGAGGCGCCATTTCCAGCCCAGCGCGGTATCAAGCTCACGGGTGCGCTCGCGCCGGTTGTGTGCGGTCAATTCATCGACGAGCTCGGGGAGCGTGACGAGCATCGCGCCGCGCTCATGTTTGCGTTCTTTGGAGCGGCCACCGAACCGCTCGGCGAACCAGTAGAAGACGGCAAACGCAGGCACCAACAAGAACCCGGAACGCCACAAGGCACTGGTCAGAAGCGCCATCAGCTTCTCCCATGCATGGACCACCGGGGGGTAGTGCTCGAGCAGGGCAATCGGAAACTGGATGGTCGCGCCGAAGGCGGTTTCCAGAGTGATACGCTTGGCGGGATCGAACTCCATGAAGCCGTAGATGGCGGCATAGATCCGCATCCAGACCAGATAGACTTCGTGATCGGTGAGGCCTGCCGAAATGGTCCACCATGATGTCCATGAGATCACGAGCGCGGCAACGATCAGTGGGCCCTTGAGACCCGCCGCGAACATGAAGCTGAAGTGTCCGAGCAGCTGGCTGCCACGCGTGAAGTTGACGAGATTACGCTTCATCGGAGCCTCCCTCGCCAGCTGCTGTGGAAAGACCGAGTTCCTTGCATTTGCGAACGTAAGCCTGGTGAGCCCGACCGCGCAGCGCGTGGTCGGGGTGGCCCGCCAGCAGCGCATCAACCCCGACCATGAGGAACACCGAGCGGCGGGAAATTCGCTCAATGGAAGCGTCGAGCCGCGAGGCAAGCTCGTCCTCTGTGCAGGCATTGGCGAGCAAGGCGCGAACCCACTCGCTCATGCTGATCCCCTTGGCCTTGGCAGCCCTGCGGATCAGCGAGCTGAGCTCGCTGGAGATGTAAACCTGGAGACAGATTGGCCGTGTCATGCACGGACTCCTTGTGGTCAGGAGCCCGATTCACACTGCGAAAGGCAGGATCGAAGCTAAGTCAGATTCAAGAACATGTCAAGAACATATAGGACTGCGGAATTCCGCCATTCTTGGCCTCGCCTTGGTCAAATCCACGTAACTCCCCTCTCCCACGTCATTTTTGACGGAGAAGCTGCCATTTCACAAAATGCGCTCTATTCCTTTGTGATTGCATAATTTTTCTGCCCACCTTTCCTGCGACCCGTCGCGTAGGGTGTGCCCAACTGTCCCCAACTGCGAGGAGAGGAACCAGCTATTGATCCTGTAACGGATGATGCGTTTTGCGATCCCCATTCCCAGGGTCCTCGGCAGGTAGCCGATCCGCGGATCGCGATAGGCACAGACGGGATCGACGCCTATGACGCAGCCAATATTCCGGGTAGAAAGGAGGCGCCGCATGGGCCAAGTCACATTGAGTGCGACACCGAAGGGCAATGGTTTCCAGGCAACGGTCACTTACCCGAACGGGGTGTCGATCAGTTCCTCCGAGGCTTTCCCGACACAGGCAGAAGCCATTGAGGCCGCGGCGTTGAAGGTTCTGGGTATGCCGGAACGGCTCGCCGATCTCGACCGTCCTGATACCGCCGACTGACGCTGTCGACCCGCCTTCCCGTACCGGCCGAGGGGTGCCGAAACGGTCTGCGAGCAAAAAGAAAGGAGGAAGCCCTGACGGACTTCCTCCCAAACCGGCGAGTCAGATTTCATCGCTGAGACGGCCCGGCACAGTATCGATGACACGGTCCAGCATGGCCTTGGGCAAGGCGCCGTAGTCGCCTTCATCGACCGCGATATAGCCTGCCTCGTCATCGGTCAGGACGTACTGTGTGAAGTAGCTGTGAATGGACCGGGCATGGGCCTGATCCAGGGCAGCAACGAAGGCTGCCTGATCGGCGGCGGGACCAGCAGCGGCAATGTTCAGTGAAGCGTACATGATCTTTCCTCCTGATGTTCGATGCGTCGCATCAGGAGCTGCGAAGGATGTGGGTGACGGGCTGGGTCAGGGACCGCGATAGCGGCCGCGAAGCGGCGATGGGGGCAACGATTTTTGCCGGGCTTGCCCGGTAAAAATGGTGGGGCCCCGTCGTCCTTGACGCAGCCCCAAAGCCCGCATCACACTTGGTCTTTCTGCGAGAGAGACCTCTCCAACGCCTGCGCAGAAGCGCAACGCCTGCCCCACAAAACATTTTCCTACATGCGCCCGCAGTGCCAAGATCGGCAGCGGAGGGGACCAACGGCCAGCAAGAAGGAAGCACTATGGCCAGGTCCAAACCTACTGCCCGAGATGCGCTGAAGAAGCTGCGTGAACAGCGTGCCCAACTCGAGAACGAGGAGGCGCGTCTCCGCGAAGAAGCAGCGACCGAACTCGGAAAGCTGCTGATCGAGTGCGGCGCGGAGACGATCGATCCGGCGCAGTTGCGCCAGATCGTTCGCGCATCGATGGCGCTCGGGATCGAGGAAACGCTGAAGCGGATTGCTCCCGCATAAAGCCCATCCGGCGGCGGCAAGGGGTTCGATGCCCCGCGCCGCCGCATCGCCGGCGTACAAAAGAAAAGGCCCCGATGGCGTCTGCCACCGGGGCCTTGTCGTGAGGCAAGGACATTCAGTCCTCGTCGATATCGGGAGCACCTTCGTTGCTGCCGGAGCGGCCCTTGGTGAGGAAGTCGACCTTGTCGGCGATGATCTCGCAGCCGTAGCGCTTGGTGCCGCTCTGATCTTCCCACTGGGTGTAGTGGATGCGCCCTTCGACCGTCACGAGCTGGCCCTTGGTGCAGTACTTGGCGACATTCTGGCCGAGGCCGTTGAAGCAGGTGATCCGGTGGAATTCGCTGTCCTTGGCGGTGTAGCCGTTTTCGTCCTTGTAGGTCTTGCCATCCTTGCGGGCGGGACGGTCGGTCACGACCGAGATCGAGGTGATGCTGGTTCCGCCCTGGGTGGTGCGGGTTTCGGGGTCGCGAGCGATGCGGCCAACGAGGATAACGAGATTGGTCATGGACTTTCTCCTGATCGAGCAATCCGGGTCCATCCCGGCTGCAAACCCGAGCAGAAGCGCCCCATGGCGAAGCGCACCGAAGGGGAACCCGGAACTGGTTCGGGTGGAGCGGGCAGCCGGGCACAGCCCGGCAACTCGGCCGGACCTGATCCGGGTTGCGCGTCTCGACGGGGGGTGATTCAGGGACAGGTTTGCATCGAAGCCGGGTGGAGCTGGATGCCTTGAACAGGTCAGCCCTGACTCGTTTCCCTCCGGTCTTGGCTGGATCATCCCTGCCCGACCTTCCACCGGAGAACCCCATCCTAGATCACGGTACTAACCGCTCCTCCAACCGATGGCTCATTCCTGGACGAAACTGCTTCGCCGGGGAGAGGCATATCGATCGTCACCCCTTCAGCGCCGTCCAGAGGGTTGCCTCGAAGCATCCAGGCCTGCGGCGTGATCAAGCGCGCCCAGTCCGCAAAGGAGGGAATCGAACCCAGGTCTTCGCGTACGTGCTGTTCGCCGACCAGACGCACCGGAACGACCCGGCCATCGGCATTGACGAGGGTGTCGCCGAAGAGTGTTTCGAGCATGAATATCCCCTCGGCATGGTGCCGCAGCGCGCGGTGCCGTGGGTCTGCCAGGATTGCCTTGGACTGGTCGAACCACTGGTGCAGCGGGAGAAAGTCATCGACCGTGCCGCCCCATTTCCGGACCGACGAGAGGGCGTGGTAGTAGCAGTGGGCCATGCCAGGTCTCCTAGAGCTCGGTCGAGTGATCATCGGTCGCAATGAAGCGCAGACTGCAATCCAGCACGAACGTCGCCTCAGCCACATCGACCACGAGTTGGCCGCAGGCACCGTCATTAATCTCCCAGCCCGGATGGTGACGTTCGAGCGCCAGGTAGGTCAGCTGTTCGAGTGCTTGCCCGAGTGATTGCGGCTCTCCGGAACCGGTACGATCAACGCTGTCTGCTTCGCCTTCCTTGAGGGAGACTTCCGGGCACGGGATCGCAGTGCCGGCTTCATCGAGGCACGCGCATTCTTCAATGGCACCGCTGTCGCCGCATCCGTCGAAACGGATCTCGACCCGAGCAATCTCAGCGTCCTGCAAGCGCGGAAGAATGGCTGCCTTGAGCTGCTGGATTTCTTCGGCCACTTGCACTTGCCGCTCGGCCTGGCGAACGGCAAAGTCGGCAATCACAGCCTCGATATCGATCATGGAATGCCTCCTGGTAACTGAAGCCAACGGCAATTCGCTGGCTCCCATCGACAGGCGCGCGCCTTTCCTCTGACGGACGACGCCAGCGCCGACCCGGCGCTGGCGCGAGGACCGGCATGACCTCAGTCAGTGCCTGCCGAAGTGCTCTTCGGATTGGTGCCAAGGGGCCCGCGACGATCGACCACGGTGACCCGCCGGGCCTTGGCTTCGATGACCAGACGTTCGAGCACGCCATTGCCCGGAAAGGCGATGACATAGCGCGGATCGAGGGAGAGCATCCGCTCGTTGCGCTTGAAGCCGGCACGGGCGCCCAGCCGCATGTCGAGCGAGAACGTGACCTGCGGGATGCCGCGGCGTTCGGCCCAGCTCGATGCCAGGCGGTCGACGCCCTTGGTGTCGCCGCCGTGGATGAGCACCATGTCAGGGACGCGGTCGCGGACCTTGTCGAGGGTCGCCCAGACGTTGTTACCAAAGGTCAGAGCATCGTCTTCGGTCGCATGGCGGGTGCGTCCGCCAGCGAAGACGACCGGGGTTCCTTCGGGCACTGCCGCACGGCGCTTGGCCTCGGCACGGGCACGCAAGAAGTCGCGCCCTTCGACCAGCGCGGAGGTGAGCATGACGCTGTGATTGAAGCGAGAACTGGAGACCGGCTTCCAAGATGACCCGAACTCATTGAGGTAAAGGGCTGCTGCGACCTCGCGCATCTCTTCAAGCGCCAGCATCGCACTTTCGGCGCATTGCGCCCGCTCGACCTGGGTCTCGAGGTCGTGAGTGTGGACCTCGGATCCGTCGGCCGTAGCAATAAGCGCGCGGACCTCGTCGGTCGCCCGGTCAAGGGCCGTCGATTTGCGTTCGGCGGAGCGGTGAAAGATGTTGACGAAGGCCCAGCCAAGATCTTCGGCGTCGGCTTCAAGCGCGGTCCCGGACACCATGGCGAAAAGATCGGACCAGACCGCTTCGAGAGTTTGGACGACCGCCTCCCGGACCGGGAAATCGCTTGTCGATACGGGAGCAGCACCGATGGAAAAACCGGCAAGATCGAGCCCGGCGAGTTGGTCGGCAAATGACGTGTGCATGGGGATATCCTCTTGACTGACGTGACGCCGACGCACCCGTTCATGGCTGCGCCAGCGAGAGCCCGTCAGGGCCAGCATTCAGGCAGGATTGCGCACCCGTCAGGGGGAACCCGGCTTGGCGGGCTGGCGCGGGCAGGCCTTGAGCCCGAAGGGCCAAGGACAACACGGGCCCGCCCAAGCCGGGTTGCGCAAGACTGGCGGCTGGCCCAGGGCCTCTCTCGCATGGCGCCAGACCATGGGCGGTCGGAACAGCCATTGGCAGGGGCACGCCCTGTGCCTCATGCATGCACCGCCCCGGCTCGGCTCAAGCCGCACGCTTGGTATAAACGCCCTCTCCGTTCGACATGTGCCCGAGACAGTCATAGTCGCCGAACACGGCATCGAAGCGGGATGCGATCTGGGACAGCCAGCGCTGTGCCCGCGGTGAGCGGGCCGTTCGCCAATCGGCGTCCCAATAGGCGCCGTCATCGCGTTCGACGATCCAGACGGCCACCAGCCCGCCGTAGACCGATACGCCGAAATCCGCATAGGCATTGCGCATGAGGATCCTGTCTTCCCGTCCGCGCCAGCCGTCATGCGGGATCAGCGACGGGAAGGCTCGGCCGGCCCGCTCGCGCAGGTCGTCACGCAGCCACTCGTATTCGAATTCCCAGTCGTCCTCGGCTTCGACCTCAAGCACTGTGAAGGCGACGATTGCGCCGCTGGGATAGCTGACTGATCGGCCCATGGCATCCTCCCTCAGGCCGCAAGCGCAGCGTCGTCTGACGCGTCGTCAAACTGTTCGGGCATGACCCTTCCGCCAAGCTTCAGCAGCAGGGTCGACGCCTCCTCAGCCTTGGCGGCAGCGGTCAGGATTGCGCGATCGTCATCCTTCAGAAGCTTGAGCCAATGCTCGATGTAGCTCGCGTGGCTGTCGAGATGTGTGACGGGCAGGCCCAGCTCAGCGCCGAGCATGGCGCTCGATAGCTCGGCGACATATCCTGACAGTCCAGCCCTTATCTGACTTCCACTGCAAATTTTCCGGACGCGCGTCATGCCGCCAACTCCTCGGACTGAGGTTGCTGGGCATGCATCCAATCGGCAGCGGCCTGTGCCTTGCTGGCGGCGGTGAAGATGGCGCGAGGGTCGTCCTTCAGCACGCGCAACCACGATGCCACGTATGCGGCATGATCGGCGCGCGGATGGTGGGCGATCCCGAGGTCGGCGAGCACGAACGAAGCGGTCAGTTCGGCGCAGATCTCCTCGATCGCCAAGCTGTCGCGCTTGAACCTCTCGGCAAAATTGCGGTCGAGCCTGTGCTTTGCGCCTGTAGCGTGGCCAGCTTCGTGCAGAAGGGTGCCCATCTGCGCCGATGCATCCCGAAACGAGGAAAAGGTTGGCATGAAGATGTGATCAAGATCGATCCGGTAGTGCGCATCGTAGGCGCCTTCGGTGATCGGAATCTTCAGAGCCGCGACGAATGCCTCGGCATGTTCGAACCGCTCGCTTTCCGGCAATACTGCGACAGGAGCGGGCTCATAGCCCTCGACCTGTGCGAGGTTGAACACGGTGAAGGCCCGGGCGAACATGCGGCCGGGGCCGGCTTCGCCGTCGTCATGATCATCATCGGCGCGCGATGCGGCCTGCTTCCAGAACACGACGGTGGTTCCGCGCTCACCCTTGCGGACCTGTCCGCCAAGAGCTGCCCACTGGCGATAGGTCCCCCAAAGACCACTGGAATAGCTGCTGGCTTCAGCGGCAATCCAGAGCGCCAGCACATTGACACCGCGATAGCGACGGCGGGAGGTGACGTTCTGCGGCCTCGTCGTGGCAGCGCCATTATGGTGCCAGGGCATGCGCCAATTGCCGGCACCGGCTTCGATGGCAGAGACAATCTCGGTGGTGATGCGCGAATAGACGTCGGCTCGCGGCGTCGCAGGGTGGGATCGGGACATGGCGGGTCTCCACGACGAGCGGAGGGAAACTCTCTTCCGCTCCTTCAGCCCGTCACCCGAAAACCGGCCTCCTCTTCCTCTCCCGCCACACCGGTCCGAGGTGTGGCGGCACCGGGCGCGATCTGTTCGAGGACACGCTCGATCCTTGCCACCTCGGCCTGAAGCGTTACCCGCTGCAGTTCTGGAAGCCGCTTCTCGCGCAGCAACAGCCGCGCCTCGTCAGCTCCGCGCTGCCAAGCCGGGCGATGCCGTTCGGCAATGCAGGCATTGGGGCAGCGGACCGGCTCGCACATGGCGATCATTGGTCCGGTCGCACCCGGTTCCGAAATGCGGTTGAGGCACAGGGCAGTTGCCGGATCAAAGAAGCAATCGGCCAGCGGGCCGACATGCAATGTCCGCGCGAGACTGCCGAGCATCGTGCGCAGGCGTGGCCGGTCGGCAATCATGGCGGGTAGCGGCGCCAACTCGTGGGCGGCAGTATCGAGTGCGGCTCCGATCCTGTTCGCGGCAGGTCCGCCAAGGCGCGCACCACCTTGCCGCTCGTCGAAGTAGACGAGGATATCGTCGATCTGGCCAAGCGCGCGCTGGGCTTCGATCTCTCCGCGAAATCCGGACCGGCTGCTGCCGGCATAGCCTTCGAACGCCGCAACGCTGGCGTGCTTGTACTGGATCATGCCGGCAATCGTCCCAAAGGGCCGGTTGGCGATGTGCCAGGCGATGGTCCGGCGAAACTGGCGTGTGGTCAGACGCCAGGGCGCGCCATTGGGGCCGGCAGGAATGATCGGTGCCTGCGCGGTTCCGAACCGGTCGTTGAGATGATCGCGAAACCGGTTGAGTTGCCGGACGATCTCTGCAGAAACATGCGTCTTGGTGTTAACCCGAAGCGCGAGGACCGGCCACAAGGTCGTTGTCCCGCGCGCTTGCCCCGCCCGCGCGGAAAGCCGTTCGAGGACGGCGATGGCTTCGGCAACCGGTGCGATCGTGACCCACTCGGTCTCCTCGCCGCCGCCGCGCTTGCCCTTGTAGGCGGTGGACTTGATGCGATGCCGCAAGATCGCACCGTCTTCTGCTCTGGTGATGGACAGGCATCCCTGCTTCATCGCCTGGATCTCGCTGTCCCGCATGCCTGAGAGATAGGCACAAACGACGTAGGCTGCCGACTGCAGCATGACCTCTTCGAGAGCCAGGACCTTGGCATCGAAGCGGGTGCGCCAGGGCAGGCCAGTATCGGGATCGGCCGAAATGGGCGTATCCATCCCGCCGATCTCGGCGCCGAGTTCTGCGATGGCGGCGGCGATGAGGTCCGGCGCCCCGGTGGTGAGGCCAAGGTGCATGGCAGGTTCGACCTGCGCGTCGATGCCGGCATGGAGGTGGATCAGGTGGTAGTTGATCGGCGGCGTGACTTCGCCGCTTTGCGGATCTGTCCGCGTTGTGCCGTTGTGTGCGGTGGTCCAGATCGGAAACCCGCGCCCTTGTTGCCGCAAGGCGGCAATATAGGTCTTGAGGCGTTGGCGTTGCCGCGACCGACGATCCGCGTGATCAAGACCTGCCTCAGCGGCAACCAGACGGTCACGCTTTGCTTCGAGGCGATCAAGGTCCACCCGTGCGGCAAGGATATCTCGTGCATGGCAGGTCACATAGCGCAGCGACCAGGCGAGCAACGGCGTCATGATCGCTTCCGGAATGCGCGGCGTCCGGTTCTCTCCAGTGATATGCTTTGCTCCCGCTACCGAAAACGGGCTGCGCCCGGGCCAGGGCTCAAAGGACAGCCGCGTGGTCGTCAAATGGTGGCGCAACTCGTGCAGGTCGAAGATCACGCGCAGCCGGGTAGCGACTGCAGCCGGACGCAGCCCGGCAAGGCGCAAAGAGCGGGCGTACCGATCGGCCAAAGGCTGATCGACCCGGCCGAGATCGAAACGACCCAGCTCCGCCTTCACGAAGTCGAAAAAGCGCAAGCTCCGGTTGGCCTCGCCGCGCACCCCGGCCGGCTCAAGCCGAGAACGGTGCCCGGGCAAATCGACATTGAGCCGCGCATGGAGAATCTGGCGCAGGGCATCGGCGATGGATGGGTCGTCGATGCCGTCAAAATGTACCGTGACATGGCAGCGCCGGGCGTTATCACGAAACACGCCGGGAGCCAGATCCCAGACCGGATCGCCATATCGCGAGATATGCGCGCGATCGAAGCCCGGCCGCAGCGGTGCGGACATGAGCACCGGGAGGGCATCACGTTCATCACAGCCCTCCGCCAGAAGCTGAAGAGCGGTCATGCGCGGGCCTCGGGCGGCAGATAAACCGTGGGAGGCTCGGTCGTGACCTGCGCCCGGGCCCTTGCAACAACGTCGTCGGCGAAGGCGGGCAGGATCTGCTGAACAATGCGGTCACGGGCATGGCCGAACTTGGCTGCCCACTCGGCCGCGCTGAGGCCCGCTCGCTGATCATCGACGAAGGCGAGGAACGCGAGGATGGCGGGCAGCTTGCGCGCGGTGATGACCGCGTTGCGACAATCGAGGCAACCCCAGAACGGCGTGGGGCACGCGGTACCGTCAGATGCAAAGGGACTGGAATAGAAGTTGCTGCAGCTGGCAAGCCAGACGTCCTGCTCTCCGTCGAGAAGTGCGCGCGAGGCGCCTTCATCATCCGGTGTGGGGCTCGCCAACTCGCCGCGCAGTCGCTCCTCGTCGGGAGGAGGAAGTATCCTGGGACCGGGCAGCGCTTCTTCGAGGGCATCCGCCACGGCTTGCTCGTGCAGCGGTCTGAGTGCCGGAATATCGGCGTAGTGCCGTGCCGCGATCTCGACGGTATGGCCAACGGCGAAGCGGGCCATGTGCCCTTCGGTCTTGAGGTACCACAGGGCCTTGTGCGTCTTGCGTAGCTGCGAGAGGCGCAGGAATAGCGGTCGACCGGCGTCATCGACAATGCCGTGACGCTGCGTCCAGGCGTCGATCGTCATGCGCGGATGGCGGATACCAGCGGTGATCTCGTTGGTCTGATAATAGACCCAGAGGTTGTCGCTGGGGTTATGCACTCTGGCCTTGGCGGAGAGTGCGATGATCCGCCGGATCAGGCCGCCCGGTGTCGACGAGCCGCCATCACGGACCCGGATGGTCTTTTGTTCGGCACCGTGGGCGCGAAGCTTGGTATAGGCGACATCGACGGTACCGCCCGAAGCATTGCGCAAGCAGTCGATGGTGAGCGACTTGCAACACTCCAGCTCGAGCCCCGTCTCCAGCGAGAGCAGAACGAGAAGCGGCACGACGTCGTGTGCGGTAAGGTAGTGGGCAGCGTGGAGGCTCAGGTTGAACCTTGCGCCGCTCAGTTCGCGAATCCACCGCAGCCTATACAGGCTCTGACATGCCGGATCACGGTGGTGCAGTACGCCGCGCGCTTCGATGGCAGCGTGGGCTTGGCGGTATGCGCCTTCTATCTCCGGCACCTCATCGAAGCGCGGCCCCGACCGCAAGCGCGCCTCGATCGCAACAAGATCGGCGCGTGCTGCATCGCGGAGTTGGCGAGCGACGTAGGGGCTATAGGCATCGCGTGGACGGGAACGAACGTGGGGGTGTGAGCTGACGTAGCGCAGCCGTTCCCGCAAGCCAGGTTCGACAAGCGCGGGGCTATCGGTCGCAATGCGGCGAAGGACGGAGACGACCTTGGCGACATAGGTCGGCGCGTGCCCGCGCGACTTGCCCTGCGCGGCAAGCCATCGCTCGAACCCGTCGATATGGTCGGCGCGAAGGTCTGCCGGGCCGTTGATCCGGTCGCCTGTCCCGGCAAGATACGCAAAGAAGCTCGGCAGCTGTGTGACGTATGTCTTGATCGACGAACGCACCATGATGGGGCCACGCGGAGCGACCAGCATGAACAGGCCCCGTGCAAAGGCGAGAGCCAGGCCACGGGGCCGCAAGCTGGTGAAATCGACGAGCAACTCGCCGCCGTACGGCGGATCGATCATGAAGCGCAGCGTGCTGATCTGTGACCATGGATCGGCCTCGGGCACAGTCGTGGCTGCCTCGAAACTGACCTTGCGCCCTTTGCGTGGAGCAGCGGTCATGATGGAAGATAGCCCGGTACGAGTGCCAACAGCTCTTCGACCGCCGCATCGACGGTATCGGCACGCGTGGCAAGGTGATCGAGATAGATCGAGGTCGTGGCGAGGCTTGAGTGGCCAAGCAATCGCTGAACTTGCTGAAGCGGATCGCCGACCAACTGGCGATAACCATCCATGGTGCCCACCGGTGCCGCCGCCTCGGCAAGGCGGCGCTGGATCAGCATGGCCAGCATGTGGACCGCAAAGGAATGCCTGAGTTGATGGGGGCTGACCCGGACCGGGATGCCGGCATCCGTGCAACGGCGGCTCGCCCGCGCGAAGATCGCTTCCCACGAGTTGGGGAGCACCGGATGCCCGACCTCGGTCAGCCAGAGCACCGCTGCTTCGCAGGGCGTTCCGTCGTCATCGCAAATGACGAGCCTCCCGCGTTCATCCGGTGTGACGACCTCCATGTCCATTGTGCCACCGCCAACGAGATGCAATGCGCTCGGCCCGAATGAGGGGCGGTGGATGAAGATCGGGCGGTCGATGGCTTCCCAGCCACGGCGGCTTGCGAACTTGGCGACGGCTTCGGCTCGCTCAACGGCGATATAGGCGTCAAACACCGGTAACAAACGGCGCGGCAGCAACATGCTACGCCCCCTGTCTCCCTTGGTGAGCGCCGCCGGAAGCTCTACCCGCCGCTGCCGTTCCGCGCGGGCGCCGCCAACCGGAATCTCGGCGGCGAGCAGAAAGGATGCCTCTTCGAGGCGCAGGCCGGTGGTGACCAGCAGATCGGCGAACAGCGCGTTGCGCGCGCCATTGCGGTCACGTGCTCCAGGACGCTCGGTTCCCTCTACGGTCAGGCCGCGCAGGCCGACCTCGCGGAAGGCGCGGTAATCGGTGAGATCGATGAAGTGAACATCGGACCGACGGGCCGCGCGTTCATAGGCGTCGTTGCGGCCCGTGACGGCCGCTCGACGCCCTCCGCGCGAACTTCGCCAGACCTGACGGTGGGTAAATGGTGTGCGCTCGATCAGGCCCTCCCGCTCGGCCCATCGATAAAGCTTGTCGAGCGAGGCAATCGCCCGGTTCCACGTCGATGCCGAAACCCGGAACTCAGCGTCACTACGCCGACGTGCCCGATGATACGCACCGACATCATCGGTATCGGCTTGCCAGACAGACTTGCCGCGCACGGAGGCGAGGAAGCGAACCCAGACCAGGACATCATAACCGTGGGCGCGCAGCGAATGGCGCGAACGCGCCCCGTTCAACGGCAGATCGAGGAAGTAGCGGTCGAGGTCTGGATCGTAGATCTCTCCACCTCGCAGGACTACCGGGATGTAGGAGTCCAGGCCATCCGCCGCCCGGCGTTCCTGAATGACGATCAGCGTCTCTGAAGTATCCACAGCTTGCCGGTCCCTCCCCCGGACCCCCTCCCGAATCCAGATCGCGCACGTTGCGCGTCTGCGGGACGGTGGCCATCAGGCCGGACTACGCCAGCTTATGGATAGCGCTTCATCCGGCCTGATGACCCCCTGCGTTGTGCCAAGAACATACCGTCCAATGGTGCGTCAGGAACGGTGCAGACTGTCCAGATAAGGCGACCAGTTCTTCGGCGGCGTAGGCCGCTGTGCCGAAACGGTTCTTGAGGTCACGCCCCAAGCGGCTGGCATGGCCGGTCCAGTGCGACTTATGCCGATATCGGCATAAGTCGCATAATGCCGCAACCCGGATTATGCCGCATGGCGTCGTGGGGTCTTGAATTTCTGCGATTTGGTGGCGTGCCGCTTCGGCATATTCCAGGTACCCTAGAGGCAATCCGCTGGAGGACGGGAACGTTTCAGCGCAACTGACGCGGCTCGCTCACTTCTTCCGCATCCTGTGTGGCCTCGTGCACTTCCTCCCTGATGATCTTCTGCGTGATTTCATCCAGATGTGAGGTCAGGGCTCCGCTCAGTTCCTCAAACTCTGGCCATAGCGTCATCCGAACGAAACTGGCTGGCGCGCGAACGATCACCGTCTGACGGTGCATGCGCGTATAGCGAAATGGCTTGACGCCATAGCGGCGGCACAGGGCGATGAAGAGCTGTCGTGACCAAGGGTCAGGAATTGAAAACTTGAACTCCTCGGCACGTTCTTTCTTGCTGGCCGTCGCGAACTGGCGGCGAATGCGTTCCGCAGCTGCACCTGCCGCAGCTTGCTCGCCGGCAGTCGTGGCGCCGGCATAGAGAGCTTCGATCTTGCGCAGCTTCTCGCGCAGGCGTTCCTCGGACATTGGATCAATGCACCGTCGGCTTCTCTGTGAGGATGCCGTCAAGCATCTGTCGCCGTGCACGAGTGCAAGCCAACACGGTCTCGTGAATCTCGGTCTCCATGATTTTGGTCAGTTCGCGTAGGTGCTTGAATGTCGTGTCGAGCTTGGTGCGATCATCGGCGTCAGGGTCACGCTCCACGAGTTCGCAGATGCCGCCCATCATCGCGCGCAGCTCGGCGAGATGGCCGATTGCGCCATGTGCCCGTTCGGGCAGATCGATGATATCATGACCGTTGAACAGACCTTCGATAAATCCATCCAGTTCCTCAAGACGGATCAGCCCGTAGCGCCCGAGATTTGCGGCAGTAGGGTCCATCGACACGCGTGTCAGCCTGAATGGCTGGCTGCGCTTCTGATGCCGGGTCAGGCCATTCCAAAGGCCGTCGATCAGAGCGCCAATCAGTTCGTTGGCTTCGTCCATGCTGTCGAACACGGGCAGCTCGCCGCCCCACAAATCCTGAATCATCTGCAAGGGCGAGGCCGATAGCTCCGGTGTTGCGATATTGCCCAGGAACCGAGTGCGCACTTCGTGGAATGGCACAGGGCAGTCGTACTTCTCGATCAACGCCTTCACGACTGCATCGCCGGGAAGCTTGGCCTTCTTCTGCTTCATACCTGCACCGAATATCCGAAACCAACACTGCTGATAATCTTGCAGTCAGGGCGACGACAAGGCCCGGATCGCGCTCCAACACTATGGAGCACGAAAACCATGACGAAAATCACCGAAACCTGCATTGAGCCGTACCTCGACAGCTTCATGCGCAGCTTTACCGAGGCGAATTACAAGCCCGAAACGATCAAGGGATACCGGAATCTGGTCCGCAGACTTGGACTGGCAATGGATGAGGCCAGCGTCGCACCATCGGCCTTAACGCCCGATCTTGCGGAAAAGCTGGGCCGGGCGGCAGAGCCGGAGAGCACAGGAACGATCCGCCTTTACAGCCTGGGACGCAAGTTCGGCGCGCACCTGATCGAGATCGGCGTTGCCAAGCCGGCCGTTCCGACCGTCGCAGAGGCCGCCCGCGCCGAACTGCTGGCCGACTTCGAAACCTATCTCACCAAACAGCGGGGCCTCAGTCCGCGCAGCATCTACCACACGCTGCGCTTTGCCGACCGCTTCATGGACCACCGCTTCGGTGCGGACATGATCGATCTGACCGGCCTTCGGCCCGTTGACGCCGTCGGGTTCGTTCAACACTTGCTGTCGCGGGGGCGGCCATACCGGGACAAGAGTGCAGTGACGCATCTGCGCACGTTCTTCCAGTACCTGTTCGCACGAGGCATCACCGCGACCAACCTTGCCCTAAGTGTGCCCAGAGCAGCGACGGCCCGCGACAAGCGCCTTCCCCGGCATCTGCCGCCTGAAGGCGTCGAAGCCGTGCTCGACTGGGTTCGCCGAAATCCCCGGCACGGCGTTCGCGATTACGCGATGCTGCTGCTTATGGCGCGGCTCGGGCTTCGCGCGCCGGAAATCATCAGGATCGAACTTGGCGATATCGACTGGCGTTCAGGCGAACTGACGGTGCGCGGCAAAGGCAAGTTGCATGACCGTGTGCCCATCACCCCCGAGGTCGGCGAAGCCCTAAGCCGGTACCTGAGGGAGGAACGCGGACCGACCGACTGCCGGACCTTGTTCGTCACCCAGCGAGCACCGCATCGACCGTTCAAGAATAGCCAGATCGTCAATGCCCTGATCAAGGATGCGCTCGATGCGACCGGTCAGAAGCCCGCCACGCCCTATGTGGGGTCGCATGTTCTGCGCCACAGCCTTGCCACGCAACTCATAAATCATGGCGCTTCACTCGACGAGGTCGGCGACATGCTGCGCCACCGGTCGCGCGGTTCCACCATGATCTACGCCCGGCTTGATATCGAAGGCTTGCGATCCATTGCCCAGCCCTGGCCAGTGGCGGGAGGTGCACAATGAGCCTTGCCAGCCAGCTTGACCGCTATCTCGCCGTTCGCCGTAGCCTCGGCTATGACCTCAGGACTTCCGAACGTGTGCTGCGCCGCTTTATACGCTTTGCCGACGATACGGGCGCGAAGCATGTCGATCCCGACCTGTTCCTGCGCTGGGACGCCAGCCAGCCTATTGCCGGGTCATCCACCCGGTCTGCCCGGCTCGGAATGGTGCGGCTGTTCGCTCTTTGGTTGAGCAGTGTCGACCCGGCGCATGCAGCGCCGCCGCGCGGGTTGTTGCCCGACCGCACAACGCGCAAACGGCCATACATCTACAGCGAAGCCGAGATCGGGGGCATCATCGCAGCGGCCAGTGAACTGCCTTCCACCTACGGGATGCGTGGGCTGACATGTTCGACCTTCTTCGGCCTGATCGCTGTCACGGGACTCAGGATCAGCGAAGCGCTGGCGCTGGATACCGACGACCTTGATGCAGCAACCGGAGTGCTGCGTGTCCGGCATGGCAAGCTGGGAAAGGAGCGCCTGCTGCCACTCAATCCGACTGTCGTGGACCGGCTGACCGCCTACACGACCGAACGTGACCGGTTGCTCGGTCGCGCGCCCGGGCAGCTCTTCGTCAGATGCAACGGTGACCGGCTCAGCGAATGGTCGGCGCGGGCCAGCTTCGCACGGGTCAGTCGAACAATCGGGCTGCGGGAATACTCGCGGTTCAAGCTGCACGGGAAAGGACCACGCATACATGACCTTCGTCACACCTTCGCGGTTCGGACCATGATCGACTGGTATCGCACAGGCAAGGATCCGGCACGCGAGATGATCAAGCTGACGACCTGGCTTGGCCATGCCAACCCTGACCACACGTTCTGGTACATCGAGGCCGTGCCCGAACTGCTGGAACTGGCGATGGCGCGCGCCACGCGCCTTAGCGGGGAGGCTGAGCAATGACCGCCATGACCTTGCCCGCACTGATCCAGCGCTTCTTCACCGACCGGCTGTGCGTCCAGATGGAAGCGAGCCGTCATACCATCGCGAGCTATCGCGACACGTTCCGCTTGTTGCTGCGCTATGCCGGCGCACGACTAGGCAAACCACCGGTCGCTATCACAGTCGAAGATATCGACGTCGATCTGGTTGCCGACTTCCTCGCCCACACCGAAGCGACGCGCGGCAACTGCGCCCGCAGCCGCAATACCAGGCTCGCCGCAATCCGTTCGTTCTTCCGCTACGTCGCGATGACCGACCCCACATGGATGCTGCACTGCCAGCGCATCCTCGCGATGCCCAACAAGCGCTATGTAAAGCGTGCCGTCACGTTCCTCGATGCGAGCGAGATCGCCGCCCTGCTGGCGGCACCGGATCGCTCGACATGGGTGGGAAAGCGCGATCATGCCCTGCTGCTGCTCGCGGTGCAGACGGGCCTCAGGGCATCGGAACTGATCAGCTTGCGAAACAGGGACGTCGTACTTGGCACCGGTGCACACGTTCGTTGCATGGGCAAGGGACGAAAGGAACGGTCCACACCGATCAGGCGGGAAACGGCCAAAATCCTGAAGGCGTGGATCGGCGATCATGGCGACAGCGATCTGCCAATGTTCCCATCAATCCGTGGCGAACGGCTCAGCCGAGACGCGCTCGAACATCTGGTGCGTAAGCATTGCCTGACGGCATCGCGCACATGCCCAAGCATCGGCGCAAAACGGGTCACACCGCATACGCTGCGCCACAGTACGGCGATGAACCTACTCCACCATGGCGTCGATCAGGCCGTGATCGCGCTGTGGCTCGGTCATGAATCGGTCGAAACGACGCAGGTCTACATCCACGCCGACATGCGCTTGAAAGAAAAGGCACTCGCGCGCGTCGCCGCTCCGGATGTGCCGACAGGCCGGTTCCAGCCCGACGATCATCTCCTCGCGTTCCTCGAAGGGCTCTGATTATGCCGAGGTGCCGCATGGTGGATGGCCGGAAAACAAGGTCTTGGCCAACGCCATGCGGCATAATCCGGGTTACGGCATTATGCGACAGCTCATGGGCGAGCGTCGCGTAATAGTGATCGAACCCGCCAAACAGGCTGACCAGCGGCATCGTGACGCGATCCGCAGTCGGTTCGTAATAGGCTTCGCAGCCTTGGTGGCGCAGGTTGACGGGGATGGCAGCGAAGAAGGCGTCGAGCTCGGCTTCGCGCCCGTCAGGCTCGACCAGTTCCAACGTCGCGGCCGGATGAAAGCGCTCGGGCAGACCTTCGACCTGATCGGCATTGAAGACCGGATAGGCCTTGAGCACCCGGCGGGCTTCGTCGGTCTTTTCGCCGGTATCGGGCGCTTCCACCTCTTTGGTGTAGCTCTTGTAGAAGATCGCGATGGTCGACTTCTCGCCCTTGCGGACCTGGGCGCCGAGCGATTTTGCCTGGTTGTAGGTCATCCAGAACGGCGAAGCGTAGCCGCACATGTCGGCGACCATCCAAAGCCAGAACACGTTCATGCCCCGGTACGGAATTCCGCAGGCCCGCAAGGGCCGGGAGACCGGGACACCGCGCCACGGCTTGATCCAAGGCTTCGTGCCTGCTTCCAGACGGGCGATGATTTCCTGGGTGATGCGGGTGGCTGGCGACAAGCCGCTGCCTTGCCCCTTGCGATAGGCCATGATGGTTCTCCTGATTGAGGCATCTGGACAGTCGGCGATGGGCTCGCCGGTCAGTGCCACAGGTCCCCGAGCCCCCTCTGCTCTGCTTCCAAAAAGGAAGCGGCCCTCCGGCGTAAGCCGAAGGACCGCTTCTCGAGGTACGAGTGGCCTTGCCTGTCAGGAGGAGGTCAGGCAGCCAGCTCGCGGGGGGTATGAGTTTCGTCGTCGACACCCGGCTCAGCGTCATCTGCGTCGATGTGGGCTTCGCCCGCCTCCGGCGCAGCGGAGGCGAAGCGCATGACCTCAGGCACCCAAGCCAGGGCCTTTTCGCGGACCTCGACCTCGGTGATGTAGGTGCCGGCGAAGACGCGCTCGGCGCTCATCGCGAGGTCACCTTTCTTGACCGAGGCAAAGCGCGAGGAGAGCTCGAGACCGCCGACGTCGGTCAGCGCGTCGAGGATCACCTGCTTTGGCACTCGGTCGAAGTAGTTGGCCGCAGTCGGTCGCCACCACTGCGCCATGTCGACGCCGATCAGGCTGCCGAGGTGGTCCTGGAAAGGCAGCTGACGCTCGCCCGCCATGTTGAGGCTCGCCTCCAGCGACCGGGCAACGACATAGCCTAGCCATGCGGCGCGGCTGTCATTGGGTAGCGCCCGGAACAGGTCGAATCGGGACGTCGCATCGGTGCCCGCACGCCAGCTTTCGTCGAGACTGGACCTGAGCTCGGCGAGCGCGCTGCTGGCCGGAGCATCTTTGGCTTCGAAGCCGATGATCGGGCCTGCTGGAACAGGCGCGCGCAGCGTGGTCGCGGCCCGCGCCCGCCAGTCGTGCGTGTCGGCATCAGCCAGCGTGAAGACCATGACGTCGAGCGCAAGCCCGGGATCAGAGGCAACATGCAGTGCCAGAACATCGCGGCGCTGCATGGCCAGTTCGTCGACCAGACGCTTGGACAAGGTGGTCCGGCGCCTGTCCGAACCGTCATCGCCCGGAATGACTTCGATCCCGCTGTCGGCTTCAGCGGGTTCAGTCTGACGCTCGCCGTAGAACACCGGCTGGAGAACCGGCGTGCCATCGCGCGAGAGCACCAGGATCATACCTGCTTCGGCCTTGAGTTCGGCCGCGATGACGGGCGGCCGGGCCCGGATTTCCTGGCGTTCGCGTTCGATGGTCTCGATTGCCGCTTCGGCCGCCGCCACGGCCTCTTCGGCGCTGTCCTCGTCTTCAAGGATTGCCGCGTGCTCGTCATAGGAGACATCGAGTTCGTCGAGCCTCGCCACTTCCGCTTCGGTCAATGGCGCCGGTTCGGCAGGAAGCCGGACCAGCCCCTCGACCAGATCGTGGCTGGCATAGGGATCGAGCGTGGGTTTGACCCAGGCGAGGCCCTGCTCGGCGGCGAGGGCTTTGGCCTGCTCTCCCATCTTTGTCGCCGCGAGGCTTTCGAGCAGCGCGACGTCGACCCAGGATTCGCTGTCATCGTCATCGAACAATTCGCGTTCGATGCGACCGCCGGCGGCCATGTAGGCGTCTCGGCCAATGAGCCTGGCTCGAGGGTCACTGCCCCGGACAGTCCCCGAGAGGACCATGCGCCGGATGCTGTCAGGATTGGGCGCGTAGTAGGCCGAGGAGACCTGCTCGAAGACACGGGCCTGGATTTCCTGGTCGGAAGTCGCGCCAAAGGCCTTTGCAATGTCGAGAGTGATTTCGCCGGAGGCCAGCGCTTCGAACACGACGGGCGAAAGCGTTGCAAGGCGCAGACGGCCCTCGACGAAGCGAACGGTCAGGCCGAAACGGCGCGCAACGTCTTCGACCGTCGCGCCGCCAGTAACAAGCGTTGCAAAGGCCTGGGCTTCGTCGGCCGGGTTCATGGCGAGGCGGTGGAAGTTCTCCGCAAGGCTGGTCTCGACCGCGGCCTCAGCGCTGTCTTCGAGCACGAGGCAGGTGACTTCGTGATCGCGGGCGAGGATCTTTTCGTCTGCCAGCGCGAGCATGGCGCGGCGACGCCGCTCGCCGGCTTCGACCTCAAACTTGCCCTTGGCGGCGGGCCTGACAATGAGGTTTTGCAGCAGGCCGCGGGCTGAAATACTGGCCTTGAGTTCGGCATCCGCTGCTGGGTCACTATGACGGCGGACATTACGAGGCGATTGAACGAGCTTGTTCAGCGGAATCAACTTGATCATGGGACACACTCCTGATTGTGAGCCCGGTGCATCGATCTTCGACGCCCAGATGGCTCAATCAGGGCAAAGCCCACTCCCCTCTAATGCGCTTGTCGCGGGTCCTTCAGTAGACAATGACGATGGCGATCGCTGAGACAACGCGGCACAAATCTCAATCCCCCAGTTACGAACCGCCCGATGCCGAGTGCCAAAATTGTTGCTTATTCAGCTGCTAATTTGCACTTCAACACGTAGCGACAGTAGGGAAGATCGATGAAACTGCATGCCACTCAGTGACGCCGTATACGTCGGTCGCCCCGACGCGATTAATCTCGAGCCAGATGGCGTAGGCATTGTCGATCTTGACGATGCGCTTTCCGCTGCCGCCAGCGACGCGACCGAGATCACCATTCTGGGTGGCTACTACGATCACGTATGGCTCCTCGACTTGCTGCGAAAGCTGCCACGGGCGCGGCGGCGGGACTGCCGGGTGCGAATCGCAGTCGGTTCCGACGCGACCATCACCCTGCCAAAAGTGTGGGAGCACATGCGCGGGGTCCAGAGGGAGCTGCGACGGATCGGTTACCGCTCGATCGAAATCGCCATTGTCGGACGGTCTCCTGTCCACTTCCACACGAAGCTTTTTCGTTTCCTAAGGACTACCCGCCCCTATTGGTTCATCGGTTCGGCGAATCCCGGCAGCGACCGCCACGAGTTGATGCTGCGCCTATCCGGGCGTCACGAAGAACTCTCAAACTATGTTCAGGCGGTCTTCGACGCCGCACAGTCGGTCGATGATCCCGTGCCTCGTCGGCAACGCCCATCTACGATGCGCGACTTCTTCCTAGACGGGGTTCTCTGCCACAAGCCTCCGCACCAGCAGCTCTTCACTTTCGACGCCTACAAGCTGTCGCCCGAAGATCGTCGGCGAATCGACCTCCGTATCGGCGATGTAAGTGGAGTAGAACATGCCAGTCCCCGCACGGAGGGCTTTGGGTTCGGTCTGCGCAGCGCGATTGGGATGATGGAAACGGATCCAAGCGAAATGGAGGATGTCGCGAGCCGTGTTCGCTTTCGCGACCACGGAATGGATACGCTGTTCGGTCTCTGGATGCCGTCCGCCTACGCCGCCATCATCCAGGCATCTGTGACGGAACGCGAAACGGCCATCGGGGAGAGGCTCCGTGCAATCGGACGTCGGCTCGCCGACCCAGCCGGACAGCAGGCGGCCCATACCGCCTTTTCCGGATACATAACGTCAATGGACCGCTATCTTCACGAACTTGACATTGAGCCTAAGCCGATCCGCGATCGCGACGCCGCGTTTGCCCGCTTCCTGAAGTCCCGGACGGACGGCCTTTCCAAGGATTCTTTCCTGTCACGTCACGCACGTGTGATGACGATAGCCCCCATGTTCGACGTCTGGCAGGATCCTGGCGTCGCCGCTCAATTCGTCCAGAGCTTTTTCGACGATCTGGCATGGCGCGCCACGCCGACGATATCGCGCAAGCCGCGGATTGTGCGCTCGTTGCTCGATGGCCTCGGAGACGATGCCGTTTGGCAGACATCGGAGGATCTGCAGGCAGCTTTTGAAGATAGGCTCGAAGCCGACCCGTGGGATGAAGACGAATGGCAGTAAAAACTGACGCTATCGCGCTGACGCCGACCTGGGAAGCGTACACCGGGTATGCCGAGACCGCCGGACCATTCGAGAACCAGGTTCTATACGCAATGTGCCGAGACAACCCGGCGCATGGTGACCCCTATGTGACCGCAGGCAAGATCACTGCGATCGGCCGCATTTACGCGGCGGCGCCTGAACGAGGGGCCGGTTCAGGCCGCGAGCCGGGATCGCTTTCGCAAGCTATCGCAGTACGTCTGGCGAATTCACCGCTGGATGATCGGCTGAACGCGATCGCCTTCGCTGAGCGCTTCTCGAAAGCGAACATAGGGCAGATTGTCGAAGCGCACAGACTCCTAGTGCAAGAGGTAGCGCTTGCGACGCGCGGGTGGTCAATTTCGGGCGATGACGGTGCATGGTCTCCGCGAAACCAAGCTTCATTCGCATCGAAATATCTCCATTTCCACAGGCCGAATGCATTTCCAATCATGGATTCGTACGCAAAAGCGGGCCTCGCATGTGCCGGTTTGAAAGGGCCATTCGGCACATACGAGCAGTTCTGCGCTGGCATCGCTCGTCACGTAGAGGGGCAAGACCTGAGCTGGACACCGCGCAGCATCGATACGCACCTTGTAATTCGGGGGCGGGCCCATCTCGATCGAACAGGCTCGCTTTGCCGTCAGTGCGGAGTTGAGTTCGTAAGGCGACCGCGCAAGGCGAAGGCGGTGGTGCTAAACAGCGGCTAGGAACCGATTAGTCTCCCGCTGGTATCCAACGACGTAAGTCTGAATCGTTAGGCCCAGGGCCTCCATCCACTGCATTGCTGGCATCTTTAATGGTCGGTAATGGCTGGATTTGGCCGCAGCAGCCAATATTCACCGGTTGAGGGATGGCCTAGACTGAGCGGGATCCAATCCTATTTGCAGGAGCGAGGCATCTGCCGGTCACTATAGAAAATCCCTCAGCCTAATCTACTCAGGGCGATCGGGCTCAAGCCAATCGAGCGGGACAAGCGCGTGGTCGCGCCATTGCTCGGCAAGTACCACGTTATCAAGGTCACCCCATACATCCTCGTCGGCATGGTCGAGGACGATAACCTGAAGGCGTCCGTTGGCGGCTGCCACCTGCTCCCCAAGCAACGCGAACACTTTACGCACGGCTTCGACGTCTTGGTCGCGCCACGTCACTGGATCGGCCTTTCGATCGCCGGCTGTCCGGCGTGGAAAATAGACCTGACTAGGCTGATCGTAGATCAGCAATCCGGGAACGGGGTGATGGGGCAGCGACAGGAAAAAGGTCTGTAGCGCGAGGGTAAGCGCAACGTGATAGGCAAGCCAGTTCGCGCCGCTGCCGATCTCCCATAAATAGTCGTCCCGGGTCCCGCGGATCACCTTCACCGTCAAGTCCTGGATCATCAGACGGACCGGCGCTTCGGGCCATTCGGCATCGAGCCGCGGTATCAGCCGACCGGTGGTCGCTTCGATGCTGTCGATCGCATTGCGGAGCTTCCGCTGGATCTCACCTTCCGAGACTTGCCGCTGTAATTCTGCGATCTGCGCCTTGAGCACATCAATCTGCTGGCGAAGTCCGGCGGATTGATCGGTCTTGTCGTAGAGCTCAAGCGCCTGTTCCAGCCGCCCAAGGAAACGCTCCATCCGGTCGAACCGGTCGATCGCCTGCTTAGCCTGCTGTGAGTTGCGCTCCAGAAGCCCGATCTCACGCTTGATCTCGTTCAGCCGGATCAGCGAGGTCTCTGCCTCTGCACGCAAACGCAATATCTCTTTGTCAAGCGTATCGGACACACTGGGATGGGTTCGTAGACGAACTTCGATCGCAGACAGCGCGTCGCTCAGTTGCTCGACCTTCTCGCGGCCGCCTTCACCAAGAATCGCAACGACGTCCTCGGGGCGATCCTCGGGGACGAGTTGCTTGAGCCATTCGGAGATCGACAGGCGATCCCGCTGGATCCGCAGTGCGCTCCCGTACGCGTCGCTGCTCTCGATCAGACGGCGTAACTCACTCAAGCGCTGGCGACGCTGCGTAAGTTCGGCAGCGACCTTGCTCTCTTCGTCGCGCAGTTCGCGCAGCCGCACCAGGGCAGCGTCGATGCCGGCAATGGTCGGATGAGCCGCCTCGCTATTGGACGCTACAATTCCGCGCAGCAGATCTACGATGTCGGGCCATTCAGTCGGGATTACCTGATCTGACGGCAGCAGCCCGAATTCGATAGCTTGGCGGAGCCACGACGTCGCTTCCAGCCTCCATGCATTTCCGGCCGTCACGAGCGCGCGCAGGTCGATCTCACGGCGCCGCAGAATCCGATTCAACCGGTCGAGCTCATGGCGTGCCTGAAGAACCTCGGCTGTCACGGCCTGCAGGATGTAGGGAAAAATCGTCTTCAGCTTGTCGCGATGCTCGCTGGTATCCGCTTTGAAGAACATGACGTCAGGGTTGGCGACGATATTCTGCGGCTGGAACGTGAACGCCATAAGGTCGCGAAAGCTGGGGCGCGACTGCGAGGCGGCGTCGGAATCGGGATCGAAACCGAGATTGGTGAGGCCGGCCAGCCGGTCGAGCACCTTCTTAACGTTGCCCTGGGTATTATCCTTACCCTCAATCCGGTGCGGGACCTCGATCGTGTCGGCCTCGATCAGAACCATGTCGCCGGTACTCTGCTGATCCCCGGGCTCCCTGCGCGCAAGCAGCTTCTGCCCTTCAACCGTGTCGATCACGATGCCGAACCAGCTGCAATTCTCTCGAATGACGCCGACTGGGATCGCGCATTTGTCGGAGGCTAGGCAATAGTCGATGATCGGAATGACCGCGGATTTGCCGGTCTTCGAAGCGCCGCTGATGACGTTCACGACGCCTGGATGGAAATCCAGCTCGCGGGGCTTTTCGTCGGTGCGTGGCCAGAGGATCAACTTGAGGAGCTGGAAATACATTAGAAGTCGATCCTCAAGGTTGAGGCGATCTGTGGAAGGCCGAGCTTGGAAAACCAGTAGCCGATCTTGTCGGCAGCGCTCGAAAATCCTTTCAGCCGTTCAGGGATGGAGGGCTTCTTCACATCGAGAAGATCGAGCGGATATCCGTGCAGCAGCGCGGAGCCATGATCGATGCGAATGAGCCGAGATGTCGATGCGACGCCGATCGACTGGAGGCTGAGCTGCCTCAGCAATCGTGCGCGTGAGTGGAGTTCAACTAGGGCTTCGCGTTCGCGGTCAAACTTGGCTGCGAATAGGGTTAGACCGGATGCTTTCCTAGTTGATGTGACGGCGTCAAACGTCTGCCGGTGTAGGAGCATGGGCAGCACGAGGAAAGCGAGCAGGAACGGCGCGGCCTCGGCGGCACCATCCTCCTGATATCCCAACGTGAAATTCCAGATGAGATAGGCACCGATAGCAGGATTCTGAACGAGGTCGAGTTCGGTGAGGTCTGCGCTTGCGAAGGCCGTCATTCGGGGGCGTCTCCCAGAAGCGAATCATAGTCCGTGTGCCACCCTAATCGGCGGCGATCGGCTAGATCATTGAAACAGCCGTGGACGAAATGTCCTGGTACCACCCGCCCTTCGAGCGGGGCCTGATGCTGGGCGCACTGACGGTAGACCAGCCGCCCCTGAACCGCTGCAGATCGGGCAGAATGAAGATCTGAGATATCGCCCCGGATCATGGCATGCCGCCTAGCAAGATCATCGTCCCAGGTATCGAGGCTGCCGGGAAAGATCACGCCGCGATCAGCCCAGTCGGCCTTGTCAGCCGAAGCCCGCAGATAGTCGCTGACGGCACGCAGTCGCTCTTCGTCATTGGCTTCGATGAGCTCGAGCTGCCGGATGAAGGTCGGCCTAGTTGAGGCGATGTCGGCCACCAGGTCGTCGCTTGGCACACCGCCGAACGACGTGAGCAGGCCAGGCATATTGTTTTGCCGGACGAACGCGTGAAAATCGCGCCGGAAGGCGTCTGCATCCAGTATCGGACGCTCGCCCCGCTGAATGAGACGGTCGAGCGCCTGCTTGGCCTGTCCGATACCGGACTTAATAAGGACGTCGATTTGGTTCTCGCTGATGACCGGTAAGAGAACGGCCCGGATCACATCGAGGGGATCTGCCCCTTCCGACTCCAGTGCAAACCGCGTCACGATCGCCATCTGCTGTTCGACAGGCGCATCGAGAAACGGCTGGAGATACTCGGCGCAACTAGGCACCGTCTTCAGTTTCGCCAGCTTGGTCCGAACGACCTTCAACGCAGCCTCGGCGGTAGCGACGTCGTCAGCCGCCGACAACGCCTGCACGAAATCACCCTTTTTCTGCGGCGTCACATACAGGCGGTAATTGGTAAAGCCCGCATCGATCTCTTTGCCGACTAGCATGGCTCGCCAGTTCTCGAACGTTTTCCAGAGATCGCTGGCCCAGTCAGACACCGGGTTTTGCCGGAGCGCACTCTTGGTCTGCTCCAGCAACAGCGTGCCGTCCGCATGATGGACCGCAACGTCGTCCTTGAACTCCAGAGATACCTTAGCGCCTTTCGGGCTTGTCAGCAGATGATAAAAGACCCGCACTGGCTGCAAGGCAAAGCCTAGATATTGCCCAGCGGCGCTGTGCTTGGCAGGTTTCATCTCCGCATTCATCCGCTTACCCCCTTGTGCGCCATGCTGTTGAAGTTGCCCTGCAAGGTCAAGAGAACATGGCTAATCTGGGTGTGGGCCTTCCCGATGTAAGTTGTGACGATCTGCTTTCTTCAACGGCGATGGAAATTCGTCCTGTTAAATCTCGCGAACAACGACTGAAATGGCGCTTGCGGAATTGACTAGGCCATTGCTGGGTGCCTCACATTGGTGCGGATTGCTGTCGGGCGCTCCAGCAAGTTAGAAGAGCGTGTCTGGGTAGGTACATCCGTTCTGGTTCTGGTGCTGGCGTGGGGCGGCCTCACTTGGGCGGCAATTGACATCGCCGCTGCGAGACCAAATGTGTCGGTGGACGTGCCGAACAGCGAACACTATCCCGTTCCGCGATGTTCCACCTTCATTGCACGAATAAGCTGCTCAATCGGATCAAACCGGATATCGTTACCGCTGGGCAAAGCGACACCGTGCTGGGCAACTGGTACGCAACCATCCTGTTCTGGAAGCCGCAAGTGGCTTTGCTGGTTTCTGAGCGAACGCTGCTTCCAGTGCTTATGCCGCTGGCCCCAGCGGCCACACTCGCTCGGCGATTTCCCGCGCAATTGGCGCTAGTCCTGAAAGAGCACGGCGCCCCAAGCGAATTCATTGCCCAGGAAGTCTGGCGGATGGACAAGGTCCAGTACGCAAAAACTGCGAACCGGAGCGTCGTGGGCATCCTCAATGAGTTCGTTCGGCAGGCCGAGTTTTGGTTGGCCGCCTATGCCTATGAAAAGGGCGAAGATGATGACCTTCTGGCGATATCCGCCAAGCTAGCGGAGACACCATGTAGCCCACTGTACAAGGGCCCGATTTCGCCGGACAAGGCCCTCCATGAACTTGTGAAGGCTGGTGCGTAGGCATGATCCTGCTGGCTGCCCAGTGCGCACCGAGATCCTACAGCAGTTGGCCGGAAACCCAACTCATGCGCTCAGACAGGATCGATGGGCAAGTCGATGACGCGGAACACAGCCCCTGAGCCGGCATCACGCACGAGATCGACGCGCGTCCCATTCCAGTGATAGTCGAGGTGTCGCCCCTGGAGCGGATTTGACGCGCGGTCCGGGTAGAAGAGCGCAACGCATTCTCCACCGGGATTCCGAATGCTCGGGTAGGCAATCCCGTCCGATCCCGAGCCCCTGAGGTGCCGCGCCAGCGCTTGGGAGGCGGTGTAGCTGTCAGGATCGAGCGCCGGATCCGGATTCCCCGCCAAAGTTCGGAGATCATGCAAGTTCGCATCGACCGACATGGCGATCTCTCGGAACTGCGAGGTCCAGCCAGGCGTTTCCTTTGTCCGTTTCATGAAGCGGGCATGGTGGTGGATTGTCTCGAACAGCGCAGTCTCGAACCTATCCCCGACATAGAGCACACCGTAACTGCCGTCGGTAAAACGACTTGGCCGGTCGGTGCTGACGTGGGTGAATGGCGCCATTAGGTAGGAAGCACCGCCGCCGCCGACGCGGCGGTCAGCAGGCACGAGGTCGAGGTTGCCAATCGTCGCCATGATGCGGGGATTGGTCTTCTGCTCTGCCGAGATCAAAAGCGGCCAGTCCGCGGGATCAGCGATATCTTCGAACAGGTCGATCGGTGGAAAGGCACTGCGGATGATCCTGACAGCGCCCTTCCACTCAACTCGGGAAACGGGGATATCCGCTATTCCGCTCACCAGCCACCGCGCTCGGCGTCGAGGTAGCGACGCACCCGCATGATGTCGGTGAGTTCACCCCCGAGCATCACGTCGAGAGCACTAACTCCACCGAACGCATCGTTAGCCGCCCTGAGCCATGAATAGCCGCGGGTTGCCTCCGAAAAGATGATCCGAAGCGCTTTGTGGATGCCCATCAGGTTGGAGAGGCGCGCACGCCCATCGCGCGAAACGCGCCCAGGCCCTTCTGCCTTCCAGCGCCGATAGGATCGAACCGGCATGTCGAGCAGGGTTGCCGCCTGCTCGTCGGTCAGTTCCCATTTGCCGAACAGATTGAGGACTGCCCGGAACATGGCAGCTGCCTCATCCTGGGTAATCGGATCGGGACGGAAGGCGGTAACGGAAGTATCAACGGGTTGCAGAGCCAGCATGGCAGTTCTCCATATGGCATCATATATGGCAAATAATGCCATTTGGCAAGGAACTCTGCCCATCATGCCAGTCTGGTAATCACGCTCGCCGCGCCCTCGATCGGCACGAAGAGCCGGGTCTGATAGCGGATGATCTCGGTAAAGCAGCCTTGGGCCTTGTACCAGTCGAGCCGAGCAGCACTCCATCCCGTAAGCTCAAGTCGCTGTGACCCATTGACCAGGCTGCGCTTGACCATAAGCAGCTCGCGGCCCGCGAACTCCATGGCCCTCCCCGTTGCCAGGACGGTCTGGACAATGTCGTCGGCGGAAAGCGTTTGCTCGCGTTCCAGACCCAGCGCTCGGCACAGTTCGGGCACACAATGGGCGGGAACCTCGCGGCCAAGGAGCGAACGGCCATCCGCCGCCGAGATGCGACTAACCCTGACGAAATCCGAAGGGAGCTTGTCCCAGACCGGAAGCAGTAGGCCCGTCGCGAGATAGAGGCGCTCGCGCTTGTGGCTGGTCCTCGCCTCTTCCACCTCGGCGACCCAGGCCTCGCGGAAAATGTCGACGGAGATCCCCTCCCAGCTGCTCTCAGCGAGCTGATCCTCGGTGATGTGGCTGCGCTTCATCGGGCGAAGCAATTCGAAGCGGAAAACGCGGGTGCCGTCATCAGCAAGAATACTGCGGGCAGGCACGAGCAAGGCGACCCGACTTGAGCGGGCGTTCCGAACCGGCCGCTGTCGCTGGCCATTAAGGCCGTGAAGCTCCTCAAGCCGCTTCAGGGTGAGCGGCTTCAAGGCTCTGGCGATTTCCAGTTCCAGCAGATGGGTGGTCGCGCCCGATGCCGGATCGGTGCGCAGCAACGTGTCCGACAGGATCGTGAACTCCTCGACTGCGATGGTCTCCAGGCCGAGGTCGAGTGTGCCGGCCTGCCGCGCGGCATCGATGCGCGCTTCGACCAGTCCCATGAACTCATCGAAGATCGCGTTCTGCAGAGCAATGGGAAGCGCCAGGATGCGATTGAGCCACCGCTGGATCGACGGCAGGTCATCGACCATCGACCCGTCAGGCGCTTCGATCCGGAGGCCTGTCAGCTCCTGGAAGCGCCCGAGACTGACCGCTTCGAGCTTTGCCGTGAACAATAGGCCGAACCAGCGGTGGAGCGCCTCCTTGGCGTAGATGCTTTCGAGATTGTCGGCCGGATCGAACAGGTTTTGCCCGCCGGTCTGGCGCTGCCCGCGCGTCAGAGCTCCCAGGCTGTCGAGGCGCCGAGCGATCGTCGAGATGAAGCGGCGCTCGCCGCGCACATCTGTCGTCACGGGCCTGAACAGCGGGGCCGATGCCTGGTTAGTGCGATTGGTCCGGCCGAGCCCCTGGATTGCGGCGTCAGCCCGCCAGCCCGGCTCGAGCAGGAAGTGGACGCGGCGGGCCTGGTTCTTCGCGGCCAGATCGGCGTGGTAGCTGCGCCCCGTTCCTCCGGCATCGGAGAACACCAGGATGCGCTTGGCACCGTCCATGAATGCCTGGGTTTCGGCCACATTGGCGCGCGGCGAGCGGGATTGGAGTTTCTGGCGACCATCGCGGCCGACGATGAGCCGACGTGTGCGACCGGTGACTTCCGCCACTTGGTCAACGCCGAAGCGCTCAATGATGGCATCGAGCGCAGTAGCAATCGGCGGCAGGGCGCAGAGCTGCTCGATCATCCGGTCGCGCGCGGCCAGCGCGGAGCGGCAAAGCACAGGTGCGCCTTGCTGGTCACTCATCGGCTCGGACCGAGGGTTGCCGTTTTCGTCTGTGAACACTGCCATCAGGCGGACAGGAAAGCTCTTGGCGAGATAGTCGATCACGTATTCTTTGCAGTCGCAGTTTATGTCGAGCGTGGCGGCGGGAGGCGCAGGTTTTCTTCGGTTTTCCATGATTTCACTCCAGATAATTGCCTGAAAAGGTTGAATGCTGGGGCCGTTAGGATTGTCGGCACCGCTGGAATGGTGCAGGTTGTAGAGAATCCCGGAGGCAGTCGTTCGTCGCTTTCAATCGAGGTCCCGATGCAAGGCTGTCCGCCATGGAGATCTGCCATGCCGAGCAAACTGCCCAAGCGCTCCATTACCGTTTTTCTCGCAGGGATTTTTCTGGGCTTGCCCGGCGTCGCGGGCGCAGTGACATTGACGTCATTGAAGGGCATGGATCTCGAAGGAAGCTATGGCTCGTATGCGCCGCGTGGCGATTGCTCTCGAGGGGCGAGCCTTGAGATCAACGAAACCGGTTTTACTTTCAAAGCGTCTGGTCAGACTGTAAAAAGCACCCGGTTTGAGTACGCGGCTTCGTTTCTTGGCCCGACCTATGAGAGCCCGATCCGAAACTAAGTTGAGTGGTATCAGTGGGTTAGAGCCCGAACCGAAAGTTGTTGAGCAATACCAGCATGTTGTGATTCACGCCTCTTTGCGAAGAGAAGGAGTGAATGGTGACATGGACTGGTATTGCCCGGCGTGAGCATAGCCGGGAGGGATTGCGATATCCATCGGATATGACCGATGCGGAGTGGGCGCTGTCAGCGCCATTCGTTCCTCCGGCCAAGCGCGGAGGCCGACCTCGAACGGCAGACATGCGCGAAGTTTTGAACGCGATACTCTACATTGCCGCGAGCGGGTGTGCGTGGCGACTTTTGCCCAAGTGCTTTCCGCCGGTGTCGACGGTGCAGCGCTACTTTTACGCCTGGCGCGATGCCGGTCTGTTTGAAGCCATCAACACCGTGCTGGTTATGAACTTGCGGGGAATCGAAGGACGCGAAGCCTCGCCGAGTGCTGGAGTGATCGATAGCCAGTCGGTGAAGACCACTGAAAGTGGCGGAATTACGGGCTTTGACGCTGGCAAGAAGGTCAAAGGCCGCAAGCGGCACATCCTGACAGACACCTGCGGCTTCCTGATCTTCATTCTCGTCCACACCGCCGACATTCAGGATCGCGACGGTGCTGTCGATGTGCTGGCCGCTGTTCGCACGCGGTTCCCCTGGCTGCGCCATGTGTTCGCTGATGGCGGCTATGCCGGCGACAAACTACGATCCGCTCTCGTCGGCATGGGCAGGTGGACAATCCAGATCATCAAGCGTTCCGACAAAGCCAAGGGCTTCGAGGTGCTACCACGCCGATGGGTTGTAGAGCGAACCTTCGCATGGCTTGGCCGCTGCCGACGCCTTGCCAAGGACTGGGAAAAGTCCATCGCGTCTTCAACCGCATGGGCACTCATAGCTTCAATCCGAATGCTCACGCGCCGAACCGCAAGATATTGCTGGAATTGAGAAACTTCTGAATCAGGCACTTAGCTTGACGACCCGCCCAGTCGTTGATTCAGGGGTTTCGCCAAAAACTACCTGGGATACAACGATGTGGACCGATACCACTCGCGCTCTCCATGCGCGAAGCATGCTAGCTTTACCAACAGATTTAACCGATGCCGAATGGGCTTTCTTCGAGCCACTTCTTCCTCCACCAGCAAAGACAGGTCGACCACGGAAGTGGGAGATGCGCCGGATTGTTGAGGCCATCTTCTATCTGCTCCGGGGTGGGCTGCCATGGCGAATGCTGCCACCTTGCTTTCCACCGGTCTCAACGGTGCGACGCTGGTTCTACATATGGCGCGATACTGGGCTATGGCAGGCCTTGAACCATGGCCTTCTTATGCTGGTCCGTGAAGCACAGGGGCGTGAGGCCTCGCCCAGCGCCGGTGTGATCGACAGCCAGAGCGTCAAAACCACTGAAAGTGGCGGACCTCGGGGCTACGATGCTGGAAAGAAGATCAAAGGCCGCAAGCGTCACATCCTAACCGACACCGAGGGCAATCTGGTTCACGCCGTCGTCCATACCGCTGACATTCAGGATCGCGATGGAGCTCCGATGGTCTTGGGCGGCGTCATCAAGCGGTTTCCCTGGCTGCGGCACGTGTTCGCTGATGGCGGATATGCTGGCCAGAAACTGAAGGATGCCCTGAAGCCTTTGGGTAGCTGGATGATCGCAATCATCAAACGCTCCGACACGGTCAAGGGCTTCGAAGTCTTGCCCCGCCGGTGGGTTGTCGAAAGGACAATCGCCTGGCTCAACCGAAATCGCCGACTTGCCAAGGACTTCGAGCAGACCATCGCATCTGCCACCGCTTGGCTCTTCGCGGCCTCGGTACAAGCCTTCATCCGGCGTGCCGCAAGACACTGTCATTCAACAAATTAGTTTCGAATCCGACTCTGAAGGCATTAGCGCGGTCTTTTTTCCTTTTCCTGTCAATGCCAACGATTTCGGACGCGTGATCTTGACGGTCAATGACGACGAAAAGCGAGGCGTAGTCCGCCTTGAAGCAGACGTCGCGCCTGGACAGCGCCTGGATCCGTTCAAGTCAGCGCTCGTGTCGCAATCCCCACTGCTCTTATGCAAGGGGTCTGGGCCAGCATCTGCTGCTTCAAAAGCACCGCTGCAAGCAAGGCCAGTTTTGGGAAAACCGACGCCGCTAGCCTGGACCAATCTTGCCAGTTCCATAGGGAAATTCCAAAGTGATTCCGATCCCAACGGAATAGATCTTTTGACAAGTGGTCCGATAGCTGACGCGATACGTTCGCGTTTGGGCCGCAAAATGGACCTGCTGGCCAGCAATCTTTCGGCGATATCCGGTCTCCAACGACAAGGGTCTCTCTATTGGGTTACGGGAAATGCGCCGCATCAAGGCGGTGTAGAGCAAGCCTATGTTCTGCTTGATGCAAATCGCCGTGCCGTTCAAATTGGCCTTTGGGAGAAGGGAAAGTTGACGGTCTATGCGCCTCAAGGAGGCCGCTTGCCCGTGCCCCAGGACATTGCTCGCCTGCTTATGGACAGCCCACCTGAGGACGCAGTGCCGCTGCCTGGGACTGCTTGGGAGGTCGTGCCGGTCCAAGGTCGCGCCCCAATGGCCTATGTCGATGTAGCTGCTTCGCCAAACATCAAGTCGTTTAGCCTGTTTTGTGAAGGCAACCGCCCCATGATGGCCATGCTCCTTAACAAGCCCGCGACGGTGCAGCGCGTTACGGTTACATGGAATTTTGCTGGTCGATTAATTGACATTCCGACCGGCCGCGCGAACGCTCAGAGCACGTTTTGGCAGGCCAACCTCACTGGTTCCCAACTCATTCCGATGCTTCTCCGTCAAAACGGTTCGGTTATGCTACGCATCAACGGCCGCCTCGAAGGCGAAGCTTTGTTGGCGGGAGCGCCACTGGCGCTTCGGACTGCGATGCGGACCTGTGTCAAATTTTGACATGACCTCCTGCACGTATTTCCTGAAGCATTGATAGTAGATCGTCGCTTTGCGGCTTGAAGCGCCCGGGCCTGATGGCAGGGGCGCCGTGCGCCGCGAGAATTTGCAGCTTTTCCTCGGGATCGGCGCGCAAATAGGTCTCGGTGCTCTGGATGCTGGCGTGCCCGAGCCATAATGCGACCTTGCGAATGTCCCCGGTCGCCGCGAGCGTGTGCATTGCGCAGGAATGGCGCAGCACGTGCGGTGTTACGCGCTTTCCAAGGATCGACGGCTGCTTCTCTGCCGCGGCCTTGACGTGCTCCGCCAAACGGAACGCAAATCCGTCGCGGGTCATGGGTTGCCCGCTGGCATTGAGGAATATCTCGGCAGCTTGCGCATCGGGGCGGATCGCAAGCCACGCGCGCAATGCGAACTGAGTCTCCTTCCAGAGCGGGAGGACCCGTTCACGCCGACCTGTCGCCGCCAGCAAGCCGAACAAATAATGGTACGTGTATGGGCTGATCGTGTCTTGGGACGCAACGTCCAACGCCGCGGTCATGATCGCCCGGACCTGTTCCGGTTCGATGATGGTCGGTGTCGGGCGTGGCCGCTTGCCCCGACCGAAGACACCGGCAGGCGGCACCTCGTAAACTGGATCATCGGCTTGGATAAAGCGGCTGAAGTTGCGAACGGTATCAAACCTCCGGCGGGCCACATTCTGCGAACTCGCCGTGTGGCACCAGTCGTAGATCCGCTGGACTTGGATGTGCCGGTCGCCGAATCCTCCGGCGTAGGCGGCGTACAGGCGCAGCATGCGTTCCTGTTCAGAGAACTTCAGCCCGAGGCTGCGATGCAGCGCCACGTATCTGGAAATGTGGATGTTCAGCATGACTGTTCTCCCGGCCAGGGCTGCGCGATCTTCATGAGCATCGGCAGATCGACCTTGGCGTAGATGGCAGTGGTCTCGGGCGAGCTGTGACGCAGGATGGTCCCGACGGACTCCAGGCCTGCGCCCGCGCGCAGCAGGTTGGTGGCAAGCGAATGCCGGAATATGTGCGACCCGGTCGGCACTCCTTCGATCCCACCGCGGTCGCGCGTACGAGCGACGATGCCCGCGATCTCAGCGGACGAGCGGAATGGCCGAAACGGTGCTTGTGCACGCAGGAACAGATGCTCTTCGGCGGCCTTCGGGCGGGCTGCCGCAAGATATGCCAGGATCGCGTCGCCAACATCCTGCGGCAATGGCAGGCGGTCCGGGCGACGCGTCTTGCCCTTGACCGTCAGGTGGCCGGATCGCCAGTCGATGTCGTCGAGACGCATGTTCTGAATATCGGCAGCCCGCAGGCCGAGCCTGGCGAGCAGGAGAATGATGGCCTTGTCCCGGACTTCCACCGGACGATCTGTCGGACAGGCCGCAATGATCCTCTCGATCGTTGCCGGGTCGACGTGGCGCGGCAGCGTCGAAAGGCGGTAGCGCTGTACTGATGGAACTGCATGCAACAATGCCGGCCGGCACTCGCCACGCACGACCAGAAACCGGATGTAGCTCCTCATTATCGTGACGAGCAGCGATTCCGACCCCGGCGTCTCCTTGCTTCGTCGTTGGAATGCGCTCCTGAGTCCGGCGGCATCCCATTGCGAAGGCTCGCCCAGCATTGGCATGAGCCGTCTGATATCGGTCCGGTAGCGCCGGATCGTCTCGTCCGTGGCGCCGCGGTGTTGCTTGAGCCATGCCAAGTAAGCCGACATGTGCGGGTCATCGTCCGCCACCGGTTCAACCGATGGGATGGCGCCCCGGCCTCGCAGGAACTCGACGAAGTGCCGTGCGCATCGCCGCCGCCGCTTGGTGCCCGTTGCGACCAGCTTGCCCCGCTTGCGCCAGACCGGGCATCGGCAATCATGCGCTGCATAGTGGTCGATGATCGTGTCATCGATATCGATCCATTGGCGCCGCGCCATGCGAAGCCAGGCCACGAAATGCTCGGCCTCGGACCGATAGGCCTGTGCCGGTCCCTCGGCAAGTTGCAGGCGATCGATCGCATCGGAATAGTCGGCGAGGTGCCGTGGCAGATCGTCGATCCCGTCGTCGACTTCGACGTAGCCTTGATCTTCCAGGAAGCGGACGAAGCGTCTGACTCGCGCTGCAATGTCCGCCTTATATACTGGCTGCTGCGCCGAATACCGGTGACACCGGCACCGATGCTTCTCGAACCGCCGGACAGCCCGATCGTCAATCGTGCGGATGGCGATCCTATGCAGGCCCAGCCAATGCAGGAAATGGCGGACCGCCGCGCCATACAGAACCGCACAGCCTGACTTCTCGTCGAGCGACAGAGAGGAGAGGAATGTGGTGAGAAGGGTGCCGTGACTGGGCGGGTCTTCGACCCGGAGCGGGGCCGCTCGAAACGGCAATGATGATCTTGATCGCATGTTGGTTCCTTCGACTTGTTGAGGTCGAAGGAACTGTAATTATCTGGAGTGAATTCATGGAAAACCGAAGGAAACCTGCGCCTCCCGCCGCCACGCTCGACATAAACTGCGACTGCAAAGAATATGTCTAATGTTGAGCTCAACATTACACATATTCCCGCGGGGACAGGTCGATCTCGAGAGCTTCGCGTTCCTCGTCAGACAGGTCGGCAAGTCGCCGGTCGAGCATGGCCTCTGCCGTAGAGACGAGCTGGACGACAACAGCGTGACCGTCGGCAATCGCTGTATCAATTGCGGGCAGCAGGCTGGGGAGCTTCATCGACAGAAGCAGCTGCGCGAAGAAGCGCTGCTTGGTTCCCTCGAAGATCGACAGCGCTGCGGACTTGGCCCCGGAGTTGAGCGTGCCCCCGGTCTCGCTGTCGACGATCCGCGTGGCTTCCAGCGCGTCGCGCAGGTTGGCGTGGATGATTGCTTATCGCGAGGAAGCGGTAATGCGGAGGAGCGCGGCGTAACCGGCGAATTCCCATGATAGTGTGCGCAGTTGCTGCGCATTATATTGGTTGCGAACCTCGGCGGTCCCTGGACCAGCTGAGGAGGCAATCATGTTGAAGTTGCATGACGAGTTGATCACCGAACTCTCGAATTCGCTCACCACACAGAATTACAATCCCGTGGTCGTGGCGAACCACCGTCTCTACGCCCGCGCGTTTCTCGATTATCTGGCCGAGTGCGATATACAGGTCGAGACTGTGACGCCGCAGCAGGTCGATCAGTATTTTGGCTATGCGGTTCAGGATTTTGAGATCCAGTACGGTCGGCCTCCCAGTGCGCGTTGGCACATGTTGCCCCGCACCGCGATCGCCAAGCTCCTCCGGCTTGCTCAAGGCAATTGGCCCCCGGACGCAGAAATGATCGGTCCCGATGACGAGCATCGACATGAAATTTGCCGCGAATACGAGGCATGGCTGCGCGAGGAGCGCGGTTTGGCAAGCGCGTCCATTGCGGCGCTGATGTGGGAGGCGCGAAACTTCCTGCGATGGCAGTTCGACCGGGCCGGTGCCGCCAGCCTCGAAACGTTGAGCATCGTGGACATCGATCTCTACATGGACATGCGCGCGCCTGGTTTACGGCGCAAATCATTGGCCGATGTCGCTGAGCGTCTCCGTTCGGTGGTTCGCCATCTGCATCGGACGGGTTGCATCCCGACCGATCTGACGCCACACATCATCGGCCCCATGCTCTATGCCTACGAAGATGTGCCGTCGACGCTGGAAAGGAGCCAAATCGCCGCGGTTCTGGCGACAACGCAGGAGGACAGATCGCCACGCGGACTACGCGATTATGCGATACTTCAGCTGCTTGCCACGTATGGGCTGCGCGAAGGTGAGATATGCCGCCTTCGGCTCGATGACGTGGACTGGCGCGCAGAATCCCTCCGGATCTGCCACACCAAGACCAACGCGTACTCGTACATGCCGCTAATGGTGACTGTTGGTGAAGCGCTGCTGGATTATCTGCGCCTTGGGCGGCCCCAGGTTGAAGTGCGGGAAATCTTCGTCCGATCCTGCGCACCCTATATCGCAATGACGAACCTGTACGGCATGATCCGCGGTCGGTTGGCCGCCGCAGGCGTAGTGCCAGCAGGAAAGCGGGGGCCGCATGTCTTCCGCCACGCACGTGCGGTCGAAATGCTGCGGGCATCGGTCCCGCAAAAGATCATCGGCGACGTGCTCGGGCATCGATCCACCGAATCCACCAATACTTATCTCAAACTGGCAACAGATGATCTCCGAGCCGTGGCACTCGAGGTGCCTGGAATGGAGGTGCTGTCATGAGCGCCTGGCACGATCCCGATCGCACCGTCGTCGACGCCTTCCTGGTAAAATCGCAGTTCCGGCCGGGAAGCGTACCGACATATCGCTGGTTCCTTTGCACCTTCGAAGATGTTGCCCGCCGGCATCCGGCGGTGGACCGGCAGATGCTCGACGCCTGGCTGAAGGAGATGCAAAAACGTTGGCGATTGTCGACGCTGCTCAATCAGGTCTGCATTGTCGACCGCTTCCTCGACCACCTCGTCGAAATCGGGCTGATCGCCGACAACCCTGTTGCTGCACTTCGCCGTCGGTACAACGTCAAGCAAAGCAAGCCGATCTGGCGGGCCTTGGCTTCCCCGAATCCCGACGAATCCTTGGCCGCGTTACGACGGCCTGCGCCCTTCGGCAGCGTGCTGGGTGACTTCATGCAAGACCATGTCATGCTGATGCGCAGCCGGGGATATCAATATGAAGCGCAGGCTCACTGGCTGCTGCGGTTCGATCGGTTCCTTCAGGCCCGTCCCGACCTCGCGGAGCAACCACTTGAGGCAATGATTGCGAGCTGGGCGGCTGCCAAGCCGACCCGCAACCACGCGGCTGAATGCCAGAAGCTGGCGCGCATCCTGACCAAGGCGCGGTTCCGCCTCGATCCGACTATCCCGCCAAAGCGCTTCAATCCCCGGCCAGAGCGGGAAGTAGCGCGGGAGCATCGGCAACCGCATATCTTCAGCCCGGCTGACGTTCGGCGTATGCTCGATACCGCACGGACTTATCCGTCGCCGGACGCTCCGCTGCGGCCGTTGACCCTCTACACCATGATCATGCTGGCCTATTGTGCCGGGCTACGGCGAAGCGAGCTGGCATGGCTCGATCTTGGTGACGTGGACCTGCAATCAAGCACGATCACGATCCGGGAAACGAAGTTCTACAAGACCAGGATCTTGCCTCTATCCGACAGTGTCGCGGTCGAACTGCGCGCGTACATCGATGCGAGGCGGCGCGCTGGCGGCCCACAGAACCCGAAATCAGGGCTGTTCTGGCATGCCCACTTAAATGACCGCTACAGGCCCGAGGCGGTTACGACAATGATTACCAACGTCATGCGCCGTGCTGGGCTCAAGCCCGCTTCGGGCCGGACCGGGCCGCGGGTCCATGACCTTCGTCACTCGATGGTGGTGAACCGCATCCTCCAGTGGTACCGGTCCGGCATTAACCCTCAGGAAAAACTGCACTTCCTCTCGACCTACATGGGGCACCGGGATCTCCACTCCACGCTGGTCTACATCACCGTCACGCAGGATCTGTTGCAGGAAGCCAGTGAACGGTTCCGCGCGCTCGGCGCCCCGTGCCTTGTCACGGAGGCGCGGCCATGAGGAAAGGCAATCCATTGCCCGCGTTGTTGCGGGCGTTCTTCCAGGAGTGGCTGGCCGAGCAGCGCAGCGCGTCAATCCACACGATCCGCTCTTATCGCGACACCTGGCGGCTGCTGCTTCGGTTCGTCGCGGAGCGAAAAGGCTGCGGGGTCGCGCGGCTGACGCTCACCGACGTCTCGGCCGGCGAGGTGCGCGCGTTCCTTCATCATACCGAGCATGGCCGCAAGACCACGATCGGCACGCGGAACTGCCGACTGGCCGCCATCCGCAGCTTCTTCAGCTTCGTGGCGGACAAGAATCCGGAATACATCGCGCAGTGCTCAGAGGTCCTGGCTGTTCCGTTGAAGCGGGAGCCCACCTCCGCGCCGTGCTACCTCGAGCCCGAGGAGGTCGAGGCCATCCTCGCCCAGCCCAACCGATCGACACTCGAAGGGCTGCGCGACCATGTACTGCTCTCGTTCCTCTATAACAGTGGCGCGCGAATCCAAGAGGCGCTTGACCTCTGTCCCGAAGCAATCCGGTTCGATGCACCGAACTTCGTGCGTCTTTACGGCAAGGGGCGCAAGGAACGCATCTGCCCGCTCTGGCCAGAAACCGTGGCATTGCTCAGGAAGCTACTGGAGCGACAGCCGCGTGCGCCCGATGAGCGGATCTTCGTCAATCGATACGGTGAACCGCTAGGGGCGTCAGGGGTGCGGTTCAAGCTCAACGCCTACGTGGAACAAGCCGCGAAATCGACGCTGACCCTCCAGTCAAAACACGTTACGCCTCACAGCTTCCGGCACGCGACCGCCGTCCACCTCGTTGCCGCCGGAGTCGATATCACCGTCATCCGCAGTTGGCTCGGGCACGTCAGTCTCGATACGACCAATCACTATGCTCAGGCCAATCTGGAGACCAAACGAAAGGCGCTGGAACAGGTTGGCGCCCCGGCGGCGAGCAACGTGCCACCTTCGTGGAAGCGAGATGCCAATCTGATGGGATGGCTCGACACCCTATAGAATAATGTGAAGGACGTGGCGAAATGTTCCGCAGCTTTGCAGGACTACGCCGCGTTCCTCCGCATTACCGCTTCCTCGCGATAAGCCGTCTTATGGCGAGCTGCGCATAAGATACCCCAGGCTCCGGCATAGGCATCGTAGACCGTGATCTGATCCTCGGTCAGGCAATGCTCGAGAATCTCATACTCGACACCGGCGAACGAAAGGGCCCGGGCCGTGTAGAGGCCGAGCGATTTGAGATCCCGCGCGACCAGCTCCATCGCGGCGATGCCGCCGTCGCGAATGTCGGCAACGAAGGTCTCGCGATTGGCGAAAGCGGTCTCCGGACCCCAGAGCCCGAGGCGCGTGGCATAGGCGAGGTTGTTGACGTCGGACGCTCCGGTGGCAGAGGCGTAGAGCACCCTTGCCCGGGGCAGGAGGTTCTGCAGGCGCACGCCAGCGATACCCTGCTCTGAGCCCTTGACCTTGCCCCGCGATCCTTCGCCACCAGCGGCATTGGCCATAGCGTGCGCCTCGTCGAACACGATCACGCCGTCGAAGTCGTCGCCCGCCCAGGCGAGGATCTGGTCGAGGCGGGTTGCATCGTTTCGGCCCGAACGCAGGGTCGGATAGGTAATGAAGAGAATCCCGTCGCGCATTGCGATGGGGGTGCCCAGCTTCCAGGACGCCAGCGGCTGGATGTCGATCGGGAGACCGCCAAGGGCGGCCCAGTCGCGGCGCGCGTCTTCGAGCAGCGCCTCGTTCTTCGAAATCCAGATATGGCGGCGCTCGCCGCGCACCCAGCGATCGAGAATGACGCTCGCGACCTGGCGGCCTTTACCGGCGCCGGTGCCGTCCCCGAGGAAATAGCCTTGCCGGTAGACCTGACCTTCTGCTGACGCCTTGAGCGAACAGCCCTTGTCCTCGGGCTCGAACCGGCCGGGAAGATCGCGTGCGTGAGCGCTGGCGGCGTAGATCAGGGTCTCTGCCTGGGCAGCAGACAGCAACCCCTTGGCGATAAGCCCGTCGGGCAGCTGCGGCACCGCGTCGGGCTTGGGTGCGGCGATCGACCCCATGGCAACAGACTCGACGAGCGGCGTCGGATGCTCGGCCGCGCCATCGATCACAATCCTGCTCGGGCGATAGGGCAGATAGTGGCCAATCTGAGGGGCAAGCAGCGCAGGGGTTTCGAGCGACTGGTAGGTGAGCGACGCGATGGCGGAGGCTGGGGGCGTGATCCTGGCTGGTGTCGGCAGCGGCCTGCGCGGCACCGTCACCAGGCGAAACGGCGCACGGGCCGGAAGGCTCAAATGCTCTGGAACAGCGTCCAGGCTGCCGCGAGCCGGCAAGGCATCCACAAGCTCGACCAGCTGGCGAAAGTCGTTTGTGTGGATCGCGACAGGCTCGCCGGAGCTTGCCACTTTATCGAGGACCAGCAGCCGCGTGGTGATCCCGGTGCCGCTCTTGATGAATGCGCGTTCGACTGCGGCATTGAGCCGCAGCGCAACTGGCCCCTTCACGCCGGCTAGAAGCCTCCCGCAGTCGAACCATTCGGGCATTATCGCGACAAGTCGACCACCGGGGGCAAGCCGGTTCCACGCGGAGCGGAAATGCCTCGTCCCGGTGCGACCATCGTGGCCCCGCTCGACGCCGTGAGAATAGGGCGGGTTCATGAGCACGGCGCTTGGGACGACGGCCGCATCGAGCAATTCGTCGATCAGCTCGGCATCATGTCCGGTCACGCGGGCAGCCGGGAACGCCACAGTCAGGCAGTCGCGGCGCAGCGGTGAAATTTCGTTCAGGACTAGGCGTACGCCGGCTTTGGCGGCCCAGACCGCAAGCATCCCCGTTCCGGCCGAGGGTTCGAGCACGAGCTCGTTGGGCATCAGTCCACAGGCCCGTGCGGCAAGCCAGGCAAGCCGCGGCGGCGTTGCAAACTGCTGCCATTCGATCTGCTCGTCGCTGCGATTGGTCTGGGTCGGAACTCGGGCATCGAGGCCGCAGAAGAACTGTTCGGCCTCGCCGATCGAACTCGTGAGCTGGATCTGATCTGATGCTTGCAGTTGTTGAACCTGCGCCAGCTCGAGCGCAGCGTGAGCATGACGGACTGACCATGCCCCGAGTGCATCGGTTCCGCCGAAGTGGTCCGTCATGATGCGGTTGATGTCGCTACGCGAAATCGCGCTGCCTGCTGCCAAATGCGACGCCATTGCTTTGGCTGCCGTCACGACAAGCGGCGGAGATGGTGGATCGAATGCGAAGGCGAGGGAAGAGTTAGACATGGGAAACCTCCTGACGAGGTCCTGCGTCTCGCAGGCCTCAATCAGCCGAAGGCCCCCTCCCCTCTGGCTCGCTGATCAGGTTTCCCGAGCGAGGCTCGCCTTGAGTTCGTCGTTCCAGTCGAAATCAGTCGACGCTGGGGCTCGCGTCTGGATCACACGGCCTGATGCTGAATAGGCCTTTCGCGCGCGCTGATCCGCGAGTTCGCCTCCCGGATCATTGTCGATGAACAAGTGGAGCTCGCGCACACTCTCCGGGATCGCGACGAGGCCGAACCGCTCGTTCCCGAGCGTTGCCCAGCAAGGAATGCCAAACAGCTGCATCGCTGAAAGGGCGCTTTCGATACCTTCGGCAAGGCCCAACCGGCCCGCTGCTGGCGGGGCAAGTCTGACAGCCCCACAGCCGAGGCTACCCAGCGCGCGCTTGGGACGCTCGAAGCCCGCGAGCTTTGCGTTCGGCGCGTCGAGAAATGTCCTGTGTATCGCGATTATGCCGATGTCGGTTGTGACTGCCGCCAACATTGCAGGGAGGAACTGGACCGCACCACGTGGTCCGAGCGGCGTTCGCTCGAGATAACGGAGCTGATCAGAGGCACGCAGGATCCCGCGCTGCGCGAGGTATCCTTCGGCAGGCCCGTCGGAGATCGCCGTCGCCGAGTGCCACAAACGCCGCGCGTTGGAATTGAAGGTCCTTTTTTCCAGTCGATCAGCGGCAACCGCACCCGAGCCATCGAACAGGTCACGGCTGCGAACACCCTGGCGGTCAAGCGCCGCTATGACCTCCTCGTTCGAGCATCCCGCGAAGCAATGAAACAGGATCGCTTTGCGCCCCAGTGTCACGCTCAGCGAGGGAGTGCGGTCGTCGTGTGCGGGGCAGCAGCACATGCCTTTGCCCCGACTCCATGTACCCTGAAGGCTTTCGACGATCGTGCGGGCGCGGCGTTCGAGTTGATGAACTTTGTCTAACGGGGGTCGCGTCCGTCAAGGTGGTGTAATTTCGGCTGTGGCCGTGGGCCATCGTCAGGCGGCTTTGGCGGTGATGTGTAGGGGCTGATTTTCCTCCTCGATCATGGGTTGGTTGAGTTCGGCCATGCCTTCGATCTGCATGTATCGGTGCTGGAGCTGCCACTCGTCGTTCTGCTCCATCAGCACAGCCCCGACGAGGCGGATGATGCTGTCTTCGTTCGGGAAGATTCCGACGACGTCGGCGCGGCGCTTGACCTCCTTGTTGAGCCGCTCGAGCGGATTGGTTGAGTGTAACTTCGTGCGGTGCTGGGTGGGGAAGCCGGTGTAGGCGAGCACGTCGGTTTCGGCCTCGTCCATGCAGGCGCCGAGCTTGGGCCAACGGGTGCGCAACTGGTCGGCGACCTGTCGCCAGACCTGCGTTGCGCTTTTCTGATCGGGCTGCAGGAAGACCTGGCGGATCGCGGCGGCGACGACAGTGTTCTGGCCCTTGGGCACATAGGACAGGGCATTGCGCATGAAGTGCACCCGGCAGCGCTGCCAGGTGGCGCCCATGACGCGGGTGATCGCGCCCTTGAGGCCCTCGTGAGCATCGGAGATGACCAGCTTCACGCCGGTAAGACCGCGCCGAACAAGGTCCTTCAGGAAGTCGGACCAGAAGACCTCCGCTTCCGAGGGGCCGATATGCAGGCCGACGATCTCGCGCCGGCCCTCGGTGTTGACGGCCATGGCGATTATTGCGGCAACGCTGATGATCCGCCCGCCTTCGCGTACCTTGAGATAGGTGGCATCGAGCCAGAGATACGGCCATTCGCCGGTGAGCGGGCGTTTCAGAAAGGCATGGACGCGCTCGTCAATGTCCTTGCAAAGCTTGGAGACGGTGGACTTGGAGATGCCGGTCATGCCCATGGCCTGGACGAGTTCATCGACCCGCCGGGTGCTGACCCCGCCGATCCACGCTTCCTGGATCACCGCAACCAGCGCTTTCTCGACCATCTTGCGGGGCTCAAGGAAGCCCGGAAAATAGGACCCAGCACGCAGCTTGGGGATTTTCAGGTTCAGCGTGCCTACCCGGGTATCCAGCGAACGGTCGCGATAGCCGTTGCGCCAGGTCGCGCGCTCGCTGCTGCGTTCGTGGCGACCCGCGCCGATCAGGCCATCAACGTCGGCCTCCATGATCAGCTGCAGCACGTTCTCGGCGATGGTGCGCAAAAAATCCGGTTGGCCGCCCTTTGCAGCCAGCTCTTCGATCAGTAATCTGTCCTCGGTCATCGGGAACTCCTCTTCGTCACGGTTGAAGTGTGCAAACTCCACCATAACGATGAACCCGGTGGCCACCAGCGACGCCGCATTCCGGGGTGGGGCATGCCCCACCCCGGAATACACCATCGCCTACACCGGAAATTACACCACGAGCGCGGACGCTAACTCTAACGGGGGCATCGACCTTCTCCGGTTAAGGTGCCCTCCCCGCGCAGCCTCCGCTCTGCACTCGCGCCATTCCAATTTTCCTACATCGCTTGTTCTTTATATGTTCTCACTCGATTCGGCTAGACAAGGATCGAGAAATGACAATCAGAACTCTCTTGATCGCGGGCATCGCGATCACTTCTGGTATCCCGGCCAGTGCTCAGGACATAACAGCGCCAGCTACGAACGGCGCTGCGGCCAGCCACTCCGAAGGCATTCGGATTGCGGAAGCATCAAACGGCTTTCAACTGGTCGAGCATGGGCTCTGGCGTTCCTCGCAGACCCCCCCAGCACCGCGCCTGTCAGTGGCGGACGATGGCCGGGTCAACCTGCCACACAGATACGAACCCAATGCCAAGCCGGCCCCATCCGGGTTTCGGCGAGCAACCTACTTGCCTCACATCTATGCCGCGGAGGCGAAGTACTCATTGCCCGCGGGCCTGCTTGATGCGCTCGTATGGACAGAATCTCGTTACAACCCTTTGGCTGTCAGCCCGGCGGGTGCCGCGGGCCTTGGGCAGCTGATGCCCGCTACGGCAAAAGAACTCGGGGTCTTCAATCGCTTCGATCCAATGGCCAACATCTTCGGCGCAGCGCGATACCTGCGGCAGATGCTCGACAGGTTTGGGGTGGTCCACCTCGCGGTAGCTGCCTACAATGCAGGTCCCGGCGCCGTTGAGCGTGCTGGCGGTATACCGCGGAATGGCGAGACTCCTGGCTATGTCCGCGAAGTGCTGCAAAGCTGGAGGTTCTAGCCCACTGAGTATTCGCCGCCGCCAGCATCAGGGTGCGCGCGTGGGAATACGGCCATTAACGCGACGGATAATCCAGGAGCTTTCGCGGAGCTGGAAAGCTCTCGAACAGCATCTTGGCCCATTCCTCCGCAATCTCACGGCGGCGGTCAAGAAACGCTGCACGATTGTAGGCCCCTTCCGAACCTGAAACGCCCTCAGGTATATGTGCCAACATCAAATCGATCACATGACGATCACTCGCTGTACCGTTCCGCTCTGCCCATTCGTTCATGATAGTCGAGAACGATGCGCGCCAGCCGTGAGGCACATGTCTGCCCTGATATCCGCACCGATTGTAAAAGTAGCTCAATGTGTTTTCGCTCATTGGGATGCGGGCATTTCTGTTACCCGGAAACACAAGCGGTCCGCGCCCAGTCAGCTGCTTTGCTGCACGAAGCACAGCAACAGCCTCCGGTGCGAGCGGTACTAGGTGCTCGTACCCCTCTTCAATTTTCTTCTCGCTAGAGAGTTTCATTTGCCCGGCGGGTATCCGCCAGATTGCACCTGGACACGGCTCATCGTTGTTCCAATTGATATTTTCAAGTTCCGTCCAAGCCATTGATCGGACTGAGCCAAGCCTTTGGGCAGTCAAGGCTACATATCGCGAAGCCAGTTTCGTAAGCGGCGATGCAAACTCGATCTCTGTCTTGCGGATCATGTCATGCAAGCCGTCCATATCAAGGATTGCAGGTCGCTTTCGGCCGCGCGGAACCGGCTTCAGGGCCTTACCCACCACCGCTGCCGGATCCCTCGTGGAAAGCCCCTCAGCAATAGCATGGACGAAAACAGCCGACATTCTCTGGCGAACGCGGTGCGCAGTTTCGATCGCGCCTCGACGTTCGATTTTCCTCAGGACGGTCAGCACTACCGGCTCATCGATCTCCGACACGGGAAGGACGCCGATCCACGGAAAAACTTCCTTTTCCAGGCTCGAGATTACATCTTTCGAGTGAACTGGTGTCCAACGGTCCTGTTGTAGAGCGAACCAATTCCGAGCTGTCAGCTCAAAGGTGTTTGAAGCAACAACGGTTCTGGCGATCGCAGCCTTCTTCGCCTCAATGCCCGGGTCCTTCCCGTCGGCCAGCAGCTTACGCGCTTCGAGCTTCCGGTCGCGCGCCTGTTTCAATGACATCTCAGGGTAAGCCCCGAGAACGAGCCTCCGTTCCTTGCCCGCAAAACGATACTTCAGGCGCCAGCTCCGCCGACCTGACTTCGCGACAAACAGGTACAGACCCTCGGAATCGGAAAGCTTGTAATCCTTCTCCTTTGCCTTCGCCTGCCGAACCGCCAGTTCACTGAGCATCTGTGCCCCCAATTTTGCCGTTCGATGCCCCCAAAAATGCCCCCGATCGATACGGACGCACATGGAAACATCGAAACAAATCGAGAACAATCTATAGGGCAAAATGTCGAAGAATCAAGGAAAACCAGGGATTCTTGGACGCTTGGGGATGAGTGGCTGGCGGAGAGGGAGGGATTCGAACCCTCGGTACCGTTGCCGGCACGCCGCATTTCGAGTGCGGTGCATTCGACCACTCTGCCACCTCTCCGCAGAAGGTCCAGCGCATGCCGTCCCGGTCGAGCGGCGGCCATTAGCGAATGATTTCACCCTTGCCAAGCAGCGACGAGCATTTTTCTTGTTTCGCACCACAAGCATCCTAAATTGCGTCATATGAACGACATGAATCAGATTTTCGGACCCGATGTTACCGCCCCGCCGATCGTCCACGCCCGCTTCAGCATCGGTGACGTGGTGCAGCACCTGCGCTTCGGTTTTCGCGGCGTGGTGTTCGATATCGATCCGGTTTTCGCCAATAGCGACGAATGGTATCAGGCCATTCCCGAAGAGGCGCGGCCGGACAAGGACCAGCCCTTCTACCATCTGCTCGCTGAGAATGACGAAAGCAGCTATGTCGCCTATGTCAGCCAGCAGAATCTGATCGCGGACGACAGCGAGGAACCTGTCGACCATCCCGCCATTTCCGACATGTTCGGCACCTATGCGAACGGCAAATATCAGCTACGCCCGCTCCATCGCCATTAAGGGCGGCATCAAGGCGGGCCGGGCGCTGCTCGGGCTCGCCCTGCTGCTCGCGCCGGGCGGACTGGTGCAGGCCGCACCGCCGCTTCCAGCATCGGCGCTCAAGGTCAATCCCGATCCCGCCTTCCCCTTTTCGCGAGAGATCGAGGCCTTCGCCAAGGCCAATGAGGCGGGACCGGCCGTCACCGACGCCACGCTGTTCCTGGGTAGTTCCAGCATCCGCCTGTGGGACATAAGCGGCAGTTTTCCGGATGTCGGCACGGTCAATCGCGGCTTTGGCGGCGCGACCACGCCGGATGTGCTGCGTTATTACAAGCGCCTGCTGCCCAAGGCCAAGCCGCGCTCCATCCTGGTCTATGTCGGGGAAAATGATCTGGCCGCCGGAGCCGCCCCGGCCGAGGTCGCGAACAATATCCTGACCCTGCTGAGGCAGCTTCGCACCGATTATCCCAAGGCGCATATCGCCTATCTGTCGCTCAAGCCCAGCCCGATCCGCTGGACGCTCTGGCCGAAAATGGCGGCGGTCAACATGACGGTGGCGGCGCGGGCGCGCGTGACCCGCTTCGATTATCTGGATGTCGGCCGCGTGCTGCTGGCGGCTGACGGCCTGCCCGATGCATCCCTGTTCCGCCCCGACGGGTTGCATATGAACCCACGCGGCTACACGCTCTGGACCAAGCTGGTCGACGCCTATCTGGACGAGGCCGCCGCCGCCGACCTCAGGCCCATTTCTCCCTCCTGAGCACTTTCCGATTGATCCACGCTCAAGCAACATTATTACCGGACGTTGATAAAACAGCCGCAGGCAAGGGGACAGACCAGTGACAAGTGATTCGGCCAAGGCGGCCCCGATGGCGGAGCTGACGCTTCGCGGCGTCATATTGGGCGCGCTGATCACCTTGCTGTTCACCGCGGCGAACGTCTATCTGGGGCTGAAGATCGGCCTGACCTTCGCCACGTCCATCCCGGCGGCCGTCATTTCCATGGCGGTGCTGCGGCTGTTCGCGACCGGCACGATCCTGGAAAACAACATCGTCCAGACCATTGCCTCGGCCGCCGGCACGCTGTCCGCGATCATCTTCGTGCTGCCGGGGCTGGTGATCATCGGCTGGTGGCAGGGTTTCCCCTATTGGCTCAGCGCCTTCACCATCGCGCTGGGCGGCATATTGGGCGTCATGTATTCGGTGCCGCTTCGCCGCGCGCTCGTTACCGGCTCCGACCTGCCCTATCCCGAGGGCGTGGCCGCTGCCGAAGTGCTGAAAGTGGGCGCAGGCTCCCGCGAAGGGCTGGAGGAGAATAAGCGCGGCCTTGCCGCCATCATCGCCAGTTCGGTCGCTGCCGCCGCCTTCGCGATCCTCGCCAAGACCAGGCTGATCGCGGAGGAAGCCGCCACCTTCTTCAAATTCGGCGCGGGCGCCTCCAGTGTCTCCACTAGCTTTTCCATGGCGCTGATCGGCGTCGGCCATCTGGTCGGCCTGTCGGTGGGCGTCGCCATGTTCTTCGGCCTGCTGATAAGCTGGGTCGGCCTCGTCCCCTATCTCACCGCCCCGCTTCCCGCGGGCGCGGACCTTTCGGAACTGGTCGGCACCACCTTCCGCATGAAGGCGCGCTTCATCGGCGCGGGCACGATCGGCGTGGCGGCGATCTGGACCCTGCTCAAGATCCTTGGCCCCATCATCAGCGGCATCCGCTCCGCCCTCGCCGCCGCCAAGGTCCGCAAGGCGGGCAATGCAGGCCTGCTCGACATCACCGAGCGCGATCTGCCGATCGGCATTGTCGGCGGCACCATTCTCGCCTCGCTCATCCCCATCGCCATCCTGCTCTGGGTGTTCGCGCAGGGCGGGCCGATCGCACTCAACCCCGTGCCGATCATTGCGCTGACGCTGGCCTATATATTGGTCGCGGGCATCGTCATCGCTTCGGTCTGCGGCTATATGGCGGGCCTGATCGGCGCGTCGAACAGCCCGATCTCGGGCGTCGGCATCCTCGCCGTGCTGGGCGCATCGCTGATCCTCGCGGCGATCTACGGCTCGGGCGGCGACCCCAAGCAAAGCCAGGCGCTCATCGCCTATGCCCTGTTCACGACCGCGATCGTCTTCGGCGTCGCGACCATCTCCAACGACAATTTGCAGGACTTGAAGACCGGCCAGCTTGTCGGCGCGACCCCCTGGAAACAGCAGGTCGCTCTGGTCCTTGGCGTGATCTTCGGCGCCCTGGTGATCCCGCCGGTGCTGGACCTGCTCAACAGCGCCTTCGGCTTCGCAGGCGCGCCGGGCGCCAAGGCGAGCGCCCTCCCCGCCCCGCAGGCGGCGCTGATCTCGGCTCTGGCCAAGGGCGTGCTGGGCGGCGATCTCGACTGGAAGCTGATCGGCTTCGGCGCGGGGATCGGCGTGGTCGTCGTCGCCATCGATGAGCTGCTGGGCAAGGCGGGCAAGCTGCGCCTGCCGCCGCTCGCCGTCGGCATGGGCATCTACCTGCCCATGGCGCTGACCCTGCTGATCCCGGTCGGCGCGGCGATTGGGCATTTCTACAACCGCTGGGCGCTGCGCCAGTCCAACCCCGAATTTGCCGAGCGCATGGGCGTGCTGATGGCGACCGGCTTCATCGTGGGCGAAAGCCTGTTCGGCGTCGCCTTCGCCGGGATCGTCGCGGCGACAGACAGCGACGCGCCGCTGGCACTGGTGGCGGAGAACCCCTGGGCTGTGGTGCTTTCGGTGATCGCCTTCTTTGGCGTGATTGCGACGCTTTACGGGAGGCTAAGGCATTGGGCTAGCGCCCCGCTGGGGTGAAGCTGCCATTAAGCCCCTCCCCTTCAGGGGAGCGGTTGGGGTGGGGGAGTGCCCCATAGGCCGAGTTTGCGCGTGGAGCACGCCCCCACCCCTCAATCCCCTCCCCTGAAGGGGAGGGGAGGACTCACGCATCCGCAACTGACGATTTTCGGCCAAATCCTATGCGTCCTGGAATCCAACAAAAAGGGGGCCGCCCCAAGGCAGCCCCCTTCTCAATCCCATTCCGCCGGATCAGAAGTTGAACCGGATGCCGCCCGTATAGCGGCGGCCAAAGCGCTCCCACTCGATCGTTTGGTTGCTGGTGTTGGGCGCCTGCACACCGCTTGCGCGCAGCAGGCTGCCCGGATCGGAGAAGCGGCGGCCCGGATGGTTGAGCAGGTTCGACGCGTCGAAATAAATTTCGAAATTCTTCGTCACCGCATAGCGCGCCGAGAAATCCAGCTCGTCGTCCGAGTCCCAATAAGTGTCGCCGCCATCGGCCAGCGAACCGACCGTATCCAGCCATTTGCTGCGGTTCTGATATTGCAGGCGGATCGACAGGCCATATTTCTCGTAATAGCCGCCGATATTGTAGACGAAGTCCGACGTGCCGGGCAGGCGGAGCGTGCGGCCGGGCAGATTCACCTTGCTATTGTTAAGCGTAACATTGGCCGACACGCCGAAGCCGCCGAGGAATTCGGGCAGGCCCAGGCTGTCCGTCCATGGCTCAAGCTGCAACTGCGCGGCCGCTTCCAGGCCGTAGATGCGGCCCGAACCGCCGTTGACCAGGCCGCTGAACCTGTAGCCCGAACGATCGATGCCATTGCTGTTGAGCGCGCTCGAATTGAAAGTGCGTGAAGAGGTGTAGAGGAAATCCTCGATCTTCTTGTAGAAGGTGCCGATCATCAGATAGCCCTGCGGACGCAGATACCACTCGAAATAGGCGTCGACGCCATAGGCGCGCTCGGGCTTGATCGCCGGATTGCCGCCGGAAATCGTCTCGTTGCTGTCGTTGACGACGACATTGGGACGCAACTGGTCATAGTCTGCGCGGGCGGCGCCGCTGTTGAAGGAGAGGCGCAGCTTCTTCGTGTCGTCGATATTATAATTGATGTGCAGGCTGGGGAAGGCCAGCGTCTGCGTGGCTTCCGCCGTGACGAGACCGCTGACGCCCGCAACGGTGCCGACGGCCGAACCACGGTTCTTGATATGCTCGACGCGCACACCGCCGATGACCGAACCCCAGTCGTACCGGAATGTGCCCATCAGGAAGCCGGCAAGGATTTCCTCCCGCACGTCATAATTATTGCCGGTGTTCGGCGCGAAGGAGAAGGCAGCCTGGGCCGCTTTCGATGCGGCGCGCATCTTGTCCGTGTCGAAATAATGGAAGGTGTAGCCCATCGGGATCTCGCCCAGGAATTTCTGGTCGAGCGAGAACTGGTTATAGTCGGTGGGCATGATCGTCGCGGCCTGCGCGGCGGTCAGCGTGATCTGCTGTTCGTCGGCTATTTTGGTGCGGCGGTCATACTGGATGCCCGCCTTCAGCGTGGCATGCTCCAGCTCGCGCGCCAGCACCAAGCGACCGGTATAGGCCTTGGTCGTGTCGACCGCGTCCAGCACGGTGAAGCCCGAGAGCGGCTTGGTGAAGCTGTCGACGTCCGTGACCTGCGCACCGGCGGTGTAGCGTGTCGGGCTGGCGAGTTGCAGCGTGCGGTAAAGCGTCAGGCGCGACAGGTTCGGGTCGGAAAAATCATAGGCGACGGTCGGCCGCAGGTTGCGCGTGCTGGGGCTGTCCCAGGTCGCTTCACCGACGACCGAGCGGTCATCCTTCGATTCGGTGTAGTTGCCGACCCAGCTCAGCTTCCAGCCGTCGGCAAATTCATGGTCGCCCGCCAGCGTGTTGGTGAAGACCGACTGGCGGAAGGCACGCAGGGTCGAGCGCTGACGGATGTCGATGCCGTAGACCGTGCCCTGTTGCGGCGTGTTGCCGATGCAGATGTCGGCATAGCCGCTGTTGGTCGGCGTCGCGTTCGGCGTGATCGCGCAGGCCGCCGAGGAGGTCGAGCCGTCGCTCTGGCGGTCGTCCAGATCGAAGCGGTAATTGTCCCGCGCCTCGTCATCGGTGAAGATGGTGTAGATCGAACGCAGCGAGACCGTGTTCTGCGCGTCCGGCTTCCAGTCGACCCGGCCCGAGACGGACCAGTTCTTGCGGGTCAGGCGATACAGCTTGTTCTCGGCCTCGTGCGCCCAGAAACGGGTCTCGTTGCCGGGCCGGCTATCCTGTGCCCCTACCCGCTCATAATCGGTCTCGAAATTGTCGGTGACCATGTTGCGTTCATAATAGCTGCCCGACAGCAGCACGCCGATCTCCCCGATGCTGGTCTGGAAGCGGTTGGAAACGACCAGCGCCCCTTCATATTCCCGCTTGTCGCCAAGCTCGGCAAAGCCAAGGCCGCCCTTGCCCGCCAGATGGAAGCCGTCATAATCGAAGGCCGACCGGGTGATGACGTTGACATTGCCCGCAACCGTTTCGCCCGGCATGTCGGGCGTCACCGCCTTGGACACGATGATCTTGCCCGCGATGGCGGACGGGATGGAATCGAAGCGAGCGTCGCGACCTTCCGGGCTCACCACGTTGATGCCGTCGAACGACAGGGTGGTCCAGGTCTTGGGCGCGCCGCGCAGGTTGATGTAGCGGGCCTGACCCTGGTCGCGCTCGACGCTGATGCCGGGCAGGCGGCTGGCGGCCTGGGCGATATTCTGGTCGGGCAGGCGGCCCACGGAATCGGACGCGGCGACCGTGACCAGAGAATCGCTGTTCTTCTGGATTTCCAGCGCGGCGGCTTCGGATTCAGCGATCGGGCGGGTGCCGGTGACGACGATCTGGCCCATATCCTCTTCAGCGGCGGGCGCCGCCATTGCGGGTTGGGCCATGGCGTCGGACGATGCCACGCCCAGCCCGCAATACCGCATGCCAGGCTCAGGCGAACGAATGTGGCGCCGGCGCGGCGCCGGGCGAATTTATGCTGCATGATATCCCCCTGTTGGAACAGCCCTGTCGAAATGGCTTGGCGGGGCACCTAGGGCGGCAGGAATACAACCAGATGAAATTATGGTGACAGATCAGTGACATATGGACCAATATTTGCGCCTGTCCCGTCACATCCCTGTCATGGAGCATGTCCAGGAAGCATCTCGAAACGGGGGGGGAATCCATGACCAGATGCTCATTTGCCGGGCTTTGCGCCGTCCTTCTGCTCGGCGCCTGCGCCACCACGGCGACCGAACCGCCCTTGGCCCAGCGCATCGCCAACGCCACTCCCGCCGTGAACGTCACGGCACGGGGGGAAACAGCACCCGTCGGCACGGCCAATGCCGATGCGGCGGACGATCCGGCGATCTGGCGCAACGCCGCCGACCCTGTGCAGAGCCTGATCGTCGGCACCGACAAGAAGGCCGGGCTTTATGTCTATGGCCTCGACGGCAAGACCCGCGACTTTCTCGACGCGGGACGGGTCAACAATGTCGACCTGCGCGACAATGTGACGATCAACGGCCGGAACGGCATCCTCGTCGTCGCCAGCGACCGCAATGATGTGACGAATGCCAGGCTCGCCCTCTTCCGCCTCGACCCCGCCACCGCCCGGCTGACGACGCTCGGCAAGGTCGATGCGGGCAAGGGGGAGGCCTATGGCATCTGCCTCTATGGCGCGCCGGAAGCGACCTACGCCTTCGTCGTGCTCAAGGACGGCACGGTGAACCAGATCGCGCTCGAAACCTCGGGCGCCGCGCCGACCGGCAGGATCGTCCGGACCATGAAACTCGGCACCCAGTCCGAAGGCTGCGCGGTCGATGACCGCACCGGCATCCTCTATGTGGCGGAGGAAGATGTCGGCCTCTGGCGCTTCGACGCCCGGCCGACCGGCCCGGCCGCGCCGACGAAGATCGCGGCGGCGGACGGCAAGAACCTTGTCATGGATGCCGAAGGCGTCGCCATCGCGCCCATGGGCGAGAAAGACGGCTATGTCCTCGTCTCCAGCCAGGGCGACAACGCCTATGTCGCCTATCGCCTGAGCGACGACGGCTATGCCGGCCGATTCCGCGTGGTCGATGGCGCCATTGGCGGGTCGGAGGAAACCGACGGCATCGACCTGATGCTGGGGGATTTCGGGCCGAACTATCCCGGCGGGCTGTTCGTAGCGCAGGACGGCCACAACGCCACGGCGGCCCAGAATTTCAAGCTGGTCGCGTGGGACGACATCGCCAGGGCGCTCGGCATAGCCCGCTAAAGGCACCCTCCCTTCGGCGGGGTCGGGGGATGGCCTTTAAGGCCCACCCCCTACTTTCGTCGCCATTGCGCTCCCGTGCCAACAGCGCGACAATCTCCCAAAAGTCCGGGGAGAGTAGGATGCCCATCACAGAAAATTACCGCGCCAAGACCATGACCGCCGCGCAGGCGGCCGCGCTGGTCCCCGACGGCGCGAAGATGGTCGTCGGCCTCGCCGTCAGCTACCCGCCTGCCTTGATGGACGCGCTGGCCGACCGCGTCCGCTCCGGCGACCTCACCAATGGCACGCTCTACTGCATGCTCGCCTGCGCCAGCGCGAGCCAGTCGATCCTCTCGCCCGACCTCAGCGACCGCATCCGCCATGTCAGCCTCTTCCATGGCGGCGTCGAGCGCAACACGGACGCCCTGCGCGCCGGCACCACGCACAATCTTGTCGAGACGCTTCCCGTCCAGTTCCACCAGATTCCCCGCGTCCTGACCGAACATCTTCGCGTCGACACGCTGTTCGTCACCGTCTCGCCAATGGACGCCGACGGCTGCTTCAGCCTGGGCACCAACACCGACTATGCGCTGATGGTCGCGCGCAGCGGCGCCCGGCTGATCGTCGAGGTCAATCCCGCCATGCCCTATGTCCATGGCGACTGCAAAATCCCGCTCTCGGCAGTCACGGCGATCGTGGAAAACCACGCCCCGCTGGTGCAGATCCCGCCCCTGCCGCGCACCGCCAATGACGAAGCGATCGGCGCCATCATCGCGGAGATGGTGGGGGACGGCGCCTGCCTGCAAATGGGCATCGGCGCCGTGCCGGACGCGGTCTGCGCCGCGTTGATGGATCATCGGCAGCTCGGCATCCACACCGAACTGCTCACCCCCGGCCTCGTCAGCCTGATCAAGGCGGGCGTGGTCGACAACAGCCGGAAAAGCATCCATCCGGGCCGCTCGGTCTTCACCTTCGCCATGGGCGACCAGGGGCTTTACGACTTCCTGCATGATAATCCGGCACTGGCGGCGCATCCGGTCGAGCATGTGAACGCACCGCACATCATCGCGCAAAACGACCGGGTGATTTCGGTCAACGCCACCATTCAGGTCGACCTGAGCGGCGCCTGCAATTCCGAATATATGAATGGGCGCCAATATAGCGGCACTGGCGGCCAGCTCGATTTCGTGCGCGGCGCCTATGCGTCGAAGGGCGGCCGGTCGATCATCGCCTGCCACTCGACTGCGGCCAAGGGGACGGTTTCGCGGATCGTGCCCTGGCTCGCTGGGCCGGTGACGACGCCGCGCACCGATACGCATATCGTCGTCACCGAATATGGCTGGGTCGACATGAAGGGCAAGACGCTATCGGAACGCGCCCGCGCACTGATCGGGATTGCTCATCCCGATTTCCGGGAAGAGCTGGAACGGGGCGCGTTTGAGCGGCGGTTGCTGTAGCGCGCTCCAAGAAGAAGGGCGGCAGATCGCTCCACCGCCCCCAATCTCACTTCTTGGCGAACCAGGCCAGCAGCGCGGGCTTGAGCCGTGCCCGCGTCTCGATCCGCGTCTTGATCGCGGCGATGGAGCGATCCACCACCTTGCGCGATTCCGGCGTCAGATACTGGCTCGCATAGCCATCCAGCTTCGTCACCATCGCCGGATCGGCGGAATTGCCGCCCAGCCGCGCGATCGCCTGGGACCGCGCCGACACGTCGATCATCGCCTCATATTGCTGGCGATGCGCCAGCACATAGTCGACCGCCAGCATCGAATGCTCCCCGCCCACGGCGGAGATGATCGCCGCGCTGGTGGTCTTGCCCGGCTCGTCGGTCATGGCGAGGTCGAGCGCCTTGCCCGCCAGCGCCTCATCCTTCGCGACGCCCAGCAGCGCGAAGGTCGTACTCTTTTCAAGGTCCGTCTTCGCCCCATTGGCGAGGCCACGCAGCTTCTCCCAGGTCGCCGCATCGGCATTTTCCGCGATGATCCGCAGCCAGACATTGCGCAGCGGCCCATCCAGCGCCGCCGGATTGCCCGCCAGCGCGGCAAAGCGCTTGTTCGCCTCGGCCACCACGGCCTTGTCGCCCATGCCGCCCAGCGTCGACACCAGCGCCGAACGCAGCACCGGCACCTGCGGATTTTCACCCGGCTTCGCGTCGAAGCCGACGGTCGCCAGCACTGGACTGAGCTTCTTCGAGGCATAGGCCGCGACCCGCGCCTGCGCCGCCTTGTCGCTCTCCAGCATGCTATGCGCGCTGTCGAGATAGCCCGGCACCTCGGCCAGCACGGCTGGGCTGGCATTGACGGGCACGGCGTCGATCAGGTCGAGCGCCAGACCCATGGGCTGGTAGCCGCCCAGCCCCAATTGGAAATTATCCGCCAACAGGCCGATCTGATCCATGGAGGCGAGCTTGGTGAAGTCCTTCGCCAGCGCCTTGACGTTCGTTTCCGGATAGAGCGAGCGATAATAGCCCGTCTGCCCCGCATTGATCACATAAGCGCCGCAACCGGGCAGCGTGACCTGCGCGCTGCCATTGAGGATCAGTTGCTGCTGGGTTCCGCCGATGGTCTGGGCCATGACCGGCACATTCCAGCGAAGCGGCGTCTTGTCCTTGCGATCGCGGCTGAACTCGCCTTGGCTCAGCGACAGCAGGGTCGAACCGCCCTGGCATTGGGCCGAGTCCACCTTCACCAGCGGAATGCCCGGCTGGCTGGTGAAGTCATGCGCGATGCCGACCACGCCCTTGGCGCCCGCGCCCTCGACCGCCTTCCAAAGATCGTCGGTCACGGTGTTCCCATAGGCATGCTGCTTCATATAGGCGCGGATGCCCGAGCGCCACGCATCCTCCCCGGCAAAGCCCTCCAGCATGGTGATGACCGCCTCACCCTTTTCATAGGTGATGTCGTCAAAGGCCTGATTCACCTCATCGACGGTATGGATCTTCTGGAGGATCGGATGGGTCGTCACCAGCGAATCGAGGCTCATCGCGCGCTCGCGGCCGTTGACGCGGGAGAGCAGCATTTCCCATTCGGGGTTCAGCTTGTCCGTGACCTTGGTCGCCATCCAGCTTGCAAAACCTTCGTTCAGCCAGAGATCGTCCCACCAGGCCATGGTGACGAGGTCGCCAAACCACTGGTGCGCCATTTCATGCGCGACGATGGAGTAGATCACCCGACGCGTGCTTTCGGAGGTAAAGCGCGGATCGACCAGCAGTGCGCGTTCGAAGGTGAAGATCGCGCCCCAATTCTCCATGGCGGAGAAGAACTGGCTCTGTCCCGGCCCGGCGACGTTATCCAGCTTGGGCAGCGGGAAGGGCACGCCGAAATAGTCGTTATAATAAGGCAGGATCGCCGCCGACGCGTCGAGCGCCAGTTGCGCCTTGTCGGTATTGCCCTTGCCGGTGATCACGCCGACTTCGGTCGCGCCTGCTTGTTTTGTGGCGCGCTCCAGCTCGCCCAGGCCGAAGAATAGCAGATAGGAGGACATTTTGGGGGAGGTGCCGAAAGTGACCAGCTTCCTGCCGCCGGCCGCATCGGTGCTGCTCTTGACCGGCATGTTGCTGACCGCAAGCTGATCGGCGGGGATGACGGCGCTCAGGTCGAAGGTCGCCTTGTAGCTCGGTTCGTCGAAGCTCGGCACGAAGCGGCGGGCATCGGGCGCCTCGAACTGGGTGAAGAGGGCACGCTTCGCCTTGCCGTCATTGTCGGTATAGTCGAGCGCGAACAGGCCGTTCGCCTGCGTGTTGATGATGCCCGCATAATCGATGGCGAGCTTGTAGCTGCCAGGCTGGACCGGCTTGCCGAAATCGAAGGTCACGGTCTGCGCATCGGCGTCGACCTTGGCGGTTCCCTTCACCGCCTTGCCCTTTGCGGGGGTGAGCGTGACGCCGCTCACCGTCAGATCGGCGGCGTTCAGCACCAGCGCGGGCATGGCCTGCGCCACGGTGATGTCGATCGTCACCTTGCCGGTGAATTTGAGGTTCGCCGCATCGGGCGTGACCTGAATCGCATAATGGCTGGGCGCGGCGCCACGCGGCAATTGGGTGGTGACGCCGGCAGCGGGGCCGGCAGGCGCCGTCTGCGCCAAGGCCGGCACCGCCATGGCAAGGGGCGCAGCCGCCAGCATCAGCGGAAGAATCTTCGAAAAGGACATGAGGTTCGCAACTCCGACACGTTGGAACGGCGCGGCGAAGGGCGCGCGCCATGATGACAGGGGGATCGGCTGTTTCGGCCTGTCGGTCAAGCCGGGCGTCCCGCCGCCGATGTCGTTGGTCGAATGTTGTTGTCCGTTTGTCAAACAACAGGCCGGGCCGCAAATATCCCGTGCTCCTGCGAAGGCAGGAGCACGATTCTCTTCGGGCGAACTTACCCCCGCCCGCGATAGCCCGGCACATCCTGCGAAGGCAGCCAAAGTCCGGCGGGCGGCTCCCCCGACTGCCAGAACACGTCGATCGGAATCCCGCCACGCGGATACCAATAGCCGCCGATGCGCAGCCAGAGCGGATTCATCTCCACGAACAGCCGCTCCCCGATTCCCACGGTGCAATCCTCATGGAAAGCGGCATGGTTGCGGAACGCCCCCAGGAACAGCTTCAGCGATTTCGATTCGACGATGGTCGCGGCGGGCGCATAGTCGATCACCAGATGCGCGAAATCCGGCTGCCCCGTCACCGGGCAGAGCGAGGTGAATTCGGGCGCGGTGAAGCGCACCAGATAGGGCTTTCCCGGCCTGGGATTGGGCACATAGTCCAGCACGGCGTCTTCGGGACGTGCGGGCAGGGCACTGGTCTGGCCCAGATGGAGCGGAGTCGGCATGTCAGTCATGGGCAGGCCATCTACGCGATTGCACGGCATATGTCATCGCCCAGCAACCTCTGGTCTCCTCTCTTGCCTTTCGTTCATGGCGGGTTCACTGGGGCTTATGCCTTGGCTGCGACCCATGGGGTTCCGTTTCTCGCTTCTGTTCGCCACGCCACTGATGCTGGCCACGTCCGCCCTCGCCCAGCAGGAAAACGCCGCCGATCCGGTCTTCAACCTGCCGCGCACGACGCAGCCGCAAACGACCAATCCCAACCGGCAAGGCCCGGAACTCGACGTCTTTCGCGGCGCGCCCGCGACGGTGACGCCGCCTCCGATCGTCGCCCCGACGATCCAGGTGCCGCCCGCCGTCATTCCCACGCCGCAGCCTGCGCCCCAGCAGCCGCAGCAACGCCGCCCGGCCGAACCCCAACGCGCGCCTCGACCGGCGCCTCAAAGCCAAACGCCGCCCGAGAGCGCCGCGCCCGGCGAACCCATATCAGCACCCCAGGCGGTCGAGAACCAAGCCCTCCCGCCCGCCGACAATGGCGCAACTCCTGCACCTCAAGTGGCTCCGCTGGCGCCCGCGGAAGAGCCCGCCGCCAACTGGCGCTGGATCGCCGTCGCAGCCGGTGTCGCCCTGCTGATCGGCGCCTTCCTCTGGCTGCGCCGCCGCAAGCCGGAAGAGGTCGAGGAAGCCTATTACGAACCCGAACCAGCCCCCCCGCCGCCAGCGCCCCGGCCCGCGCAGCCCAAGGCGGCTCCCGTCCCTCCTCCAGCCCCGGCCAAGCCAGAACCCGCGCCCGCCGCCACCGACCGCCCCTGGCTTGACCTCGCCATGGACGTGCAGGCCGCCCGCCTGACACTCATGGGCGCAACGATCGGCTACATGCTGACGCTCCACAACCGGGGCACCCAGACAGCGGAGGACATTCTCGTCCGCAGCCTGATCGCGAATGCCGACGCGCAGCAACAGGCGCTGTTCCAACAGTTTTTCGCGGGCGAAACCGGGCTTCCCGTCCATTCCATCGTTTCGATCGCACCGGGCGAGACGCAGAAGCTGACCGGCGAGATGCGGCTCAACGCCCAGGAAATTGCAGCGGTCCAGATGGGCCAGCGCGCCCTTTTGATCCCGCTGATCGCCTTTGACGCGCAATATCGCTGGACGGGCGGCAGCGAAGGAATCGGCCGCACCGGCCGCGCCTTCATCGTGGGCGAGGAACAATCGCCGCCGGTCGAACGCCTCTCGCCCTTCCGCCTGGACCTTGGCCCGCGCCAATATCGCACCCCCGGCAGCCGCGCGACCGCGCTTTCCCTCGCCAGCTAAGGTCGATCGGCCCTTCCCACCTTCGCCTGCCGATCCTAAAAAGGAGGCAAGCACAGAGGAAAAGGCCGCATGAACATATTGGTATCCACCGACTGGCTGGCGAACGAGCTGGGCAAACCCGACCTCAAAATCGTCGATGCCAGCCTTTTCCTCCCCGGCACCCCCCGCGACCCGAGGGCCGAGTTCGAAGCCGCCCATATCCCCGGCGCGGCCTTTCTCGACCTGCCGACGCTGGCCGATCCGGACGATCCGCGCCCCGGCATGCTGCCGACCGACGCCTTCATGACCGAGCGTTGCCGGCAGCTTGGCATAGACGCCGACAGCCGCATCATCGTCTATGACAACAGCCCCACCCACAGCGCTGCGCGCGGCTGGTGGATGATGCGCCTCTTTGGGCTGGGCAAGAGCGCCGCGATCCTTGACGGCGGCCTCGTCAAATGGCTGGCCGAAGGACGCCCCACGGAAAGCGGCATTCCCACCCCGCCACGCGGCAATGCCATCGCCCGCCGCGCCCCCGGCCAGGTGCGCACCAAGGAAGACCTTCTGGCCAATCTCGAAACCCAGTCCGAACAGGTGCTCGACGCCAGGGGCGCGCCGCGCTTCACCGGCGAGGAAAAGGAACCCCGGCCCGGCATGGCGTCGGGCCATATCCCGCACAGCCGCAACATCCCCTCTTCCGCCTTCTACAATGCCGACAACAGCATGAAACAGGGCGAGGAGCTTCGTCGCCTCTTCCTCGACGCGGACACGGATTTTGCGCGCCCGATCATCACGAGCTGCGGCAGCGGCGTGACGGCGGCGATCATCCTCTCTGGGCTCGAACTGCTCGGCAAGACCGACGTCACCCTCTATGACGGAAGCTGGTCGGAATGGGGTCTGGACCCCGCCACGCCGAAAGCGACAGGCGCCGCATGAGCAAGGATCGCAAGCCCCTCACGCAACTGGCGCAGGCCGGACGCAAGCCCGAATGGACCGGCATGCCCGGCCAGCCCGGCGGCATCGTCAGCCCTCCGGTCTGGCGCGCGTCGACCATCCTCTATGACGATGTCGCGCATCTGCGCAGCGCGGCGGGCCGCAGCACACACGAGCGCCTGTTCTACGGCCGCAAGGGCACGCCGACGTCATGGAGCCTGGCCGACGCCCTCACCGAAATGGAGCCGGGCGCCGAAGGCACGATGCTCTATCCTTCGGGCGTCGCGGCCATCGCCTGCGCGCTGATGGCGGTGCTGAAGCCCGGCGACCAGTTGCTGATGGTCGACAGCGCCTATGATCCGACCCGCAATTTCTGCGAACAGATGCTCCGCCCGCTCGGCATAGAAACGGTCTATTACGATCCGACCGTCGGAGCGGGAATCGCGGACCTCATCACCGACGCGACTCGCGCCATTTTCATGGAAAGCCCCGGCAGCCTGACCTTTGAGGTGCAGGACGTCCCCGCCATCGCCGCCATAGCGCGGGAAAAGGGCATCGCAACTCTGATCGACAATACCTGGGCCACGCCCTATTTCTTCCCCGCCCTGGCCCATGGCGTCGACATCAGCATCCTCGCCTGCACCAAATATATTGTCGGCCATAGCGATGTGATGATGGGATCGGTGACGGCCAGCCCGGCCTTCTTCCCGAAAATCCGTCAGGCCGCCTATCTGTTCGGCCAGATGGCCAGCCCCGACGATGCCTGGCTCGCCGCACGTGGCCTGCGCACATTGGGCGTGCGTCTGAACCAGCATCAGGTGAGTGCGCTCCAGATCGCGCAATGGCTGTCTAAGCAGCCCGATGTCGCCCGCGTGCTGCACCCGGCCCTGTCTTCCTGCCCCGGCCACGACCTCTGGCGACGCGATTTCACTGGCTCCAGCGGGCTGTTCAGCTTCGTCCTCAAGGGCGGCGACGAACAATCCCGCGCCGCCCTGATCGACGGCCTCGCCCATTTCGGCATCGGCTATAGCTGGGGCGGCTTTGAAAGCCTCGCGCTGCCGGTCGACCCGGCCCGCTACCGCACGGCCACCGTCTGGCAAGCCGAAGGCCCCGCCGTCCGCCTGCAAATCGGCCTGGAAGACCCCGACGACCTGATCGCTGATCTCGACGCGGGCCTCGCCCGCTTCCGGGCCGTGCGCGGATGATGCCGGGCCTGCCCGAGCTGCTGTCCCGGCTGCCCGGTGATCCCGCCATCGTTCATCCCCTGATAGCGCTGGCGCTGGCCGTCGCCCTCTATCTGGTCGCTGGCGCCGTCTCCCGCTTCGCCTCGCCGCGGCTGCGCCGCCGCTTCCGTGGCTTGGGCGAAGCGCTGGCGGGGCATTTGCGGCCAATCCTGCACCATATCATCGCCGCCGCCATGATCGCGGTCGCCGTCGCCTTCTGGCCGATCGGGGATTTCGCGCATCTCATCCTGGGCGCGGCGCTTGCCCTGTCGCTTTCGCTGCTTGCCGTGCATATCCTGCGCAGCCTCGCCATAGCGCGCCTCGCCGTCCTGCCCATCGCCCTGCTGCTCTTCGTCATGGTCCTTTCGGGCAGCAGCGGCGGCTTTGCCCCGGTGGCCGACATGCTCGACGGCGTCGGCCTCGACCTCGGCAAGCGGCGCGTCACCCTGCTCGGCCTGGTCAGCATGGCCGCCATCTGCGTCGCGCTCTTCGCCCTGGTGCGCCTGACCAACCGCATCGTCGGGCGCAGCATCACCCGCGCCCATGGCCTGGACGCCACGCAAAAGCTGCTGGCCCAGAAACTGGCCGCCATCGTCGTAGTCGTCGCCGCCTTCTTCATCGGCGTCGACCTGCTCGGCATTGACCTCACCGCCTTCGCGGTCTTTTCCGGCGCGCTGGGGCTGGCGGTCGGCTTTGGCCTGCAAAAGACCTTCGGCAACCTGATCGCCGGGATCATCCTGCTGATGGACCGTTCGATCAAGCCGGGCGATGTCATCGTCGTGGGCGACAGCTTCGGCTGGGTGAACAAGATCGGGGTGCGCGCTGTGTCCGTCATCACCCGCGACGGCAAGGAACATCTGATCCCGAACGAGAATCTGATGACGCAGGAGGTGGAGAACTGGTCCTATTCCGACCGCAATGTCCGCGTCCGCATCCCCGTCGGCATTGGCTATGACAGCGATCTCAAGCTTGCGCAGGAACTGATGCTCCGCGCCGCGCAGGAAAGCCCCCGCGTGCTGCGCAGTCCCAAGCCCAATGTCTGGCTCACCGCCTTTGGCGAGAACCGCGTCGAACATGACATATTGGTGTGGATCAGCGACCCGGAAAGCGGCGTGGGCAATGTGAAGTCCGATGTGTTGGGCCGGCTGTGGCTGCTGTTCCGCGAGCATGGCATCACCATCCCCTATCCGCAGCGCGTCATTCACGCGCCCCGCGATGTCACGCCGCTGCGATAGCCGCTTTCCCGCGACAATTACGGCGAAAAGCGCGCGAAACGCCGCGCAGCGCCATAATCATGCCTGATTTTGTTGCAGGCCAGCAACATTGAAGAAGCAAACGACACGCAACGGCAATAAATTCTTGTGCGCCGCAACGGGGAAAGGCATTTCCTCAATCGTTGAGGCAACCCGGTCCATCCCGTGCAGGGCGATAGAGACTTGGGACCATGACGCAGGCGGGACGATCGCAGATAACCATCAAGGGGAAACCATATGCGTAAGTCCATTCTCGGCCTATCGGCCCTCGCTTTGGCTGCCGCCGTGTCGGCACCGGCCTTCGCCCAGGATGAGCCCACTCCGGCGCTCACCGTCACCGGCAATGCGGCTGTCGTCACCGACTATCGCTTCCGCGGCATTTCGCAGACCGACAAGCGCTTCGCGCTGCAGGG